>CAZVWS010000018.1:0-28850 GCA_964631255.1 uncultured Dysgonomonadaceae bacterium | reverse complement strand
CCACCAAAAAGCGATGACAAACCCGAGCCGCCAAAAGTACCTATGGACCAATAGCTCACGGCACGTTGGCGTTCGGCACCGTCCCAATACAGCTTCACCAATCCCAAACTGGTGGGCATCACGCAAGCGGCAGAAAACCCTTGCAAGGCACGTCCCAGCAGTAAAAGAGGCTGAGCCATAGCACCTTTTGGTGTGAAAGCGATAAGCAACGAACCGATGATAGCCAAATAGATACCGATTCGCAAAATTTTCACCCGCCCAATGCTATCTGCCAATCCACCAAAAACCACTACAAAAACGCCCGAAAAGAGCGCGGCAATAGATACAGCCATATTCATGGTGTTGGAGGTTACGCCCAATTGTTCGGTCATCAGGGGCGACACATTCATCATAGAGTTGGCAAATAGCCAAAATGTCAGAACCGAAAGGATAAAACCCAACAGTACTCTATCGTTTCCTTTGTATTGCATTGTTTCCATATCTGTAATTGTAATTATATTGAAAAAACTAAGTTAAAATGAATGCTTTCGCTAAAAAGTATAGGGTATCAACAAGTTGGCTCCCACTACGAAATGAAATTTATCGGCAAGAGGATTGTAAGCAATCTTAGTAAACACAGGCAGTGTAACGGGTTTGTATAAGTTGAAATTGTATTGCAGTTTCAATTCCAAATTGTTGACACCGCCTTTTTTACCGTGATACAATCCTTTCCACGGAGTTACACCTATTCCGCCCCACGCGCTAAAATTGCCCCAGCGTTGCAGGTAAGACAATTCGGCATAAGAGGTATAGTTGCGTTTGCCATCGGCATTGGGGTCTCTGCCGGCAAAAATTGTTGCCCACTTCATCGATAACGGCACCCACGGCAATTGGTACGAAACCACCAAATCCACGAAATGATTGGAGGTAGTGAGTCCAAAATCGAACGGTTTTGCTTCGCTTGTCCACAGTTTTTTTCCGGGCGAATACATATCCCATACGCCAATCCACAAATTTTTTACCGGTGAATACGAAATCCATGGCATCACGGTTTTGTAAACTCCGTCGAAAGAACCGCCGGCAAAAACACCCATGTTCCACCGAGAGCTCGATAAAGATACACTAGGTTCAAAAGCCGGAGCATCGCCAAAAAGTGGACCTGCACCAAGTCCGCGCCAAAAATGTTGTGTAACATACTGAATATTAGCCGTCATTTTCCAAACCGGTTGGGAATCGGTTGTTTCGTTTGTTTGCGCAAAAACAGATGCGCATACAAAAATAAATGTTAATAAGATTGTCCTTTTCATAACCCCAATATTTTAGAAATCCTTGAAAAAAGAGTGCAAGTACAAATCTTGTTTTGCAATCGACCGTGTAAAGATAATTATTTATTTATATAAAAAAATATAAATTGCGCATTTTTTTTGAGTTTTATGTAATAAATTACATCTTACAGTGGTTTTAATTAATATAATCGGAAGCATCTATCGTTTCTGTTTCCGATTATGAATCACAGTATTAGAAACGACCCAATTAATCATTTATTCATGAAATCAGAATCAATTCAGTTGAGAATGAATTACATAGTAGTAATTTGTTTTCTATTGTTCTCGACAACTATTTCGGGACAAAAAAATTCACGTGAGATTTTTTTTCAAAAATCGGATTCGAAGCAAACCAATCGATTTGACCGGCAAATAAAATATCCGCCGGCAATTATCGATTCGTTGTATTATGACTTGGAAGATACTGCCGGATTTGTGGGTGCTAACAGCAAATGCGGTGCTGCCATCTATCTCCCTGACAGCCTCATCGCTGCCCACAATTTGAAAGACAGAGCTTTGTTGGGTATCAAAATGTACATCAATGGAGATGAGCTGACAAACGTTACTCGCACGCGCGCGTTCGTATCTACAGACCACTCCAATGCTACCGAAATCCACAGCCAAGCTTTTGTGGCAAAAGGAGGTTGGAACTACATTCATTTTAACAAGCCCATCCTAATGTTGGCTCACGAAAATGGATTGTACGTTGGCTACGAAGTAGAAATGACACAATCTGCGGTGGTTATCGGTTCAGACAACGGGCCTCATAACAATAACGCCAATTGGTATTACGACGGCGATGAATGGTTTCATATCATTGAATTTGACCCGGAATTAATGAATTTCAACTGGAATATCCGTGCCATGTTTGGTCCAGTACCTACCGGAGCCGAAGCTTATTGTTATCCCGATTTATTTTGGAACGCAATTACGTTACCGTGAACAACACGGTTACTTCGCAAACCTTTGAATTAACTAACGTTGGTACAGAGAAATTAACTTGCTCTGAATTAATTGGCTTCGATCAGGGTTTCGCTACCACGCTTGTGCCGGGCGACATCAACCTAAGCGCGGGCGACAGCTATAGCTTCACCATTAGTTTCAACCCAGCCGAGGCTGGCGAAGTTACAAAAACGGCAATTATCCGCACCAATGGCGGCGATTTACCCATCCGATTGTTTGGTCATGGAACAGATTGTCAGACAATTGTGCCGGGTGAATTTTACGAAGAAAGTTTCGAGCAAAACATTCTCTTCTCGCTTCCTCCCTGTTGGGAATCGAAAAAAGCAACCGATGTTGGCACAGGTTGGATTACTGCAAAATCAGGTACACCATTTCAAGTAGATTATACCGTAATTTTCACATCCACGCCCGGGGGCGGTGGTGAACAGGTTGCGCTCTGCAATTCGGAAGATGCTTCGTTCTTGGGAATGCCTTATGGCGATGCGGTATCCGACCAATGGTTGGTTTCGCCACAGTTCAGCATTTCGACAAACGATACTCTCTCGTTCTATCTACAATATTATGGTCCGCAAACCGATTTGTTGGAAGTGAAAGTTTCTGAAACCGACACCAATTTGTCCAGCTTCCAAACAATGGCCACTATTTCGTCAACCGAACTGATTCCAAACGAATGGAAACGCTATAAATTTTCGTTGTCTGACTACGCATCCAAAAATATTTTTATCGCCATCCGAGAAAATATAGCGAACACACTGGAAAACAGCGGCTTGTTTGCTTTAGACAGATTTGCTGTTTTCAGCAAAGATTACACATCTGTAGATAATATTTCGTTGCAAAACGATTTAAAGATTTTCCCTTCGCCGGCAACAGATTTCATTCAAATTCAACTTTCGGAAAACATCAAACAGGTGGAAATAATTGCAGTATCGGGAAAAGTGGTAAAATCCATAAAAAAAACAGCAAGTAATTCCGTACGAGCAGATATACAGGATTTGCCTGCCGGCGTGTATTTCGTCAGAGTGAAAACAGCCGATTCTGTGGTTACAAGAAAGATTGTGGTAAAGTAAAAAACATCGGTTCTAACTGAACTTTTTGTCTAAAAATAGAGGCTGTCGATAAAAAAACAGCCTCTATTTTTTTTGAGAAAAAACCATTACACCCACATCAAATCGCTCATGATGCCGTCCGAAATAAAAATGCCGTCATTACTCAGTTTAAGGGTGTCGTTTTGTAAGGTGAGTAATTGTTGGTCGATATATTTTTGCGCGTTCTCGAGACAAAACCGATACATATCATCTCCAAAATCGCGTTTCAACTGCTGCAAATCTACGCCCCAAATTGTGCGCAATCCGGTAAGAATAAACTCGTTGTATCGCTGTGAAGAAGATAATCGCTCCACTTCCCTCAACGGTAATTCTCCATCCAACAACCGCAAATAGCCAGACAATGAAGAGTCGTTCCACGAACGATTTGCCCCATCAAAAGAGTGTGCCGATGGACCAAAACCGGCGTAAACTTTATTTTGCCAATAAGATGTATTGTGCTTGGAGTAGAGTTTGTTTCGGGCAAAATTGGAAATTTCGTAATGCTCAAATCCGTGTTTAGCCAAGGTAGATATGAGTGTAGAAAACATCTCCACGCTCAACTCATCCGAAACGGGACAAATTTGGTTTTGCATGAGTAGCGAATGTAATCGGGTTTTCTCCTCATAAATGAGATGATATGCCGAAATATGCTGAATATTCAGATTTATTGCCGTTTGCAGATTGGTTTGCCACGTTTCCATCGTTTGGTTTGGCAGTCCATACATCAAATCGATACTGATATTTTTGAATCCGGCTTGTTGGCATTTTCCTACGGCTTGCACGGCTTGTTGAGCCGAATGGCGTCGGTTCAAGAAAGCCAACTCAGCATCATCAAAACTTTGTATCCCAACACTCAACCGATTAAACGGCAGCTTTGCAAGCATCTGAATATATGCATCCGACAAGTCGTCAGGATTGGCTTCCACCGTAATTTCGGCATTCGCCGCCACACGAAAATGCCGAGAAAGCGCGTCAAATATTTGCGAAAAATGGCGTTGTTGCAATCGCGAAGGTGTGCCTCCACCCCAATAAATGGTTTCAACCGTTTCGGTTATTTCCCCTTTTCGCAACTCGATTTCCCGACAAAGGGCATCGGTAAAAACATCCATCTTTGCCTCGTCGGTGGTGCTAAAAAAATCGCAATAGATGCAGCGAGTTTTACAAAAAGGGATATGTATATAGATACCTGCCATAATCAGAATTTCAGTCGATTCGTTTTTTATCAGAAAAAATATCGATAAAAGTACAAATTATTATCGAACAGAATACAAAACCGAACAGAATAATTTTTCCTAAGAAAAGAAGAATGAAACAATCTGGTTTGTTTTTTGTTTTTCTTTCCAACACAACTTTTTTTTGGTAGAGAGCTATAAAATTGCTAATTTTACGCTCCTTTTTAGAGAAACGTATGAACGACGGAGAAAAAAAAGTGGTGAACACGATGATACAAATCTATTGCAAAGCGCATCACAGCACGCCTTGCGGTTTGTGTACCGATTGCGTTGCGCTAAGCGAATACGCGATGAAGCGTTTAGAAAACTGTCCCTACGGGGAGCAAAAACCTACATGCGAATCGTGTACCATACATTGCTACAAAAGCGATATGCGCCAAAAAATTAGAATCGTGATGCGCTACGCCGGTCCCCGCATGTTGTTTTTGCATCCGATGGATACCTTCCGTCATTTTTTTCAAGAATACAAAAGGAACAAAACGTACAAAGCTACACTTAAATAACAAAACAGGCGAAGTCCCAAAAACCACTTGCTCGTGCAACAAATTCAACTCGATACCGTTCTGGCAGACGTGCTTGCCCAACACAACGAACTCATCCCAGTGCTTAACCGATTTGGGATAAGGCTGGGTGTGGGCGACAAGACCATCCGCCAGTTGTGCGATGAGAATTTGCTGAATGCCAATTTTATCCTCACCGTGCTCAACGTGTATCTGCACGAGAGCTACGTGCCCGATAAAAACCTCGCCCTATTTGATGCCACGCTCATAGCCGATTATTTTAAACATACAGTAGAAAATTACGTGCAAGAATTGGTCCCCAATATCGAAAAGCACTTGAATGCATTTATCGCCCTCAGCGGTTCCGAAAATCGGGAATTGGGCGTGCTGCGCCAAGTGTTCGAGGAGTTTAAGAAACAACTGACCGCGCATTTGCAAAACGGCATCAGCCCCAATTTGGCATTTCCCGACGAGCTTCTGCACGACTTAAAAACCATTCTTATCAAACACGTTTCGGGCAAATACAACCAAAACTTGTGCTACGCCGTCATCTTTTCGATACACAGTCTCGAGAAAGATTTGATTGTACACAACCGCCTCCAGAAAAAAATATTGAACCCCAAACTAAACGAGTTAGACTCGAAAGATATCAGCCACCTGCAACAACAAACATCCGAAGAAAACCACACCACCAAAGGCAAAACCGAAACCCTATCCAAGCGCGAAATAGAAGTGTTGAAACTAATTTCGGAAGGAAACATCAACAAAGTGATAGCCGACAAACTGAATATCAGCCTCAACACCGTGCTCACGCACCGAAAAAACATCATTGCCAAAACCGGAATTAAAACCGTTTCGGGACTCACCTTTTACTGCATTTCCAACGGATACATCGCACCCGGCGATCACGAAATGCGATAACAAAACAGTTCACATCAAGAAGAATAACGAAAAAAGGCATTCAAAAACGACACTTTTTTCGTCAAAACAGCCATAAATATCAAAAGCCGTTAAAATCAATCAACTTTACTCATACAATCTCTTTTAAAAACGAACAATTTATCGTAATTTTGCTGCTCTTATTGCAACCGTGAATAAAAAGAACCTCAAAATAATAAATAGAAATAAATTATGAGTAATCAGAGAGAAAAACTTTTTACAGATTTTCCGCCTGTTTCCACCGAAAAGTGGATGGAAGTTATTACCAAAGACCTGAAAGGGGCTGACTTCCAAAAGAAACTGGTATGGAAAACAAACGAAGGTTTTAATGTAAATCCCTTCTATCGCGCCGAAGATATCGAAGGATTGCGTTTGGCAGACAACCTGCCCGGACAGTTTCCTTATCTGCGCAGCACCCGAAAAGACAACGTTTGGTACGTACGTCAGGAAATTGATGTGAAAAACTTTGCCGAAGCCAACAAAAAAGCGCGCACACTTTTGGAAAAAGGTGTAACGTCGTTTGGTTTCAGCCTACCGAAAAACGAACTTTCCGCCGAAAACTTGGCCGTTCTGCTCAACGGAATTGCTCCCGACAAGGTAGAACTAAATTTCAGAACCTGCATTTCGCGCACCATCGATTTGGCAAAACTGGTGGTAGAGTACGTGAAATCGCAAAATCTGAACATCATGGAATGTTTTGGTTCGATAGAATTTGACCCATTCCGCAAGATTTTGAAAAAAGGAATGGACGAACCCCAATGGGTAGAAAAAGCGGTAGAGATTGTAAAAATCATGGCTCCGCTACCCCGCTATCGCGCCATCTCCATCACCGGAAACCGCATGAGCGATGCCGGCGCATACAGTTACCAAGAGTTGGGCTACAGCTTGTCTTACGGCAACCAAGTACTGTCGAAACTCATCGAAAACGGAATTGAGCCGGCAATAGCCGCCAAAAAAATTAAATTTGAATTTGGTGTTGGTTCCAATTACTTCATGGAAATTGCCAAATTCCGCGCTGCACGCTGGTTGTGGGCCGAGATAGTAAATGCTTACAAACCACCTTGCCCTCCCTACATCGACTGCGACAACACGGCAGCCGACGGCACTTGCCTTTGCGCAGCAAAAATGAATATCCACGCAACAACTTCGCGTTTCAACCAGTCGCTTTTCGACCCCTACGTAAATATGTTGCGTACACAAACAGAAGCCATGTCGGCAACACTTGCAGCGGTAGATTCGCTCACCGTGCGCCCGTTTGACGAAGCTTTTGAAACTCCTACCGAATTTGCAGAACGCATCGCAGTAAATCAACAATTGCTGTTGAAAGAAGAGTCGCATTTTGATAAAATAACCGACCCGGCATCGGGTTCGTACTACATCGAATCGCTCACCGTTGCCATCGCCGAACAAGCATGGAATCTATTCTTGGAAACCGAAGAAGTAGGATTCTACAACGCGCTGAAAGCCGGAACGGTACAAGACGCCATCAACAAATCGGGCGATGCTCGCTATGATGCCGTTGCCAAACGTCGCGAAATTCTGTTGGGAACCAATCAATTCCCCAATTTCACAGAAATAATGGACGCCAAAATCCAAGACAAAGAAGCTTGCGGCTGTGGATGCGGCAGCAACGACAAACAAGAAACTCCGTTGAAAAAACTGAGCAATCGTCGTTTGGCAGACGCCTTCAACGAACTTCGCTTGCAAACCGAGCGCAGTGGCAAAACACCCAAAGTGTTTATGCTTACCATCGGAAATTTGGCAATGCGTTTGGCTCGTTCACAATTCTCCAGCAACTTCTTCGCTTGCGCCGGTTACCAAATCATCGACAATTTGGGTTTCAACACGGTAGAAGAAGGAATAAAAGCAGCTCGCGAAAAAGGTGCAAACATTATTGTACTTTGCTCGAGTGATGACGAATACGCTACTTTTGCACCCGAAGCATTCAACCTGTTGAAAGGCGCGAAAGAACAATTTGTAGTAGCAGGCGCACCCGCTTGCATGGACGAACTGAAAGCACAAGGCATTGAGAACTTTATAAACGTTCGCAGCAATGTGTTGGAAACGCTGAAGGAGTTTAATAATAAGCTTTTATAAGACAAAAAGACTGATGGACTAATAGACTTATAGACTTGACCGGATGCATAATTTTAGGAAATTGGAGATATGGAAAAAATCGATGGATTTCGTAACCGAGATTTATTTGCTTACAAGGAAATATCCGAAACACGAAATTTTCGGGCTATCGTCTCAAACAAGGCGTGCTGCCACATCCATCCCTCTCAACATTGCCGAAGGTTCTGCCAAGTCAAGTAACAAAGATTTCGCTCGTTTTCTCGAAATGGCAATCGGCTCTTCGTATGAACTCGAATCTGCCGTTATCATCGCCTACAATTTGGAATATATCGACATAGAAATCTTAAACGACAACATCAATAAACTTGGAGAGTTACAAAAAATGATTCTCGCGTTCAAAAACAGTTTGAAAGTCTAATTGTCTAAAAGCGAAGCGGTCTAATCGTCTATCCATCTAAAAATCTAAAAGAAAAAATGAAACCAAATTTCAAAAATATAAACATCAAATCCGACGGCTTTGCCCCCGCCAATGTTGCCGAGTGGGCTGAAAAAAACGAAATTAAAGCCGATTGGCTCACGCCGGAGCAAATCCCCGTGAAACCGGTCTATACGAAAGAAGACCTCGAAGGCATGGAACATCTCAACTATGCCGCCGGCGTTGCGCCCTACTTGCGCGGACCGTATTCAACCATGTACGTGATGCGTCCGTGGACTATCCGCCAATATGCCGGATTTTCTACCGCCGAAGAATCGAACGCGTTTTATCGTCGTAACTTGGCATCGGGACAAAAAGGTTTGTCCGTAGCCTTCGACCTTCCCACGCACCGCGGCTACGATGCCGACAACGAACGTGTGGTGGGCGACGTAGGTAAAGCTGGTGTATCAATCTGCTCGGTAGAAGATATGAAAGTATTGTTCGACGGTATTCCTCTCAATAAAATGTCTGTTTCTATGACAATGAACGGCGCCGTACTGCCCGTGTTGGCATTCTACATTGTTGCCGCACAAGAGCAAGGAGCCAACTTGGACGAAATGGCAGGAACCATCCAGAACGATATTCTGAAAGAATTTATGGTGCGTAATACCTATATCTATCCGCCCGAATTCTCGATGAAAATCATCGCCGATATTTTTGAGTTTACTTCGCAAAAAATGCCGAAGTTCAACTCCATCTCTATTTCGGGATACCACATGCAAGAAGCCGGAGCTACCGCCGACATCGAGTTGGCATACACTTTGGCGGACGGTATCGAATACCTACGCGCCGGTATCAACGCCGGAATAGATATCGATGCTTTTGCACCTCGCTTGTCGTTCTTCTGGGCAATTGGGATGAACCACTTCATGGAGATTGCAAAAATGCGTGCGGCACGTTTGTTGTGGGCAAAAATTGTGAAAAGCATGGGCGCGAAAAACCCCAAATCGATGGCATTGCGTACACACTCGCAAACATCGGGTTGGTCGCTTACCGAGCAAGACCCCTTCAACAACGTGGGACGTACTTGCGTAGAAGCCATGGCTGCCGCCTTGGGACACACCCAATCGTTGCACACCAACGCGTTGGACGAAGCCATCGCTTTGCCAACCGATTTCTCGGCACGTATTGCCAGAAACACGCAAATTTATATCCAAGAAGAGACGCACATCACCAAACAAGTTGACCCATGGGCGGGCTCTTACTTTGTTGAATCGCTCACGCAAGAGTTGGTGGACAAAGCATGGAACCTTATCCAAGAAGTAGAAAAACTGGGCGGTATGGCAAAAGCCATCGAAACCGGTATTCCTAAAATGCGTATCGAGGAAGCTGCAGCTCGCACACAAGCTCGCATCGACTCAGGTGTTCAGGCAATTATCGGTGTAAACCGCTACCGTTTGGAACACGAAGACCCAATCGACATTCTCGAAGTGGACAATACCGAAGTGCGCAAGCAACAAACCGAACGTTTGGCTCAACTGCGTGCCGGTCGCGACAACGAGGCCGTGCAAAAAGCACTCGAAGCCATTACCAAATGCGTGGAAACCAAAGAAGGAAACTTGTTGGAACTTGCCGTAGAAGCAGCGCGTTTGCGTGCATCCTTGGGAGAAATATCTGACGCCTGCGAAAAAATTGTAGGACGTTATAATGCAGTAATCAGAACAATATCAGGCGTGTATTCATCAGAATCAAAATCAGACGCAACGCTCGAAAAAGCGCGTGAGCTTACCGATAAATTTGCTCAAAAAGAAGGTCGCAGACCAAGAATCATGGTTGCCAAAATGGGTCAGGACGGACACGACCGCGGCGCGAAAGTAGTAGCAACGGGTTATGCCGATTGCGGTTTCGACGTAGATATGGGTCCGCTTTTCCAAACACCACAAGAGGCTGCTCGTCAGGCTGTAGAAAACGACGTGCACGTGCTGGGCGTTTCATCGTTGGCTGCCGGACACAAAACGTTGGTTCCGCAAGTAATTGAAGAGTTGAAACGTTTGGGTCGTCCCGACATCGTGGTTATTGCCGGTGGAGTAATTCCCGCGCAAGACTACGATTATCTGTACAAAGCCGGCGTAGCCGCCATTTTTGGACCGGGAAGCTCGGTAACGAAATCGGCTTGCGAAATTATGCAGGTGTTGATGGATGAGTGATGCGATTGGAGATTGAGGATTAGGGAATTCGGATTTGGGATTTTCTAATCAAAATACTCCTTTATATATAGAGAAACGGGTTGCAGAAGAAATTTTGCAACCCGATTTGATTTATGGGAAAACGAAGTTTTTAACTTCACCAAAGAATTACTACTTGTAACAAACTGAATAGAGCGTTATTAAATAGATTACAGATGTGAACTATTTGAGATTTTCCAACTCATTTAATATTAGCTGTTCATACTCTTTATTATATCCAATTATGAGATGATTTCTATAAAAATCAATTAATTGCTGTAGATTATTATCCATATTTGAAGAAAGGTAATAATTTGCCAATTCTATAACAGCGGAAGGATAACCATAAATCACAATTCGTGATATGCGGGGAAAATCATTTTCTTTTACATGTGCAAAGTGAGTAAAGTTTTCCGGCTGGAATAATTGCTCAAGTTTCAACGCATCAACCTGATATTTTGTGTCTTTTGTTTTTATGGGCATCAGCATAGAAATAAGTCCACAATTTTGAAAATACTCATTAAGCCCTCCATAGAAAGTAGCCTCTGCGGCATTCGTAAAATAAATGGGACGTTCTGCAAAATTATCTTCAATTATTTGCAAAAGAATGGCACGTTGCGGGCTCAAAAATGTTCTTCTTGCAGCTTCTTCTCCTTCAATTTTTGAGTGCATTCTCCACGATTGCATATCGGGGGCAACCGTCCATTGCATTTTAGAATCTTCTGTCAAACCATATTTTAATCTGTCTGTTGGAGAGATATTAATAAACACATCCGTTTCACGCCATTTAAATGGACGAATGTTCATTATTTGATTTTCTGTAAGAGATAAATTTATTTTTTGAGCTACATTATCAAATCCATTTTTAAGGTAATTCACGAACCAAGGTCTATCGAGATAGCCAAGTGGAATTAGTGTAACATCCGTTCTAAATTTTTTGCAGATTTGCAGATATGAACAAACATTAAAATCGGCATCTCCACCTACAAAAAAGATAGCATTTTCATTGCAGCTCGACAAACAGTTTTTACCATATTCTATTAACCAATCAGGGAAACCTCCTTTTTTGAAAGCAAGTTCATAATAGTATTTCACATTCTCGGCATTTTTCTTTTGCATTTCATACATGGCACGTGAACCGCATTCTGCCGAATAAAAGTATCTCGCATCTCCGTAATTTGGGTTTAACTCAATGGCTTTATCTAAATATTTAAATATTTGATCCGAATAATCATAATTATAACCCTTTAAAGGTCGGCTATCATAAGCGTTATAATGATTAAACCAACCCAAATAATAATAAATTTCGGCATCGTTGGGAGATTGTTTTAATGCTTGTTCGAGTAAACTGATAGCATCGTGATAATGTTCTGATTTAAATTTCGCCAAAGCCTGTTCTTTCAAAGACATTTCTTGAGATACAACCGAAATAGAGAACGTGGTTGCGAGTAGTAATAGTAAGAATTTGTTCATAGTGGCGTTTGTTTGATGTTTTTTATTTCAATGCCTCAAATATACAAAAGTTTCACTAATCGGGTTTGTGTATTGCGAAGTTTTTTCTCGTACCTTGCAATTATGAGCAAGATGGTAAAAAAAACATTGCCAAAGCCTTCCAACTTTGGCAATGTTAAAAATTCATCTTACTGTCCTTCTTCTGCCGGGGCTTCGGTATTTTTTGCACCGCGGCGACGGATGGTAACGTTGGTACTTTCAATAACTTGTGCCACGGCATCGGCAAAATGGGTGTAAGTGGCGGGATTGACCATTTTGCTTACCTTGAGAAAAGGTACAAGCCGCGCGTTAATGAGTTCCAGCAGCGGCTTTTTCAACTCGCTTGCCGATGCGCCTTGGGCATTGAGTGCCACGGCTTTATCGTATGCCACTCGTTTGGCGGTAAAACTTGTTTGCGTGGCGCGCAGGTTGGCAATGGTTTCGGAAACGCCGGGCAGGGCATCGATGTGCGGTTTGAGTGCCGAGGCCGACAAGTCCATGAGCAGGGCTTCGATGTTGGACGATTGGTCGGCATAATTGAGGCGGAGAATTTTCAATTTGTATTTCTCCATCACGTCATACAGAGCTTTTCCTGCCGTGCTGTATTGCTTGAGAGGTACGGCTCGATAGCCTTTGAGCACGTCGTTGAGTGTGCTTAGGGCGGTTTCTACTTGGGCGTCGGCGTCTTCCATTTCGGAGAGTACGCGGTCGCGCTTGATGGCTTCGGTAATCTGGTCCGACAGTTTTTGTATTTCGTCGAAAAGCGGGGTCAGAAATACGTCTTTCGCCAAGGTTGGTTCACTCTTGTAGAGTACAAGCAGGCGGTCTGATGTGTCGTCCACTTCGGTGGTACGGGCACGGGCATCTAATCGTTTCATTGGTTTTTCAATTAAAAATTAAACATCATTTTTTCGTTCATTGAGCCGATCGGGGTTATTCCGATTGCTCCTTCCTTGTGTATCGACCGTTCGGGGTCATCCCGATGGACGTTTCATTGTGCTTTCCGTCATCGGGGTCATCCCGATGGGTCAAGTCGTATGTTTTCTGCGTTCGGGGTCATCCCGTTGGGTGCATCCTTTTGTTTTCTGCTTTCGGGATCATCCCGATGCGTGCCTCACTCTATTTTTAACTTTCGGGATGCTCCCGTGTGCAAACATCAAGTTTTGCAAAGATAGTGTTTTTTATTTCTTGGCAAAGTTTTTAGGGGGATTTTAATTTGATTTTGAGAAAGTTATTTTCCCTATTTGCTCCCCAAATCTTTATCCAACAAACGCACCACCTCGGCAGGATCTTTTTTCATATTTATACTCTTATCGTCCAATCCTTTCAGAACCGATGGATAATCTTTAAATAGCTTTTTAAGACCTCTTTTTCCACCAACAATTGAATTTGCTCCGGGTTCTGCATACCAATAATAGTTGGCTATGCCCTCTTTTTTAATTAAATAATAAAATCGGGTTCCGGTAGAAAATTTGCCCTGCATGCCAGTAGTTGGCGTTCTGGTGAAGCTATTGATGGGTACTTCCAGTGCTTGTGCATTTTTACCGTCGTAAACAAGTTTCATAAAAACAGGTTTTTCTGTCGGTTTCTCTTTTCTTTTTGCCGTTATGTAAATCAATTCGGTTGGGTCTTGGGGAGTGGCAGGATAAACCAGTCTGATTACCTCTTCCGACGAGTAGGTTTTCTTGCCTTTGCCATCCAACGTGGGACTTACCTGCACTTCTTGCACAAAATCTCTTAATCCACTTTGGATATACCCTTCTACTTTCTCATCCGATTTCAACGTTAAGATTACCCGGTAGTTGTCGGGGTTTTCAGTTTTTGACGAATTTTGTCCTCCCATCGAAATAATTCCGCAGGAAGTAAATACGCTACAAAGTAGCAATACGAATAGTGATTTAATTGTTTTCATCAGCTTATATTTTTTAAGAGCCAAGAGTCAAGAGTCAAGGCTTTTTTGAGGTGCAAAATAATTCTCTACTCACGGGTTACATAGTTATACTTTTGCAAATATATACTTTTACGAGGTAAATAAAACATTTTTTCACAAAAACATTATTCCTCCTGTGCAAAAATTCTACACGAGATGCAGATAAGCAATTGGCAGAAGAGAACGAAAATTCGCTTTACATATTTTCTGTCCGCCGATAGGCGAAAATGGCTTTTGCCGAAAAAATGGTACGTATATTTTTGTATCCGGATGCAAAGAAATAATTATCTTTGTGTGGTTGCCAAATGAAATTGGGCAATAAAAGAATTGGACGCACAAACATCTACAATAAAAAAATATTTGCCATTATGCCACGCGTTGCACACAAGAAGAAAGAAGACATCGGACTCTCGCCCTACGAACTAAAATTTAGAGGAAAAAAACGAACCGAAAACGTATCGATAGAGGTTATCGATTTCGATTTGGAGGAGGTGCGCGAAAGCTCATTCACCAATATCGAGAAGTTGAGCAAATTCAAAAATACGGAATCCATCACGTGGATAAATATAAACGGGCTACACAACGAGTATGTAATCCGCGACATTTCTACCACGTTCGCTATTCCTGCCGATATACTTTCGGATGTGATGGAACCATCGTCGCGGGCGCAAGCGGAGGAGTTTGACAACGGTTTCTTTGTATCTGTCAAGATGTTGGAGTTTAACGAGAAAAAGAACAAAATATCGGTGGACAATTTGAGCCTGATTGTGATGGACAATATACTGATTACTTTTCAAGAAGAAAAAGGCGATGTATTTGACCCCGTGCGCGACCGAATCAGGAAACACAAAACAAAAATTCGCACATCGGGAGCCGACTATTTGGCGTTCGCCTTGTTGGACGTGGTAATAGATAATTACATCTACATTTTGGGATTGTTTGGCGAGAAAGTGGAGGCTCTGCAAGAGAAACTTATCCTCAACACCAACAAAGAGAATTTGCAAACCATTCACGTTTTCAACCAAGAGCTCAATAGTTTACGCATCCACATAAAACCATCGAAAGAGATGATAAACGCATTGATGAAGTTGGAAACGGAGCTGATAAAGGAGGAAAACACAACGCACTACAAAGAATTGCAAGACAACGTGAACCAAGCCGTGGATTTGTTGGACTACTACCGACAAATGCTTTACGATGAGCTGAATATGTATCACTCGGCTATGAGTACCAAGCTAAATGATATCATGAGTATGCTCACTATTTTTTCGGTAATTTTTATCCCGCTCACATTTATCGTGGGCGTGTATGGGATGAATTTTGAAAACCTGCCCGAGCTGCATTGGAAATACGGCTATTTTGTTGTTTGGAGCGTGATGTTGCTCATCGCAATCGGCATGATTTGGTATTTCAAAAAGAAGCGTTGGTTTTGAGCATTTTTTATTCAAAATTGGAAATGTCAGAATCGATCTCTTCTTGATACGGAAACAGCTTTTCTAAAGCCAAAATGAGCAGATAGAAAACGGTCATAAACACAAAAATACCTGCCATGCTAATGGCTGCAATCAGTAAAGTGGTTTCGATAATTGGTGTCATTTTTTTGTATCGTATTTTTTTTATTTGCTGTCAGGTTTTGCATTTTACAATGCACGAAGAACGGCAAACAACTGGTTTTATAATTTGATTGGATGATACCCATACTCAATAATGGAAGTACTCACTTTTTATGCCAACAGAGGCACCAAAGTCAAAATAATTCCCCCGGCTACAACCGACCCTATTTGCCCGCCCACATTGGCACTTATTGCCGGCATGAGCAGATAATTGTGCGGGTCTTCTTTTTGTCCCATCTGGTGAATCACACGTGCCGACATGGGGAACGCCGAAATACCGCACGCACCAATCATCGGGTTTATTTTATTGCCTTCTTTGCGGAAAATATTGAGGAATTTGGCAAAAATAACCCCACCAAAAGTATCGAACACGAAAGCAAACAATCCTAACCCGATAATTACCAACGTATCCAGACGAACAAAGCGGTCGGCTGTCATGGTGCTGGCAATGGTTATTCCCAAAAGGATGGTTACCAAGCTGGCTAATTCGTTTTGTGCCGAAAGCGATAGTTTGTTGAGCACCCCGCATTCGCGAATCAAATTTCCAAACATCAAGAACCCGATGAGTGAGAGCGACGAGGGCGCGATAATTCCCGCCACAATGGTTACCACAATGGGGAAAACTATCAACGCTTTTTTAGATATTTTCTTATTATTCTGCGCACCGGTATTCATTCTGATCAACCGTTCTTTTCGCGAAGTAAGCAATCGGATTACCGGAGGTTGAATGATTGGCACCAGTGCCATGTAAGAGTATGCTGCCACAGAAATTGGACCCAGCAGATTGGGTGCAAAACGCGATGCAACCACAATAGAGGTTGGGCCATCGGCAGCTCCAATAATCCCGATAGATGCAGCTTCGCGCAAATCGTATCCCAACGAAGAAGCCAAAATCATGGTCATGAAAATACCGAATTGTGCAGCAGCTCCAAAGAGCAACAACGATGGATTGCGAAACAGTGGCGAAAAATCTATCATCGCTCCAATGGCGATAAATATGAGGAGCGGAAAAATTTCGGTAGCAATGCCCGCTTCAAAAAAAACATTTAGCACGCCTTCCACGGCTTCGCCCGTAGATGGGTCTATCTGCGTGAGTGCCGATGTGAGCGGGATGTTGACCAGAATTGCGCCAAATCCCATTGGCAACAAAAGCGTTGGCTCGTAATTTTTGGCAATTGCCAAATAGATGAGTAAAATACCGATGGAAATCATTACCAAATGTTGCCAAGTCATTCCTGCAATAGCAGGCAGTAATTGTTCTAAACCCATATTCTCTGATTATTTTTGATGTATTGATATGTGCAAGGAGTCGAATATTTATCGAGTAGCATCTCCCCTGTCGTCTGTAATATTTTAAAACTTATCTTTGCAAATATACTGGATATTTTCATTATTTGGCACATTTTGCCTAAAAAAAGAAACTTATTACATAAAACAACAAAAGGTATCGCACGAGAGCAATACCTTTTGAGTGATAAGAAGTATATGTTTGTTGTTGACAACTATCCCATTTTTTTTTGGAAGAGAAGTTGCAAGAACAAATTTCGTTTTTTTAGTACAAGAATCCGAGCATCAATCCGGCTGCTACTGCCGAAGCAATAACGCCTGCCACGTTCGGGCCCATGGCGTGCATCAACAGATAGTTTGTGTTATCGTATTTCAGACCAACTATTTGAGACATACGTGCCGAACCGGGTACAGCCGAAACACCGGCATTACCGATTAGCGGATTGATTTTGTTTCCTTCTTTCAAAAATAGGTTGAAGAATTTCACAAACAACACGCCGGCGCAGGTAGCAATGATAAACGAAAGCGCTCCTAAACCAAAAATCTTTATCGATGACCAGGTTAAGAAAGTGGTTGCTTGGGTAGATACACCCACCATCAGTCCTAAAAGTATGGTTACAATATCAATCATTGGGCCACGGGCTGTTTCTGCCAAACGGCGCGTAACTCCCGACTCTTTGAGCAAATTGCCGAAGAATAGCATACCAAGCAACGGCAACCCGGAAGGTACAAGAAATGTAGTTAGCAGCAGTCCGATAACGGGGAAGATGATTTTTTCTGTTTGAGAAACAATTCTTGGCGACTTCATTCGGATCAGTCTTTCTTTTTTCGTGGTAAGCATTCGCATGCAAGGCGGTTGCAAAATCGGAATCAACGCCATGTAGGAATACGCCGATATGGCAACTGCTCCCAACAAATGTGGTGCGAGTTTGGAGGTAAGGAATATAGCCGTCGGGCCATCTGCTCCTCCAATAATACCGATAGATGCCGCTTCATTTGGTTCGAAACCAAGTTGCAAAGCAATGATGTATGCTCCAAAAATACCAAACTGGCATGCTGCACCAACCAACATCAATTTGGGGTTGGATATGAGTGCCGAAAAATCTGTCATGGCTCCGATACCTAAAAATATGAGTGGCGGATACCACCCTTTCTGCACACCTTGATACAGGATATTGAGAACCGAGCCTTCTTCGTAAACCCCGATTTCGAGATTGGCAGACAAATCGAACGGTATATTACCGACCAAAATACCAAACCCGATAGGTATAAGTAGCATGGGTTCAAACTCGTAGCGAATAGCCAGGAATATGAACGTAATTCCGAAAAGAATCATCACCAGATGCCCTGTTTCCACATTGGCAAATCCGGTGAAGCTCCAAAAAGTTTTTAGATTGTCGAGTAGGAAAAATAGAAAATCTTCCATAAAAAAATTATCCGACTATTGTGAGTAACTCACTTCCTTCCAATACCGAATCGCCCTTTCTTACTTTGATGTCGGTAACTTTACCGTCTTTGTCGGCAATGATATTGTTCTCCATTTTCATGGCTTCCAAAACGAGAAGTTTTTGTCCTTTTTTCACCGTGTCGCCCACGTTACAAGTAATATCGAGAATGATACCGGGCAGTGGCGATTTGAGCGATCCGGCACTTGCAGCCGCTTGTTGTTTCACGGGTGCGCTTGTCGGAGCGGCTGGTGTTGTATGGGTAATGGCTTGTGCCGGTTTTTGGAAAGCAGTTGTAACTTTTTTCTTGCTATCTTTCTCTATCTCGATGGTGTAAGGTGTTCCGTTTACTTCAACTTCGGCTACTTCGTCGCTGGTTTTGTTCACAACAACATTATACATGCTTCCGTTTATTCTGTATTTGTATTGCTTCATTTTTGTAATTTATTTTTTTGTATTACTTTTTGATTTTATCGGCGAGGTAGTTCTCGCATACCGTAAATTTTTGAACTCCACGGTGAATAACTTTTATTTACTTTATTGAAAGTAAGGATATTGTGCTCAATATCGTGTGCGTTGCTTTGTTCTTCATGCAAAGCCATAAAAATAGCGGCCAATACTTCGCCCGACACTTCGGATGGCACTGTGGCGGTTGCCGTGCCTTGAGGTGCGTTTGCTGTTGCGTTTTGACTTCTTTTCTGAGATAGTTTCTTCGATGTTTTTCCTATCAATCTGAAAGCGAAGAACAAAAGCACAAGCGCGAAGAAAACTACTACCATTGCTGTAATTGTCATAGATGCTCCAAATTTATCGTGCTGCCTGAATCTTTCAATTTTTTCATTCTTATCCAATGTGAAATTGTTTGTACTTGGTGTAACCTTTTGCAGTTCTACCAGTTGCAAATTTCCATCTTCGTCATATTTATGTCCATCCATATCGTAACCCCACGACACATCGGGTATTTGCCCGGCAGGAATGGTAATCTCGTCTATCAACTTTGTTCCACTCTCATCGTACAGTGCAATGTAGTTTTCGATGCTTGGGTCCAGTTCAAAACTGATATGAAACGTACCGTTGTGGGGCTTGTTGTTTGCCCAAAACAAGATATGTTGGTGTGGTGCTATTTTTGTGAGCACATCCCCTTTGGGAATTGGGTATTTTTTGGGATTCGACTTATCGTTTGTCAAAAAATAACCACCAATGTCTTGGGTTCTTGCCGTGTTATTGAAAAGTTCAATCCATCCGCTTCTGTTGCCGTAATTGTCAACAAAGTTTTCTTCGTTTGTAACCAATACTTCATTGATTACCCAACGTGGATTTTCTACTCTTTTTGAACACGATGTGAACAGAAATAGTGTAATGAAAAAAATGAAAGATGCAGGGAGCTTGTTCATATTTTTATTTATAGAATTCACTAATTTTTATAGTGGTAAGTTATCATGCTTTTTAGGCGGATTTTGCAACTTCTTGGTTTGCAATTGTTGCAAGGCACGAATTACACGGAAACGGGTGTTGCGTGGTTCAATCACATCATCGATATAACCATAGCGAGCTGCATTGAACGGATTGGCAAACAAGTCGTTGTATTCGTTTTTCTTTTCAGTTGTAACTTCGGCTGCTTTGTCGCCGGCTTCTTTTATCTCTTTCGAGTAAAGTACCTCTACCGCACCATCGGCACCCATTACGGCAATTTCTGCACTTGGCCAAGCGTAGTTTATATCGCCGCGAAGTTGTTTACAACTCATTACAATGTGCGCTCCACCATACGATTTGCGCAAAGTAACCGTAACTTTTGGCACAGTGGCTTCGCCATAAGCGTAAAGCAATTTGGCTCCGTGGGTAATTACGCCGCCATACTCTTGTCCGGTGCCGGGCAAGAATCCGGGAACGTCAACCAACGTAACGAGCGGAATATTGAAAGCATCGCAAAAACGTACAAAACGAGCTGCTTTGCGTGATGCGTTGATATCGAGAACGCCGGCAAGAAATTTGGGTTGGTTGGCTACGATACCTACCGATTGTCCGTTGAAGCGAGCAAATCCCACGATGATATTTTTTGCATAATCGCCGTGTACTTCCAAAAACTCGCCGTTGTCAATAACGGCACCAATTACTTCGTACATGTCGTATGGTCTGTTGGCGCTGTCGGGGATAATTTCGTTTAACGCGTCTTCCAAACGGTCGATTGGGTCGTCGTTCGGCATCAATGGGGCTTCTTCCAAGTTGTTTTGTGGAATAAAGCTCAATAGTTTGCGAATGAGCATCAAACCTTCTTTTTCTTCGGGAACTGCAAAGTGTGCTACACCCGATTTGCTGGTATGAACCGATGCTCCACCCAATTGTTCTTGTGTAACATCTTCGCCGGTAACGGTTTTCACAACTTTAGGACCGGTCAAGAACATATAAGAAGTTCCTTGCGTCATGATGGTAAAGTCGGTAAGTGCGGGCGAATAAACCGCGCCACCGGCACAAGGACCAAAGATTCCGGAAATTTGCGGAACTACTCCCGAAGCCAAAATGTTGCGTTGGAAAATTTCGGCATATCCTGCCAATGCGTTGATACCTTCTTGGATGCGTGCGCCGCCCGAGTCGTTGATACCGATAACGGGTGCTCCCATTTTCATGGCTTGATCCATTACTTTGCATATTTTTTGCGCCATCATTTCGGAAAGTGATCCTCCGAAAACGGTGAAATCTTGTGCAAAAACATATACAAGACGTCCTTCAATTGTACCGTAACCGGTTACAACACCGTCGCCCAAGAATTTGGTTTTCTCCATTCCGAAGTTGGTAGAACGGTGTTCTACAAACATATCAAATTCTTCGAAACTGCCTTCGTCAAGAAGCATAGCAATACGTTCGCGTGCCGTATATTTTCCTTTGGCGTGTTGCGATTCTATTCTTTTTTCGCCACCGCCTAAGCGAGCTTTTTCACGTAATTGAATAAGCTTTTGAATTTTTTCGAGTTGGTTGCTCATATAATTATTGTTTTGTGATGAATTAATAATATCCAAGCGTGATAAAAAATTATTCGGGATGTTCGCACAATTCGGTAAGTACGCTTCCTGTTGATTTTGGATGTAAGAAGGCGATGTTTAAACCTTCGGCACCCGGACGAGCTTTGGCGTCAATCAATCTCACTCCTTTTTCTTCTACCTCTTTCAATGCTTCGTTTACGTTTGTAGTTGCGTAAGCAATGTGATGAATACCTTCGCCACGTTTCTCTATGTATTTGGCGATTGTGCTGTCTTCGCTGGTTGGTTCAAGCAATTCAATTTTTGTTTGTCCAATTTTGAAGAAAGCGGTTTTTACTTTTTGGTCTTCAACCGTTTCAATGTTGTAGCACTTTAATCCGAGAACGCCTTCGTAATAGGGCAATTGTTCTTCAATGCTTTTTACAGCAATACCAATGTGTTCAATGTGTGTTAATTCCATATTAATGAATGAATTTATGATGATTAGGAATGCAAATGTACAACTTTTAAGTTGTATGATAAAATTTATTTTATTTTTTTCAGATTGATGAGATTCTGAGCACGTCCAATAGTTCGTTGCTTATTTCTCTTTCTTTTTTTACGGCACGCACAAACGGGATGTAATCCATCTCGTTTTCTCGGATACCAATCATTACGTTGCGTTGGTTTTCGAGTAGTGCTTGTATGGCTGCCACGCCCATACGGCTTGCCAAAATACGGTCTTGCGCCGTAGGCGAACCACCTCTTTGCAAGTGCCCGAGTATGGTAACACGCACGTCGTATTGCGGGTATTGCTTTTTGACACGCTCTGCCAGATTGATGGCTCCGCCGGTAACTTGGCTTTCGGCAACCAAAACCATGCTCGAATTTTTCGATTTTCGGAATCCTTGTTCTATCAATTCGCCCAATTGGTCTTTTTCGATACTGATTTCGGGGATTATTGCCGCCTCGGCTCCTGCTGCAATAGCACTGTTTAGTGCCAAATAGCCACAATTGCGCCCCATTACTTCTACAAAGAAGAGACGCTCGTGCGAGGTTGCCGTGTCACGGATTTTATCCATCGATTGCATGATGGTATTAAGTGCCGTATCGTATCCGATGGTGGTATCGGTTCCGTTTAAATCGTTGTCTATTGTGCCGGGAAGCCCCACGATAGGTATATTGAATTCGTTGGCAAAAACGCCGGCACCCGTGAGCGAACCATCGCCGCCAATCACAACCAAGGCATCGATGCCATGTTTTTGCATATTGGCGTAGGCAGTTTTTCTACCCGCTTCGGTCATAAACTCTTTGGAACGGGCAGTTTTCAGAATAGTACCACCTTGCTGAATAATATTGCTCACACTGTTGGTCTTCAATTCAACAATTTCGTCGCTAATGAGTCCCTTATAACCTCGGTAAATGCCAAATACACGTATATTATTGGATATGGCTGCCCGTGTTACCGCTCTAATGGCGGCATTCATACCCGGCGCATCGCCCCCCGAAGTGAGCAGACCAATGCTTTTTATATTTGATTCCATAGTGAAAACTATCCTGTTTATAAACTGATTAAACCTATTGATTTCGCGGTGCAAAGGTAGAATTTTTTCAACAGTTTGCCAAAAATACCACATACATTCCACCAACTTTATTTCGATTTTTCTTCGGAAGATAAGTTCCAATCTTTTGCACACAACAAAATAAAATAATTGATTTGGTATTTGTTACAAATATTTTTTTTTGTAAGTTTGCGGGCTGTAATAAAAATCAATTCAAAATAATAGATAAAACAACAACTAAATTATGCATGTAAAAAGAGCATTAGTACTTCTTGGCATTATGCTGACTTTCGTGATTTCGTCATTTTCGCAAGACGAAGTTGTTTGGAAATTTAGTATAAAAGATGCCGGTAACGGAGAGATAGACTTGGTTGCCAATGCAACTATTAAGCAAGGATGGCACTTGTACGACACAGAAATTCCGGCAGACGGACCCACGGCAACCACCTTGAGTATCGACAAAGTAACGGGCGCACAAGCCATTGGCAAATTCAAAGCCACGGGCAAGCAAGCCGTAGTAAAGTATGACCCAATTTTTGAAATGAATATTGGTACTTTTGACAATTCGGCAACTTTTGCCCAACGTTTTAAAGTAACAGACAAAACAAAATTTGCCCTCGAAGGCGATGTGCGAGCACAAGCCTGCGACGAAGGCAGTTGCACTCCTCCACTTCCCATAGAATTTGCATTTAGTGCAAAAGATTTACCTAAAACCCTCGCCGTTGCTGCTGCCACTTCAGAAGAGGCTACTCCCGAACAAGCTGCAGAAGTAGAAGTTGCTACAATTCCCGTAGACACCATAACTACTACCACAGATTCATTGGCAGCTACGGCAACCGCCACTTCCGAAGTAGATAAAGATTTTCTTTGGACTCCGGTTATCGACGAGTTGGAAGAATTCGGCATGAAAGGAAGCGTGGCTGGAAAATCACTTTTGTGGATTTTGATTTCGGGATTCATTGGCGGTCTCATCGCGTTGGTTACTCCATGTGTATGGCCACTTATCCCCATGACCGTTAGCTTCTTCTTGAAACGAAATAAAACCGAAAGAAAAAAAGCCATATCCGAAGCAATTATTTACGGACTTTCTATCATTGTTATATATGTAGCATTGGGATTGCTCATCACGGCAATATTTGGAGCAAGCGCGCTCAACGATTTATCGACCAGCGCCCTGTTCAACCTCATATTCTTTGCCTTGTTGGTTGTTTTTGCCATCTCATTTTTTGGTGCATTCGAACTGGTATTGCCCGCTTCTTGGACCAATAAAATGGATGAAAAAGCCGACAAAGCAAGCGGTTTGTTGAGTATCTTTTTCATGGCATTTACCTTGGCATTGGTTTCATTCTCTTGTACAGGTCCCATTATTGGCACGCTGCTTGTAGAAACTGCCACCTCCGGCAACTTCCTTGCCCCGGCAATTGGAATGTTTGGTTTTGCTTTTGCATTGGCCATTCCGTTTGCCTTGTTTGCCATATTCCCATCGTGGTTGCAAAGTATGCCCAAATCGGGCGGATGGCTCAATTCGGTGAAAGTTGTGCTCGGTTTCTTGGAACTTGCTTTGGCCCTCAAATTCTTATCGGTTGCCGACTTGGCATACGGATGGAGAATTTTGGACCGCGAAGTATTCCTCGTGCTTTGGATAGTAATCTTTGCTTTGTTGGGAATGTATCTCTTGGGCAAACTGAAACTTCCGCACGACAGCGATTTGAAACACGTATCGGTAACCCGATTGTTCTTATCCATTATATCATTCGCGTTTGCTCTCTACATGGTTCCCGGGTTGTGGGGTGCGCCGTTGAAATCGATCAGCGCGTTCTCGCCACCAATTTTCACACAAGATTTCAACCTGTACGATGGAGAAGTACATGCCAAATTCGACGATTACGAATCGGCCATGGCGTATGCCAAACAAAATAACAAACCGGTTATGATTGACTTCTCGGGATTTGGATGCGTAAACTGTAGAAAAATGGAAGCATCGGTTTGGACAGATGCACGCGTGAAAAGTATTCTCGAAAACGATTACGTTTTGGTTACCTTGATGGTGGACGACAAAACGAAACTGCCCGAAGTAATTGAAGTACCCGAAAACGGCAGAATCACCAAACTCAAAACAGTTGGCGATAAATGGAGCTATTTGCAACGACACAAATTTGGTGCCAATGCGCAACCATACTACATCGCGCTTAATGCCGAGGGCAAACCGATAGCACCGTCTTACGCGTTTGACGAAGATGTGGCTAAGTACATCGATTTCTTGGAAACAGGATTGAAGAATTTCAAAAAATAAAAATACCTTTTGTAGAGACGTGCCACGGCGCGTCTCTACAGTTTTTATATGAACTCAAGACAACAAAAACTGGAAGCCTTCGGTCGCCTGCTCGACGTGATGGATGAGTTGCGCGAAAAATGTCCGTGGGACCGAGAACAAACCAACGAAAGTCTCCGCGCCAACACCATTGAAGAAACCTACGAATTGGCAGAAGCCATTATCAACAACGACAATGACGAAATAAAAAAAGAGTTGGGCGATTTGCTGCTGCACGTGGTTTTTTACTCCAAAATGGGCGAAGAGAAGCAAGCGTTTGACGTGGCAGATGTGTGTAACGCCATTTGCGATAAACTCATTTTCCGCCATCCGCACGTGTTTGGCGAAAAGAATATCGATACGGCAAGTGGTGTCGAAAAGTCGTGGGAGCAAATAAAATTGAAGGAAAAAGGCGGAAACAAAACCGTGCTGGAAGGTGTTCCTTCTGCCCTACCTTCGGTTGTAAAAGCATACCGCATTCAGGACAAAGCCCGCAACTCTGGTTTCGACTGGAACGAACGCCACGATGTGTGGAATAAAGTGAAAGAAGAACTCGGCGAACTGGAAGCGGAGATAGAGAAAATGGACGAAGATAAAATGGAGAACGAATTTGGCGATGTGCTTTTCAGCCTCATCAACGCTGCCCGTTTATACAAAGTGAATCCCGACAACGCCCTGGAGCGCACCAACCAAAAGTTTATCTACCGTTTCAACTACATGGAGCGAAAAGTGAAAGAACAAGGTCGCTCGCTCAAAGATATGTCGCTGGAAGAGATGGAAGAAATTTGGCAGGAAGCGAAACACAGCCGTTAGCTTTTGGCTGTTAGCAAACCCGCAACTCGTAACACGAAAAATATGAAAAATCTCCTCTGCCCGCAATGCAAAACACGTCGGTTTTACCTGCTCAACGCCGCGGGCGACAGATTAGTAGTAACCGTTACCGAAGACAAACAGCTCCACCCCATTCACGAAAACGAATCGTTGGATGGATTTGATACATCGGTTCTGTATTGCTTGGGCTGCTCCTGGAAAGGCACGGTAAATAATCTGCTATAGAACACACTTATTGGAATTTCCTTAAATTTGCCGAACATCTTCTGACGAACCAACAGACAATTCACCTGTTTCAACTGCATGAAATAGTCATCTCAAACGTATGAGAAAACTGTATCCACGTTATGAGAAAACATTCTCAAGCGCACGAGAAAACGATATCCAGGTTATGAAACAGCTATATCGACAGCAGAACAAAAATAATAACTGATTTGTTGCAAACTATTTTCCCGGTCGCCACCGCTGCAAAATATTTTTTCGCTTGGCAAAAATACCGTTTTGTCTTGTCCGCACATCTTCCACTACGTAGAAAATATTTTGGTCGAAACCGGTAAGTGATTTCTCCAGCGTTTTCATTTGGTTGCGGTCGATAACCGTTTCAATAATATACACTTCGTTAGTAGAACCTTTGCCTTGTGTCATGGTGGCACCGAAATTCATTTTATTCAGTATCTGCACCAGCTCCATTCCGTTTTTCTGCGTGTAAATGCGGCACAATACAATGCCGTAGGCAATGCGTTGCTCCAAAAGAATACCGATATAATTGCCCGATGCGTAACCGGCGGCGTACGAAAGATAAGCGACCAAATCGTTGGCACGCGTCAGGATTTGCGAAATAATAACCACCCAAATAAATACTTCAAAGAAGCCGATAATCGGCGCAAGGTATTTCTCGCCTTTCGATACAAAAATAATTCGTAACGTACCGAGCGAAACATCAATGATTCGCCCAAAAAATATCATAATGGGCAAAAGCCAGGGGTAAATGTCTAAAAAATCGAACACAATAGTAATTAAAAAATTAAAAATTAAAAATTAGATTATTAAGATATCCGATAAACTCCTCGATATCTTCATCCGTCGTGTCCCACGAACAAACCAGCCGACGTTCGTTGCACTCTTCGTCCCAGTCGTAAAAGAAATAACGCTCGCGAAGTCGTTTTGTTATTTCATCCGAAAGAATAAAAAACACTTCGTTGCATTCTACTTTTTGGGTGATTTGCACACCCAGTGCAAGCATCTCGTTGGCAAGATTTTGCGCGGCGATGTTGGCGTGTCGGGCATTTTCCAACCAAAGCCCTTCTTTCAGATAAG
This sequence comes from uncultured Dysgonomonadaceae bacterium, assembly GCA_964631255.1. Taxonomy (GTDB): domain Bacteria; phylum Bacteroidota; class Bacteroidia; order Bacteroidales; family Dysgonomonadaceae; genus JBGZFC01. The sequence goes on along the minus strand of CAZVWS010000018.1, from coordinate 1,370 downwards.
GGATGAATTGTGCCGAAATAAACCGCATTTTGGAATACAACTGCGTGGTTTGCTTGCGATAATATTTCAGGTTTTCTGCTAGATTTGCACGCAAAGGGACAATCACTTCGCCCATCATCAGCCCGTTTTTGGTGCCGCCTAATGTAAAAATATCCACGCCGCAATCTACCGTTATTTCACGAAGCGAAACGTTCAGATAGGCGCAAGCGTTGGCAATGCGAGTTCCGTCCACAAAAAGATACATATCGTGTTCGTGCGCCAAATCGGCAAGGGCTTTCAACTCATCGGGCGTGTATGCCGTGCCCAACTCCGTGGTTTGCGAAACGGCGATAACCTTCGGTTGCGAATGGTGCTCGAACCCGAAACCGTGCAGATGCGGGCGCACCAAATCGGGCGTAAGTTTGCCGTCGGGTGTGGGGATTTCTTTCAACGATGCGCCCGTCAGTTTCACGGGCGACCCGCACTCATCCACCGCGATATGCGCCGTGGAGGCACAGATAATAGAATGAAACGACAAAGTGCAAGCCTGCAAAGCAATGACATTCGCACCCGTTCCGTTGAAAACAAACATCGGTTGGATGTCTTTTTCTCTCAATAATTCTCTCACAACCACCTCGGCTTGGCGCGTCCAATCATCATCGCCGTAGGCAATGGTGTGATTCACATTTGCTTCGGCAATTGCCTGCATAATGCGTGGATGCACGCCGGAGTTGTTGTCGCTTCCAAAACTTCTCATAATTAATATTGAAAAATTAAATGAACATTATATTACTATGTATTTCTTCCAAAGGGCGATATTTTCATAACCGTATGCAAATTTCCACAACAAGTGGAGATGCAGCTTACGGCAAATACCCAAACCCGGTAACCCGCCTGAAAGGCGGCACTAATAAAGCTACAAGTACCGCCACTTCGGGCGGATAGTAGGAAATTCTGTATTTACCGTAGGCGAATAAATCGCCCACGGTTATGAAAGTATGGCTTTTCAAGCCATTGTAGTTAAGTTGAAGATATGCACCAAATAAATTACTCTACTTTTTTAAATATCCCATAATCTTCTGAAATAATAGTTCCGTCTCTTTTAAAAGTGATAGAATAACCTTCAAAAATAATATAAGATCTTTGTATATTACCTTCCCTTTCTCCAAACGAGCCTAACATCGTGTTCGTTTGCGTACTAAAACTTGAATCATAATCAAATATGAGAGGGAACTTTCTGTTGTTTACAATCAAAAAACGATTTGTATTATCTATCCAAGGATTTTTAGATTTTGAATCATTGGGAAAAGACGAATAATTAATTCTATATATATTCTCATTAGTGTCCACTAAAAAATCACAATAGCTCTTTGAAATAGTTGATATTTAGT
>CAZVWS010000017.1:0-38007 GCA_964631255.1 uncultured Dysgonomonadaceae bacterium | reverse complement strand
ACATGGTAAAAATCAAAAATAACTTAACGTTTTTTCTATTAAAACAACGTTGTTTATTATCTTGAAGCACATCTCCCGGATGGGAAGATTTTGCTTATTGACATTTGAAAATCATTGAAAACAGGTGTTTTATCGGACTATTTTGGTTTGTATTTTGATTGAAATTTGCTCGTATTGCCTACAGTTCGCAATCCAAACACAGGGTATATGTATCTAATTACATGGCTCGCGCCTCAAACATTCAGACTTATTAACATATCGGCCAGAAACGACCGAATATATTCAGACACCTTAACGATTTCCACAGAAATGGATATGATTTCCATGGAAACGAGTGTGATTTCCATGGAAATGGGGAACGTTTCCAAAGAAATGGGGGCGTTTCTAAAGAAACGGATGCTATTTCCGTAGAAATGGGGGGCGTTTCTGAAGTAACGCGGCTCGTGTTCTCGGATTTGGGCAGCAGTCGCTATTGTTCTTTAGAAAAAAGGCAGCGTAAAGAGTAGGAGCAAATTGATAAGGCAATATATCTATTTTATTATTCTGTAAATAATAAAATTGCATTTGTTGGTTGAGTCTGCCTTTTCGTCTTCTCTATCGACGTGTTATTGTCTGTTAGATATTCCGTTCTCTTCCTCGCCCACCGTGAGCCGAATGACCTCAATTTTTCGCGCGGTAACTTTCAATATTTTAAAAATAAACTTGCCGATAATGATGGTTTCGTATGTTTTTGGGAAACGCTGTGTGTAATGCAGCAAAAGTCCGGCAATGGTTGAGTATTCTTCCGATTCGGGAAGATTCTGGTTGTAGTCTTCGTTAAAGGCATCTATTTCTACACGTCCCGAAATAACAAATTCGTTGTCGCTCTCTTGCTTCACAAATCGGGTTTTACTGTCGTACTCATCTTCAATATCTCCAAAAATTTCTTCTACCAAATCTTCCATGGTGATAATGCCGGAAGTTCCCCCAAACTCGTCGATAACTACTGCTATGCTTTTACGTTGCTGCATGAGGTCGTTCATCAGTTTGCTGGCTTGCATGCTTTCGGGCACGAAGGATATGTTTGCCACATTTTTTGTCCAATCGGCAGGGCAGGTAAATATTTCCCAAATATGTATGTACCCGATAATGTCGTCGATATCATCTTTATATACCAAAATGCGCGATATCCCGGTTTCGATGAACAGTTCTTTCAGCTTTTCCAGGCTGGTATCTTCGCTCACGGCTACAATATCTGCCCGTGGCACCATGCAGTCGCGTAGTCGCATGGAGGAGAAATCGAGCGCGTTTCTAAATATTTTTACTTCGGAGTCAATTTCCATTTCGTCGGGCATCTCTTCGATACCTTTTTTCACGTAAGAGTCCAAATCTACCCTACCTAAAAAGTCTTGTTCCGATTTTTCAGATTTTATGCCGAAAATACTGAGAAGTGATTGTGATATTATCACCAAAATTTTGGTAAGCGGATACAATAGGATGTAGAAAAAATAGGTGGGCAAGATGAAAACGCGTACCCAGAAATTTGGTTTCTTGGCAAAAATGGCTCTGGGCAATAGTTCGCCCGTTAGTAGGATAAAGAAGGATATGAATAACAAGAGTATGGCGTTGTCTTTCAGAAATGCGCCGGTAGATGCTTGGCTAATATATGGATTGGCGATAACGATGGATAGATAGACGAAAAGCACCAACACGATTAGATTTCCGACCGAAAGTGTTGACAAAAACTGTTTCGGGTGGCTGTATAAGTTATTTATCATATAGGGCAAAGGGCCTTTGTCTTTTTGCAAAAGAGCGATTCGCATCTTATCGGAAGAGATAAAAGAGACCTCCATTCCCGAAAAAAACGCGGACAAAACAAGTAGCAGCAGCCACCAAATAAATAAATCGGAATGAATCATTTTGTTTCTATTTCTTGCTCGGTTTCCTCATCTAAATCGGTTAAGATTGCATCGGACGAGTCGGCCTGTTCGTCTTCGAAAGGTATTTTTCCGTCGTGTGGTTGAAAAATTTTGTAGTCGGTCATTTCTTGGTTCGATTCAAAACCGTAACCTTTCAACTCGGTTAGTCCGCTTTTTATTTCGATATATTTTTCCGAATATACTTTCTGTTCTATTTGATCCCAATAAAGCTCGTCGCTTTTGAAATTATCGCCTTGCATGTTGCGAACGAATACATTTCCTTTTAGTCTCCACACCTTGAGCGAGGTATAGTTCCAAGCGGTATCTGCCTCTACGATGGCTTCAATGGAGAAATCGGGGTTAAATCTCTCCAGGTATATTCCTTGAGGAAAAAGCCAATGCGGTTCTGCTGCTTTGTCAAACACTTGCCACACTTTAGTGGCTAATTTGTAACGTGTAGTTCCCGAATCGGAAATAAAGGTGATGGCATTTTCCGTAACCATGGAGGGCATGGTTTCGGGGTCAAATTTTACGCTTACCACCTCGTTGTCGGTTTTATGGCAGGCTACAGAAAAAACAAACACAACAACTGCTGCAAGAGCAGTTGTTATGTTTGCAATTACGTTTATTTTTATTTTAGATTGGAACACCAACAAAATTTAGTTATTTCAATCTTACGGTTGTTGATTCGCCAATCCATCCGGGGATAAATACAGATTCTCCTGCTTTGATACCCATCATAAAAGCTGTTTCAGCATCCATATATCCGGCAGAGTATCTGCCAATAAGGCTGTTTGCTTTTGCCGATACGCTGGGGTCAACACTTTTTGCTTTTTGCAATTTGTCCACAGCAGCTCCGTAAACCAAACCGGCTTTTGCAGGTTCAGAGAAGATATTTCCGGCAGATGCAGCGTAAAGTTGTGCAATCAAGATATATGCTTCGCCATTGTTGGGGTTGTATGACAAAGCGTCGTATGCAGCTTGTCTTGCTCTGGCATAGTTGCGTTGGTTAGAGAAAATTCCTGCCAATTGCATCATATAGTCAGAAGATTTACTTTTGTTGGTTTCAATTTTTGCTGCTTCTGAGTAATATTTGATTGCGGTATCATAGTCTTTGTCTCTCAAGCTTCTGCTTGCCAAACCGATGGCTGCGCTTGCAGTTGGCTCTAATCTATACAAATATTCTGCGGCTGTGAAGTAAAGGTCAGAATCGCTACATCCTACCGATGATAAGGCTGCAAGTACTTCATTCAGATAATCTTTATCGGTTTTGTTTGGCTCTACTTTATCGGCATAATATTCGTTTAGCGTTTTGCAATCGCCGGCTCCACTACTAACAAATCCTTGCACAATACCTTCTTTTACCAATTCCAAATATTCTACGCTTGCATTGTCGTTTGCCGCTCTGGCGTTAGCAATTGCTTGATCTACGTATCCGGTAATGGTGAAATAGTCTTTGATGTAAATATCTTTGCGCGTATTGTCTTTGATGTATTCGGTCAATGAGTATGCCATGAAATAAGAATAAGCATCTTGTTGAACCATGTTGCAAGTCATCTCGTTGATTGCTTCGCCGAGCCATTTGTACATGATGTCGGGATCTGCTTGGTCGCCCATCATTGCCATGTAGTCATACGCTTTGTAAGTAAGAATTGTACCTCTTGCATCATCGGTGAAATATTTCATGCGGTTGTCGTAAATTTCCATTACTTTATCCACCATTTCTTTTCTTTTTGCAGCATCGGTTTCGGTTTCGTGCATAGCTTTAAAAATGCGTGGGCCATAAATAAATGTATTTTTACTTGCTGCGGGACAGCTTTCGTAAACAGACAACCAATGAGGCAAAGCATTTTTATAATCTCCTGCATTGGCAGAAGTTTGCATCAAACTTAAATTTTCCCGACATCTAACGCTATCTTCTCCGTGTCCGAATGGTGCATTTATCGGGTCATAACCGGCTTTTTGCGCGTTCACACAAAAAATTAAAGCCACTAAAAATAATCCTGATAATAATAATTTTTTCATTGTGATATAGTTTTTTTAATTTATTTCTTGTAATTGCTTACTTGGTTGTTTTGACGAATTGTTAAAAGAAAAGTTTAATCTTATCTCGTTACATTTTATTATTCCTGTTGTGTCAATATCTATCTTTCGCTATGTTCTTCGTTAATCGAATTGGCGTTTAAAGAACCACAACTCATTGATATTCATATTGATTGATATTTTGAATAAGTCTTCTTTAATCATGAATTCGTTTTCGGGACGTTTCATATTATACATGAAACCGATATTAAGCATACTCAATTTGCCCGTAATATTGCTTTTGAGTGGAATACCCAAACCAAAATTCACGCCGTATTCTTTGTATCCGGCCATTGCTGCCAAAGTATGACTTTGCGGATTATACGCATTCACGTTGGTATATGAATTTGCAAATGAGAATCCGGCTCTTAAACGGAGCGTACTCCAAAAACTACGACTGAGTGGGTCTGCCACAAATTCGGCTCCTGCATTTATTCGATATACGTCGTTAAACCTGTTAGCTTGCTGTAAACCATCCAATTCAGAAGGGTATTGCAGGTTTTTCCATTTCTGCCATGTTCCATCCAAGCCAATAAGTAAATTGTTGTTTGAATAGGTTGCGCCCAAACCAATGGTGTGTGGCAACTCAAATACGCGCGATTGCAATGTGTCGTCGCGTAGCGTTTGCACAACATACAACTCCGGGTTGCTCAACGTATTTGGGTCTGTATTGTAAAGCTTATTGCTAATAATGAGGTCAGATTTGCTTGATACTTTGGGCGAATATACTGCACCAAGCACCAATTGGCTTTTGTTGTCGATAGCATGCGTATATTGCAATCCGAAGTCTAATTTGTATCCTCTAAAAGCGTAGCTGCTACGCTCCTCGCCAATGAGTGCACCGGTAGATGTGAGCGGGATGAGCACGTTGCTGTAGTAAGTGTTACCAAACAGGTAAGAGATATTTGCTCCAATAGACAATGCCTTGATTGGTTCGTATGCCAAACCGGCATATAGTTGGCTTAAACCACCACTGGCTCTGTATGTTTCCTGATAAATAATATTGGAAAGCGAACGAGCATTTCCGTAATTGTAACCTATTTTTGAGTAAGGAAGTAACCCGATGCTGCCGCCCATTTTTCTGAAAAGGGGGAATTGCATCGCAACATACTCTAAGTTGGCATTATAGTAATCGTATGTTTGTTCAATATCGCTTAGTCGGGTCATTTGCCCTGATACGCCATAATCAAAAATGAATGTGAGAGAGTCTAATTTTGAGTAGGATGCCGGATTTCCGGGATTTACTTGCTGGCTTCTTCGCAGTCCGTAACTGATACCGCCCATCGCTTCTGATGCGCCAAAAGTGGAGTTGGACAGCGGTCCATAGCCATATCTTCCGTACGGGGAGTTTGTTCCCGTTTGTTGAGCTAAAACCAATAGTGTAACCAAAGAAAAGGTTATCAACAACGAGAAACGTTTATTTCGTATATTCATCTGTTTCAATATATCAACACGACGTGTAGTGTGTTTATTTGCGATTACAAAGATGATATTTTTTTGCGTTGCAACCAACAAATAGTCTAAAACATCTTGTTAAAAAGAGTAAAGTTTAATTTTATTAAAGAATATGTCTTGTTTACAACACTTATTTTAGGTTGTTTTTATATGTGTTATAGCTTGCTATCTCATCCATCGGTTTGCGTTTTTTCTCCCGAAGGGTTTGCGTACTGTATCCGATAACAATATCCAAACATACGCGTTTGGACTTAGGGATTTGGAGCAATTGCTGAATTTTGGCCTCGTTGAACCAGCCAATAATACACGAACCCAAACCCTCGGCATGCGCTGCCAAAGCTATGTGTGCGGCTATAATACCCAAATCGAGTTGGGCGTATTCTTTCTTTTTTACCAAACCGCCTATGCCCGATGTAAGGTTTACCCGTTCTTCGACCAACACGATGTGCACCGGAGCCTGCTTGGTAAAATGATTCATACCCAGTACCCGCGCCGATGTGGCGTCGGCAATTTGGTTTTTCAATTGCGGTTCGTCCACTACAATCAAATGCCACGGTTGGGCATTACACGCCGAAGGCGACAAACGAGCCGCTTGCAAAATGCGTTCAATTTTATCTCTTTCTACCGGACGGTTTGGGTCGAAAGCGCGGTCGCTTTGTCGGGTAGAAACGAATTGAAGAAAATCGGACATATTATTGGGGATTTCGGATTGTGGAATTGGGAACTATCTGTCTCTTATCTGGAGCAGGAGACGTGAATATTCTTATTTACGATTGCAATGCAACAATGCGGCTGATATATTTACCGATAATATCGAACTCCAAATTCACTACCGTGCCTTTTTCTATTTGGTGAAAGTTGGTCATTTCGTACGTGAATGGAATGATTGCCACTTTAAAAGTATCGTGGGTTGGTTCCACCACAGTAAGACTTACACCGTTTACGGTAACCGAGCCTTTATCTACCGTGAGGTAACCTTTTTTTGCCATCTCTTTGTCGAAATTGTATTGAAAAGTGAAATACCAACTGCCGTCGGCTTCGGTAACATCGGTGCAAACAGCGGTTTGGTCCACGTGTCCTTGCACGATATGTCCGTCCAGTCTGCCATCCATTTTCATACTTCGTTCCAGATTTACTTTACTGCCAACTTGTAGCAATCCCAGATTGGAACGATCCAGGGTTTCTTGTATGGCTGTTACCGTGTAAGTGTTGTCTTTTATTGAAACTACGGTAAGGCAAACTCCATTGTGTGCCACGCTTTGGTCTATTTTCAACTCGTTGGTAAAAGAACACTTCAACGTGAGATGCAAGTTACTTTTATCTTTGTGTAGCGCGACCACTGTCGCGGCTTCTTCAACAATTCCTGAGAACATATTTTTTATTTTTTAATTTGTACATATTCAAATATTTATACTGATAGACAAGAGGCTGAACCAATAATAAGCACTAACGTTTTTAATTGGAACACCCTCTTGCCAATAGCCAATAGCCAACGGCTAACAGCCATTTTACCAAATAGATACTCGTTTTTCTTTCGGCACAAACATGGGATCAGATTCGGTAATTTGGAACGCATCGTACCAAGCATCGATGTGTGGCAATGCACCATCTACACGCCATTTGCCCAAAGAGTGCGGGTCGGTTTTGGTGAGTCTGAGAATTTCGGCATCGCGTACATTTCCTGCCCACAAATTGGCATAGCTCAAGAAGAAACGTTGATTTGGAGTGAATCCATCAGTTGGTTTGCCCGATTTGGCTTGTTCTGTTTTCAGAAATGCCCAATGTGAGATTTGCAACCCGCCTTGGTCGGCAATATTTTCGCCCAACGTAAATGTACCATTGGCACGTACAGAGTCCAGTACAACGATGTTATCGAAGAAGTTAACCAAAACTTTGGCTCTTTCGTCAAAGCGAGTAGCATCTTCGGCAGTCCACCAGTCGGCGAGATTTCCATCTTTATCAAATTTGCGACCTTGGTCGTCAAACCCGTGTGTCATTTCGTGCCCGATTACTACACCAATGCCACCGTAGTTGATTGCATCGTCGCCATCCATATAGAAGAACGGAGGTTGTAAGATTCCGGCAGGGAAACAAATTTCGTTCGATGATGGGTTGTAGTAAGCATTTACCGTTTGTGGCGACATGTACCATTTGCTTTTATCTACCGGCTTGCCAAGATCGTTCATCATTTCTTGGTATTCCCATTGCGATGCACGCACCATGTTTTGCCAATACGAGTCGTCTTTTATTTCTAATGTAGAGTAATCTTTCCATTTGTCGGGATAACCGATTTTCACGATGAAAGTACTCAGTTTTTCGTGCGCTTTCATTTTGGTACTATCGCCCATCCAGTCTAACAAATCGACACGCTCGCCCAAAGAAACGGTAATATTTTCCACCAGTTTCAGCATGCGTTCTTTTGCTTGAGGAGGAAAATATTTTTGCACGTAAAGTTGTCCCACGGCTTCGCCCAAAGCACCATTCACGGCATCGATACTTCTGCGCCAACGAGGACGCAATTCTTTGCTTCCGCTCATGGTTTTTCCGTAGAAGTCGAAATTGGCTTGCACAAAATCATCACTCAAATAATTGGCTGCCGAGTCAATGATTCGCCAGCTCAAATAATCTTGCAAAGCACGCATCGGCTCTTTGTCGATGAGCGAAATTGCTTTTTTAACCGGTTCAATTTGAGAAACGTTTAAGCTTTCTATATTGGATGCTCCCATTTCGGAGAAATAGAAATTCCAATCGAAAGAAGCTACTTTGTCGTTGAGTTCCGAAACCAACATTTTATGGTAGTTCATTTCGGGCAGGCGGCGCATTTCGCGTGTGATGTGCGATTTTGCCAATTCGGTTTCGATACGCAACACGTTTTGGGCAGCAGTTTTTGCATCTACTTCCGAATAACCGGCGTGTTGAAATTGGGTTTCCATCAACTTCACATATTCTGCACGAATGGTGTTTGTATGCTCATCTTGCAGGAGATAATAATCGCGGTCGCTCAATCCGATTCCCGATTGATAAATATGCGCGATATTCATTTCGCTGTTCATATCGTCGGCTCCCACATAAAATCCAAAGAACGGATTGGACGCATAGCGACTGATTTGCGCCATCAAGCGGATAATATCTTTTTTGTCGGCGGCAGATGCTACTTCATCCAGTTGTGCACGAATTGGTTCTGCTCCATCGGCATTCAGCTTCACGCTATCGATACCCATGGCATACAAATCACCCACTTTTTGCTCGTTCGAGCCTTGTGCATGATTTTCTGCACCAAGTGCTTCGATTAGTTCTTGTACTTGCTTCTGGTTTTCTTCACGCAATTTGTCAAACGAACCATAGCGAGCATATTCGTCGGGGATTGGGTTTGCAGTTTGCCATCCGCCGGTAGCATATTGATAAAAACTGGTACCCGGAGCGGCTGTTGTGTCCAAGTTGGCAAGATTTAAACCCTCTTGCGGAGTGGTTGTTTTTTGTTGGTTACACGCGGTTGTAATCATAAGTAAAAAAACAATGACCGGAAATAGTATCCTTTTCATAATTAAAATGTTAGTAATATTTGTTGATTAGTAATTATTTGCTCTTGTTGTGTTGAAATAGCTGTTAACCAAAGCGTTCAGATAAAAAAATGTTTTTCAAAGTCATATCACTATTTTTTTCATCTCTTCTTGCATTAGTTGCCGTGTTGTTGCACTTACCGGTGTTAAGGGAAGTCTTAAAACGTTTTCTATAACGCCTTTCAGATGCAATAAACATTTGATTCCGGCAGGATTTCCTTCCACAAATAGCAATTGAAAAAGATGCTCGAAATTGGAGTCCATTTTTTGACGGGCTTCAGCGGCATCTCCGGCAAGAGCATGGTGTACCAGCCACGACATTTCTTTGGGGAAAGCATTGCCAAACACAGATATAACGCCAATACCTCCCATTTCTATAACGGCAGTTGTAACGGCATCGTCGCCCGAAATCACATCAAATCCACGAGGTGCATTGTCGATAATGGTTTTTATTTGGGGCAAATTGCCCGACGCCTCTTTGATGGCTATCACATTACTGCATGAGTCGGCAATGCGCAATGTAGTTTCGGCAGTCATATTTACTCCTGTACGACCGGGCACATTGTATAGGATGATGGGCAGAGGCGATACTTGAGAAAGCAATTGGTAGTGCTGAAACAATCCCTCTTGCGATGGTTTGTTGTAATAGGGAGTAACAGAAAGGATTGCGCTAATGCCATCGAGATTGATTTTTTTTATTTTCTCTTTCAAGAAATTGGTACAATTGCTACCCACACCCACCACAATCGGAATTTGCTTGCTTATTTTTTCTTTCACAAATCGCACAATTTCGGCTTGTTCATCCAAAGTAAGCGTGGGAGTTTCTGCCGTAGTTCCCAATACCACCAAGTAGTCTGTTCCATTTTGTAAATGAAAATCGAGCAAACCATCCAACGCGTCAAAATCTATTGACCCGTCTGATTTGAAAGGCGTTACAAGCGCAACACCCAATCCGTGAAAAATATTTTTTGGCATGAAATTTCTTTTTTACTCGCTTTTACAGCTACAAAGGTACACTTTTCGCGAGAAAGTACACGAAAAAAAGAACAAATATTGCTATCTTTGCATTACACAACAACATAGAGATATTATTGATTATACAAATATGAAATTTACTCCCGAAACATACCGAATCCCCGATGTCCCCATGCAATCTTTCATTGACACGGACGAAATCTGTGATTACCTCAACAACACCGTTTCCACACCCGAACGCGTGAGTGAAGTCATTGCCAAATCGCTGGCAAAAAACCGTTTGAACCTGGAAGAAGTTGCCGTTTTGATAAACGCCACCGACGCCGAATCCATACAACTCATAAAAGAAGGTGCTAAAGAACTTAAAACCCGCATTTACGGCAACCGCATCGTGCTGTTTGCCCCGCTTTACGTGGGAAACAAATGCTCCAACAACTGCACTTATTGCGGTTTTCGGGCATCGAACACGTCGCAGGTGCGCAAAACGCTTTCGGATGACGAACTTGTGAAAGAAATTGAAGCACTGGAAGATAGCGGACAAAAACGATTGATTCTCGTGTACGGCGAGCACGCGCAATACAGCCCCGAATATATTGCCGAAACTGTGAAAACCGCTTACAGCGTGAAGAAAGGGAACGGCGAGATTCGTCGCGTTAACATCAACGCTGCCCCACTCGATATCGAAGGTTTTCGCACGGTAAAAGAAGCCGGCATCGGCACGTATCAGGTTTTTCAGGAAACGTATCATCGTGAAGCGTACAAAACCTACCATTTGCGCGGCAAAAAAGCCGATTTCGATTATCGCCTCACCTCTTTGGATAGGGCGCAGGAAGCCGGTTTGGACGATGTGGGCATTGGCGCGCTGTTTGGCTTATACGATTGGCGATTTGAGGTTATGGGATTGGTTCGCCACACCAATCACCTGGAAGCGTGTTATAATGTGGGTCCGCATACGATTTCCTTCCCAAGAATAAAAGATGCGTCGATGCTGCAATTGGGAGATAAATATTTCGTTTCGGATGAAGATTTTGCACGACTGGTGGCCATTCTTCGTCTGGCTGTTCCCTACACGGGAATGATTCTTACCGCCCGCGAACCCGAACAATTGCGCAACGAACTTATCCAATTTGGTGTGTCGCAAATTGACGGCGGCACAAAAATAGAATTGGGAAGCTACAAAGAAAAAGAGAAAAATCACGACCTCAACAAAGGTCAATTCCGCATCAACGACGACCGCTCACTCAACCAAATCATCGACGAACTGCTGGAACAGAATATGTTACCCTCTTTCTGCACTTCGTGCTACCGAATGGGACGCACCGGCGAGCATTTTATGGAATTTTCCGTTCCCGGTTTCATCAAACGATTCTGTTCGCCCAATGCCATCCTCACGCTTGCCGAATATCTGGAAGATTATGCTCCCGAACATACTGCCCAAAAAGGATGGAGCGTGATTGAAAAGAATCTGAAAGAGTTGGAAGAAAAAACGCAATCGCGTGTGCGCGAAAGGATTGAAAAAATAAAACAGGGAGAAAGGGATTTGTATTTTTAAATAACCCCAAACCCCTAAAGGGGCTTTTTTGCAACTAATACTTTAGATATAGAGTTAGCTAACTTGATTTAAAGCAGATAGAAAATGTATGAAGCATAAGTTTTTTTTAATTTTACTTTTTATAGTCTTAACCATTACCTTTTCTTTCGCACAAAAGGAACTAACTCCCTATATCGAATTTCTCCAAAAACAACAATCTCCCAAAGAGTATCTTTTTAAGCTTTGGGAAGATTCGGATATAATTATTCTTGGCGAGAGAGACCATCGCGACACAACCCAATACAATCTAATCCTTGATATCCTTTCCGATAAAAGATTTATTGAGAATATCGGACATCTATATCTGGAAGTTGGCGTAATAAATGCAACAACCGATGCAAATACTCTGATAAAAAAAGGATTCAAGAGCCAAACAGAATTCAATCAGCATTTCATTTCACTTCAAATGAAAGAAGTTTGGCATCCACAACCTTGGCTCAATTATAATCGGTTTCAGTTGTTGAACGGGTTGGCAAATATCAATCAAAATTTATCAAAAGAAGAACAAATCAGTATCGGATTCATCGATATGGAGTTTAGCTGGGACAATATGACTGTAGAAAAGTACAAAAACTTTGTTACAACAGAGATGAACAAGGAGTTCTCGACAAGAGAAAAGATTATGGCTGATAATTTTCTTGCTCTATATTCTACTCAACCTTACAGAAAAGGCTCCAAGAAAGCTCTAATCATCACAAGTAGAGAATATGCCGGCAAACAAACATTCTCGTATAAAAACAAGGAGACAAAGCGACAAGCAGGCTATATAAAAGATGTGTTGGGTGAAAAAGTAAAAACAGTAGCATTGAATTGGTACAGATGGGTGCCATTGAGTTGGCAAACCCACATCTTGCCAAACAAAACAAACGGGCCTTCGGCAGACGGCAAATGGGATGCCGCTTTTGAAATTACCGGTTGCATACCCGCTGGTTATAATTTGGCAAATTCACCTTTTGGCAACGACGAGTACGATTATGCCTATGCCTCTAATATGAAATGGGAAGATGTTTTCGACGGATTTATCTTTTACGAACCCTTTTATAATCACACTGCCAAAATTGGCTTTCCATTCAAGCTAAATACTGACCAAGCCGAAGAAATAGTTAGAAGAACAATAATTTATGACCAAGCCTATAACAATACAAAAAATGTACGTTTGCAGAAATGGTTTGGATGGATAGTGAAAAATCGGATAAAAAAAGATTATAACCACCAACGAACATCGCCGTGTATAATGTCTTATAAAAATTCGGAACAATGGCGCGATGAAATGGATAGATGGATAAATAATAAATAACTAAATGAGCAACTCCAAACTACATATCGGCATTTTCGGACGCCGCAATTCAGGCAAAAGCACGTTGATAAACCTGCTTACCGGACAAGAAACAGCCATTGTTTCCGACAGACCGGGAACCACAACCGACCCGGTAAAAAAATCGGTGGAAGTATTGGGCATCGGGCCCGTGATTTTGGTAGATACTGCCGGCATTGACGACGTGGGCGAACTGGGAAAGATGCGTGTCAACAAATCGTTGCAAGCGATAAAAAAAGTGTATTGTGCCATTCTGCTTATCTCCGGAAATCAGTTTGGACAGTACGAACTCGATTTAATCGACCGATTAGAAGAATTGGGCACGCCTTATCTCATTCTCCACAACAAAAAAGATATTTCCAAAATCGGCTCGCACACCAGAACCGTTATCAAACGTCATTCTAAGGCGAAAGTCATCGATTTCAGCGCGAAAAATCCAAAAGATGCCGACAGGCTCATCAACGCGCTCAAAAAAATTATCCCGGAAAGCTCAAAACAGAGCCAATCGCTCATCGGCGATTTGGTGAACTCAAAAGATATCGTGCTGCTCATCACGCCCATCGACAGCGAAGCGCCCGAAGGCCGATTGATTTTACCGCAAAACCAAACCATTCGCGATGCGCTGAACAACGACTGCATCACGATGGTAGTAAAAGATACCGAGTTGGATGATTTTTTGCAGTTGGGTATAAAACCGGCACTCGCCATTACCGACAGCCAAGTTTTTGGTTTCGTGGCAGAGCGCATTCCAAAAGAAGTGCCACTCACGAGTTTCAGCATTATCTTTGCCCGACAAAAAGGCGATTTCGAGGCTTATCTCCAAGGTACGCCACATATTGCGAAATTGCAAGACGGCGACAACATTCTCGTTTTGGAAAGTTGCACGCACCAAACAAGTTGCGACGATATAGGGCGCGTAAAAATTCCGAAACTGCTGCAAAAATTCACAGGCAAAAAACTGAATTTTACATTCGTAAGCGGATTATCGGAAATCAGCCCCGACAATTACGCGCTTGTCATCCAATGCGGCGGCTGCATGGTTACACGCAAGCAATTGATAAATAGGCTGAAAATGTTTTCCGAAAACAACATTCCGATTACTAACTACGGAATGGCGTTGGCATATATGAACGGAATTTTTGAGCGTGCAACGCAAATATTTTCCAAATAATAGAATCGAGAAAAGAAACAGTTTCCGGATTTATGATTACGCAAATAATTACACGAAGCCCTCACTTGTCGAAAGACGATTTGGTGCAACTTCTTTCGGCAACGGATGATGAAAAAAACACGCTATTTGACTATGCTGCAAGCGTGAAGCAACAGCACGTGGGCAACACCGTTTATTTACGCGGGCTGATTGAGTTATCTAATATTTGCGAGAAAAACTGCTTTTATTGTGGCATTCGCCAACAAAATAGCGACACCCATCGCTACTGCATCACCGACGACGAGGCCTTGGATGCCATTCGTTTTGCACACGAAAACGGATTTGAGTCCGTCGCCATACAGAGCGGCGAACTTTCATCGGACGCGTTCACACGAAAAATCGATTTACTGCTGAAAGAAGCAATGCGCATCACCAACGGCGAAATCGGCATCACGCTTTCGTGTGGCGAACAGTCGGAAGACGTGTATCGCCGATGGTTCGAAAGTGGCGCGAGCAGATATTTGCTTCGCATCGAGTCTTCTACCGAAGAACTTTACTACAAAATCCATCCAAAAGACGAAAGACACAGTTTCACGAAACGATTGAATGCCTTGGAAGCCTTAAAAAAAGTGGGTTACCAAACCGGAACCGGCGTAATGATAGGATTGCCGTTCCAAACCGTGGAGCATTTGGCGAACGACCTGCTGTTTATGCAACAATTCGATATCGATATGTGCGGAATGGGGCCGTATATAGAGCACGCCCAAACCCCACTCTATGAACACAAATCGAAACTTCTTCCGCTCAAGGAGCGATTCGGTTTAAGCCTGAAAATGGTAGCACTTCTTCGCTTGCTGATGCCCGATATCAACATCGCCGCCACCACCGCACTGCAATCTATCGAAAAAAACGGCCGCGAACGCGCCATCCAAATCGGAGCCAACGTTCTGATGCCTAACATTACACCCAAACATTACCGCGACGATTATTTTCTTTACCAAAACAAACCCGTTTCACAACAGAGCAACGAAGACGACCTGAAGTTTTTGGAAAATCAATTAAAAAATATCGGACACGAGATTGGATATTTTAGGCAGGGGAATTCGATGCATTATAGGAAATAGAACAAAAGACAATCATTTATGCTGTGTCTCATTTTTTGGTTATCTTTGTAGTGAAATATTTTTATAAAGAAAAGCATACAAACGCTCGTAAATGGCTATTTTATTGGTGGTTTTTTACGAGGGTTTTATGGTGTAAATTAAACATTATATACAATGCCACTAGCGATGGTACGACTATCAATTGACAGACAGAAACAACCGACAAACTAAAACTGACACAAATAAAAATTGTAAATTTACCGAATGGAACAAATGGAGAAATTAACGATAGAAAAACTGATAGAAGAGGCTCATCTTTTCTGTGTTGAACAATCAAAATTTCAGCACACAGAACTTTATGGCGTAACAGACGGAAAAGCAGTTGGAACACTCATTGAACATAAGTTTCAAAAACATTTAAACAAAAAATACGAAGTTCTGGTTGGTTCTTCTGCGAGAGGAATAGACCTGCCTTCTGATGATATTCAGACCGATATAAAAGTGACTTCGATTAAACAACCCCAATCATCTTGTCCTTTCAAAGACGCTAAACAAAAAATATTCGGACTTGGATATAATCTTCTCGTTTTTGTTTACGATAAAACAGACGACCCGACATCACAGACAGCGATCTTAAGTTTTGTAAGTTGTTCATTCGTTCATAAAGAACGAACTGCAGATTACACAACAACTTACCGGTTACGTGAAATGGTAAAAGATGGTGCAAACGAAGCTGATATAGCCGCTTATTTGCAAGACAAAAATATTCCTGCTGACGAAATTACATTGGCAAAAGTTGCTGAACAGATTTTACAAACACCTCCTGAACAAGGTTATCTGACAATTTCCAATGCTTTGCAATGGCGACTACAATATCAAAGAATTGTCGCCTTGACAGACGATATTCAAGGAATTGAAAAAATTATAAGTTATAATAAATGCCAATGATGAATGAAAGTATTTGAAGCAAATATAACTCATCAAGTTTCGGATTATTTGAACGATAATCTGAAAAATATTATGTCTATCGTAAAGGCTAATCAAAAAATGTATGAAGCCTTCGGCATCATACATTTTTTTGATAATGAAGAAGATTTGCAAATTCTTAAAGAAACAATTTCTATTCCTAAAAATATCGTTTCAGAACCCGACAGAGCCGAATATGGCGACTTTCAAACCAATACAGAATTAGCAAACAAAGTCGCTTTTCATCTGACAACAAAAAATGTTTCACCTGAGATTATTATTGAACCAACTTGCGGAAAAGGCAATTTTATTATTTCTTCTTTGAAAAACTTCAGTACCATAAAAAAAGTTTTCGGTATTGAGATTTACAAACCTTACGTTTGGGAAAGTAAATTTAATATCATTGATTTTTATTTGTGTAATCTAACCGAAAACAAACCCGAAATTTCAATCATTCACAGTAACGTTTTTGACTTTGATTTTAAAACTATTGCCAATGAAAACAGCACAAAAGAAATTTTAATTATTGGCAATCCACCTTGGGTAACAAACTCTAAATTAGGAAGTTTAAACTCATCTAATCTGCCTAAAAAAACGAATTTTAAAAACCACAACGGATTAGATGCAATGACAGGAAAGGGTAATTTTGACATTGCCGAGTACATTACTTTGATGATGATCGAAACCTTTCAACATCAAAAAGGTAACATTGCTTTATTGGTTAAAAATTCGGTTATTAAAAATATTGTATTTGACCAAAATAAAAGCAGACATCAAATTGCTGATATAGAAAAGTATTCAATTGACAGTAAAAAAGAGTTTAATGTTTCCGTGGAAGCATCTTTGTTTTATTGTAAACTAAATGCTGAACCCGAGTTTGAATGTGCTGAATTTTCAATCTACACAACAAACGAATTAAGAGCCATCCAAAGAACAAACAGAGGAATTAAAGAAAGAAAAAACAACCGTTTTGGTTGGACTTCCAAAAAATTCGTTTCCAATATTGAAGCATACGCTCATTCGGAAAAAATTGATGGTGTTTGTCCTTTTGAATGGCGACAAGGCATAAAACATGACTGTTCTTCTATTATGGAATTAGACAAAGTGAACGAACATTTTGTAAACGGACTGAAAGAAGAATTCAAAATAGAAAGCGACTTAGTTTATGGTTTTTTAAAAAGTTCCGATTTAAAAAAAACAGTCATAAAAGAAACAAGAAAACACACGATTGTTACGCAAAAAAAAGTTGGACAAGAAACCAATTACATCAAATATGATTTTCCTAAAACCTATCAATATTTAAGTGAGCACCAAGATGTTTTTAATGCAAGAAAATCTAGCATTTACAATAACAAACCACCATTTTCAATTTTTGGAGTTGGAGATTATTCGTTTAAACCGTTTAAAGTTGCTATTTCAGGACTTTACAAAACATTTCATTTTACGCTTGTTCTTCCACAGAACGAAAAACCAATAATGCTCGACGATACTTGTTATATGCTGGGGTTTGATAAATTAGAGTTTGCCGTTTATTCGTTGATACTTTTAAACTCTGAAATGACAATGCAATTTCTGAAATCCATTACTTTTGCAGATGCAAAACGAACTTTCACAAAAGACGTTTTAATGCGTATTGACCTTTTAGAATTGGCTCAAACGATTGACATATCAACTCTACAAAAAGAACTGAATTACTTAAACGAAACATTCAAAATCAGTTTGACTTTGGACTTGTGGAACGACTTCATAAACGAAATGAAACCAATTGAAAGTGGACAACTGGAATTGTTTGCATAAAACGACAGAAAAAGTACTGTGCAAAAAGGAATTGCCAATAACTAGGCTGAAGTTCTTCGTTTGAGCATATGTTCTAAGTTCAACAGCAGTATTTCTATTGAACTTTTACGCTAAAATTCCCACCCTTCGGCAATTCCTTTCCCATTATCTGTAATTTTAAAACGACACAGCAACCAGGAAACTGAAGAACGGACCAGAGTAAGCAACAAATTAAACTTAAAAGACAATGAAAAAAATTCTTTTAATCTTCGTCATATCTTTGACAACAATTGCTGTAAAAGCACAGACTTCGCAAAAGTATAACAGTTTTTACCAACGGACAGAGTTTTTCGACTCTCGTGGCAATTTGATAGGTTATGCCAAAAAAAATACGTTTTATAACCGAATGGAATATTATGACGCTGACGGAAATTTGGTTAAGTATGAAAAGCAAAATGAATTCTACAATAGAAATGAAACATACGACCAAAACGGAAACCTAAAAGGTTACGAGAAATGGAATGATTTTTATAACAGAACCGAGAAGTATGATTCTAACGGTAATCAGACATATTACAGGAAGTGGAATGACTTCTACCAACGATATGATGTCTATGATGCAAATGGCAATAAAGTGGGGTATTACAAATACAATGATTTTTACCAGAAATGGGAATATTTTGAAAGTTCATATTAAACTAAACTTAAAATAGAATACAAAAAACCGGGGCTTATCCAAATAAATTCCATTATTTGTACAAGCCCCGATTGGTTTTTATGACGTGATATTTTTTATCTGCCGGATATTCAATCAGAATTTTTCAGTCCATTTAGCAAACGAATCGATGTAATTCTTTAAGAATTTGCGGGTATCTTCTTTCAAATTGCCTTCGGCATCAAACAGCGTGTGTGCAAGACCGATGTATGCTTCAGGATTTTGCATCAGAAGTACATTGAGAAACACCATGGGCTGACGCAGTGCCATGTTTGCACCTAAACCACCCAATGCGCTCATAGATACACTCACGATTGCTCCCGGCTTGCCGCTCCATACATTATTGCCGTATGGTCTGGAGGCAACATCCAACGCGTTTTTCATCACGCCCGAAATGGTACGATTGTACTCGGGAGTAACGAACAGATAACCCTCTGCCGCTTCAATTTTTTGACGAAAATCGGTATACTCTTTGGGGACGTTTTCTTCTAAATCTTCATTGTAATGGGGCAAATTTCCTATTTCAACTATCTCCATTTCCAGCGAATCGGGAGCCAATTGGATGAGTTGATTTGCAATTTTTCTGTTGAATGATTCTTTTCTCAAGCTGCCTACTAAAACGGCTATTTTTTTCTTTTTCATAATGATAATATGGGTTGTGATTTTTAATAATAAACATCCGAAAGCAGATTCCGGATGTCTTATAACAACAAAAAGTGGTGGAAATAGTTTTGCAAACCTACAAAATAAACTTTATTTAACCTCTTGGGGCGGGTGGTGTTTTGCAATACCGGGTTTTCGTTTTTGGGGTATATGGAGGATGTATAGGCGTTAAATTTTTAAAAAGTGATAATCAGAATTAATATTCCTATTATCTTTACACTCCCTAATTTAATAACAGATATTGAAATGAGTTTTATCGGTTTTCTTTTATTTTTAGTTATCATCTATTTGCTGTTCAAACTAACAAAACAGTTTTTGCTCCGTCGTTTTTTTCGCAACTTCAACCGGGAAAACAATAGATACAATTCCGAGCCAAAAGAGCCCGAAACCCAAGAAGACCGTATTTTGGAATACCAGAAAAAAAGTTTTGAAAAAACGGATGCCGAGGATGTGGACTTTGAAGAGATAAAAGATGCAGAACCTAAAAACTAATCTTTTGCAATAAAAAACTTACACTCATAAAAAGAGTTATTTCAACTCATACTCAATATCATACCACTATCTTCTGCCATTTTTCGCATATTCAGAATGGCATATCTCATACGACCGAGCGCCGTGTTGATGCTTACTCCTGTTTTTTCGGCAATTTCTTTGAAACTCAAATCGTCATAATATCGCATCATCAATACCGCTCGTTGCGACTCGGGCAAGAAATTGATTAGTTTTTTCACGTCGCTTAGGACCTGAAATTTTACCAATTGTTCTTCAATGGTTTTCTCACAAAGGCTTTGGTTGTTAAACAAGTCCATCTCGTACTCCTCGTTCAACACCGTATTTTCGTTTTTCTCTTGTCTGAAATGGTCAATTACCAGATTGTGCGCGATACGGCTTATCCAAGCACGAAATTTACCGGTTTCAGTATATCGTCCTTGTTTTATTGTGGTAATTGCTTTTATGAATGTTTCTTGGAATATATCTTCTGCCAGGTCTTTATTTCTTACCGTGTAGAGTATATATCCATAAAGCGATTGCTTGTGTCTGTTGAGTAGAACATCAAAAGCTCCGTTATTGCCATTAGCATACGATGCCACCAATTCTTCATCGGTCATCATGCAAAATATGTCCATTACTTTATTTTTAAATAGTAAAATTTAATTTATCAGAGTAATGTTTGTCTTATAGGCAATCCTTGTTTTTGGAGTTTTAATAATATTGTTTATTGCAAATGCAAAGAAAAGCAGAAAAAGTAAATTGAACAAAAATATTTTGTTAAAATCGGCGTTGGTGGGTGTTTTTGACAGTTTTTAGTCGTTTTTTCCAATAATATGTTGCATTTACCTACCAAATTAGAAACAGATATTATTTGTCTGTCCGTTTTTTTATGTTTGGCATTATGGTAAAATTGATGCTCTTTTAGTAACTAAAAGAGGAGTTACCGTTTGGCAACTCCTCTTTCTTAGATATTTGAAAAACGCTTGTTATTTGTTGATAACAATTTTTTCTACTGCACGTTTGCTATCGTTGGTAGTGATTACCAAGTAATAGATTCCGTTGCTCAAAGTAGATACGTTTATCTGGTTGTTCATCATTCCTACTTTCACTGCTTGACCAAGTGAGTTGTACATGATTACATCTTTGATGTTTTCGCCTTGTACATTCAGAATATCTGTAGCAGGATTTGGATATACTCTTAATCCGGCAACACCTTCTACATCGTTGATTCCGGTAATAGAAGTACATACTTTTTCTGATTCGCAAGCCGGGTCAGCATAAACTGCAGTTACGCAATAGGTGTAAAGACCAGAAATAACGTTTTCGTCTAAGTAAGTGGTAGTACCTGCAGGTACATCAGCCAAAAATTCGTTGTCGCGATATACTTTGTATCCGGTGAAAGTAGATCTTGCCGGCATGGTCATAGCTACCGGTGCAATTTCTTGAGCAACCAATGCATTGTTGGAAGAAACGCGATTTTGTGCATCTTCGATAGTGATGTTTACCGATTCGCCTTTGGCATTGGTGATTGTTGTAACTATACACCAGTTGTAATTGAGAGTAGAAGCAAGATTAGACAATGAATCCCAAACTCCGTCCAACTTAATCATATTCCCTTTACCATCTACTGCCGGACCGGCATCCACACCTGCAGGAAAACCGGCTAGTGCATTGCAACGATAACCTACCCAAAGGTCTTGTCCGGCTACGATAGTAGCATTTCCGGTTACATCTACAATATTTTCTGCTGAAATATTGACATTAGGAATTTCTTGGTCTAAAATCATGTTATCACCATTGGCTCCTGTCCATGCACGAAGTGAATAAGTACAGTTTGCTTCAGCAGGAACGAATGCTATTTTTGAAATTTTCCAACCTACATAGTTGGTCAATTCACTTGCGGGGAATTTATGTGCAACATCAAAATCTGCTTGACCATTCATTCCGACAGAGTTGTCAGCAAAAGGACCGCTGTAAGTCATTGTGTGGGTACTTCCATCGCCACCACCTTGGTCTGCAGAAACTTTGTTCCAAGTAAGAGTTACGTCATTGCCATCTTCCGATACGTTTGCAGCCACATTAGTTACCGCTTCGCATTCTACCGTTGCCTCTGCTCCACAATTATTTGTGAAAGTAGTCAAAACACCATTGTTGATAGCAGTGTTTGCAGCGTGTTGGTAAAGAATTTCACCTGCTGCGTTTTTAACCTCGAAGCTAACTTCGGCATCGTAAGAGCCTTTTTTCCAAGTCAAAGTAACTTCTGCACCGGATGCAACAGTTAAAGTTTGATCGTGAGTAGCTGAACCGCTTGGCACAGACATGGTTACAGGAGATGCTCCATTATTGAAAGAAACAGTAAGTGTAGCACCATTCCATCCGTCGCCGTATCCATCTTTCAAGTTGAAGATGATATCACATTCGTTAGCCAAAACAAATTCAGCATCAGAAGTATAAGCGCCTTGGTCACCTGTTACTGTAGCTTTGAAAGGAACAGGTTGGTCTGTAGCAACGTTTCCAAATGCCACTTTAAATTTAACCGGTTTAGTTTCTCCCGGAGCTACGGTTCCAAGTGTATTGGATACGTTAGTAATAGTTACGTTTGATACTGTAGTAGTCAAAGCAACTGAAGCGTTAGCGATTTGGAAACCACCGTTATTTTTGAAATTAACCGTAATTTCTTGTTCAGAGTTGGCATCAAAAGAGCCTGCCCAGCTATGGCTTACATATTCCACAATTGGTTTTTTAGCTGTCAAGATGAAAGTTCCTTCCCAAGTAGCTTTTGCTCCGTCTGTAGCAACATATTTGAAAGTGATTTTCTCGTCGTTTTCTACTGCGTTGTTTACAGTAATATTGAAACCGGTAGCGTTAGCTGTTTGTCCTGCAGCAATAGCATTTACGCTTGCAGTAGCTGTACCGATAGTAACTTTTGGATTTTCAGAGCTGATAGTTACCGATACGTTTCCGTTAGTAGTTTGTGCTCCAATATTTTTAAGTTTCAATGTCAAGCCTGTTGTTTCGCCATAGCTCAAAACACCGTCGCCGGCAAGTTCAACACCACCATCGCCGGGAACCACTACGTATGGACCATCGGCAGGTATCGGAGTCAATTCTACGATATAAGGTATTTTGTTGTAAGCAGTAACGGTAAGAACGATTGGTTCGGGAGCAACGATTGGATCGAAATTAAGAGTTGCTGTACCATTTTCTACCAATGAGGTAGCCAAAATTTCACCATTTTTAGAAAGCGTAGCGCGTGCACCGTTATCAGTTGTTACGTTGAATGGTTCAGATGAGCCAAGGAACAATACTTCGGGGTGATTTGCTTGCAACTGAGTAGGAACATCTGTACGAACCATTACCGATGGGTCACCAAAGATTACCCAAGTATCGGCAGTTGCGTTACCACCAGCTCCATAACCATCAATCATTTTCATAGAACCGCTATAAGAGATACCGGCATACGTACGTTTGATGTTGTTTTGTTGTGCTTCAACCAAAAGATCGTTCATTTCGTCTTGCGCTCTCATAGGTTGTACCCAAGGTTGGTTGATAGTTGACATATAAGTTGCAATGGCACCTGTTGGTCCATTGTTGTTTGATGCGCGAGTCCATGCTTCGGCGAAACAAGTTTTTCCAACAAATTCTCCGTTCACACAAGCTACTGACCAGATAAATGGCCATTTTTCGTTGTTGGTAAGTGAAGTGATGTGGTTGTTTGAGAAACCTGAAGTTGACCATGCATTGGAAGAACCGTGACCAATGTAGTTGATAACAGAAGCTCCGGTGTTTACATTTGATACAACCATAGCAGCCGATGGATGACCTGATGCATCTTCGCCACCTTGGCTACCTTCGTAAAGCTCGGCAACAGATGTGTAAGTGTAACCTAACAATTTGTTTCTGATAACGCGCAAGTGTTGATAGTCGTACTCGTTGTTATCGCCGGGACCTTCTTGCGAAGCAATACCGATACCTTTTTTGAACCAATCGTTACCAGCATTTGGTGTTTTTTCGTACTGGATAGTACGGTCTACCATTGTTTGCGCGTGTTGTGCAGTTTCTACAGAGAAACGTCCTACCAAAAATTCGGGGTAGCGGTCGTTACCGGTTACATAAGCAAACGCGATGTCTGAGTGTCCGCCCAATCCGCCGCCAATTAGTGGAGGCAAGTGTTGGCTATCGCCTACAAGCAACAAGAATGTTAATCCATTTGTGTTGTAGTAGTTTTGTACGTAAGTTTTGATTTGAGCAGCAGTTGTTCCAACTTCGGCAGAGCTAACCATTTCGGTTTCGATACCGATGCTGTTTTTCCAGTTTACAAATGGTTGCATTGCTTCCATGAAATCGGGATGGCTCACTACAAGCATTTTTCCGTATTCTACAATGGGAGTATATTTTGCAACGTTTGCAAAGTTAAGGAATTGATCTTGGTAGATATTGTAAAATTCACCATCTATTTTTTCTACATTGGCAGCTTCTCTGGCATTTTTCATATTAACGCCTTCGGCTTTTACCTCAACAACCATTTCGTGGTAAACACGAAGAGTTTTTGTTACAGGATTGTAAGTGAAAGGTTTGATAACTACCGATTGTCCACGCAAATCTCTCAAAATAAATGGGTCGTACATTTCTGTTTGTAACGCAGGGAAGAACTCATTTACTTGGTATTGATTGCTGTATGTGTAAGGTACAGTTGATGGTAAAATATCGCGTGTAAAGCTACCTTTGGAAGGTGCAACTTCGATATTTTCATAATCTGTAAACTTAGACGACAACACGTTCACAACCATATTGGCTCTGTCCGGAATTATCAATGATGTAGTTACGTAAGGCAATTCGGGATTACCTTTTTCTAACATGGTAGATGTACCCGGTACGCTGATGGTAACCGCTTCTCCTTTTGGAGTAGATACATTCTCGGTAAAATAACCGTTCAAAGAAACTTTGATAACCGAATGGTTATCTGTTCCCGACACTAACGTTACCACCGGTTTGGATGGCGACGAATTGTTTATACCAACCCATTTTTGAGTTGATGCAAGTAAGTTGCCCACAAGAAGGACAACAAACAAGAAAGTGAAAGAAATTTTTTTCATTAATTGATTTATTAAATTAGAAAAATATAGATAAATTTTGAGGTTATGCAATAATTTGTAAGTTCAATATTCTGTTGATTTTTAAAATTCAGTAAAGGTATTATTGTTATTTCTAATACATTATTTTGGCTTCGGAAATATTTATCGCAAAAGACTCATTGTTACGAAACTCAACTCATTTGTTTTATTGCTACAAGCCATTTGCTTACCCAATACCACAATTTCATTGAAATACGAAATGCAAAGTTAATAATAATATAAAATAAACAAGTTTCTTCGCCACTAAAATTGACAATTTAACTCGATTTAGGTTAATTACAAATCATTTGCGAGAAAATTAAGTTTGGTTTAGCTTTTCGTTGCAGGGGGATAAAAAAACTGCCCGAGGGAGCGTGTTTCACTCCAGCATTCGGGCAGTTTTTTATATTCATATTCATCTACTTAGAGTAGATTTTGTAATTTTTCGGGTGTCAGCTCTATTGCCGTAATCATACCGTTTTCATCCAACAAGTAGTTTTTGAATTTTTCTTTCAATCGGAAGTTTTTATAAATTTCGGATTGAGTTCCCTTCACTTCGCAAAACTGATTTTCTAAACCGATATTATCTAAATGGAGGGTTTTTTCGAAAACGTTTTGGTTTTCATCCAACGAGATGGATACCAATGTTACATCGGGGTAATTTTTCTTCAAAAAATTGTGCAACTGTACGTTTTTCGCTCTCGAATTGGCATCGTATGCAGCCCAAAAATTCAATACCACTTTTTTCCCTTTATAATCGTTTAATTCGAATTGCTGTTCGTCTTCCAACCCGCGAAACACCATGTTTGGCAATTGTTCTCCGGGATAATAACCTACGGAAGCACTCTTTTTTTTGTTTGAACTCGAAGTAAATATAAGCGAGACGATTACAATCAGGCAAAAGTTTACATACTTCATACATTTAATTTTGGTGAATACTAAGTTTTATTCCTCTTGAAATTTTAATTGTGAGACGAATAAAAATAAAAACAGCATCATTATCAGATGGTTGTTTTTACGGCTGCAAAAGTAGCTCACTTTTTTGGATGTAGGTGTTTTTTGACACAAAAACTTCCCTTTTATATGTTAATAACTGTTGGGGCGCCAATCTATTTATTTGATATTCTGTTATTTAACAAAAATATCATACTGGCGAAAATTTCCCCAATTCAACCCGATACGCCTTCAAAAAAAATCTTTTTTCAACATAATGAGATAAAACATAGATGATTTTCTTTGTTTGCAAAGGTGTAATCAGACCATTTTTAATAAATTAAACGGATTATTTATCGGATGGAGGAAGTGAAGAAATTTTCGACACTTTGTACAGATGCATCTTTTAATATGACTTTTTTGTTTCTATCGAGCAGATAGATGGATGGTATGTATTTTAAATCGTATAGTTTTTGTTTTGTAATGTTACTATTTTTGTCGTAAGCATTTATCCAATTGGGTGGAAGTGCCGGCAAATGATTTCTCCACAATTGCAAATCGTGATCGGGATACACGGTAAGTATGGTGAGCATGGTGCGAGTTGGCGAATTGTGTGAAAAGGCAGATTGCAAAACAGACGAAGTTTGCAATTGTCTCACCACGTGGCTGCAAGCATCGCATCCGGGATTCGAAAATAGAATTATCAGGTATTCGCTTTGGATACTATGCATGGATAGTGATTTACCCGAAGCCAACGTGTACAGAAAATCTGTCGCTTTCTGCATCGGTCTGTTTTTGTTAGACATATCCAGTTGGAATTGGTATTTTTGTTTCTCCACTTCTCCGAGCAATTCGGATTTTACCAATCGCTTCAATACATGGATATAGAATTCTTCGTTTCTGAAAGGCGAATTGCCTTCGTACAGATATTTTTCAAAAAAGGAAATAAATTGTTTGTAGGTCGATTTTTTTATCGCAGCTTTTTCTAACGTGTATTGTAATGATTTTTCAGAAAATTGGGGTGATACGTAGGCTAAAATATTAATATAATCGACAAAGGCCTGTTCCGTTATTTCGGGACGTTGCACGAGTATGGTATCAGAAAAATCAAATCTATCCCAATAGTGCATTACCAAGTATTGCGCTCTGACCTCGGCATTGGTCATATTTTCGGGTATGGCGGGCAACATGAAAGTATCCGGCACAACGGTGTTTTCCGATAATAGAATTTCCTCCTCCGACCTATCGGATTGTGTTTTTTTACTCGACAAGCACGAGAAACCGACGAGTAAAACGAAAATCATCGTAAACAGTTGCCATGTAAAATTTTTCATCTTCATTGTCCCCATCCATTTAAATAACGAAACTATCCGCATGTAAAATTATAATAAATTTGGTTATAAAAAATGGTTCGTGCAGATATTTTTCTAAAAACGATTTATTTTTGTACATTTGTCGTAATAAACAGTTCAAAGAAATGGATAATTATATCGTATCGGCACGAAAATACAGACCTTCCACCTTCCGCTCGGTAGTGGGACAAGAGGCGCTGGTTACCACCTTGAGAAATGCAATCTCGGGCAATAAACTGGCTCACGCCTATCTGTTTGCCGGCCCGCGCGGTGTTGGCAAAACTACTTGTGCCCGTATTTTTGCAAAAACCATCAACTGCCTCAACCCCACCCCAGAGCACGATGCTTGCAACCAATGCGAAAGTTGTGTGGCATTTAACGAACAACGCTCGTACAATATCCACGAACTGGATGCCGCCTCCAACAATGGGGTAGATGACATACGCGCACTGATAGACCAAGTACGCATACCGCCACAAATAGGAAAATACAAAGTATATATTATAGATGAGGTGCACATGCTTTCGCCTTCGGCGTTCAACTCTTTTTTAAAAACATTGGAAGAACCGCCGGCACACGCCATTTTTGTGTTGGCAACAACCGAGAAGCACAAGATCATCCCCACTATCTTGTCGCGTTGTCAGGTTTACGATTTCAATCGCATCAGCATTTCCGACATCGTGAACCATCTGATGTTTGTGGCAAAAGAGGAAAACGTGTCGGTAGAACCCGAAGCTCTCAATATTATCGCACAAAAAGCCGACGGAGGTATGCGCGACGCACTATCCATTTTTGACCAATCGGTAAGCTACACGACAGGCAATGTAACCTACAGCTCTGTAATTGAGCATCTAAACGTATTGGATTATGAATATTTTTTCAAACTGACCAATGCTATTTTAGACAATGACGTAGTCAATTGTTTACTCGTACTGAATGATATTTTGAACAGAGGTTTTGAAGGACAATTTATTGTAAGCGGTCTTACATCGCACTTCAGAGACTTATTGGTGTGCAAGGATGTGGCAACGGCCCAACTTTTTGAAGTGGGCTCTTCCATTCGCGACCGATACATAGAGACTGCCAAACTTTGCAGTAACGCGTTTCTATACCAAGCCATAGAAATTGGCAACGAGTGCGATTTGCAGTACCGGTTGAGCAAAAATAAACGGCTGCTGCTGGAACTAACTTTGATAAAATTGTGCCAATTGTCGGACAACGCACCCAATAAAACCCAAACCGAAGAAAAAAAAACGGAAATAAAACCCATAGATAAAACGCCTAAAAAAGAACAGACTTCGGACGACAGAGCTGTTGCGAACGCACCAATTCAGAAAATTGTTGAACAACAACCGCAACAAGAGCCGCGAAAAACAGCTACAAACCATTCTCCCAAAGCCACCGAGCCAAATAATGCCACACCCGAAAAGCCCACGAAAGTAAAACTCACATCGGGTAATGCTTCGGATTTGGGCGTATCGTTGTCCTCTTTAGGACAAAACGAACATTCGGTTGTGGCAGAAGTTACAGAGGAGGTAAAAACAACCAAAAACAGCCCATTTACAAAGGAACAACTTGCAGCCGCTTGGGAAGAATACATGGGCACGCTCAACGAAGAAATTTTGCTAAAAAACGCCATGGCAATCTACCAACCTATTCCGCAGAGCGACACAGTCTTCAAGATTGAAGTG
Organism: uncultured Dysgonomonadaceae bacterium; assembly: GCA_964631255.1. GTDB lineage: Bacteria > Bacteroidota > Bacteroidia > Bacteroidales > Dysgonomonadaceae > JBGZFC01. The sequence continues at coordinate 9,176 of CAZVWS010000017.1, read as the reverse complement.
GGCAACGAGATAAACAAAAACTTTTTTGAAGAGAACAGCCTTTCTATCCTTACGTTTCTTCGCGAAAAATTACGCAACGACAGCATTACCATGGCAATAGAAATTATCGAAACCAAATTGCCCAAGAAAGCCATGACACCGAGAGATATGTTTGATGAGTTGGTAAAACAAAACCCGGCTCTACAAAAGCTATCGGATGAGTTTGGGCTGGAATTGAGCTAATTAACCAACAATAGAAGTATGCGGAATAGGATAAAATATGGGTTTCTGCCGATTCTGTTTTTCGCCCATTTGGTTTCGTGCACAGCCGGTACCAAGCCGACAACTGAACACGTGAATGAAACAACAATTGACAACACTTTCCAAGTCTGCCAAAACGATACAATAGTAGATGCCAACTACACTTTTGAGGAGGCAATAGCAGGTACAAAGGCACCAAAATCGGTTATCGACCAATTGGTTTTGTTTGATGTGGTGTATCAATCGACCGACGGAAAAATTCACCGTGGACAAATCTTGACAAACAAAAAGATTGAAAAGGAGATTCAATCGATGTTCGTGTTTATGTTAGAGAATAATTTCGTGATAGAAAAAGCCATCCCAATTGTGCATTACAACTGGGATGACAATCTTTCGATGGACGACAACAACACGTACAGCTTTTGCTATCGCAATATTTCCTACTCAAAGCATGCTCGGGGCATGGCAATAGATATCAATCCGCGGTTTAATCCGTTGAGATGGAAAAAAGTCGATCGTCCTAACCAACCTGCCGGAGCAGTCTCCGACACCACAATCAATGGCACGTTGCATCCCAATCATGTTGTGGTTAAAGAGTTTAAGCGATTGGGATTTCGTTGGGGGCATGTCTTCTCCAAGTATTGGGACGACCACCATTTTGATAAATAAAAGTAGAGTTTATTTTTTCAGATTCAACAAAATATCCGTGCCATCTATTCCATATCATTTTCAGTAAAAAGGCAAAATATGAAAATGATTTATTTGCCGGCTTTCACAGAACCAATGCCATTTTTCTCGGTTATTTTGAATTTGGGAGCTCCGTAATAGGTGATATTACCCACGCCCGAAACTCTCGCGTTTATAGATTGGGTGGAGAAAACGGTAACATTGCCTACACCGTCTGATGTTACATAAGCATCTTCGGCATGCATTTTTTCGGCATGCACATTGCCCACACCGTCCGAATCAATTTTTATTTCTTTGGTTTTTCCTACCAAAGTAACGTTGCCCACACCATCGGAAGTAACTTTTATTTTTTGGCATTGTAGGTTGTTAGCAACAAAATTGCCTACTCCCTCTGACGAAATTTCCAGTTGGGGCACTTCCACTTTTCCTTTCATGGTAACATTGCCCACGCCGTCCATTTCAAGTTCTCTGATTTGGGGTGAAGAAACGTAAACAGTGAGTTTTTGCGATTTTCTGTTTTTAAAGAGTCGGTTAATATTTTTCTTTTTCGACAATTTCAACTCATTGTTTACGACCGTTACAGTCAAATTATCGACCAATTCTTTATCGCCTTCTGCCGAAACACTTGTGCGATTGGACTGTGTGAAAATAATATTTCCCACAATATCGGTTTCGATGGAAGTGAAGTCGCTCACGTTAAATTTTTTAGACATCACGTTTTTTTGCGCACACGAGGTCTGGATACTTGTCAAAGCCAACACGGCGATGAGTAAAAATAGGGTTCTTTTCGTTTTCATAAAATGATAAAATTTATTGTTTATTGTTCTCCGAAATCTATCGGTCTATAAGTCTATTGTCTATTGTCTATTATAAGACGTAAATTTGAATTGTTTGGTTACAAAAAATCAGTCTTTTAACAATTCCAATATTTTCAAGCGAAAAGCGTATTCGTATTTTGCTTGCGCTTGTTCGCTCAAAACTTGTGTGAGATTGCTTTTTGCTAAAAAAAGTTCGTAAGCATTGGCACGTCCGTTTTCAAATTTTTGCTCGGCAAAGCGATATGCTTCCTGGCTGGCTATTTCCGATTTTTTGGCGGCTTCCCAGCGACTGAATGCGCCTACGGCGTTGTAATAGGCTTGCTCGATGCGTTTGCGCAATTCCAGTTTGGCTTTATCCATTTCGAGTCGGTTGTTTTCTACCGCGATTTCGGCATTGCGGATGCTGTTTTTTACCTGAAATCGATTAAAAATAGGAATCCTGACATTGAAACCGAGTGAATTACTCATATTGTTGCGCAATTGCGTGTCAAAAGCGTCATTGGGTCGCCCGCTCATGTTGTAATATCCGGTTCCCATATTGGCTCCGAAGGAGAGAGAAGGATAGAGTTGCGCTTTGCTCATCAGCACTTCTTTTTGCGCGCTTTCGAGGCGGAAATTGGCTCCGCGAATTTCGGGACGATTGGCTACAGCACTCTGGAAAACGGTTTCCGAAGTGAGCAACGTGCTTTGGTCTATGAGCGTTTCGGCAGGTGGAGCAACCACATCGAGCGTGGCTACGTTTTCCACTTCCATAATTTGTGCCAAATCCAACAACGATAGTTTCAGGTTATTTTCTGCCTGCACCCGATTGAGGTCTTCCTTAGCCTGTTGCGCTTCGAGTTCATAAATTTCGCCTTGCGCCATTTTCCCGCTCTTTATCAGTTCGGTTCGGCGAGCGATATTGGCTTTAGTCAGCTCGATTTGCTCTACCGAAATTTGCAATAACTCTTTGTTCATCAGCACTTGCAAAAATGCGGTGGAAACGCTCATCACAATATCGTCCTGCATTTTTTCGAGGTCGGCTTCCGATGCGTACATGTCGGCTTTGCGTGCGTCGATGTTGTGTTTCATCCGCAATCCGTCGAAAAGCGTGATATCGGCACCTATTCCGAATGATGTTTGCGACGAGTTGGTGTTCTGATACGTGTTGTCTAATCCGATGGAGCGGCCAAAAACAAAATTTTGTCCTACCGACGCGTTCAGATTGGGCAGCAAATCGGCACGTGCCTGGCTGTACGCGATTTCGCGTGTTTGTTTGTTCAACTCCTGTTGCTTGATGTTGCGGTTGTTTTCGAGGGCAATTTTTATGCACTCTTCCAGCGTCAGTTGCTGTGCCATTCCGGTAAAGGAAATGGTTAAAAATAATGCGATTATAATTGGTTTCATTTTTATTTCGTGTTACTTGTTGTGAGATGAACGATTTCTATTAATCTAAAAGTCTTTTGCCTTTTGTCTTGGCTCTTGAATCATTTCTGATGCGTCAGACGCGCTGTTCGCTATTTTTTCGTTTCAATAATTTCTGTACCCCGCACTTTGTCGTTGAGCGACAAGCCTTCGGTAATTTCAATCTGTATGCCGTCCGACAAACCAATTTTTACCGGCTTGCGCTCAAATTGCTGCGGTTTCTCGGTTTTGACGACATATACAAAAGCGGAATCGCCACTAAATTCGATGGAACTTTCGGGAATGGTAAGCACATCGGTTCGCTTATCGAGAATTATTTCGGCGTTGGCACTGTATCCGGCACGGATAAACACATCCGAAGGCATTTCCATGGCGGCTTTCATTTCAAATAAGATTGCGCCGCTCTCTTCCACGCCTTTGGGCGAAACATATTCCAACTTTGCCGGGATTTTTCGGTTTTGAATGGCGCCGATAGTTATTTCCATGGGCATGCCTTCGGATAATTTGCCGACTTCGGTTTCATCAATTTTTCCCAAGAAAAGCATATCGCTGAGGTTGGCAACGGATGCAACTGTGGTTCCATCGTTGAAATTGTTGGATTGAATTACGGAATTTCCTACTTTGATAGGCACGTTCAAAATGGTACCGCTCACGGTTGAGCGAACCAAAGTGTTGCTGTATTTGGCAGTGCTTTTGGTGATTCCGGTGCGAACGAGGCTCAAGTTATCGGATGCGGAACGCAACTCTTCTTCGTCGTTTTTGTATTGCAATTCAATTTTTTCAAATTCTTCTTTCGAAATGACTTGGTTTTCGTAAAGTTTGCGGTCGCGTTCGTAATTACGGCGACTCTGGTCAACAGCCAATTTGGCCCGCGACACACGCGATTCGGCACTGCTCAAATTTACCATATCGGGCACCACCTGAATTTTGGCGATAACATCGCCTGCCTGCACAACTTCGCCCGCTTCTTTATACACTTCGGAAATGATGCCCGACATTTGCGGTTTGATGAGAATTTCGTTGCGCGGTTCTACTTTTCCGGTTGCCACGGTACGTTTTTCGATATTGCCCTTGGTTACTGTTTCAATTTTGTAAGTAACTACTTTGGGACGCGATTTTTGCCAAAGGAACACGAAAGTGAGTATCACCAATAGTCCTAAAAGGGCTAATCCTGCAATTTTGAGTACTTTTTTCATTTTGTTTTTAGCTTTTGGTTATTGGCTTTTAGCTTTTTACTTTGTGTAGAGTTGATTTGCAATTATGCCAATAACTTTGGATTTATTATTTGTTTATTTTTTTCTTAATCAGTTATTCTTTCTCGCCAATAGCCAATGGCTAGCAGCCGTTTACTCTTCACTAATCGCCTCCACCGGTTTTATCATCATGGCACGTTGCGCGGGGATGAAACCGGCAATGGAGCCGATAACGATGAGGATAATTAGTGCTCCGACTGCCATTGTGAACGAAATTTGCGGGTCTTTAAAAAATTGGTCGCCTTGGCTTAGCACAATACCTACGGCAGCCAAAATTCCCACTCCTACCACAATACCGGCAATGCCCGCCAAAACAGTAAGCACAACGCTTTCGCTCAAAATTTGCCCGATTATATTGTTTGGCGTTGCACCCAATGCCCGACGAATACCAATCTCTTTGGTGCGTTCGCGCACGGTTACCAACATGATGTTGCTCACGCCAATAGCTCCGGCAAGTAACGTTCCCAAACCCACAATCCAGATGAGCGACGCGATACCGATACCGAGGTAATTGAACATTTTAAATTGCTCCTCTATATTCATACTGAAAACGGCTTCTTTGTCATCGGGCGAAATGAGGTGTTGTTGTTTTAAGACGTCGCTAATTTTATCTTGAATAATTTTTACCGAAACTCCCGGATTGGCAGTTGCAGCCAAAAAATGAATCACATTTCCTTGGTTAAAAGCCTGTTGCATGGTTGTGAATGGCAGCACAACGGTTTCTGCCGTATTGCCCCCGATACTTACTCCCGATGAGCTTCTTGCCACGCCAATTACCTGAAAATAGATTCCGTTGACACGAATTTGTTTTCCCACAGGGTCGTCTCCTTTCTGAAACAGCACTTCGTACACCCGCTCGCCAATAACGCACACTTTGCGTTTTTCGGCAATATCTATATCGTTCACATAACGTCCGTAAAGCATTTTGCTTCTTTCTATCAGATCGTATTCGGGATAACAACCTTTTACCAAATAAGAGCCGTTTTTTTCGCCCCGAACCACATTTTTTTCGCTACCGCCGCCACCGGCAAAAAGCACGGGCGAGATGTATTGCAAATCGTCCACACGCTGACGAATAATGGGCAAATCGTTGTTGGTCATATCCCATTTTCTGCCTTTCCTAAAACCTTTGTACGCTTCGGTAGTTGGGTTTGCCATGAAAAAGCACGAATTGGTAGCAAAACCTTCAATTTGAGATGTGATGCCTTTCTCAAGCGCGTTGCCCGCTCCCACCATGACCACCAACATAAACATCCCCCAAAACACGCCAAATGCCGTGAGTGCGCTGCGCGATTTGTTGTTGGTGATGGTAATCCAAATCTCGTACCAGCGGTCGAGGTCGAAGAGTCCTGCAAACCGATTCCTAAAGGAAGATTTTGTAGGTTGTGGATTATTATCTGTCTGTTGTTTCATTTTGTTTAATATTATTAGAGCCAAGAGCCAAGAGCCAAGAGCCAAGAACCAAGACTTGTAGACAATTAGACTTTTTGAGATGTAAATCCTTTCGTTGAGCAACTTCGGACTTCGGACATCCGTCTTCTGACTTTAATCATCTTCTTGTTTGTTGAAAATTTTTTATTTTACACTTGGGCGTTTCATTTTGTATCACACCTAAATCGTAAATCACTCCTGTCTCATTGCTTCTATCGGCTTCACTTTCACTGCTTTTCTGGCAGGCAAATATCCGGCAATGACACCCGAAAACACCAGCAATATGGTTGCAAAAACGGCATAACCGATATCAACCGTCGGGTTTTTGAAAACCGACATCTGCTCGCCATCGCCTGCGCCGGCTGCGGCGTTTGCCGATTGCTCCATGAAGAAGTTAATTAGCTCCGTAAGTCCGATTCCCAAAAGCAAGCCGATATATCCGAATATGGCAGTGATGAGGATGGATTCTAATATTATCGACTTCAAAATAGAAGATGGTGGTGCGCCTATGGCTTTGCGGATTCCGATTTCGCGCGTGCGCTCTTTTACCGAAACAAGCATGATGTTGCTTACGCCTACAATGCCGGCAATGAGGGTAAAAATACCGATGATGGTAACGAACAGATTGATTCCGCCAAACACTTTCATTGTCTCGAGATAATCGGCTTGCGAGTTGTTGACCCAAAGCGCTTGTTGGTCGTCGGGATTGAAATTGAGCCGACGCCCCATCAAATTGCGAAGCGACTTGTCGAAACTTTCGTTTTCGGCTTTTGTTTCGAGTCCGTCCACGGTAAATGTGAGTTGGTAAAACTTTTTATCGGGGTTGAAGATGGCTTGCGAAGTGGTGAACGGAATATATGCTCCGGGACCGCCCCACTGCGTTTTTTTTGAATTGACACCAATCACTTTAAACATCAGCTGCCCAATTTTTACATATTCGCCCAACGGCGATTTGTCTTTGAAAAGCACTTCTACCATTTTTTTGTCCAAAACAACCACTTTGTTGGTGCTGTTTACATCTAGTTGGTTGATGAATCGTCCGGCATCGGGCTCAAAAATTAGTTTTTCTATTTCGGCGTAACCGGGCATCACGCCACGCACCGTGTATGACCCATACTCTGAGCCGTAGGATATGGTTTGTGTCTTTTCGGAGCGGGCAGTAATAAGGCGACTTTCGTTCACTTCGTTTTTTATGGTGGACAATTCCGTTTCCGAAAATTGAATATTGCGTCCCGATTTGAGTCCGTTGTGCGGCATAGATGTTGTGCCTGCCCACAAGTTGATGCGGTTTACGGCGCGCGATGCGAAATTGGACATAACCCCGTTTTTGAGTCCGTTGCCGGCTCCCAAAAGCACAATCAAAATAAAGATTCCCCACGAAACCGATAATCCGGTGAGGGTGGTGCGCAGTTTGTTTTTGCGTAACGTTGTGAATATTTCTTGCAGGTGGTCGTTCATTTTAGCTGTTTGCTGTTAGCTATTGGCAGTTGGCTTGGTTGTGGAACTTATTAAGCGTTCTGCCAATAACATTGATTTTTTGTTTTTATTCATAATTTTTCATCAATTACCTAACTTTGCTAACAGCTAACGGCTAATAGCCAATAGCCAATAGCTATTATCCTTCTCATCTTCTTCCTGATAATCTTCCATACAAACTATTCAGCATTTTCTGTATAGTGATTAATTCTTCAATTAATGCAGTAGTTTCTTCGGTTTTAGTATATCCCACTTCATTACAAATGATAAGAATATTTTCTGTTTCAAAAGCTGAACCCAATGCCATTTCTATGAATCGGGCAAAATCTTTTTCCGAGTGTCTCGAACATCCTTCCGAAATATTCAAAGAAATTGAAACTGCTGCTCTTTCTAATTGGCTGATTAAGTTATATTTCTCTTTATTTGGCAGTAAATCTGTAAACAGATAAATATTTTTAACAAACCGGATGGTTCGTTGCCAAACTTCGTATTCTCTGAAATTTCTCATTTTTTAAGCTGTTTGATGTTGGCTTTTGGCTATTAGCTGTTGGCTTTTGGCTTGGTTGTGGAACTTATTAAGCGTTCTGCCAATTACGTTGATTTTTGTTTTACAATTTTTGTTCTTTTCGAAATTATTCATCAGTTATAAATTTGGCTGTTAGCTGTTGGCTTTTGGCTTGGTTGTGGAACTTATTAAGCGTTCTGCCAATAACATTGATTTTTTGCTTTTATTCTTAATTTTTCATCAATTACCTAACTTTGCTAACAGCTAATAGCTAATTGCCAATAGCTAAAAGCTATTTTCTCGTTTCATTCTCAATAACTCCATCCTTCAATCGGATAATGTGATTGGTGGCATCGGCGACGGATTGCTCGTGCGTTACGATGATGGTGGTAATGCCGGTGGCGTTGAGTTCCGTGAGGACATCCATCACTTCGATGGTGGTTTGGCTGTCCAATGCGCCGGTTGGCTCGTCGGCAAGGATAATTTTCGGGTTAGAAATCATGGCGCGGGCAATGGCCACACGTTGTTTCTGTCCGCCCGAAAGTTCATTTGGCATGTGGTGCGCCCAATCTTTGAGTCCCATTCTGTCGAGATTTTCCATCGCGATGAGGTTGCGTTTTTTGCGGCTCACATTTTTATAATAAAGCGGAAGCGCAACGTTTTCTAATGCGTTTTTGAAATGGATGAGGTTGAATGATTGAAACACGAACCCAATCATCTCATTGCGATATTGCGCCGCCTGTTTTTCGCTCAAATTTTTGATAAGCGTACCGTTGAGCCAATATTCGCCCGAATCGTAGGTATCTAAAATCCCCAAAATATTGAGCAAAGTAGATTTTCCCGAACCCGATGCGCCCATGATGGAGACATATTCGCCGGCGTTTATTGTCAGGTCTATTCCTTTGAGCACGTGCAGCGAAATGGCTTCGGTGCGGTAGGATTTATTTAAATTATGGAGAGTAATCATTTTGTTTGGCTGTTGGTTGTTGGCTGCTGGCTGTTGGCAGTTAGCCGTTGGCTGTTAGCTTTTGGCGCTTTGTTGAATTTATTTACCTTTCGGCAAAGAATCTTTTTTTTTATTCTATTTGTTTATTCCTACTATTCGAGTTACCTGCTAATAGCTAATAGCTAATGGCTGTCCTCCAATTCATTGCTAATTTTTTTCATCAAATCATCTACATCGATATCCAACAGTTTGATTTTTTTGATGATAGCGGGTAGTTCCGTTTCCAAAAAATCTTTTTTGTACATATTTTTTACTGCATTTTTGGCGTTAGCCGATGCAAAGAAGCCAACACCTCGTTTATCGTATATAATATCGATGGATTTTGGCTGAAAGCGGTTATATTGGAACTTGGAAGC
>CAZVWS010000016.1:15468-39760 GCA_964631255.1 uncultured Dysgonomonadaceae bacterium | reverse complement strand
TGAACCAAATTTATTTAATTTTTAATCGTCCACATTTTTAGTGGACAGTAGTGATATATTCTTATCAATTTTACTTAAGAAAAAGTACAAGTTAAATTTAGACAAATCTATTTTCTTCGTTTCCTCATAAATCCTAACCTCTACACTATCAGGAATAATGTATAATATAGAATCTTTCTCTTGTGCTTTGATTAAAGTAATCGTGAAGAGAAATAAACAAAAAACAAATAATTTATTTATCATATTTCGTTCAATAAGGTAAATAGTTTAACTCAAATTCGCCAATAAAAATTTCCTTACATCTTTCGTTTCCTGCCCTTTTCGTGCGGCGTAATCTTCCATTTGTTCCTCCGAAATTTCGCCGATGGCGAAGTATTTCGACTGAGGATGCGCGAAAAACAGACCGCTGACCGACGCGTTGGGATACATCACGCCGTTTTCGGTGAGCGAGATACCGATTTCATCGGAACGAAGCATTTCGTGCAGCGGAAAATTCACCGATTGGTCGGGAATGGACGGATAGCCCACCGCCGGGCGGATGCCGCGATATTTCACGGCAAACATTTCGGCAACGCTCAGGTTTTCATCTACTGCGTAACCCCAATAATCTTTTCGCACAATGGCGTGCAGCCATTCGGTAGCAGCTTCTGCAAGGCGGTCTAAGAGCGATTTCATCAGCAGAGCCGAATATTCGTCGCCTTCGTTTTCGTACTTGCGAAGCAAATAATCGGCTCCGGCTCCGCCGATTACGGCAAACGCGCCCACGTAATCTTTTTTGCCCGATGTTTTGGGTGCAACAAAATCGGCGAGACAAAGGTACTCATTTTTATCGGTTTTCTTTTGCTGACGAAGCATTGGGAACGGTTTTCCATCGATAAAAATGGTATCATTTTCGCTGTACGCTTCGTACAAACCAAAAACCGCTTTGATGTATTCGGCATCCAAATCGATGAACTTTTGCAACATTTCCTGCGCATCGTCGTATAATTTGGAGGCTTCCTGTGCGCGTTCGCGCTCATCTTCGCGAAAACCTACCAGCCACTGAGCACGGCAATGCCCGCACATACTCACGTTGGTTACGGTGTGAAATTTTGCCGACAAGTTCCACGAATGAAAAAAGAATTTCCAATCGATGTACGGCAAAATGTCTTTTACTTTTATATCATCTAAAACCACTCTTCCCAAAACTTTCGGGGTGTTTGTTTCAAAAGTTTCCCAGTCAATTTTGAAAGCCTTTTCACGGGCTTCTTTGATTGAAACCAAATCGATTTTCTTTTCCGCAAGGTTTTCACGAAGTGCGTTATATTCGTCGCGGATTTTTTCCACAAAATGATGTCTGGTTTCGGTGTTTATCAGATTGGCCACGGCAGCCGGACTTTGCGACGCGTCTTTCACATAGACCACGATTCCCTGACTGTATTTCGGTTCAATTTTCAATGCCGTGTGCAGTTTAGACGTGGTGGCTCCGCCAATAAGAAGCGGCATCGTGAATCCGGCTTTTTCCATCTCTTCGGCAACAATCGACATTTCTTCTAACGAAGGCGTAATCAAGCCGCTCAACCCAACCATATCGGGTTTTTCTTTTCGCACGGTTTCGATGATTTTTTCGGGCGAAACCATCACGCCCAAATCGATAATTTCGTAATTATTGCATGATAATATAATGGAGACAATATTTTTGCCTATATCGTGCACATCGCCTTTCACGGTTGCCAGCACAATTTTCCCCGCTTTGCGCGATTCGCCTGCCGATTTTTCGGCTTCAATGGTAGGTTGTAGAATTGCAACGGCTCTTTTCATCGTGCGCGCAGCTTTCACCACCTGCGGAAGGAACATTTTTCCCGAACCAAACAGGTCGCCCACCACGTTCATTCCCGCCATCAGCGGTTTGTCAATGATATCCACCGCGCGCGGATAAACCGTTAATGCTTCGGTAATATCTTCTTCCAAAAAATCGTTGATCCCCTTTACCAGCGCGTAACTCAATCGCTCGTCTAAAGGAAGCGAACGCCATTCCAGCACTTTGGCATGTTCGGTTTCGGGTGTTTTCTCGTTTTTCAAACGTTCGGCAAGCTCCATCAAACGCTCGGCAGCATCGTCGCGACGATTGAAAACTACATCTTCCACCAACGCTTTTTCGTCTTCGGGAATATCTTCATAAAGAACCGATTGCGCCGGATTCACAATTCCCATATCCATTCCCGCACGGATGGCGTGGTAGAGGAAAACCGAGTGCATCGCCTCGCGGATGTAATCGTTGCCACGAAACGAAAACGACAAGTTGCTCACACCGCCGCTCACTTTGGCGTGTGGCAGGTTTTCTTTAATCCACCGCACGGACTCGATGAAATCCACCGCATAGTTGCGATGCTCTTCCATACCGGTAGCGATGGCGAGAATATTGGGGTCGAAGATGATATTTTTTGGGTCGAAACCGTTCTCAACAAGCAGATTATATGCTCTTTGGCAAATTTCGATGCGTCGCTCGTACGACGAAGCTTGTCCCGCTTCATCGAACGCCATCACGATGACAGCAGCCCCGTAAGATTGAACCAATTTTGCGTGTTTCAGAAATTCTTCTTCGCCATTCTTGAGCGAAATGGAGTTTACGATGCACTTTCCTTGCGCACATTTCAACCCGGCTTCCAGCACCTCCCATTTCGAGGAGTCAATCATCAACGGAACACGCGCCACATCGGGGTCAGATGCCAGCATATTAAGGAAGTTGGTCATTTCTTCCACGCCGTCCAACAATCCATCGTCCATATTCACATCGATAACCTGCGCGCCGTCTTCCACTTGCTTGCGGGCGATGTCCAGCGCTTCGTCGTATTTTTTCTCTTTGATTAGTCGCAAAAATTTGCGCGAACCGGCAACATTGCAACGTTCGCCGACATTGACGAAATTGATTTCGGGCGTAATTCTCAACTCTTCCAAACCCGAAAGATGCAAATATCCGGGTGCGGAAACGGGTTGATGCGGGGTTTTGTCTTTTACCAAATCCACATATTGGGCAATGTGGTCGGGCGAAGTTCCGCAGCAACCTCCAATGATATTTACCAACCCTTCGTCGATAAATTCTCGGATTTGCGACGCCATTTTTTCGGGCGTTTCGTCATACTCGCCCAACTGATTGGGCAATCCCGCGTTGGGATACGCACTGATGTAGAACGGCGCAATACGTCCCAATTCTTTCAGATAAGGCTTCATATCGCGTGCGCCAAACGAGCAGTTGAGCCCAATGGCAAGCGGTTTGGCGTGGCTCACGGATGTTACAAATGCGCCCAATGTTTGTCCGGAAAGCGTTCGCCCGGCATTATCGGTTATTGTAACCGAAAGGATAATGGGCGTTTCTATTCCCGTTTCGGCAGCAAATTCGTGAGCGGCAAAAATGGCAGCTTTGGCGTTGAGCGTATCAAAAATGGTTTCGATGAATAGAATATCTACACCGCCTTCCACCAGCGCAGCAATCTGCTCTTTGTAGGAAGCCTTCATATCGTCGAACGTAACGGCACGATACATTGGGTTTTCCACATCGGGACTCATGGAGGTGGTTTTATTGGTCGGTCCGATGGAGCCGGCAACAAAACGCGGTTTATCGGGTGTTTTTGCCGAAAATTCGTCGGCGGCTTCACGAGCCAGCTTTGCCGAAGCAAGATTTATTTCGCGCACGTGAGGCTGCATTTCGTAATCCGCCATAGAAATGCTTGTGGCATTGAACGTGTTGGTTTCGATAATATCGGCTCCGGCAGCGAGATACGCCCGATGAATTTCCCCGATGACATCGGGGCGCGTGAGCGATAATAAATCGTTGTTGCCTTTGAGCAGTTTATCGAAATCTTTAAACCGCTCGCCGCGAAAATCGGCTTCGGTGAGTTTGTAACGTTGTATCATTGTTCCCATGGCACCGTCGAGGATGAGGATGCGGCGGGAAAGGATGTCTTTTATATTCATTTAGTTATGTTATTGTCAATTTTCTTTCAAACGATATCCAGTTTTTCGGTTGAAGCAAGCGTACTTCAGAAGTCATACCTGATTTTGTCCAAGATAATCGGAATTATTTGCGTGTTGATACCCGCTTCCATTAATTCGGCTTCGTCTTCCAAAAACATTTGGTGGAAAGCAGTGAAAGTTCCGGCTTTTTTCAGTGATTGGGTGTATAATTCTGTTGCTTCTCTATAATTTTCGAGACAAAGCGACACGTGTCCCGCGTTCAGATAATCGTGTGTTGTTGGATTATTTTGAAGAATTTGGTTATAATATTGTTGGGCTAAATCAAATTTGTGCAACAAAAATGCAGTCCAGGCAATAGAACGCCAAGCACGTGTATTGTTATTGTCAGACAATTCAACTTTAAAATAATAGTTTAATGCCTGTTCGTATTGTTTCAGTTCGAGAAAACAGTGCCCAATATTGAGTTGAATATTCATGTCGTTTGGTTTTAACTGTTCCAAGCGACGATAGTAACGAAGCGCACTTTCCGGCTCTTTGCCAATCCGATAGCAATGCGCGATACGTCTCAAATTCCAAATATTGTTTTCATCCATTAGTTCGGCACGTAAATAGGCTTGCAGGGCTTCCCGAATATTTCCCAACATTTGGTAACAATAACCTATTTTTTGAAAAATTTCGGCATCGTCGGGTTGTACCTTTTGCAAGATATGAAATGCCGAAAGGGCTTCTCTGAAATTATTTTTATCGAAATAATACAACGCCACGCGTTGCATATTTTTCGGGGTAGATACAATGGGCTCAAACAACGAAAGTTGATGATAATTGAGTGGCAGATTGAATATATCCACGAAATCGGATTTTCGGGAGAAAAGTTTAAAAAAGCGATACAAATCCTGCACATATTGCTTGCAAATGGCTTCCTCTTCGCGATTTGGATTGAGCGACAATTCCTCTTTCTCCATTTTTTGCAGTTCATCGCTTTCGGCGTGTAACTGTGTCAGCATCATTTTCCGATATTCTTCGGGCATTGCCATCATACTGAAGCACATGGAATACTTGTCTGAATTGCACATCAGTTGGGTAGAAAAAAGTGTTGTGAGCAGGGTTTCTCTATCGGTTGAGTCAGAAAACATTCTTCTGAGTTGCGAATGTTTTGGGTTGAAAGGCAAAAACCAATTACTCATTTCATTGAAAAACGGATACATTTTCAGGTTGGAAAAAGTGGAGTGAAACACATCGGCTCCGCCCAGTTGCAATTCGGAAAACTCTTGCAACTTATCGGTGAGCCCGGCTTCGTCCAATATTTTTTGCCATTCGGGATTTTTATCTTCCATTCCGGCATCGTCCATCCACTCGTCCAGATTGATTTTTTTGCCAATCATCGGACTCAATTTCATCATTTCGGGGATGATTTCTTCGGTAAGTTTTTTTGTAATTTTCTCCGTTTCGTGGGCTTGAATAAACTGAATGATGGCAGTCATCAACCGACGGCTAAACAGTTGGTCGTCTGACAAAAGTTTCATTCTATTTTCGATTTCCGGGAAATATTTCCATCGTTTTTCGTATAGTTGAAAAATGGGAATCAATCCCACAATTGCCCGCATCGAAATTTGTGGCACACTATTTTGACTGACATCCAACAGAAACTCTACTTTTTTCACGTCCAACCGATGCAGAAGGTTCAAGGCAATTGCAGAGATAAACATGCACTTATCGCTAAGCGATACAGCACTGCTATTCAACATATTGGCATACGACTGCAACTGTTCTTCATTGGCACGAGCCGACACAAATACGGAATAAAACATATCTTGTGTGATGCTTTCGTGTTCAGTTGTAATCTGGTTGATTTTCTTTTCTTTATCGGCTCCTTCATTTAGCAAATCGATAACCGAAAACGAATCTTTCAATTTTGTAATCTCTTCGATATAATCGGTTATCGTGATGGATTGTCGAACATTTGCCAAACGGTTTTTTTCGAAAAAAAACAGGGCACTATTTTGCAAAGATTTGTATTCCAAAGCGTCATCTGCCAACTGATAGGTATCCCGAATGAATTTTGAGTAAATTTTTTGTTGTTCGGGGTCTTTTCCACCTTCTATCAGATAGTGAATCATATACTTATAATTGGTTTCCAATTCATCAAGTTTTTCTTTTAAAGCCCAATTTTGTGGCGATTCTACTATCGTTCTGATTCCATCGAAAGCATTTTTAAGTTCATTGTTTTCAATGTGTTGGTATATTTGCACTCGTTTTACTTGTTCAATTTTCATTTGTCAAATATTAGTTTCATCTTGGATGATGAGAGTCGATGGTAAAAAATTGTTCCACGAAATTGCGGATGTAATCAACTTGTTCCACCCGGTAATGCCGATAATGACGAGATTTTGTTGTTCAATAAAATTGTGGTCAATTTTTTTCTCGTTGTTCCACAAAAGCACACTGTTATCGGTTTTTTTGTTGATATATTGATACACTTTCTGCACTTTGGGGTCGGTTGCGATTATACCGATTGCATCCCAAACGGTAACTTGCACATTGGGCAACTGCGCTATCTGAAACAGATAAGGAAACACCGAAATATCGTCTTTGTGCAGTAGTGGTGTAAATATTTTATCGACTATCGTAAAATTATTTTCCATAAAAATGCCGGTATCAACAGTGTTGCGACGTAATAATGCGGACACGCTTTTCATCGAGAAACTTGTTTTCTCTTGCGAGTCAAAATCAACTCCGGTTTCGGCAACAGACAAATATTTTGCAGAAGCCTCTGCATCCGGTGGAAGTTTATCGACCTGCGTGAGCAAAAAATTACAATCGTAATCTTGCGCGATAGCCAATGCGTCGGAAACAAAATCGGCAGAAACTTTAAGCAAAGTGCGTATGCCAATGTTGTTTTTCTCGCATGCTTCTATCAGCTCTGCAAAGAGTTGGGCTTTGAATTGTGCATCATTTTCCAAACCAACGTTTTGGGTTTCATCCATCAGATACAACGCCACGATAGATGAGTTTTCGGGTTTTGATTTCAACATATTGATTATCAAATTACCCAATGCTGCTCTTTCTATCGGCTGAGAAAAGCAAACCAATGCCTTGACCGGCTTTTTCAAGTTTTTTTCACCATCTATTCTTTTCAGTAAAATATCTGCAAAATCCATACCATTATTTTTTAGAAGAAGATAATTTTGTCTGCTTTATTACAAAATAGGCATCGAAACCTGCGAAAAAATGTCTTCGATATCTTCTTTTTTTATTTTTTGAAAATCTTCCTCGCGCGAAGCGACCAATAGCCCCGCCATATCTAAAGCTCCCGGACTGATGAGTAATTGCTGTTTTCCCTCGTAATAAAACTGCCTGGGGCGATGTGTTTTTCTCGGGAAAATGTGCAACACATATTTATTGTGGTGGCTAAATGCAATCAAATTGAACATAGGCTCATCCTCATCGGGTTGTTTGCTTTGCAAAAAAGAATAAACATCCTCAAAATGTTCTACCACCTCTTGTTTGCTTGCACTTTCCACAACTAAACACGAACGCAACTCGTTGTCGCCTTGCAATAGAAACGGCGATTTTAAGCCGGCTTGCAAATGAAAATGGTCGGGTGCGGAAGCACCGCATTTGGGTCCGTTGTAAAACACAACATAGTTGGGTAACTGTTGGGTCAAATCGAGCATATCGCCAATTTTTCGTCTGATTACCTGTGGCTTGTGCGAAAGTAACGCGATGGTCAAATGGTTCTTCAGAATGGGATACGGGTTGGCGAGTATGGCATATTTGTCGAGAAACGAAATAGCTGTTTGCTCTGCAGGTCTGTTCTTTTCGCACAAAAAACACGGTCTTTCGTCGATGCTTGCTTTGTCCGTTTTGGACGATGCCGATAAAAATCGCGCCGCATTATATTGCACTTGCACCTGAATTTGGTTTCCCCACGACAAAGTTTTTGTCTGCACCATATCGAGTTGTGCTACTGCATTACGCAACGCATTCCAATCGTTTTGTTGCGATACCAACCATTGTTCTATCTTTTTTTGCAAATCCATCTTGTTGCTTATCATTGTAACAAAGATAATCATTATTGCAAAATAAAAATAACCATTTTGCAAAAAAACAACCCGTTCAGATAAAAGAACCGTTGCAGAATAAATTTGTTGCTGTTTATCAGATTAGCCCGGATAGCAATCCGCCATCTATCTGCACGGTTGTTCCATTGATTGATTTTGCTTGTTCCGAACAAAGATAACAAACCAAATCGCCCAATTCTTGTGGATTCATATAGCGTTTGTGCGGAAAATCTTGAATGGCTTTCTGCTCGTACTCCTCTACCGAAACGCCTTCAACTTGGGCTCGAGTTTGCATGAGATGCGTTACACGGTCTGTTTTGAAATAGCCGGAGCAGACGTTGTTTATCGTTACACCGTTTTCAATAATCTCTTTGCTGATGGTTTTGGCAAAACTTGCCACAGCCGCACGAAATACATTGGAAAGAACCATATTGGCAGCCGGCTCTTTTACCGTGATTGAGGTAATATTGACAATACGTCCCCATCCATTTTTCTCCATGTGGGGAAGACACAACTTAATCATCCGAATGTTGTATTTCAAAACCGAATGGTAGGCGTTGTCCAAATCCGATTCGGAAACATCCCGGAAAGTGCCGGGAGCAGGACCGCCCGAATTATTGACCAATATATCTATCCTTCCAAAATGTGCCAAAGTTTCTTGCACAATGTGTTTGTTGTGATCGGAACATGACATATCGCCCACCAATGCAAGCACTTGCACGCCCAATGCCTCAATTTCTTTTTGCGTAGCAAGTAAGGCTTCTTTGTTGCGAGCACACAAAACCACGTTCACACCCTCGCGCGCCAATGCCAAGGCACACGCTTTTCCGAGTCCTTTGCTACTACCGCCGATAATAGCAACTTTACCTTTTATTCCAAAATCCATTTTTCTTATATATTAACTTTTTGTTCTTTTATAACGCTTAAAAAGCCCGCTTGTTCTATTATTTTACTGCAAACAAATCAAAAACAGCTATTTTTTGTATCTTTGCAAACTCGAAAACGGAGATTTTCGTTCCGTTTGAAGAAAAGAGAATATCAATCAATAAAAAACAACCATTCCTGAATATGTCAAAACAATTTAAACGCACCCTTATTACTTCGGCACTACCGTATGCCAATGGTCCCGTACATATTGGTCATTTGGCAGGCGTGTATGTTCCTGCCGATATTTATGCCCGGTATCTGCGGCTCAAAGGGGAAGAAGTAATCTTTATTGGCGGAAGCGATGAGCATGGTGTACCCATCACCATCAAGGCAAGAAAAGAGAATGTTACCCCACAAGATATAGTGGACAGATACCATACTTTGATTAAAAAATCGTTTGAAGAATTTGGTATCTCGTTCGATATTTACTCCCGCACCACATCGGAAATTCACAAAAAAACCGCATCCGATTTTTTCAAAACCCTTTACGACAAAGGCGAATTTTTGGAACAAGAATCGGAGCAATATTACGACGAAGAGGCACAACAGTTTCTTGCCGACAGATACATTACCGGTACTTGTCCGCATTGCCAAAACACAAACGCCTACGGCGACCAATGCGAACAGTGCGGCACATCGCTCAATGCCACCGATTTAATCGACCCAAAATCGACACTCAGCGGCAGTGCGCCGGTGATGCGAAAAACCAAACATTGGTATTTGCCTTTGCAAAAACATGAGCCTTGGCTGCGCCAATGGATTTTGGAAGACCACACAGAGTGGAAAACCAATGTGTATGGTCAATGCAAATCGTGGCTCGACTTGGGATTGCAACCTCGCGCCGTGAGTCGCGACTTGGATTGGGGTGTACCTGTTCCTGTGCAAGGTGCCGAAGGCAAAGTGCTGTATGTCTGGTTTGATGCGCCTATCGGGTACATATCCAACACCATAGAGAAATATCCCGACACATGGCATACTTGGTGGAAAAGCGAAGACACCAAACTCATACATTTTATAGGGAAAGACAATATCGTGTTTCACTGCATCGTTTTTCCGGCAATGCTCAAAGCCGAAGGCTCATACATACTGCCCGAAAATGTGCCGGCAAACGAGTTTCTCAATCTGGAAGGCGATAAAATTTCCACCTCCAAAAATTGGGCTGTATGGTTGCACGAATATCTGAACGATTTTCCCGATAAACAAGATGTGTTGCGATATGTGCTCACGGCAAATGCGCCCGAAACCAAAGACAACGACTTCACTTGGCGCGATTTTCAAGCTCGCAACAACAACGAATTGGTTGCAATTTTGGGCAACTTCATCAATCGGGCACTGGTTTTGACACAAAAATATTTCGATAACAAAGTGCCCGCACGCGGTGTTTTGAACGAGCAAGACGAACAAATGCTTAGCGAGTTGTCTGCTACCAAACAGACTGTAGAACGCAGTTTGAACAACTATCGTTTTCGCGAAGCACTAAAAGAGGCTATGAATTTGGCTCGACTTGGCAACAAGTATTTGGCAGACACAGAACCTTGGAAAACAGCAAAAACTGATATGTCTCGCACAGCCACTATTTTGAATCTATCGTTGCAGATAGTTGCCAATCTGACAATTGTATTTGAGCCGTTTTTGCCATTCACAACAAAAAAAATACGAGATTTTATCCAATCCGACAGTTTCAGTTGGAACGAATTGGGAAACAATAATTTATTGCCCGAAGGAAATCTGTTGGGGCAATCGGGTTTACTTTTTGAAAAAATAGAAGACGAAACCATCAACCAGCAAATCCAAAAACTTTTGGATACGAAAAAGGCTAATGAGGCGGAAGCCTACAAACCGGCTCCCGTGAAAGAGAATATTCCTTTTGACGATTTCGCAAAAATAGATATCCGAGTAGGAACGGTTTTAGAATGTGAGAAAGTGCCAAAAGCAGACAAATTGCTTCGTTTTCTATTGGACGACGGCATGGGGAAACGCACTATTTTATCGGGAATTGCCCAATTTTATCCCAATCCGCAGGAGTTGATTGGCAAGCAAGTGTGCTTTATAGCCAATTTTGAGCCAAGAAAATTGCGTGGCATCATGAGCGAAGGAATGATACTTTCGGCACAAAATGCCGATGGTTCACTATCTGTAATTCAGACATCTAAAGTGGTTAAAGCCGGAAGTCAGATTAGCTAAACCGGTTAACCGGTTTTCTCGTTTCGCTTTTTTTAACAAATTTAGATGCAACGTTTTGCTACCATTCGCATCTAAAGATAAGTAAAGAAACAAACCACAATTAATAATTAAATTTTAACAAAATGAAAAAAACTACCATTCTATTATTTGCACTACTCATTAGTGTTTCTTCTTTTTCGCAGAAAAGAACCAGAAGTTTATTCGGCTGGCATCTCGAAAAAGATACCCCTGTAAAATTGAACGAAATAAAAGTAAATCTGGGATCGTCTATTTTGGCTTATTATCCTGAAATTTCGTACGAACGTATTTTGAGTGAAGACCTGAGTATTGGCTCCACATTGGGCTTTAATCTGTCTTCAGACGAATTTTCAAGCACATACCCTACCAACTTCACTTTCACGCCATACGTGAGATGGTTTTTTGGCGGCAACGCGAATAATTTGCAAAAATATGGTGCCGGTTTCTTTATTGAAGGTAACGGCGCATTGCTGTCTACGTATGAAAATGATTTTGGTGCCGGCTTGGGATTGGCTACCGGTTGGAAATATTTGAGCAAAAACAACTGGGTTGGTGAGCTTATGGTTGGAGCCGGACGCGATTTCATCAACGATGGTGGTTACGTAAGAGTGGGTATCTCAATCGGTAAACGATTTTAAGATATTAATAAAATAAAAAAGACGAAAACTGTCTCGAAAGTGTGAATCTATCACTTTTGAGACAGTTTTTTTATTTTATTTTTTTGTTACGTGAAACGGATAGATTTTGCGGGCACTATTTTCGTTACCAAATAAGAGGGTGCAATCATCATCAACAACGAAACGACAAGTGTACCCAAATTGAGCAGCACAATATACCACAAATTTAACTCCACGGGAACTGCCGTCAGATAATATGTTGCAGCATCGAGCTTGATAAGCTGAAATTCTTTTTGCAAAAAACAGAGCGACAAGCCAAACACATTGCCCCACAACATGCCGCGTCCAATGAGAAAGAACGACAGATACAGAAATATTTTTCGGATACTGTAATCGCGCGCACCCATCGATTTGAGCATACCTATCATATTGGTTCGCTCCAAAATAATGATTAACAAACCGGAAATCATGGTGAATCCCGACACCAACAACATCAGAATCAGAATAATCCACACGTTCATATCCAGCAAATCGAGCCAATTGAAAATCAACGGGTTAATATCTTTCATAGAACGAACATAGAGCGCGTTTCCAAACCTATCGGTATAGGTGGACATTTCAAAAAACAGGTCTTGCGTTGTTTTTTCCAACTTGTTGTCATCTTTCACCAACACTTCTACCCCACTCACCATATCCGGGTTCCATCCGTTGAGGTTGGATAAAACGTCGAAGTTGGTGATAACATACAGTTTATCATAATCTTCAAAACTGGTTTCGTAGATTCCGGTAATTTCAAAACGACGGGCACGGATGGGGTCTTGTACGAAATAAGTTGTAAATTTATCGCCAACCGCCAGATGCAATAAATTGGCTATTTTTCGGGAGATGAGTGCTTGATTTGTGCCGGTTGTATCGTTGAAATCGATAATAGAACCCTCGACCATGCTTTTTTGAAAAAAAGTCCAATCAAAATCGTCTGAAACTCCTTTCAACACAATGCCTTGAAAATCGGAGTCTGTCTTTATGATGCTGGGTTTGGTAATAAATTTTTGCACGTGTGCAATTTCCGGATTATTCCGAAGCCGCGTTTGCAACGAATCAGAATAGGAAATGGGATTGAGTTCGTAAGAAGAGTTGTTGTCGAAGCTTGTAATCTGGATGTGTGAAACAAAACCCACTATTTTGTCGCGAATATTATGTTTAAATCCAATAATGATACAAACCGAAATAATCATTACCGCCAACCCCAGCGCAATACCCAAAGTAGCTATTCTGATGGTGGGCGACGAGACTCGCTTCTCTTTGCTGTGGTTGCTTTTGTAAATGCGCTTCGCTATAAATAATTCGCCATTCATAATTTGGTTTGGGTATCTTTTGGAACTGTTTAGATTATTTTTTCAGAAACAATCGCATCGCAAAGGTAATGAAAAAAAGCAAATCCAAAATATTCCATTTGTCATAAGATGTAGAGCTTTATCTTTTTTATTAAGACCCGCCAAATCCATTTATTTTTTTGTGTCGATTTGGAGTCATTTTATCGAGAAAAAACAAGTGCCAAAAGACCCATTTTTGTCATCTCTAAACTAATTGATGCACTAAGTACAAATAAATGTACCGGAAACTTTGAATGTTAAAATTTTATTTGTTTATTTGCAATTGAAATCTAACAAAATAGAAACAGATGACTTTCACAGCACAACAGATTGCCGATTTCTTGAAAGGAGAAATAATTGGTAATCCTGACGTATCGGTTCAAGATTTTTCAAAAATTGAAGATGGAAAACCACAAACAATCTCCTTTCTTTCAAACCCGAAATACACGCATTACATATACGAAACACAAGCCGACATAGTGCTTGTAAACAACGATTTCGAGCCTGAAAAACCAACAAAACCCACTTTGATAAAAGTTGCAAATGCCTATACAGCTTTGGCATCGCTTTTGGAATTGGTAAACAGTTTAACTCCTGCCAAAACGGGCGTGGAAGAGATGTGCCACATTTCGCCATCGGCTAAAACGGGAAAAGATATTTATGTTGGCGCATTTGCATATATTGGCGACAATGCCCATGTTGGCGACAACGTGAAAATTTACCCCCAAGTTTTTATTGGCGATAACGTGAAAATTGGCAACGGAACAATCATTTACGCCGGCGTAAAAATTTACAAAGATTGTGTCATTGGCGAAAACTGCATCCTGCACGCCGGTTGTGTTATTGGTAGCGACGGATTTGGCTTTAGCAAAGACAACGGCAAGTACAACAAAATACCGCAAATGGGAAATGTAGTGATAGAAAACGAAGTAGAAATTGGCGCAAATACCACCATAGACCGTGCCGTCTTTGGTTCTACCACCATCAAACAAGGTGTGAAATTAGACAACCTCATCCAGATTGCACACAATTGCGAAATTGGCGAAAACACAGCCATGGCTGCGCAAGTAGGCATAGCCGGTTCTACCAAAGTGGGCGAGAATTGCGTTTTTGGCGGGCAAGTAGGCCTTGGCGGACACATCACTATCGGTAAAAATTCGCAAATTGGAGCCCAATCGGGCATTATCAGCAATATAAAAGAAGGTTCGGAACTGATCGGTTCGCCCGCCATGTCGGTAAAAAGTTTCTTTAAATCGAGCATCATCATGCCCAAATTGCCTGATATGTACAAACAGTTAAACGCGTTAGAAAAAGAGATTAAAGCATTAAAAAACCAACTGGAAAATAAATAATTATTCATAAAAACGGAACAATAATACCGTTTTTATTGAATTGAGCACACAAAACATTGTATATTTGTATATTAATTTAATCTGACCTAAATAATTTAACAATAAGTGAAACAGAAAACTTTAAGCGACAGCTTCACATTACAAGGTCGTGGCCTTCATACCGGTGCAGATATTACGATTACTTTTCGTCCGGCAGCAGAAAACCACGGTTACAAAATAAAGAGAATTGATTTACAAGACGAGCCAACCATAGATGCTTTGGCAGAAAATGTTGTAAATATCCAGCGAGGAACTATCTTGGGCATGGGCGACGTAACGGTAAGTACCGTAGAACACGCGCTTTCGGCGCTTTACGCCATGGGTATAGACAATTGCCTGATTGAAGTGAATGCTCCCGAATTTCCTATATTGGATGGCAGTGCCATCGAGTATGTGAACGGCATTAAAAAAGTAGGTATTAAAGAACAAGAGGCAGACAGAGATTACTACATTGTTCGAAAAAAAATAGAAGTTATCGACCCCGAAACCAGCTCCAAACTAACACTTTTGCCCGACGACGGATTCAATATCAACTCGCACATCGAGTTCGAATCACAATACATACCAAACCAATATGCATCGTTGGAATCGCTCGACGATTATGAAACAGAGATTGCTCCGGCAAGAACATTTGTTTTCGTGAGAGAGATACAAAAACTGCGTCAGGCTGGTCTGATAAAAGGCGGAAGTTTGGACAACGCTATCGTTATTTACGAACGCCAATTGCCACAAGATGAATTGAACGAAATATCGGACGAGTTGAAAGCTCCACGCATCGATGCAACCCAACTTGGTTACCTAAACAAACGAAAACTACAATTCCCCAACGAACCCGCACGACACAAACTATTGGACATTATCGGCGATATATCACTCATTGGCAAGCCATTGAAAGGCAGAATCATTGCCAACAAACCGGGGCACAAAATCAACAACCAGCTGGCAAGACTTATCCGCAAAGAGATAAAACTAAACAGAGTGCAACCACCTTTTTACGATGCAAATGTAGCACCAATCATGGACATCAATCAAATAAAACAATTATTGCCACACAGATACCCGTTTCTGATGGTTGACAAAGTGATTGAGATGAAAGATAACCACATCGTAGGTTTAAAAAACATAACCAACGACGAACCCTATTTTGTCGGACACTTTCCCGAAGAACCTGTTATGCCGGGTGTTTTGCAAATTGAAGCCATGGCGCAAACAGGTGGTCTATTGGTACTTGCCGGTTTGGATGAACCCGAAAGATATTCAACCTACTTCTTGAAGATAGATAATGTAAAGTTTCGTAACAAAGTAGTTCCGGGAGACACAATCCTATTCAGAGTTGAACTCACTTCAGAAATCAGACGAGGAATTGCAACCATGCACGGATTGGCTTATGTAGGCGACAAAGTGGTTTCCGAAGCCGACTTTACAGCACAGATAATAAAAAACAAGTAACACATGAACTCTATATCAGCCTTAGCGTTTGTACATCCCGAAGCAAAAATAGGGAAAGACGTTATTATCGAACCATTTGCATACGTTGACAGTAACGTAGAAATAGGCGATGGCTCACGCATAATGACACATGCAACCATACTATACGGAGCAAGAATCGGAAAAAAATGCAGTATTTTCCCCAATGCAGTCATTGCAGGCATACCGCAAGACTTGAAGTTTAAGGGAGAGGAAACAATTGCCACCATAGGCAACAACACGGTCATTCGCGAATGCGCTACCGTGAACAGAGGAACTGCATCCAGAGGATTTACCAAAGTTGGAAACAACTGCCTGATAATGGCTTACAGCCACGTGGCGCACGATTGTGTTCTCAACGACAACATCATTCTTGGCAATTCCACCCAACTGGCAGGCGAGGTAGAGATTGACGATTACGCCATTTTGAGCGGCGGAGCATTGGTACACCAATTCACAAAAATTGGAGCGCACACCATGATACAAGGCGGTTCAAAAATCCCCAAAGATATACCACCCTATGTGTTGGTTGGTCGCGAACCGATTTCGTATGCCGGATTAAATATCGTGGGACTTCGTCGCAGAGGATTTTCGGGCGAACAACTGAATAATATCCAGGAGATTTATCGATATCTGTATCTGTCGGGGCTCAACATCTCTCAAGCAGTAGAAAAAATAGAAAACGAATTGCCCGACTCCAAAGAAAAAGAGCATATTCTCACGTTTGTAAAAAACTCTACCCGTGGCATCGTTCGCGGAAACATGGAAGGATAAAACCATGTCTAAACTATTTTTTCCGGCAGAATGGCATCCGCAAAGCGGAGTACAATTGACTTGGCCACACGCCAATACAGATTGGGCGGACATACTGGATGAGGTAACCGCTTGCTACATTGCCATAGCCAAAGAGATATTGAAACGCGAAAAGCTGTTGGTCGTTTGCGAAAACGCCTCGTCGATAAAAGGATATTTCACGGAGCAGGAGCAAAATAATCTGCTCGTTACCGAGCAAAAAAGCAACGACACCTGGGCAAGAGACCACGGTGCTATATCCATTTTTGATGGAGACACCCCTACCCTCGTTGATTTTGGCTACAATGCTTGGGGTCTGAAGTTTGCAGCCAATTACGACAACCAAATTACCAAAAACATTTTCGACGAAAAGGTTTTCAAACCCGAAGTTGCCTATCGCAACCGGTTGGATTTCATTTTGGAAGGCGGTTCTATAGAATCGGATGGAAAGGGCACAATACTCACCACAACCGATTGCCTGACCGCCCCCAACAGAAACCAACCCATGACTCGCGATGATGTTGAAAACTATTTAAAAAAAACATTGGGAGCCAACCGGGTTTTGTTTCTCGATTATGGCTATCTTGCCGGGGACGACACCGACAACCACATTGACACATTGGCACGTTTCTGCAACGAAAACACCATTGCCTACGTGCAATGCACCGACGAAAATGACGAGCACTATCCCCAACTACGGCAAATGGAACAACAGCTTCGTACTTTTACCACGCCCGAAAACAAAGTATACAATTTGGTTGCACTGCCCATGGCAGAAGCGGTGTACGAAGACGGATACAGATTGCCCGCCACTTACGCCAATTTTCTCATCATCAACCAAGCTGTGCTACTTCCGTTTTACAACACAGAAACAGACAAGTTGGCAAAAGAGGTGCTGCAAAAAGTATTTCCACAACACGAAATAGTGGGCATCGATTGCAGTTCGCTCATCAAACAACACGGCTCGCTGCACTGTGCTACCATGCAATTTCCGGCAGGTTTTCTCTGAATGAATTCTGTTTTAGCTCAAAATGATAAAAATATTTGCAAAAACGACTATCTTTGTAGTCTAATTCATTAAAAACAAGGAATGAAAGAAAAAAACGAACTATTAAAATCTATCATCGAAGGTATTCAAGAGAAAAAAGGTAAAAACATTACTATTATTTCACTAAAAAAAATTGCCGGAGCAGTTTGCGACTATTTTGTTATTTGCGAAGGCAACACACCCACACAAGTATCTGCAGTAGCAGAATCTATCGAAGAATTTGTGAAAAAAAACAACCTGGGAAGCCCCATTCGGGTGCAAGGCAAACAAAAATCGGAATGGATTGGAATTGATTATGGCAACGCCATTGTACACATTTTTGTACCCGATTTAAGGAGCTTCTACAACATCGACAACCTCTGGGAAGATGCCCCGGTAGAAAAAGTTCCAAATTTAGATTAAAACTTATTTCTCTGAAATTTGTTTAGTAGTAATTGAACACGAAACCATTACTGCAAATTATCGGTTTTGCTACTCCTTTTTTTGAATAAATATAGGAAAAGTGAAATCGAACGAAGTGTCATTTTTTATATGAATCATATTTTTTTTAAACAAATCAATTATAGCACAACATTGTAAATGAGCAATAAGAATCAGATTAACAACAAGAATAACAACGGCAAGCAAAAGCCAAAACCCATGCGCCCCGGCTTAGGTGGTGGCTCAAACCCACAATTTAATCCCTATTGGGTTTATGCCATCATATCCATGGCACTCATCGGGATGTTCTTTTTCGGGCAAAACAAAACCATCAAAGAGGTAACGTGGTCCGATTTTCAACAATACGTGTCCGACAATAGAATAGAGAGCATCACCATCTTCAGCAACAAAGAAATATCGGAGGCAAAAGTACGTGCCGAATCGGTAAATCACGTGTTCAAAGAAGATGCTGCCAAGTTCTCGACCAACCCGTTTATTACCGTAAAAATCCCATCCACACAAGGAGCTTCCGATTTTTTAGACAACGTGAAATTGGAAAAAGGTTACGATATCGAAGTCAAATTTGATACCACGTCCGAGTTGTGGGGCATTTTACTCTCCTTTTCGCCCATCCTTCTCATTATTATTTTCTGGGTTTGGATGATGCGACGCATGCAAGGCGGAGGCATGGGAGGCGGAGGCGGCATTTTTAGTGTCGGCAAATCCAAGGCGCAACTATTTGACAAAGAGTCGGGAACAAAAGTAAATTTCAACGACGTAGCAGGACTTTCCGAAGCCAAAGAAGAGGTGCAAGAGATAGTAGAATTTTTGAAACATCCGAACAATTATACCAACTTGGGAGGAAAAATACCCAAAGGAGCTTTGCTCGTGGGACCTCCCGGAACGGGAAAAACCCTGCTGGCAAAAGCAGTTGCCGGCGAAGCCAACGTGCCGTTTTTCTCTATCTCCGGTTCAGACTTTGTGGAGATGTTTGTTGGTGTGGGAGCATCTCGCGTTCGCGATTTGTTTCGCCAGGCAAAAGAAAAAGCTCCGTGCATCGTATTTATAGATGAGATAGATGCCGTGGGTAGAGCTCGCGGCAAAAATGCCAATTTCGGGTCGAACGACGAACGCGAAAACACGCTCAATCAGCTTCTCACCGAAATGGATGGATTTGGCTCCAACAGTGGAGTAATCATATTGGCAGCTACCAACCGGGTAGATATTTTGGACAAAGCACTATTGCGTGCCGGACGTTTTGACAGACAAATATATGTAGAACTGCCCGACCTGAACGACAGAAAAGAGATTTTTAAAGTGCATCTGCGACCGATAAAAATAGACGAGACGGTGGATGTGGAATTTCTATCGCGACAAACCCCCGGCTTTTCCGGTGCCGATATTGCCAACGTATGCAACGAAGCCGCCCTCATTGCCGCACGCAAGAAAAAGAAATTTGTAGATAAAGACGATTTCATCAGTGCCATAGACCGAATCATTGGCGGACTGGAAAAAAAGAACAAAATCATTACGCAAGAAGAGAAAAAAACAATAGCCATTCACGAGGCGGGACACGCCACTTTGAGCTGGTTCTTGGAACACGCCAACCCGCTGGTGAAAGTTACCATCGTGCCGCGGGGCAAAGCGCTTGGCGCAGCTTGGTACTTGCCCGAAGAGCGACAAATAACCACCAAAGAGCAGATGCTGGACGAGATGTGTGCCCTACTGGGCGGACGTGCCGCGGAAGAGGTTTTCTTGGGTAAAATATCGTCGGGTGCAATGAATGATTTGGAGCGAGTTACCAAACAGGCGTATGGCATGATTTCGTACCTCGGCATGAGCAACAAATTGCCAAACATCAGCTATTACGACTCGTCGGGGCAAGATTATACTTTCCAAAAACCATATAGCGACGAAACAGCGAAACTGATAGATGCCGAAGTGAAAGTGATGATTGCCGAGCAATACGAGCGAGCCAAACAACTGCTCTCGGAACATGCCGAAGGACACAAAGATTTGGCAAATATATTGTTGGAAAAAGAGATTATCTATTCCGAAAACTTGGAACAGATTTTTGGTAAAAGAAAATGGATTTCGCGCTCGCAAGAGATTTTAGAAGCAAATACAACTACCCCGACCGAAGAAAAAAACGGAAACACAGCAATTGGGTCGGGCAATGTGATAGATAACGAGATAAAAACTGCCGACGACGCCGATTAATAAATAAGTTTTTCCCCTCGTCGCGGTTTTAATACTTCACACACAACGCAGAAGAACTGTCCGGCAATAAGCCCAAAAAACTTTTTCCGAAGACAGTTCTTTTTTTATGACCTTTTATCCTTTTCCAATTTTTCGCATCCCATCACTACGGGTGCAATCAGCCATCTATCTGCACATTATCCGCTTCAACAGGGATAAAAACGAGCATCATTTCACTCCCTATTTCGCCACAATAAGACAACAATACAGAATCATTATAAATAGACGGTGAACAATTTCCACTATAATCCGTTATATAAATAGTACAAAAAAAATGAGAAAAATGAAATCAATATTATCTTATTTGTTTACCATACTTTTGGTAGCATCCGCATGGGGATGCAAAAACAGCAACGCAAATAATAAAGAAAATAATAATTTAAAAAACACAGAAAAAATGAAATTTGACAAAGTAGCATTACCCTATTCAACCGATGCATTAGAGCCGGTTATCAGCAAGCAAACAATAGAACTTCACTATGGCAAACACTTGCAAGCGTACGTTGACAATTTGAACAAATTGGTAGTGGGCACGAAGTTTGAAAATGCCGATTTAGAAACAGTTGTAAAAGAGAGCGATGGCGCCATTTTTAACAATGCCGGGCAAGTTCTGAACCACAATATCTATTTCACTTCATTCAAAAAAGATGGTGGTGGCGAGCCGAAAGGCAAATTGGCTGATGCGATTAAAGAACAATTTGGTTCTTTCGACAAATTTAAAGAAGATTTTCACGCAGCATCCATGGGCGTATTTGGTTCGGGATGGGCTTGGTTGGCAAAAGACGCTAACGGCAAACTCTCTATCGAAAAAGAGTCGAATGCCGGAAACCCAATCACGAAAGGATTGACTCCAATTTTGGGATTCGATGTATGGGAACACTCTTATTATCTTGATTACCAAAACCGTCGTGCAGACCATCTTCACGAGTTGTGGAAAATTATAGATTGGGATGTGGTAAGTAGCAGATACTAAAAGAACTATTTCTAATTTAATTTTTTAATTACAAAAAATCCGTTTGGCATCATAACCGAACGGATTTTTTTATTTCTAAGTTTTTTTAGTATGTAGCCGGCAAATTAGAAGTAACTGTTACTTTTTATAGGTATTGCCTCACCCCCGCCCGACCGATTGGCGGTCTGACGGATGATAGAGAATTTTTAACAATGCATCAGACCGTGCGTCGGTCAGATGCGGTGCGTCAATTTGTTCCAAACCGTGATGTATCTACTTCTTTGCGTTCTTTCTCTTTGTAGCCGCCAAAGCGATAGATGAAGGAGAGGGAAAGGGTGCGGTTGTCTCGAAAAGCTTTCAGCGTACTTTTTTGCCCTTTAAAATCGATGGAGCCAACAGGGGTGCGGGTATTGAAAATATCATCGGCTTTGAGGATGAGCCGGGCACGGTCTTTATCAAACGTCCAAGTGAGAGCGGAAGAAAGATTTTCCGATGCGCCCAAATCGTAAATGCCTTGAATACCTCCTGCTGGTGCAATGTACCCCGTTACATTCATTCTTATATCGGGATTTGCAGAAATTGTGATGTCGTGATTCATATTGAAAATTGCCATCACGGTTTTCCGGTCGAACGAGATATCAAAAAACTCGTCGTCTTTTTCGCGCCAAAGCATTACATTAGCAATGAACCGAGACGAGATACGTTTCCCAATTTTAAATGGCACAATTCCTAGCAAGCCCATATTGCCCCGATAGGTAAAGTTTTGCTCGATAAACTCTTGTTGCAGTTTCTCGCGCGATTGAAAGGGTAATTGGGTAAAATAATTGGGGATGTAATTAAGATAGGGACGAATAATGTATTTTCGTTTGTAAATATACGTGAGCCCGAAGCCATAATCGCGTTGAGGTCGCAAGTGCGGATTTCCCAATATCACACTGTAGTAACCTGCATAATATGTGTTTGGACTAAGGCTCCAATACGAAGGATAACTTTTATCGGACGATACGGAAAATTGAAAAATATGGTTGGGTGAAGCATTGTAGCTGGTGTTAAATGTAGGAAACCAAGCCAAATCATTCCAAAGCGGGATGGTTTTGCCTTCGGAAGTTTCGGTGGCGTTGTAATATTCTGCCGCCAACGATGTTTGAACGGATAGTTTTTCGGAAAACGACTTGGTAAATCCCGCGAAAAAATTCCAAATATGCTCACGCTGCCGTGTATCGAAAGAAGCTTCGTCAAAACTCGTGCCGTTTTGACTTGCTTCTGAACGGTTTCGCGTGTTTGCTCCCGAATAATTCAAACCGTAATTGATACTCCAATTGTTTTTCAGTTGATGCGACTGATTGGCATAAAACATTGTCCTATGAATTTTTTGTTTGGATTGATAGGTTAGTTTTTGAGAAAGAGCAGAAGATGTTTGTTGCTCATTTTGTACAAAATAGTCCGATATGTCATTATACAAAGTGTAATCCGCGCCAATATTCAAACCAAAATGAGTAGAATAATCGGCTTTGAAATTGTGGGTGGACGATGGTCCGGACAAATTAGAATTTGTATTGATAATTTTTTCGGCAATTTTTGTTATCGCGATACGTTTGGACGAAGTATCATCAAACATTCCGGTATATGAAATATTGCCGACATCTTTATTGATAAACGTGTGTTGAAGAGCTAATCGGGCATTATGGGCATAACTTTTGCTTGCCCCTTCGCTAAATTGGCTGATATTGTGTGTTGTTTGGCCGAGTGTATGTTCTGCCGCAAGTTCTTCTTTACTATAATTTTTTCCGTTGCGATAAGAATAGAGTGCATCTACCGATGTGCGCTTGTCCAAATAAAGCACGCTCGCTCTGCCTTCTCCTCTCGCATACGTTCTCTGCATAAATTCTCCCGCCATTTCTCCTTGCCACACGTTTTCGGCATCGTCGCCCTGCTGCCGCAGCATCACGTTGATTGCCGCCCCGCGAATGTTGTATTGCGGTGGCGCACTGTACATAATTTCCACATCTTCCACGCGGTCAATCGGAATGGTTTTGAGCATTGTAGTAAGTTGGGCAACAGTCATCGATGTTTTTTTGCCGTTGAGCAGCACCGTCATTCCGCTTGTGCCGATGAGCGTAAGGCGTTCGTCTTGCTCCATCACGCCGGGAATTTCTTTGAGAGCTTCGTAGGCGTTGGTCGCTGATTTGTTTTTCAGCAATGAGGGCAAATGATAAATGAGTTTTCCGTTTTCGGCTTTCAGCGCGGGGCGTTCGGCTTGTACCTCCAGTTCCTGCAACACGGTTTGGTCGGTGGGCAACGTGAAGTTTTGCACAATGGGTTGGCGGTTATCGTGTGCCACTACCAACTCCGAGTATTGCGTTTTGTATCCGATAAACGATACTCGCAAGCGATAGCTTGACGGTTTCACATTTGCTAATCGGTAATAACCTTGCTCGTCGGTAACGGCACCGTAACCCAATCGGGTGGTATCGGCGGGTTGCAGCAGCACCACGTTGGCGTAGGGTACGGGCGCGCCGTTTTCGTCAGTTACCGTACCGAAAATCTCGTTTCGTTCGCTCACGTATTGCTGTTTGGTGATGATGATGAGTTCGTCCGACTGCATAATATACGTCAACCCCGTATTCTTTAGAATGATATTCAGCACATCTTTTACCGATGTGTTTTCTGCATTTACCGAAACTGTGAGGTAGTCGGGAACTACTTCGTCGTTATAGAGAATGCGGTAGCCGCTTTTTTGCTGTATCTCTGCCAGCACGGTTTTGATGGGTGCGTTTTTGGCGGTGAGGGAAATTTGTTTGGATTGGGCGTGTAAGCTAATCGAAATCA
>CAZVWS010000016.1:0-15368 GCA_964631255.1 uncultured Dysgonomonadaceae bacterium | reverse complement strand
TTGTCTTCTGTCTTGGCTCTTGGTTCTTATCTAATTGTTACTACATTGTTATTTATTTCGTACGTAAACGGATACGATTGTTTCAAGGCATCCAGTATCTGCGGCAGGGTTTCATTTTGGATGCTTCCGGTGAAACGTTGTGCGCCCAGTTGCGGATTGGCAAACCGGATGGTTATGCCGTATCGGCTCTCCATGAGCTTGGCAACATCTTGCAACTTCTGTTTTTGGAAAACCAGCCCTTCGTTCATCCATCGGGTTTCGGGAACAATGGTGTCGTTTGCTTGTGTAACGAGGTAGTTGTGTTTGTTTATGGTGGCTTTTCCGTTGCTCAGTATCACTTTTTGATTGGGATGCAAAAGATGTTCTTCGGCATTTTTTTGTCGGGTGTCTTTCACGGCGACCAATCCGCGGATAAGCGCCACTTCCACATCGGTATGCGATGCATTCACATTAAACGCCGTACCCTTCACCGTTACATCTACCTTGTTGGCAGACACCGTGAGCGGCATTTCGGGACGATGCGCCACATCGAAAAACGCTTCGCCCGTGAGCTGTATTTTTCTGTCTTTTTCGCCAAAGTTTTCGTAGTATGTTAGTTGCGAATGTTTGCTCAGCCACACTTGTGTGCCATCGTCCAGCACGGCATAGAGGTTTTCGTTGCCGGCTTGCAGTGTTTGGGTGTACAGATTTTGTTGCGTAGGCAAATAATGGTATGCCAACACGCCCAATCCCAAAATAATTGCCACCGATGCGGCAACGCGTGCCCATAGCGGAACGGTGCGTTTTTGTCGTTCGGGATTGTTGAGCGGAATCACGCTTTCGTCGTACACAGCGTTGATGCGATTCCACACTTCGTTGAGTTTGGCTTCTACATCAACAGAGGGTTGCATGTTTTCCGATTGCATGAAACGATGCATTTCGGTATAAACTTGGTCGAAAGTTTGGTTTTCTTTCCTACTTTCGGTCAACAGTTTTTGCTCGTTATCAGAAATATTGCCCGATATTTCTTTGGTGAGCAAGTGGAGGAATGATTTTTTTGTCATATTTTTAATAAGTTTAAAGTTCAATGTTTAAAACCCCTCCCCCAACCCTCCCCATAAGGGAGGGAGCGGTCTCCGATTAAAAATTGCTATTTAAAATCGAAGTCGGCATCCCCTCTTGTGGAGGGGATTGAGGGGAGGTTGCTATTATTAAGACACAAACAAAAAAAGAAATACGTAGCGGAAAAGGAAAAAAATTATGATTTTGGATTTCGGATGTACAATTTATGGGTAAAAAGTTGCAAGATATGGAAACTTGGATTATATTTGCGGGATGAAAAGGACGATTATAGCTTTTGGGAATTTTTATCACGAATTTGTTCGTTCATTAAATTATAAGGAACGGGAAAAACTAAAGTATTTACTTTCTTTACTAGAGACACAGGATAGGATTCCGATTAAATTCATCAAATTAATACAAGATGGATTGTATGAACTTCGAATGGAATATGAAAGTAATATTTATCGAATCTTTTTTATTTTTGATGAAGGAAATATTGTTGTACTTTTCAATTGTTTTCAGAAGAAAACGCAAAAAACTCCCAGAAAAGAGATCAATAAAGCATTACAATTAAAAGCAGACTATTATGAGCAAAAAAGAATATCCAATCTATAACATTAGTGCCGAATTAGCTGCCGAATACGGCGAATATGGCACTCCCGAACGGGCCAAATTCGATGAGGAAGCTTATGCTTTCTATACCGGACAAGTTATTTTGGACGCTCGCAAAAGCGAAAAGATGACACAAAAAGAACTTGCCGATAAGTTGGGTGTAAACAAATCATACATTTCAAAAATAGAAAATGGCGTTGTAAACCCAAGCGTAGGATTTTTTTACCGGATAATGAACGCGTTGGGTTTGAATGTAGAGATTACGAAAACGCTGGGTTAAAGATTGTAAGTTCAATGTTCAATGTTTAAAGTTGGAAAGAGTCAAGAACCAAGACAAAAGACCAATAGGCTATAAGACTTGCGCTGAATGACTCGCTCTCTTGCCAATAGCCAAAGGCTAACAGCTAATAGCCAACAGCAAACAGCCAGCCTCACAGCGCCAACATAATCATCTTCTTCATCTGTTTTTTCTTGGGCGAGTAACCCAGATATTCGGTAATTTCTTCTTCCAGCCGTTTGATGGCTTTGTAGATGTGAGTTTCTACAGTTCGGGTAGATAGTTGCAAAATTTCGGCGGTTTGCTTGGCAGTGAGCCCGTTCTCTTTTATCATGCGAAAGATGATACGTTGTTGTTCGGGAAGGTTTTCGATGATGGCGTAAAGCTTGCCTGTCAATTCGTTCTGTTCCATTTGCGAAAGCGGGTTATCGGATGCCACCGATATGTTTATTTCTTGGTATTCGTCTAAAGATTCTATTTTGGCATTATTGCGCAATGCGTTCAAACTCTTGTTTTTGACGGCGGTAAAAAGGTAAACGTCTGGATTGCTTACCGATGAAAGCGAAGTGCGGTTCATCCAAATCCAGACAAACACATCAGACACAATTTCTTCTGCCTGCCCGCTTTCCTTTAACAAAGTTTTGGCAAAGCGCACCAAACTCTCGTAGCGGATACGAAAAAGCGCATTAAAAGCCTCTCTATCTCCGTTAGATATCTGTTTTAGGAGTGCTGATATGTCAAATTGGTTGTTGGTCAAAATCTTGAATTATCCGTTTTCGAAAGATAATCGGAACGCTGTTTTTTTCGACTTTCCCACAGAGATAGGAAATTCAGATACTAATATTTTTTGGAAAGAAAACAGAGCCGATTTTGATAAACCGGCTCTGATGATTTGCGTTTTTTTACTTTTTTGTAAGAATATAATATTCTGCCAATTCGCCTTCAATAACTTTCATATCGGCATCCAATTGGGCTAAACTATTTTCTTGCAATTTAAAATATTTTTGGTCGCCATCTTCGTCTTGTATAACCAACGTTTCTCCGTTTTCTATAAAATAGTTTCCTCTCTCTTCGAAGGTAGCATCTTCTTTACCCAAATATTCGCTTATCAAGACAAAAGTATTGTCATCGTTTATAGTCAATTGCGTTTTAATTCCTTCGCAATCGGCACACGGCATCACGCCTTCATAAACACCGGTATAATCTAACGCCATTTCGGACGTGTGCATATCGGGGGTTACATTTTCTTCGTTTTGTTTTTGTTTGGAATTTGTGCAGCTGAACATGGCTACGGCAAAAATTCCGATAAAAAGAACTGTTAATTTTTTCATTTTCATTTGTTTTATAGGATTAATTATTTTCGATTATTATTTCTTCAGAGCAGTCAATGCTTCGGAAGTTGCTTGTAGAAGCGGGTCGATGGAGATTTCTGAACCAACCGCGTTTTTCATCCACAACTGGGGAATAATTCTGCCTTGGGTGTACATTCTATCCATTTCATCGGCCAAATTTTTGCCGCGCACTTGTTGCCCGATTTGGAAATCGATGAGATGTCCCATCGGGTAGTTTGGCAAGTAGAGCGGATAATCTATCATGTGCGAGTAAATGCCAAGCAACGTTTCATCTTTTCCACCCAAAATGCCGGCATAGTAGGTATTCCACACATCTTTGGCAGCGGCAATAACCGCCTCTTTCAGCTGCGCCGGTGTTGCATCCGGATTGGCATACAGCCATTCCCACACCTGAATATCTACCAACGACACACCCATTATCTCGTAGCTGGACCAGAAATTATCTAACGCCAAATAAAACTCATCCTCCGGATTTGGATTTTTTAGTCCCAAGAGTTCCAAATCACGTTTTTGGAAAAGAAACGCAACCGCTTCGGTAAACGAAGTATTGGGAACACCACTGAGCGAATAAAAATCGACATCGTTTAGCGTGATGGTTTGCTCTACATTGTGTCCAAACTCATGAACAGCAATATTATAACCTTTGTAATCCATTCCTTCGGCACCAATTCGGGTACGAAGTCGAGCTACGTCGTTACGCATTTCGGCACCCCAAGCATGTCCTGCTCCGCGCGAAGCATCCACCACTACCAACGAGCAAATTTCTTGCGCTTTGGCAGGAGTCCAACCAAGTTTTACCAAAATATTGGGGAGGTCTTTTTCTAAAGCTGCAGGATTAGGATACTTTTTAGAAGTAATTGCCGTCAGCTCATCTTCGGGGATACCACCGCGCGATTTGAAACCGTTGTACCAAATATCGAAAGGTTCCAATTCACGTCCCAAACGACCTTGAATGAATGCAGCAACCTCTTTTACTTGCGGCGACGAGAGCAATCCTTTGAACAACGTTTCTACATCTTTTTGCGTAATCTCCATGGTGCCGTCAAATGCACGGATTATCTGGTTAGGATAGTGAGCCGAATAGGTATCCAATTGGCGCATGGCATGAAAATTTCCCAAGAACACTTCGTATCGTTTCATATCTTCGGCAACGGGTTTCACGCTGTTTCCATTTTCAAAAATTTCGTTCGAAATAGGATTCCATGTATATTTTCCACTGTTTATCACTTGTTGTGGGATGGACTGGTCGATGATGCGTTGCATCACGGTATAAATCATTCGTTGTTTTTCCAAACCTTTTTGGGCATCGGCATAATTTGATTTTAGTTCGTCGCGCAAACCCCAGTGTGTAATCAACTTCATATTTTCGGGGAAAAGTTGCTCGTTGTTGTTGTTTCGCAAACTGCCCATATAAATATTATAGTCAGAGATGTAAGCGTCGGCTTCGGTCAGCGTTTTGGAAGTGGTTTGCTGTATTTCTGCCGGAACACGTGAGATAAATCTATCGCCCATGCGTGCATAAGCCCACTCTTTGCGTGTCCATTTATCGCCCAATTCAGTTTTCTCTTCCAGCGAATAATAAGGAAAATTCAACGCCGTTACAAACGCCACTTTATTGGCATACAAATCATCGCCCAAATGTGCCGATGCGTTGTAACTGCCAAACATCATGTCTATTGGCGTAATATCGAAACCTTCCAACTGCAGGGGAGCTTTCAGCATTACATCCATTTTGTGGTAAAAACCCGAAAGAATTTCAAAATTTCTCTCCAACGTCTGAAACAGGTTGGTTAATTGCGCGGTATCAGCCACGAAATTGGTTTTGCAAAAAGAGGTAAATTCCTCTTTCGTTCCATCAGACTCGCGCCACAAATCGGCTACCTGACTTACACCACGTTCGATGCGAAAAGCAGATGTTTCGCCCAAAGAGTCTTGGAGCGACTTGACAACGTCCGAAACGAGTGCATCATTGATAAAATTGGTTTCTTGTACCATTTTCTGTTCATTTTTACACGCCGTCATCCCGATAAGAAGGACGGAAATGATTAGGAATAAGTTTTTTTTCATTGTTCTACAAAGTTTTTTTATTATTACAAGACCAACGTTTTTTCCTCGGCACAAGCATCGCGTTGTCTTTATTTATTTTTACAAAGATATAAAATAGAAACAAAAAACACATTCATTTTTCTGCAGTTACAGTTTTTTTTTGTAGTTTTACGCCCAAACCATTCAAAAACCAAATAAACGAATTAAAATGAACGAAATCAACAATTATGTGGAAACCCACAAACAACGTTTTTTGGACGAATTATTTGAATTAATTCGTATTCCATCCATCTCTTCCATTCAAGAGCACAAACCCGATATGTATCGTGCTGCCGAAAAATGGAAAGAAATTTTATTGGCTGCCGGTGCAGATAAAGCCGAAGTTTTTGAAACAGACGGAAATCCGGTTACCTACGGAGAGAAAATAATTGACCCCAAAGCCCCCACCGTAATGATTTACGCCCACATGGACGTGATGCCGGTAGATCCCATCGACTTGTGGAAAACCAATCCCTTTGAACCGGTTGTAAAAGACGGAAAAATTTGGGCACGCGGTGCCGACGACGATAAAGGACAAGGTTTTATGCACGCCAAAGCGTTTGAGTATTTGGTGCAATCGGGCGAATTGAAATGCAACGTGAAGTTTCTTATCGAAGGCGAAGAAGAAGTTGGCTCGCCCAGCTTGCCCAAGTTTTGCAAAAAACACAAAAAAATGCTGCAAGCCGATGTGATTTTGGTTTCCGATACATCGATGATTGCCCCCGATGTGCCTTCCATTACCACCGGTTTGCGCGGATTGGCCTATTGGCAAGTGGAAGTTACCGGTCCGAATGCCGATTTGCACTCCGGAATTTTTGGTGGCGCGGTTGCCAATCCCATCAATGTGTTAGCAAAAATGATAGCGCAAACCATGGATGACGACGGTCGCATTTTAATACCCGGATTTTACGACGATGTACTGGAAGTTTCTGATAAAGAGCGTAAAATGATGGCAAAAGCTCCATTCTCACTCAAAGAGTATAAAAAAGCACTCGATATAAAAGAAGAATTTGGCGAAAAAGGATATAGCACCAACGAGCGCACCGGCATTCGTCCCACGTTTGACGTGTGCGGCATTTGGGGCGGATATACCGGCGAAGGCGCAAAAACAGTGTTACCGTCCAAAGCGTATGCCAAAATCAGTTGTCGCTTGGTTCCTAACCAAAACCACGAGAAAATAGCCAAACTGTTTGTGAAATATTTTGAAGGAATTGCACCCAAAACGGTGAAAGTGAAAGTGGAGTCGCTGCACGGCGGTCCATCGTACGTTTGCCCCATCGATTTGCCGGCATACAAAGCTGCCGAAAAGGCTTACAACGAGGTGTATGGCAAACGTCCGGTACCGGTTCGTTCGGGAGGCAGTATCCCGATTATTGCCACTTTCGAGGAGATTTTGGGCATAAAATCGGTGCTGATGGGATTTGGCTTGGGCTCTGACGCCATCCACTCACCCAATGAAAACTATCCGTTGGAACAGTTCTACAACGGTATCCGCACCATCCCATTGTTCTACAAATATTTTGCAGAAGAGATAAAAAATAGTTCTCTGAAAGTATTTGCGTAAATGATAAAAGCGCGACAGTCTGGA
Organism: uncultured Dysgonomonadaceae bacterium; assembly: GCA_964631255.1. GTDB lineage: Bacteria > Bacteroidota > Bacteroidia > Bacteroidales > Dysgonomonadaceae > JBGZFC01. The sequence goes on along the minus strand of CAZVWS010000016.1, from coordinate 8,413 downwards.
TGAAAGATGGTCGCGCTTTTGTTATATCTACCTGCCGACTTGTTGCTAAAAGCTGATTTGTACTTTGCTGTGTCAGTTTTTTCAAAAATAGGTTTGTAAATGAAGAAAGCGCTACGAATCACTCGCAACGCTTCCTAATGTTTAACATTTTAAAAATCACAGCTTCGCTGAAGAATGTAATCTGTCGGAGGTGTTAGCTCTCTGATTTGGAAAGACATACTTTCAACAGCGTTTTTGTACCATGCTACGATATCATCGCTGCTATACAGTGATAAGATATTTTCGCATATCGGGCAGAAACAGTTTTATCCGGAGGTATTGTAGAACCGATAAAACGGCATTCTGCATCTTTATTTCTTCCTGTGGCAAAAAGCCACCCACTTTATTTATTTGCTTCAGATTATTCTGCTGCAGAATCGGCTTTTGGAGTTTCTTCTGCTTTGCCCTCTTTTTTATCGGTAGCGGCAGTTTCTGCTCCGGTAGCTTTTCTACGAGAACGACGAGTTTTGGTTTTCTTAGCTGCACCATCGCTCATCATATTTTCGTTGAAATCAACCAATTCTATAAAACACATCGCTGCATTATCTCCCAGACGGAATCCGGTTTTGATGATGCGAGTGTAACCACCGGGACGGTCGCCCACTTTTGTTGATATATTTTGGAATAATTCTGTTACCGCTTCTTTGTTTTGCAATGCACTGAACACATTTCTGCGAGAACTTGTGCTATCTTCTTTTGATTTGGTGATGATAGGTTCCACAAATTTTCTCAATTCCTTGGCTTTAGGCACTGTGGTTGTAATGCGTTTGTGCATAATGAGCGAGGTTGCCATATTAGACAACATGGCTTTGCGGTGAGAAGCTTTACGTCCTAAATGATTAAATTTTTTATTATGTCTCATTATCGTTAATCTTTATCTAATTTATATTTAGAAATATCCATACCGAACGATAGTTTGAGGTTATCTAATAACTCTTCTAATTCGGTTAGCGATTTCTTTCCGAAGTTTCTGAATTTCAACAAATCGTTTTTGTTGTGTTGAACCAGTTGTCCGAGTGATTCTACTTCTGCGGCTTTCAAGCAATTGAGTGCACGTACCGAAAGGTTTAAGTCCGATAGTTTGCGTTTCAGTAACTGACGCATGTGCAGCACTTCTTCGTCAAACTCTTCGAAACTTTCGGCACTCGATGTTTCAATCATAATCTTGTTGTCGTCAGAGAAAAGAGCAAAGTGTTGAATCAGAATTTTAGCTGCTTCTTTCAATGCTTCTTTCGGGTGGATAGAACCGTCGGTTGTAACTTCTATAACTAACTTTTCGTAGTCGGTTTTTTGTTCGATTCGGTAGTCTTCCACTTCAAATTTCACGTTTCTGATGGGCGTGAAGATGGAGTCGATAGCAATTACCTGCACGTCTTCTTCTGCAATCATTGCCCGATTTTCGTCGGCCGAAACATATCCGCGTCCTTTTCCTATATTTAGTTCGAGGCGAAGATTTGCTTTTTTCTCGAGATGACAAATTTCGAGTTCCGGATTCAGAACTTCAAAACCGGTTAACACTTTTCCTATATCTCCGGCTTTAAATACACTCGTGCCCGATATATTGAGGCTTACCTTCTCTGTTTCAAACTCTTCTACTATTTTTTTGAAACGCACTTTTTTCAGATTCAAAATAATAGCTGTTACATCTTCAAAGATGCCCGGAATGGTTGCAAACTCATGCTCCACCGTGTCGAATTTTACCGATGTAATTGCAAATCCTTCTAACGAGGACAGCAAGATGCGGCGCAGTGCATTACCAATGGTGATGCCATAGCCGGGTTCCAACGGACGAAATTCAAACTTACCGGAGAATGTGCTCTCCTGCAGCATGACTACTTTATCGGGTTTTTGGAATGCTAATATTGCCATGAAATTATTGTTTAGAATATAACTCTACAATCAGTTGTTCTTTAATGTTTTCGGGGATATCGTTTCTTTCGGGTAGATGTAAAAATTTACCGCTGAGCGACATTTTGTCCCACTCTAACCAAGGGTATTTGCTGTGGTTGAAACCTGCCAGTGCATTTGAAATGACTTCTAATGATTTCGATTTTTCTCTTACGCCGATAATGGCACCGGGTTTCACGCTGTAGGATGGGATGTTTACTACTTTCCCGTTTACGGTGATGTGGCGGTGTGTTACTAACTGACGTGCTGCGGCTCTTGTAGGAGCAATTCCTAAGCGATAAACTACGTTATCTAAGCGCATTTCTAACAACTGCAACAGAACCTCACCGGTAATGCCGCGGCTGCGAGCAGCTTTCTCAAATGTCAATCGGAATTGTTTTTCCAATACACCATAAGTATATTTTGCACGTTGTTTTTCGCGAAGCTGAATTCCATATTCGGAAGTTTTTCTTCTGCGTGAATTTCCGTGCTGTCCCGGAGGATAGTTCTTTTTTGAAAGAACTTTATCGGGACCGAAAATTGGTTCGCCAAATTTACGGGCGATTTTTGTTTTTGGACCAGTATATCTTGCCATTTTTTACAATTTAAACTTTTGGTATCGAAACCATAAACCGTGCAGCCGCGATTACAGAGAAGTTGGTGTGTAATCTAATCACAGTTCAAATTTCAATACGAATGAAACTTATGATTAATATTTTTAGCTGTTGACTGTCGGCATTTAGCTATTTGCTTTTTGGCGGGTTGTTTGTATGATACAAAAAAACCGGTCATTACTAATAGCTAAAAACCTATTGTCAAGGGCATTTTTATACTCTACGTGCTTTTGGCGGACGACATCCGTTGTGTGGAATTGGTGTAACGTCAACAATTTCGGTTACTTCTATTCCTGCACCGTGTATGGTTCTGATAGCAGACTCGCGTCCGTTTCCGGGTCCTTTTACATAGGCTTTCACTTTTCTAAGTCCCAAATCATATGCTACTTTAGCACAATCTTGTGCTACCATTTGAGCTGCATAAGGGGTATTTTTCTTAGAGCTTCTGAAACCCATTTTACCGGCAGACGACCAACTAATCACTTCGCCGTTTTCGTTTGTCAACGAAACGATGATGTTGTTGAACGATGATGATATGTGCGCTTGTCCAACGGCGCTAATCTTTACGTTTCTTTTTTTTGCTGCAACTGTTCTTTTTGCCATATTATTTACCTATTATTTAGTAGCTTTTTTCTTGTTAGCAACTGTTTTCTTTCTTCCTTTGCGTGTACGGGCATTGTTTTTTGTGCTTTGTCCACGTACGGGTAGTCCGATACGATGGCGAATGCCACGATAGCAACCTATATCCATCAGTCGTTTAATGTTTAACTGCACTTCTGAGCGAAGGTCTCCTTCCACTTTATAGTCGGTGGAGATGATTTCACGAATGCGTGCAGCTTGATCGTCGGTCCAGTCTTTAACTTTGATATTTTTATCAACTTCAGCTTTAGTTAAAATGCTGCTTGCAGCACTGCGTCCGATGCCGTATATATAAGTTAAGGCTATCTCACCCCGCTTATTTTGTGGCAAATCGACCCCTACAATTCTTATAGCCATAAATTTTATTATTTGTTTTAATTAATTTCGTGATTGTTTCAATTATTGCTTGTCAGTTTTTCATTTGCTGACAGTAGCATAATTATTATCCCTGGCGTTGTTTAAACTTGGGATTTTTTTTATTGATAATATACAAACGTCCTTTTCTTCTTACAATTTTGCAATCGTCGGTACGTTTTTTTAAAGATGCTCTTACTTTCATATTCTTTATAGATTTTTAGACTGTTAGATTGGTAGACTATCAGACTGTTAGATAAAAACTCTTGTGTGTCTAATTCGTCTAATTTTCTATTGGTCTTTTTGTCTGTTTTTTTTATTTATATCTGAACGAAATTCTTCCTTTAGAAAGATCATAAGGGGACATTTCTACGCGCACTTTGTCTCCGGGCAAGATACGAATGTAGTGCATTCGCATTTTTCCGGAAATGTGTGCCGTTATTTCATGTCCGTTTTCTAATTCCACGCGGAACATGGCATTTGACAATGCTTCTACTATTGTTCCGTCTTGTTCAATGGATGCTTGTTTTGCCATTTTTTGTTGTTCCTTTCTGCTTAATTATTTATTTCTCTGATAAATTCAAACGTCGATAGTATATCGGCTTTGCCATTTCTAATAGCTATGGTGTGCTCAAAGTGTGCCGATGGTTTTCTGTCTTTGGTACGTACAGTCCATCCATCGTCTTCAAATATTACTTTTTTGCCTCCCATATTTATCATGGGTTCTATAGCTATGCACATGCCATTTTGCAATAGTGCGCCCGTTCCTCTTCTACCATAGTTGGGTACTTCGGGTGCTTCGTGCATATTTCTGCCGATTCCGTGTCCTACCAATTCTCTCACAACGGAATATCCGTGCGATTCGCAATAGGACTGGATGGTAAATGCTATATCGCCTACTCTGTTTCCTTCTTTTGCTTGTTCGATGCCTTTGTATAACGACTCTTTTGTAATTTGGAGCAATTTTTTTATCTCCTCTTTTACTTCGCCTACGCAAAATGTATAGGCAGAGTCACCGCAAAATCCACGTTTGTTTGTTCCACAATCGATAGATATGACATCTCCTTCTTGCAAAGGTTTATGATTAGGAATGCCGTGTACTACGTTTTCATTTATGGAAGTACAGATAGAATTAGGAAAACCGCCGTATCCTAAAAAGGTTGGGATTGCACCATGGTCTCTTATAAATTCTTCGGCAATTTTATCGAGTTGTAGCGTTGTGATGCCGGGTTGTATGTGCTTGGACAATTCGCCAAGTGTCATTCCAACCAATCGATTTGCTTCACGCATAAATTCGATTTCTTCGTCCGTTTTCAATATAATCGAGTTGCTTCCCATCTTCTTTTCTCTGCAAACTTAGTAAGCTGCAATGGATCCGGTGCGTCCTTTGATTTTGGCTCCCGATTTGAGGAAACCATCGTAGTGGCGCATCAATAAATGACTTTCTATTTGCTGCAATGTATCCAATACTACACCCACGAGGATGAGCAAAGATGTGCCTCCGAAGAAGTTTGCGAACAACGAGTTTACTCCTGCTATACTCGCGAAAGCGGGCATAATGGCTACAAGAGCGAGGAAAATGGAGCCGGGTAATGTTATTCTCGACATGATAGTGTCGATATACTCGGCTGTACGTTTTCCGGGTTTCACGCCGGGGATAAATCCGTTATTTCGTTTCAAATCTTCAGCCATTTGGGTTGGATTTACAGTAATTGCTGTATAGAAATAGGTAAACGCGATAATGAGTATGGCGAATACAAGGTTATAAGCAAAACTGGTATAATCCATCAGTGGGGCAAAGAAACCGCCACCGCCATCTCTTACCGAAAACTGTGCAAGAGTAAGTGGGATAAACATGATTGCTTGCGCAAAAATGATTGGCATTACGTTTGCAGCATTCACTTTCAAAGGAATATATTGGCGAACACCTCCATATTGTTTGTTTCCAACTATTCTTTTGGCATATTGTACGGGTACTTTTCTCACACCTTGAACCAGCATAATTGCCGCTGCCATTACAACTAACAAAAATATTATTTCCAATAAGAAAAGAATCAAACCTCCGGGTGCGTTTATCAGACGGTCGACTTCTGCAACCAATCCGTGTGGCAAGCGAGCGATGATACCGATGAGAATGATGAACGAAATTCCGTTACCAATTCCTTTGTCGGTAATTCTTTCTCCGAGCCACAACACAAACATACTGCCACCGGCAAGAATAATTGTAGCAGGCAGCACAAATTCCCAAAAGCCACCGGGGATAGCTGAACCTAATGCTCCGTAGATGTAGGAGGGTCCTTGAATTAACAAGATTGCTACAGTTAGATAACGTGTGTATTGATTAATTTTTGTGCGTCCGCTTTCGCCTTCGCGTTGTAATTTTTGGAAGTAGGGCACTGCAACTCCAAGAAGTTGCATCACGATAGATGCAGAGATGTAAGGCATGATTCCCAAGGCAAAAATAGATGCATTTGAAAATGCTCCGCCTGAGAACATGTCTAACAAGCTCAACAATCCGGTACTGGCGTTTGCCTGTAGGGATTCGAGCAATGCCGGATTTACTCCCGGCAATACTACGAATGAGCCGAATCGATATATTGCTATAAATAAGATGGTAATAAGAATTCTCTGACGAAGATCTTCTATTTTCCAAATATTTTTAATAGTTTCTATAAATCTCATTATTTTAGAGTTTTACGGCTGTTCCACCTGCAGAAGTGATTGCTTGTTCGGCCGATTTGGAGAAAGCGTGAGCTTCCACTTCAATTTTTGCCGAAAGTGTGCCTCTGCCGAGGATTTTAACCAAATGTTTAGGTGCAATAAGTCCGGCATTAATCAACACGTCCGGATTTATTTTTTCTAACTTCTGGGTGTCCACCAGAGCTTGTAATGTTTCCAAATTGATGGCTTTGTATTCTACTCTGTTTAGAGGTTTGAAGCCAAATTTGGGCAGACGACGTTGTAGTGGCATTTGACCACCTTCGAACCCAATTTTTCTGGAATATCCGGCTCTTGATTTTTGACCTTTATGTCCTTTGGTTGAAGTGCCACCTGTGCCTGAGCCTTGGCCTCGGCCTATTCTTTTACGATTTTTGGTTGCTCCTTCAGCCGGTTTTAAATTCGATAAATTCATACTATATTTTTTTATCTGTATTTACGTATTTATTATTCTACCACGGTAATCAGGTGATTCAATTTGCTAATCATACCTCTGATAGATGGTGTATCGTCGTGTTCTACAACACGGTTCATTTTAGTTAATCCCAAAGCATCTAACATTCTTTTTTGATTTTTGGGGCAGCCTATTCTGCTTTTTGTTTGTTTGATTTTAATTTTTGCCATTTTAAAATTCCTCCCCTTCTATTATCCGTTAAATACTTTTTCTACACTTATTCCGCGATTTTGAGCCACGGTAAACGGGTCTCTCAGTTCGCACAAAGCTTCGATGGTGGCTTTTACCAAGTTGTGTGGATTGGATGAGCCTTTCGATTTTGCCAAGATGTCGGTAATACCAACACTTTCTAATACGGCACGCATAGCACCCCCTGCTTTTACTCCCGTACCGGTAAATGCCGGTTTCAAGAACACTTCTGAGCCGCTAAAGCGTGCTGTTTGTTCGTGTGGGATTGTTCCTTTATACACGGGAACTTTTACCAGGTTTTTCTTTGCAGCTTCTACTCCTTTGGCAATAGCTGTTGTTACTTCGCCGGCTTTTCCTAAGCCCCAGCCCACGATGCCGTCTTCATTTCCTACAACAACCATAGCAGCAAAAGTGAACGTGCGTCCTCCTTTTGTAACTTTAGTCGTACGGTTGATAGCGACTAATCTGTCTTTTAGTTCTAAATCGTTTGTCGATTTTACAATATTATTTATTCCTGACATAGTTGTTTAAAATTTAAGTCCTCCTTTACGGGCGGCATCTGCCAATTCTTTTATACGTCCATGATACAAGTATCCGTTTCTATCGAAAGCTACTTTTTCTACTCCGGCTTCCTTGGCGTTTTGTGCAATCATTTCGCCTACTTTGGCGGCTATTTCTCTTTTTGGTAATTTCTCTTCAATCTTCATGGAAGAAGCTGATGCGAGTGTAGTTCCGCTAATATCGTCGATGATTTGCGCGTATATTTGTTTGTTACTCCTGAACACGGTAAGACGTGGGCACTCTTTTGTACCGCTGATTTTGCCGCGAACGCGAGTTTTGATTCTTAGTCTTTTTTCTGTTTTTGTTAACATAGTAATTTCTTGTTTACGTAAGTTTATTTACCGGCCGTTTTACCTGATTTGCGACGTACTTCTTCGCCTACAAAGCGTACACCTTTTCCTTTGTATGGTTCAGGTTTACGGAATGAGCGTATTTTTGCGCAAACTTGTCCGAGCAATTGCTTATCGCAAGATTCCAGTATGATGAGTGGATTCTTGTTTCTCTCCATTTTGGTTTCTACTTTTACTTCTTTGGGTAATTCCAAGAAGATACTGTGAGTGAAACCAAGTGATAATTCTACTAGTTGTCCGTTGTTAGATACACGGTATCCAACACCTACCAATTCCATCTCTTTACGAAAACCTTCAGAAACGCCTATTACCATGTTGTTTATCAACGAACGGTATAGTCCGTGCATGGCTCTGTGTTCTTTTCCATCGGTTGGTCTTTCAACGGTTAAAACACCATTTTCAATTTCTACCTTCAGGTCTGAATTAACTTGTTGCGATAATTCGCCTTTTGGTCCTTTCAATGTAATCAAGTTGTCATCTCCAACTGTTACCGATACGCCCGAGGGCAATGTAATGGGTAATTTTCCTATTCTTGACATGCTGTTTCTCCTTCAAATAAAATTAATAAACGTAAAGAGCATTGTTACAATTTTACTAACAATACTCTT
>CAZVWS010000015.1:24811-40430 GCA_964631255.1 uncultured Dysgonomonadaceae bacterium | reverse complement strand
AGTTCATTCACTTTTTTGCCTTCACAATATAACAATACAAGATTGTTATCATCTTCAGTTGTCCAAGGCAAATATGCCTGTTGATGTGTTTCTCTGATTTTTTCTACCGAATATGTATTACTTTCTGTTTGATTTGATTTTTTGAGCTCTTTGAATTTTGTTAGCGTTCTTTTTAATGCCCCAACAAAGTCTTCCAAATCTTCATCAAAAACAATAAATCTGTGATATTCAAAACCACTTCCTGTTTTTTTGCTTTCTGAAACTTTCAGATACAATTCGCCATTCTCACTTTTCTTGATGTCAAAAAAGTAAGTTCTTGAACCTTTGGTAATTTTATTGCTATATATTTCGTTTTCAGCCATTGTTTTTGCTTTTTAATATTGATATGGAGATTTATGTTCAAACCACATGCGTTAATAGTGTTTTGAATATAGTGAAAAGTGATTGAAAGTCGTAGCTATATTTTGGATTTTTCTTTATCAGTCATTTCCTAATAATTTTTTCAGTTGTCTATCATCTCCTTTTCTTACTAAATTTACTTTCCCACCTAAGAACCAAACTTCAAAATACAAGCTGACATCTTTACAATCATACCATCTATAGATATCTATATTATTGCCATCAGGTTTATAATCAGTACGAATTTTATCTCCCTCTCCTTTCAATATGCTTTTCACTTCTGAATAAGAAGTTCCAACTTTTATTAGTTTATAATTTTCGTTACTTAATGTAGAATAACAAGTTTCATTACCAAATGATTTCTTCGAAAGTATAATCTTTTCATTCTGAAACCAACAGTCAATAAAAGTTTGTTCATTATTGCAAAAGGACCATTTATAAAATTGAATTATTGTGTTACCCGAATCATTGGTTCTATAATTTTCACCTTTAAAATTAAGAAGACCGCAAACATCATTATAGGTTGAAGAAGTATTTATTTTATAAAACAGTTCACTCGGAGTTTTTAAATCACAATTAGGTTTAACAACCTTTATTAGTACAACAAATTTTGATAGTACCTTTATTTTTTCGGTAAATGAGAGTTCTGATATTGTTGTTTTTGTTGGCAATGATGGAAAGTTTGGAATTAGGTCTAACAAATTGTTCAGATAGGTAATTTTTATTGCCCATCCTACGTTTTGTGAGTCAGGTAATCCTGCTGAGGTCATCCCAATTAAACTACCAGTATTATCAAAAAGTGGTCCACCACTATTTCCGCGTTGTATTGGTGCTGAAATCTGATAACTTTTATTGTCATTTTGAAAACCTGTTTTGGAACTAATAATTCCATCTGTAACCTTTACTTCATTCCCTTGTAGGTCAATTTGAGGATAGCCCATTGCGAATACTTTTTCACCGACATTAACACCTATCATTTTTAAAGTATATGGCAATGGACTTAATTTCTTAAAATTTTTATCTGTTATCCTAAGTACTGCTATATCATTGTCTGGGTCTGTTTTTATTACACTTGCTTTATAAGTTTTTTTTTGACTATTAAAAAAAACATCAATGTAGATTTCAGTTCCATTTTCTACTACATGGTAATTTGTAGCAAGATAACCGTCCGCTGATAAGAAGAAACCACTGCCACTCCACATAGAAGTGGTTTGTGCCTTTATATTGAACACAGCACAGAAAAAAAGACTTGTAATTATGAGTTTCAATTTCATATTTTATAATTTAAAATATGTGTCGCCCTTATAAATTAGTAGAGGCTGTCCTAAAGGTTGCAGTCAATATTACAATATTCGCCAATATTAAACTTATAATATTCTGCAACCTACAAATACATTTTGACAAAAATAATAAATATATTTAACATAATGCTATTTATATCATTATTTTTACAAATCGATAACCGTGATGCCGGCACCGCCAAATTGCACATGTTCGTCCTGAAAATTGGATACACCCGCCACGGTGCGCAGGTAATCTCTGATGATTTGTCGCAACGCGCCGGTACCTGTGCCGTGCAAAATTCGCACACGTGGCATTCCCAACTGGATGGCGTCGTCAATGAAATAGATTACTGCTTGCAAGGCCTCGTCGCCGCGCATGCCGCGCACATCCATATCTTGTTTGAAATGTAGTTTTTTTTCGTGCATCAAATCGCGCGTCATGGAGTTTGTAGAGGTGGTTTTGGATTCTCTTTTCAGTTGATTTTTTCCAACTTTTTCCAATTTTTCTATGTCGATAGTCGATTTGATTACACCAAAAGCCACCGTTGCTTTTTTGCCCGACAATTCCAATATTTCGCCTACAGAAGTTTGTCCTTGCAGGCGAACGGCATCGCCTGCAACCATTTTTTCTGGTTCGGTAATTTGTGGTTTGGCTGGTTTTCGGTTTGGCTTTTGGGGCGATTTTTTCTCTTTTGGCAAAGGAGTAATATTAACTTTCTCTTTGAACTCGGTAAGCGATTGTCTTGCTTGTTTGGTTCGCTCTTTGTTAGCCTGATTTTCCCGAATTTCGCGAATGGTTTGCTCTATTTTGGCGTTGCTTTCTGCCAACAATTGTTGGGCTTGCAGCTTGGCATTGGCAATGATTTCTTTTTTTTGGCTGTTTATTTCGGAAAGGTTTTGTTCATATTTTTCGCTCAACTCCTCCACGCGTTTTCGTTCGCGACGTATTTCATCACGTTTTCGTTCCCAGTAGCGTTTGTCGCGATTGATGTCCAGCAAATATTTGTCCATATTGATATAATCGCTTCCCACAATTTGCGATGCGTGCGAAATAATCTCTTCGGGCAATCCAATTTTTCTGGCAATTTCTATGGCAAACGAGCTACCCGGATTGCCTATGGAAAGTTGAAACAAGGGCTGCATTTGGTGTCTGTCATACAACATAGCACCATTGATGACGCCCGGGTTTTCGTTGGCAAAATGTTTCAGATTTTGGTAGTGCGTGGTAATAATACCAAAGGCTTGTCGGTGGTTGAATTTATCTAAGAGCGACTCGGCAATGGCTGCGCCAATTTGGGGCTCGGTGCCACCGCCAAATTCGTCTATCAGTAGCAATGTTTTTGGGTTGCAATTTTTCACAAAAAACTTCATATTTTGCAAATGAGAACTGTACGTTGACAAGTCGTTTTCGATGGATTGCTCATCGCCTATATCAATAAAAATATCGTGAAACAATCCTACTTTCGAGTTCTCTTTTACCGGAATCAGCAAACCGCATTGCAACATATATTGCAGTAAACCAACAGTTTTGAGACAGACAGATTTGCCTCCGGCATTGGGTCCGGAAATAACCAAGATGCGATTTTCGGTTGTCAATTCAATATCCAGCGGCACTACTTTTGCACCCTGTTTTTTGAGTGTCAAGTACAGAAGCGGATGCACGGCTTGCACCCAATCTATGATAAGTTGTTCTTCAAAATTAGGTTTGATGGCTTGTATCTGTATGGCAAATTTTGCTTTGGCACGTATAAAATCTATTGCTGCCAAATATTGATACGAAAGAAGCAAATCGGGTAAAAACGGGCGAATATAATCGGTAAATTCGGTCAAAATTCGGATTATTTCGCGGCGTTCGTCATTTTCCAATTCCCTGATTCTGTTGTTGGCTTCCACCACTTCTGCCGGCTCTATATACACGGTTTTGCCGGATGCAGACTCGTCGTGCACAATACCCTTCATCTTGCGTTTGAAAGCCGGGTTTATCGGTATCACCAATCGTCCGTCGCGCATACTTGGAGCAACATCTTTCTCAACCAAGCCTTCGGCTTGCGCTTTGCGCAAAATAGAGTTTAGGCTGCGCGATATTCCGTTGATGGTGGAGGCTAATTCTTTTCGGATGGCAGCTAAATTGGGCGATGCGTTATCTCTGATTTGTCCGAAATCATCTACTATTCGTTCAATTTTTTTTACTATCTCGGGCGAAGTGAAAACATTTTCGGTTAGTGCAATCAGGTGTGGATAGTTGTTGTCTGCCTTTTCGTCGTTCTTAAAAAAAAGCACAATTGCCTGCAATGCACGCAACGATTTGAAAAGTTCAACGAGCGAATTTTGCTCTATCCACGAACGCTCTACCCGAATTTTCTTTAATACGGGCCGTACATCGTAAAAATTGTCTGCCGGAAAAGGATTTTCTCCTTGCAAAATTTGCACAAACTCGTCGGTTTGCGAAATTTGGGTATCTATCTCTTGAAACGAAGTCGAAAATTGCATCTCGCCCACTCTCTCTTTGCCCAACGGGCTCAAACAGTGCTGTTCTAAGAGTTGTCTGATACGAAAAAAGTCAATTTTCTGCTCAAAATTTGTTGGATATATCACGTATTTTATTTTGTTGTTATTCGGTTTTTTCTTCGCCGCAAATCTCGCGTATAAAAATTTTTTCGGCACTCAATACCCAATCGTTGAATTTGGGGTCGGGCGAATAGTTGGGAATAAAATTGAGTAACTTATTCAGTTTAAACTTCTTGCTACTGATGCCCGCACCCGACAGGCTGGCATCGTATGCGTTAAACTCTTGCTCTATATGCACCGGAATCATCAATATAGGTTTTTTGTAGTACAATGCTTCGCAAATAGACTCGAAACCCGATGTGGTGGAATATGCCATACTCGCTGCCATGCTTTCTAAGAATAGTTTGTCGTTGAGTTTGTAGAGTTTCAGATTTTCATCAATGGTAGTAACTTCCCGGGCATCTTTCTTATCCCAGAAAAAACGCAACGGTACATGTTGGTTTTTTGTATGCCAACTCAGCACCTCTTCGTAATAGCCTGAATTGAGCATATATCCGTGGATGTAATTGCCTTGGGTAGGCTCTATTTGAAACACTTGCTCGCGAAGCAAGGGCGGCACTACTACCAGATTTTTCTCCTTGCAGCCGGGCATGTCCCGAAACGAGAGTGCCAATATTTTGGACGAGCGTTTGCAGGTTACTTTGGTGAGCATTCGCAAAAAATAGTATTTCAGGTCTTGCTCTTTCGATGTTTTATAGTGTGGATTTAGAAGGACATAATGATGGGCAATACTTATCATTTTTACATCGAGGCGTTTGTCCAATCGGTATATCGCAAAACACATGCCGGTAATCATTTCATAAAAATTGATTACCACATCGGGGCGGTACTCTTCTATTTTGTTTTTTACAAAAACGATACTTTTTCTGAAATAAAACGGACGGGAAAAATTATTTACTGCACTTAAAAAAATGTTTGGTCGCTTTTTTTTGTACATCGCTGTGAAATTGGGACTGCTGAAATCAAAAACAGGAGCTCCAATTTTTTCGGTAAAAAAAGTTGGGATTTGTCTCGTATTGCTCTTCCCAACTAACACGGCAACTACTACGTGTCCATGCTTTTTCAGCATAGCTGCCAGCGACAATGCTTGAGTAAAATGTCCTCGTCCTTCTCCCTGTACTGTAAATAAAAATCTCACTTCTTTGTTTGGTTGTTGTAAAATAAGGTGAATAAAAAATTGCCGGCAAGAATTTTCGAGAATTGAATGTTTCTTATCTGTTAAATGTCAGTCTTTTACCAAATTTTTCGGTATTTACTTTTCCATCGCTAAACACCAAATTGCCATTGACAAATGTTTTGTCGATTGAATGATTGAAAACAAACTGCTCAAATGGCGACCATCCACATTTATACAGAATATTTTGGGCATTTACTTGTTGTTTTTTGTTGGGATTGACCAAAACCAAATCGGCAAAATATCCTTTTCGGATGTAACCCCGCTCTTTTATCGCGAAAAGTTGCGCCGGAGCATGGCACATTTTGTCTATCACCATTTCGTGTGTAAAGATGCCCTCGTCTGCCATTTGTAACATAGCTTGCAGCGAGTGCTGTACCAGCGGTCCACCCGATGCAGCTTGCAAACATCCTCCCTGTTTTTCTGCAGGCAAGTGCGGAGCGTGGTCGGTAGCTACAATATCTAATTTACCATTTTGGAGCGATTCACGTAGTTTGTCGCGGTCGGCTTTTGTTTTTATGGATGGATTCCATTTTATTTTTGCGCCCAATCGGTCGAAATCTTCATCGGTAAACCAAAGATGGTGTACACATACCTCGGCAGTAATTTTTTTGTCAGCAATGGGTGCATCGCTCAGCAAACTCATTTCTCGAGCCGAAGACAAGTGCAACACGTGCAGTCGCGAACCGTATTTATCTGCCAATTCAATGGCTTGCGCCGATGAGGCAAAACATGCCTCGTCATTTCTGATGTGCGGATGATAGGCGATAGGAATATTTTCGCCGAACTTTGCCTTGTAAAAGTCCACGTTTTTCCGGATAATCTCCTCTTTTTCGCAGTGCGTTGCCAAGAGCGAATCTACTTCGGCAAAGATGCGTTGCAAGGTTTTTTCGTTGTCCACCAACATATTTCCGGTAGATGCTCCCATAAAAATTTTCACGCCACACACGTTTTTCTTGTCCGTTTGTAGCAGCTCTTTTATGTTGTCGTTGGTAGCACCAAGATAGAACGAGAAATTGGCAACAGATTTTTGTTCCGCCATTTCAAATTTCTCTTGCAACAAATCGTTGGAAATGGTTTGTGGATTGGTGTTGGGCATATCCATAAACGAAGTTACGCCACCCGCCACGGCTGCACAACTTTCGGAGTAAATGTCGCCTTTGTGTGTTAATCCCGGGTCGCGAAAATGCACTTGGTCGTCTATCACGCCGGGTATCAAGTACATGTCCGAAGCATCTATTATTGAGTCGCATTTTTCTAAAACGGACGAGGGCAAGTCGGTGGTATAAATCTCTTTTATTCGTTCATTTTCAATAAGAACCGAACCGGAAAAAATTTTGCCTTCGTTTATAATTTGTGCTTTATGTATAAGTATCATATTCCTAATTGGATTGAATGTATTTGGGGCGAGGTTTTATTTTACCGGTCAAGCTGCGCCAGCGTAAATTGATTACTCCAAAAAATGCTTCGCCAAATATGCTCGAATTCATTTTGGAAACGCCCAATTTTCTATTTACAAAAACAACCGACACCTCTTTTATTTTAAAACCTAACACCATTGCCGTGTATTTCATCTCAATTTGAAAAGCATAGCCTTTGAATTTCACTTCGTCCAAATTGATGGTTTCCAGCACATTCCGTTTATAGCAAACAAAACCGGCAGTGGCGTCGTTTACCTTCATCCAGGTAATGATTTGCACGTAAATAGAAGCAAAATAAGACATCAACACCCTGCCTATAGGCCAATTCACCACATTTACCCCCGAACAATATCTGGAGCCGATGGCCAAATCATAACCACCATCTTTGCAAGCGGAATAAAGACGGGGCAAATCGTCGGGATTGTGCGAAAAATCGGCATCCATTTCAAAAATATATTGGTAAGGTCTTGCCAATGCCCATCTGAACCCGTGTATATATGCTGTTCCCAGCCCCAATTTACCTTTTCTCTCTTCGATAAAAAGTCTGTCGGGAAACTCACCCATCAACCGCCGAACAATAGATGCGGTACCATCGGGAGAGCCATCGTCAATCACCAAAATATGGAACTCGGTTTCTAACGCGAAAACCGCCTTAATGATGTTTTCGATATTCTCCTTCTCGTTGTAGGTAGGAATGATTACAATTTTATCTGACATGGCTCAACAAATTTATGCCAAAAATACAATTTTTGCTGGTATTTCCCATCAAAAAAGCCTTTTTTATTGCATATTATCTAAAAAAATTGGCATTATTGATTTGATTTGTTTCAGAATTTGATTTTTCTGCCAACTTTTTCTGAAAATACCATCGGATGAAATTTTTTGGGCAGCAAGATATAGTTGTAAATTGAACAAAAATCCCGATTTTTTGATTAATTTTGCAAGTCAGATAAAAGCTAAAATTCTAACAGTTTCAATAAATTTATTTTTCAGATGAAAATCCAAATTATCAACGGTCCCAATCTCAATTTGCTCGGAATAAGAGAGACGGGTATTTATGGAAACAGCTCATTTGGCGAATACTACAATGAACTGAAAAAGAGCTATCCGCATGTGGAGTTTCATTTTTTCCAATCGAACGTGGAGGGCGAAATCATCAATGCCATACAAGAGGCAGGATTTGATTTTGACGGAATCATTCTCAATGCCGGAGGCTACACGCACACATCGGTTGCCATTGGCGACGCCATCCGTGCCGTGAACACGCCGGTTATAGAAGTGCATATCTCAAATGTGTATGCACGCGAAGAGTTTCGCCACCAATCGCTGCTGGCTGCCGCTTGCCAAGGCGTGATAGCCGGATTTGGATTGGATTCGTATCGTTTGGCTACCGAGTCGTTTATTCATCTGCAACAAAAAGAAAAAAATCATGCATAAACATACCAAAATCATAGCAACCATCTCAGACAAGAGATGCGAAACCGTTTTTATCCAACAACTGTTTGAAGCCGGAATGAACGTGGTGAGGCTCAACACGGCGCATTTGGACGAAGAGGGATTTACCAAAATTATCCGCAACGTGCGCCAAGTTTCCAATCAGATTGCCATTCTGATAGACACAAAAGGTCCCGAAATACGTACTACCACCGCAATCAACCCCATCAGTTTGAAAACCGGCGAACGCATAAAATTGGCAGGAAATCCTACAGCAGTTTCTACAAATGACACCATTTTTGTGTCGTATCCCGACATCGTACAACAGATGAACGTGGACGACGATATTTTGATTGACGATGGCGAAATCGATTTGAAAGTAATAGAGATTTTCCCCGATTACTTACTTTGCAGCGTGCAAAATGACGGCGTGGTTGGCAGCAGAAAAAGCGTGAACATACCGGGCGTACGCATCAATTTGCCTGCGATAACCGAACGCGACAAAAAATTTATTGCCCTCGCCGCAAAACTCGATATCGATTTCATCGCCCACTCATTTGTTCGCAGCAAAGAGGATGTACTTGCTGTACAAGAGATTCTGGACGAATTGCAAAGTCCAATAAAAATTATCGCTAAAATCGAGAACCAAGAAGGGGTAGATAATGTATGCGAAATTTTGGAAGCAGCATACGGTATCATGATTGCCCGTGGCGATTTGGGTATAGAGGTGGAACAAGAAAAAATACCCGGCATACAACGTATTTTGATAAGAAATGCTATCCGACACAAAAAACCGGTTATCGTGGCAACCCAAATGCTACACTCCATGATTCATAACCCGCGACCCACACGTGCCGAAATTACCGATATTGCCAATGCCATCTACTACCGAACCGATGCCATCATGCTGAGTG
The DNA here is from genome assembly GCA_964631255.1 of uncultured Dysgonomonadaceae bacterium. Classification (GTDB taxonomy): domain Bacteria; phylum Bacteroidota; class Bacteroidia; order Bacteroidales; family Dysgonomonadaceae; genus JBGZFC01. Next base: position 31,237 of record CAZVWS010000015.1, on the reverse strand, counting down.
GTGAAACTGCCTACGGCAAATATCCGGTAGAAGCCGTGCGAACCATGGCAAAAGCTGCCTACGAAGCAGAACAGACGAAACTATCGGAAAACGATATTCGGGTACCATACAACCAGGACGACGACCGCGAAGTTACCGAATTTCTTGCCAAACAGGCAGTGAAATCATCGCTCCGCTTAAACGTGAAAGCCATCGTAACAGATAGCCACACCGGGCGCACGGCGCGGGTTTTGGCTGCCTTTAGAGGCAAAAGTCCGGTTTATGCCATTACCACAACCGAACGATTGGCACGCGAACTTTCGCTCTCGTACGGCATTTGGGCAGAACACTTATGGGGCAAAGGCGATGGGAATACCAAAGTGAGCAGAAGAGCTTATTTTGTCGATGCCATTAAAAAACTAATTGATAGCAACCGCATTGAACCAACAGACCGAATTGCATATTTGGGTGGAAGCTTTGGCGAAACCGGCGGAACTACCTATTTGGACATATCGGAAGTGTACAAAATATTGGAGGCAAAAGAAAAATACAACCTACCCGACTACACCGATTAACAAAACAAGGGAGAGAAAGAAAATGCATCCAACCATCGACGAATATATTTTGGCACACATTGAACCCGAACCGCCTTTGCTTGCCGCCATGTATCGGGAGGCGCAAGTGAAACTACTGCATGGCAGTATGATTTCGGGACACTTGCAAGGCCGATTGCTAAAAATGCTGGTGCAGATGATTCGTCCCAATCGTGTATTGGAAATAGGCACTTTTACCGGATATTCTGCTTTGTGTATGGCGGAAGGGTTGGGCGAGGAGGCACAATTGCACACCATAGAAATTGATGATGAGATGGAGGATTTCATCCGCAAATATCTCAAACAAAGCTATTTTTCAGATAAAATAACATTACATGTAGGCGACGCGAAAGTAATTGTACCTAATTTTGACGACGCGTATTTCGATATGGTATTCATGGATGGCAACAAACGCAATTATTGGAAAATATATGAGTTGATACTCCCGAAAATTTCGCCACGGGGATTTATCATCGCCGACAACACGCTTTGGCACGGCAAAGTGGTAGAAACAATAGCCGAAAACGATTGGCAAACCAAAGGTATTGTCGCCTTCAATGAAAAATTAGCAAACGACCAACGTGTAGAAAAAGTAATATTGCCCGTGCGAGACGGACTTACCATCATTCAAAAGAAATAAAAAATGGAATCGAACAGACAACAAAAAATAAATAGACTTATTCAGAAAGAGTTAAGCGAAATATTTCTGATAGAAACCAAGAAAATGCCCGGTGTACTCATTTCGGTAACCGGCGTCCGTGTTACACCCGATTTGGGTTTGGCACATGCCAATCTCAGCGTCTTTCCATCGGAAAAAGCAGAAGAGTTGTTGCAAAACATTTCTGACAACGTGAAATCGGTACGCTATGAATTGGGAAAAAGAGTGGGAAAACAGTTGCGCATTGTGCCCGACTTAAAATTTCACATAGACGATTCGCTCGATTATATCGACAATATCGACAAATTGCTGAAATAGCTGTTGCCGCAAATCTGATTTTCAAACAAACAACATGAACGTTTCATTTTTCATCGCGCGCCGTTATCTTTTCTCCAAAAAATCGCACAACGCCATCAATATAATCTCCTTTATATCGGTGTTTGGCATTGGTATTGCGACCATGGCAATGATTTGTGTATTGTCTGTTTTCAACGGATTCGCGGGAATTGTAGAAAATCAGTTCAGCTCGTTCGATCCCGATTTAAAAATTACGCCCGTCAAAGGAAAAGTATTCGATTACCACACCGAAATATTCGACAAAGCGTTGCAAACAAACGGAGTAGAATTTATATCGGAAACGTTGCAAGAGAACGCCCTCATCCAATACAAAGACAGGCAGGTTCCGGCTTTGGTAATGGGTGTTTCGGAAGATATTCATCTCATTGCAGATATGGACAAGCTGATTGTGGAAGGAGAGTTTTTTCTGCAATCGCGCGATAGCGTAAATTTTGCCACCATTGGCACCGATCTGGCTATGACATTGGGCGCACGAGCCGGTTCCACAAGCCAACTCGAGATTTATGCGCCCAAACGCAACGTATCAATCAATGCAGCCAATCCGTCTAATGCTTTCTCGAGCGATTTGCTTTATATCATCGGTGTATTCTCGCTCAATCAGCCGGCATACGACAATATGATTGCCATTGTTCCAATAAAGTTTGCGCGCGAGTTGTTTCAGTACGACAACGAAGTTTCTTCAATCAGTATCCGATTGAAACCCGATGCATCATTACAAGACACGAAAGCGGAAATTAAAAAAATATTGGGAGATGATTTTCTGGTAGAAGACCGATACGAGCAGCAAAAGGAGTCGTTCAGAATGTTGCAGATAGAAAAATGGGTAACATTTCTGATTCTGACTTTTATCATGCTCATTGCCGTTTTCAATGTGGTTGGTTCACTCTCGATGCTGATTGTAGAAAAAAAAGACGATATTGTAAGCCTGCAAAACTTGGGAGCATCCAATCGGCTCATTATCCACATTTTTCTTTACGAAGGCTGGATGATAACACTTTTGGGTATTGTTTCCGGAATAATTATCGGGCTCACAATCTGTCTGTTGCAGCAACATTTTGGAATTATCAAGCTAAGTAACACGCCCGGTGCATATATTATTGATGCCTACCCGGTAATCGTGAAATTCTGGGATATCGTTACGGTTTTCGTGGTGGTTAGCTTTTTTTCATTGATAACCATACTCTACCCGGTAAATAATTTAAGGAAAAATTTGAACGCCAAGTAACGGAGAAAATTTTTTCAATAAATTACAATTCAAAATAGATAACATTTTTTTTAAACAATATGAGAATAGCAGTTGTAGGAACAGGATACGTGGGATTAGTTTCGGGAGCATGCTTTGCCGAAATGGGTGTAAATGTAACTTGTGTAGATATTGATGAAGCAAAAATTGCTCAGCTAAACCAAGGAATAATTCCCATTTACGAACCGGGACTCAAAACAATAGTAGAAAGAAACCGAGAAGCCCAAAGACTGCGCTTCACAACCGACCTAACCTCTGTTCTCAACGAAATAGAGATTCTATTTATTGCCGTAGGCACTCCGTCTGACGAGGATGGCAATGCCGATTTGTCTTATGTGCATAGTGTAGCCGAAACGATTGGAAATCACATAACCAAACCAATACTCATTGTTACCAAAAGTACCGTTCCTGTGGGAACTTCGCATCGGGTGCGCCAAATAGTGAACAACAAATTGGAGCAGCGCGGACTGCATCAACTCGAGTTTGATATTGCCTCCAATCCCGAATTTCTGAAAGAAGGTGCAGCCGTAGACGATTTCATGAGCCCCGACCGGGTGGTGGTAGGCGTAGAGACCGAACGAGCCAAAGAATTGATGACCAGGCTATATCGTCCTTTCCTTTTGAATAATTTCCGGGTAATATTCATGGATATTCTCTCTTCCGAAATGACCAAATATGCATCCAACGCTATGTTGGCAACACGCATCAGCTTCATGAACGATATTGCCAACCTTTGCGAATTGGTGGGTGCCGATGTAAATATGGTGCGCAAAGGCATGGGAAGCGACTCACGCATTGGGCGCAGTTTTCTATATCCCGGATGCGGATATGGCGGCAGTTGTTTTCCGAAAGACATAAGAGCCATCATCAGAGTTGCTGAAAATGTAGGTTACGAAATGCAGGTTTTGAAAGCGGTAGAACAGGTTAACAATTTGCAGAAAAAAATACTTTTCCACAAATTCAACCATTTTTTTGGTGGCGAAATCAAAGGAAAAACTGTGGCAGTGTGGGGATTGTCGTTTAAACCGGAAACCGACGATATGCGCGACGCCCCGTCTATTTCGCTTATTTCCAACCTGTTGAAAAATGAAGTTAAAGTGCGGGTTTACGACCCGGCAGCCATGGACGAAGCGCGAAAATATTTTGCCGATACGGTATATTATGCAACCGACATTTACGATGCAGCCAATGATGCCGATGCCATTATTGTGCCAACCGAGTGGAAAGAATTTAGAATGCCTAATTGGGAAATTCTGAAAAAAATAATGAATTCCCATTTGGTTATCGACGGACGCAATATTTACCACAAAGAAGATTTGGCATCCTACGGATTTGTGCATAAAGGTATTGGGCAGAAATAATAAATGATTACTTCACTCGATTTATCTACTTTTCCAAAACAAAGAATTTCACAAAACAATTATCTGCTCATTCCAAAAACGAAGCAAGTTGGCATAAATCTTGTTCTGTTTCAGTATTTGGGCATTTCCCACCATAAACATCTGTTGGCGAGCGCGTGTGAGCGTAACATTCAGTTTTCTATCCACACTGCCTTCGGCATTCAAATTGCTTAGAAAGCGCAATTGATACGGTCTGTTCACGCAAAACGAGATGAGAATTATATCGCGCTGACTGCCTTGAAATCGCTCGATGGTATCTATCAAAATCTCCTCCCGATGGGGCACACCCACTTCCGACAACTTGTGCCGAATCAGCGCAATTTGGTTTCGATAAGGCGCAATGACACCAATATTCTTCATTTCCAAAGGCAAATCGTTTGTTTTATAAACATCTATTAACGATATTATTAGCGACACAATTGCTTCGGCTTCGGCTTCGTTTATTTTATTGGAAATTTGATTGGAAACCATATTTTCGGTAGAAAAAAAGGCTACTCTGTTTTTTGCAACCGTCTGATGAAAAATAGTCCCATTGTTCAATTCCTGCAATGCAAGTTTCTCCTTTTGCCAATCCAACGCCGGGAAAAGATTATCGTCGTAAAAATATTTTCCTGCAAATGCCCCAATTTCCCGGTGCATGCGACCTTGTTGGTTGAGAATGGCGTAGGCATTGTCCCAATTGTTTTGAATACATCTTCTGATTAGTCGTTCAAAAAGCGATTCTCTGCAATCCACAAACCCGGCATCTAACAGCGATTTGTCTTTAATCGTAGAGTGCAATTCTTTTTGCAATACAATGGCAGCCAACTGGTTGTGATCGCCAATAAAAATCGTTTTCTTAAAATGTGGCAGAATACCAATAATTTGTGGTTCGAGTATTTGTGAAGCCTCGTCCACGATGGCTACATCAAACTGTTTCAAATCGAACAACTCGGTTTTCCCGTTTATCGATGCAACGGTAGAAACAAAGATGCGTGTATTTTCAATTGTTTTTTTTATCGAATGCCGGTTATCCGCTTGCTCTGCAATATTCTGCAACAGTCTGTCTCTGAATCGTTCGGCACAAGACAAACTCGTTCCTACCCGGATATATTTATCACAAGGTTGGTCTTTGCATCCAAAAGCATCGTGTATGGCGTCGCACAACTCATCTACCGCCCGATTGGTGTAGGCAAGTACCAAAATATTTTTTGCCGAATCGGCATACAATTCTTCCATGAGACGTCGGGCAAAAATGGATGTTTTTCCTGAACCCGGCGGACCTACTACCAAAAAATAGTCGTCTGCTGCCAATGCTTTCCGGATAATATTTTCGGGATAAACGGCTTCGGATGTATCCACTTCTCGCGATTGAGGCGCTGTAATCCCTAAAAATAAGTCGCGTTTTTCGGGCGGAGCCTGCAAAAAGCTGAAAAGATTGCCATACATACCGTTTACAGATGAATCGAGTCTATCGTGTTCTATCGCCCAAAAGGTATTTTTTTCAAAGAAATCCCGATTGCGCTGCTTGTATCTAAACCTAACTTCTACATAATCAGGTGTTATGCCAATAATACTGCCTTTCAAAATCTGTGTGCTCAGCACATCGTCAGCCTCTTTGTTTCGGGGATATACAATGCAAATTTCACCCTCGCGGAAATTGACTATCTCGTTTTCAGTACGTGTTCGTTTAAAAATGACAAGCATATCGTTGCCCGAATCGTTAATGGCATCAATTGACAAATCGTATAAAACATCCAAAGCGTCGGCACGTTCCTGAAAATCGCTATTCCACAACGATGCCGTTCCGGTTGGCGATTCGTATGCCGTGTCGCCAATTTTTTGCAGATAAAGTTCACGAGAAATAAAAATCGTGAAACGATAAAAATAATCCAATTCCAAAGGAGTACATTGTTGTAGAACGGCTTTTATTTTTTGTAATTTTTCGGGATAAAAGGTTGCTGTTTTTTTGGCAAATACAGCCGTATCGAACAGATGTTGAAACAAATTTTCTACCGTAGATAGGTCGCCGTTCATCAGCTTGTACTCATTTGCTACAACCAAATTTCGGACATTGATAATCTCTTTCTCTAATTCATGATAGGTAGCCACGAAGCGTAGATTTTCGCCCTCATTTTTACCCGACGAGTAAAGTATTGCCGCATCTATTTGCCTAAATTTTGCTCCAAACACGCTCTCAATCAAAAAACGATAGAT
>CAZVWS010000015.1:0-24711 GCA_964631255.1 uncultured Dysgonomonadaceae bacterium | reverse complement strand
ATATTTTGAAATTGCGATTGGGCTTTTTCCATAAATGCTATGAAATCGGGTGTTTCGGCTATATCTTTGCAACTGGTGTACTCAAAAGGAGATTTTTTGAAAGAACCCAAAAAAGTTTCATCAAAACTTAATTCCATCGGGTTTTCGGCAAAGACCAACTCGTCGAGAAAAAAGTTTGCCAAATTTCCTAAAAGCAGGTGCGAACTATTTTTTACACCTTCAAATTTGTTCCGAAAATAGTGCATAGGTGTAACACAAAAATCTTGAAAACACTCTGCCAAAGCCGATGCATCAATCAAATAATCGGGTTCTAAAACAAGAAGTTTTGGCACCAAATAGCCATTTTTGTCCACCGTAAAATCGATGATATTTATCTGCGCTCCTTCCCAAAACAGGTCAACGGAAGTATCGAGTGCCACATTTTCAGGGGTAACACCATATTTTACCACAGTTTGGCTGTGGATAGAATTTTCGGCAATGCAATAAATCTGTTTGTTTTGTCGGTCAATAGATTGAATGTGTGCTCGTATATACGATTCTTTTTCAATGAGATAATCGGGAGAAATATCGTGCAATTCGCGAGGCGCGTTTTTCCCCGACGCAATAGCAATCAAATCAAGAACCGCCCGCTCTGCCTGTATATAAGTTTGTTCTTCAACTGAAGTAGATTTTTTTCTTATCTTGTTGGCTGTAACTCTTATATTTTGCAGTTTCCACTCCAATTGTTTGGACAGACGCAACTTCTGTGAAATAAAAACCAAGCGAGAAAAGAAATTGGGGAATTGCACCACTTCGTCGGCAGTAATCTCTTTACAAAACCGCTCCAACAAATTTTTAAGAAGCAGCATTTTTTCATTGGCAAAAACATTTTGCCCTGCAATAGACTCTATTTCCGACAAATACAAATCATTGTCCTTCATCGTATCCACTCTATAATTTTAGGTAAAAAGACAACTATTCCAACAACCAATGCCGCCATGGCAGCCAATAAGACACCGCCGGCAGCCAAATCTTTCACGGCTTTTATAGACGGATGCATGTTTTTTTTACACGCGAAATCAGACAAAGTTTCTATAGCTGTATTCATTGCTTCCAAAGCAAAAACCAAACCAATTACCACGATTATCGCCAACCATTCGTGGGCGGCAATTTTAAACAAAAAGCCCAATAAAACAGCCAAAACAGCCATTATCAGATGGATATAAGCATTTGGCGTTTTTTTAAAAAGCGTTTTTATTCCCCCAAAAGCATATACAAATGACTTGATTCGTTTTCTCAAATATGTTTTCATCCGTTCCAATTCATGTTTGATACACAAAGATAATACAAAATATTTGAATCTATCTGCAGCTTTAAATCTTCTGCACGATACGAAACAACTCTCGTTTTTTTGATTAAATTTGTAGCCCGAATTCAATTGGAAACAATAGTGAAATATGAACACAACTCCCAAAACAGTGGTTATTTATTGTGCTTCGAGTGCAAAAATTGACCCAATTTACCTGACTGCCGCCAAAGAATTGGCACATATTTTGGCTGAAAACCAAATCAACTGCATCACCGGAGCCGGTAAAGCGGGATTGATGGGTGCAATCAACGATAGTGTATTAGAAAACGGCGGGGTTGCTATTGGGATTATTCCGCAATTTATGGTAGATTCCAACTGGTTTCATCCTTGTTTGACAAAACTCATCGTTACGGACACCATACACGATAGAAAAAAACAGATGGCAGAACTTTCGGATGCGGTCATAGCTTTGCCTGGCGGCTTGGGCACGTTGGAGGAGTTGGCAGAAATTCTCACATGGAAACAATTAGGACTGTACAATAAACCAATAATCATATTAAACACAAATGGTTACTATGATTTACTGCTCGATTTTTTTGAAAAAATGATGGAAGAAAAATTCATGGATACCCGCTGCAGGCAGTTGTGGCAAGTGGTGGCTTCGCCCCAAGATATTTTGAGAGCTTTGCAAGAGGAAAACAAACAGTTGGGCAAAATTCCTAAATATAACGAAAAAGAGTTGTAAATTTGCAGAAAAATAGTGCCAATCGTGTTAGATACAATTTCCCAACATACTCCGGACACACTCTCTTCATACATTACCGGAGAGTTAGTAGATTCGCTTTCGCGAGATTCTGCTGTATCTGCACCCTATTCAGATCCGAACTCCCTTATGTATAAAAATCCGTTTTGGGAATCGGGTCAGGCAGCTGTCGAAAAATCCTTTTTCATCGACGGTTTCGCAGGTAAAGAACTTCCCATTACCGAATTTACACACATCTTTTTTCTACTGTTCACGGTCTGTTTATTTATCTTTGTTTTCTTTGTAAAAAACAACTATTACCCGCTATTGGACAATTTTCTGCAAATTTTTTCTTTCAAAAACAAACGCAACGTTGGCTCCAAAGAACAGATAACCACCACCGAGGTTTGGGGCGAATCGTTTCTTATTTTCCAAAGTTCGCTCATTGCCACCATCCTAATTTTCAGCTATTTCTATAACGATTTTTTATCTGCATTAGAGTTTTCCAAACAATCATTGGCTTTTCTGCTGGTATTTTTGGCAATTTCCATTTACTTGGGTTTGAAATATCTGATTTATAGCATCACCGATTTCATTCTGTTTACATCAGAAACAAAATATTGGATTGAGAAATATTTCTGGTCAATCGAGCTATTGGGCGTATTTATTTTTTTGCCGGCAGTGGTTTATATTTTCATACCCGAATACAGGGAAATTGCGTTTTACACGATTATTATTCTCTTTTTCATCAATAAATTAGTAATATTTCGGAATTTGTTAAATATTTTTTCTAAAAACCAAATTGGTATTTTCTATTATATTGTGTACCTTTGCGGCGTCGAAATCGCACCCTATTTTTTCATTTACAAAGGAGCGATTTTATTAATATAATAAAGCAGGCGAAACCTCAATATATGAACGTAAGAAAAGTAAACAAGATACTCGTATCCCAACCAAAACCGAGTAACGACAAATCCCCTTATTTTGAAATTGCGGACAAGTACCAAATAGAATTACAATTCAGACAACTGATTAAAGTAGAGAGAGTCTCCTTAAAAGAGTTTCGCCAACAACGCATTGGCATTCTCGATTTTACAGGAATTGTAATGACTTCGAGAACAGCCGTAGATAATTTCTTTTCGCTTTGCGAAGAGCTAAAAATAACGATGCCCGAAACCATGAAATATTTCTGCATTTCGGAAACCGTGGCACTCTATCTGCAAAAATATATAGTTTACAGAAAAAGAAAAATATTTTTTAGCCAAACCGGAAAAATTGAAGGACTAAACAACGCCTTTACCAAACATTCCAAAGAAAAATTGCTGTTTCCAGTTCCCGAAGAACACAATGCCGAAGTTACAAAATTCTTGACCGAAAAAAAACTAAACTTTACCGAAAGTGTGATGTATCGTACCATTAGTAACGATTTTGAACCCGGCGAAACAGTTAACACTGATATGATTATATTCTTCAGTCCCATTGGAGTAAATGCACTGAAAAAGAATTTTTCCAACTTCCAACAAGGCGATATGGCTATTGGCTGTTTTGGCGCAAGCACCGCGAAAACTATTGAAGAAGAAGGACTCAGACTCGATTGCTTTGCTCCGCAACCCGAATACCCGTCAATGACGGCAGCTTTAGATGCATTCTTAGAAGAAAATCACAAAAAACATAGCTAAAAAAATGCCTCGGTAGAGTTTTTTTCTACCGAAAAGATTTTTTTGCAAATAAATTAACCGCAAGCATACCCCTATTGATAAAAATGATTTATCTTTGTCGCACAAATTGCTTTCGGCGGAAATGCTGTTTCTATGGATGAAAAGCTACGATTTACTTTCAAAAAAAACGAACGTATAACCGGAGAAAAACGGATTGAAGCGTTGTTTGCAAATGGACAATCGTTTATAGCATACCCACTTAGAATTGTTTTTACTACATACACGAGCAAAACAAAACCACCAATTTCAGTTTTGGTAAGTGTACCTAAGAAAAAAATAAAACTAAGTGTCAATCGCAACAAGATAAAAAGATTGATTCGCGAAGCATACAGATTAAATAAAAATAAGTTTAATCCGCTTCCCGACGATATTGCCATTGACATTGCATTCATTTATTTGAAAACAGAAACAGCAGATTATGCCAGTATAGAGAAAGGTATGTGTAAGGCAATAAGCGAAATTTCGACACGATTAGAGTTTCAAGAGAAGTGAAATGTGGAGTTTTATTAGAAAAGTAATTATCCAAATATTATTGGCACCTGTCTATTTTTATAGATATGCCATATCGCCACTCACTCCTCCAAGTTGCAGATATACACCCACTTGCTCTCAATACACCATAGAGGCTCTGAAAAAACATGGTCCTTTTCGAGGTTCCTATTTATCCGCAAAACGGATACTTAGCTGCAACCCTTGGGGAGGTTCGGGATACGACCCGGTGCCGGAGTCAAACTCCGAAAAAAGAAAAACAAGCCGAAAGCAGAATATTAATTAAATATGGAACTGTACGACGTACACACACACCAAATCTTGTTAGAAGATACAGACGACCCTTATCATTCGTGTATCCTCGATGTATATCCTCTTGAATTTGAGGTAGCTAAAGAATCTTACAGCCGACATGCTTTTTCCTGCGGAATACATCCTTGGTATTCGGAAGATAGCGAAAATCAGATGTTGTATTTCAAAGAAATTGTTTCCGACCCCAGAATTGTGGCAATTGGCGAAACCGGTCTCGACAAACTAAAAGGGCCCTCTTACGACATCCAAATCCCGGTTTTTAAGGAACACATCACACTCTCCGAAAAACTCAAAAAACCACTCATCATTCACTGCGTGAAAGCGTGGGAAGAGCTAATCAAAATTCGCCAAGAAACAGAACCCACACAACCATGGATAATTCATGGTTATAGAGGTAAGCCCGAACTTACTCGCCGCTTGATAAAAGAGGGTTTTATGTTTTCGGTAGGCGACGATATCAACGTAGAATCCATGGAGTTGATTCCAATTGAATCGTTATTCTGCGAAACGGATGAAGATGTGATGGATATTCGCGAAGTTTACGCGCAAGCAGCACAAGCCATGAATATGGATTTGGACGATTTTGCAGAAAAAATTGCGATGAACGTGCACCGCATTTTCCCAACCATAGAAGCTCCCGCACCTTTTGATCCCGAAGAGGAAGACAAAGAGGACAATTAAAATATCAAAAATTCTTGCTCCAAAGTATTTGCTTTGCAACAAGAATATGAAAAAACAGAGCAAAGTTGAAAAAAATCAATTCTGCTCTGTTTGTTTTTAGTAAGACCGTTTCATTATTTTCTACCGAAATCGGCAGGAATTTCGCCCCAATTTTCGGTTTCCCATTTCATGATCGGGTTGTCGTACGTATTTTCGTGCAGCCATTTTTCGGCACGAGCTATCAAGTCAAAAATTGGTCTGTTTTTTTCGGACTGTTTCAGTTTGGTGTTGCATTTTTTTCGGGCAACCCATTTTATCGCGTTTATGCTGTCAGAATAGATTGGCAGCGTTGGTTTGCTACTTTTTTTGAGCAAAGCCAATGCGTGCACGATAGCCAGAAACTCTCCAATATTATTAGTACCCTCTTCGTAAGGACCAATACGGAAAATCTCAACCCCATCGGCAACAAATACTCCACGATACTCCATCGCACCCGGATTGCCGCTACAAGCCGCATCTACAGCCAAACTTTCTTTCAAATATTTGGTATCCGAAAGTCTGTTTTTTGCCTGATTCGTACTTTTGTAGCCAATATATTTCCACGGGCTGTCGTTGAATGCTATTTCGGCATCTTCCAGATTATCGAACGATTTATATCGTGCATCGGCAACACCGGTAACTTGCGCCTTGCACTCCTCCCACGATTTGTAAATTCCCGGTTCTACTCCCTGCCAAACAACATAAAACTTCTGTTTTGCCATTTTTACATGGAATCTAAAATGTAGGGAGTGAGGTTTTCTTGTGTATCCTGCGGAGCTGTCTCTTCAATGGCAATGATGCTATCTACAATGTATTTGGTATAGCCGCGCCAAGGAAGCGAGCCGTTGTACTCTTTGTAATGTAGTTGCACATGTTTACCGCTTTCGGTCATCAAAAGCTCGGCAATTTTTTTATCGGTAACCGAAAAATCAAATTGATTCGATTGCAAACCACCCGGTTTATCTGCCCTGTAACCCGATTGTATCACTTTGCCTTCATAGGTTTTAAACAAAACCCCTTTATACACGATATAATTGAGTTCTCCCGATTTTACACCGACTCCCAGCACGAAATAATATTTCCAATAAACAAAGCCGGCGAGTAACAAAATGAGTAAAGCAAAAAACCATGCTAACCACTTTTTTCCTTTTTTCTTTTTAGGTTGAAGATTATCCATCGTTATCTATTTTTATAATTTGGATTCAAAGGTATGCTTTTTTTGCTTTTTTAGCTAATTAAATGGTATAAAAAACAAGTCTATTCTCTACTTTTGTAAAAAAGAAGTGAAAACTCGATTATCTAAACAAAATTAAATAATAAATATGAAAAAACTATCATTATTACTAAGCGTATTATTTGTGTTAATGAGCGTTACGGCGCAAGAAAAAACGGAAGAAAAAGCGGCATATCAGTTCACGGTAGTAAAAGAAAACCCGATTACATCTATCAAAAACCAAGCAAATTCCAGCACTTGCTGGAGTTTTTCGGGAGTTAGTTTCTTAGAATCGGAACTATTGAGAAAAGGAAAAGGAAATTTCGACTTTTCAGAAATGTACATCGTTAGACGCAACTATGAAGATAAAGCCGGAAAATACGTTCGCCTGCACGGATATTTGAATTTTGCACCCGGCGGTTCATTTGCTGATGTTGTAGAAACATTGGATGAGTATGGCATCATGCCCGATACAGATTTCACCGGCTTACAAAATGGCGAAGAGAGACACAACCACATCGAAATGGACAATGTCTTGGCAGGATACATGAAAGGAATTATTGGCAGCAAAAGCGTTTCTACAGTTTGGGAAAACGGATTTAAAGGCGTTTTGGATGCCTATTTGGGCGTTGCTCCAACTACTTTCACATACAACGGCAAAAGCTATACCCCTCAATCTTTTAAAGAGTATTTGGGCTTAAAACAATCTGATTACGTATCGTTTACCTCGTTTACACACCATTCTTTTTACACACAATTCCCGGTAGAAGTACCCGACAACTGGCGTTGGGCAAACTCACACAACATCCCGTTAGATGAATTTATTGAATTGATAGACAACGCTATCATGAAAGGATATACCGTAGCATGGGCATCCGACGTGAGCGAAGGTGGTTTTTCTCGTTCCGGAATTGCAATTGTTCCCGATGAAAATGCGGTAGAAAATGCCGGTAGCGACCAAGCAAAATGGCTCGGTTTGTCAGAACGCGAACGCATTTCTGATATCACCGGAAAAATTGGCAAAGAGGTATTAAAAGAAAAAAATATCACGCAAGATATCAGACAAAAAGCATACAACAATTACCAAACTACCGATGACCACGGCATGCACATCTACGGCATTGCACGCGACCAACAAGGCAACAAATACTACATGGTAAAAAACTCGTGGGGCGAAATGGGACCTTACAAAGGCATTTGGTATGTGTCGGAAGCATTTGTTAGATACAAAACATTGAGTATTGTTGTAAACAAAGAGTCTGTTCCAAGTTCCATTACAAAAAAAATCAAACTGTAATGATTGCACAAATGGAGATTGCAGACTTATATAGAATATTCTTGCAACACCCCATCATATCAACCGACTCAAGGGTTTGCCCTCCCGGCTCCATTTTTTTTGCTCTGAAAGGAGAAAATTTTAACGGAAACCGTTTTGCCGAATCGGCATTAGAAATTGGCGCAGCCTATGCCGTGGTGGACGAATGGGACGACAAACCTTTGAAGTCGAATATCTTAGTGGTGCACGATGTATTGCAGACTTTGCAAAAACTCGCCAATTACCACCGCAAAAAACTCAAAATACCCATTATTGGTGTTACCGGCACAAACGGTAAAACTACCACCAAAGAGTTGGCTGCCGTGATTCTTGCCAAAGAGTTTAAAGTGGCTTTTACACAAGGCAATTACAACAACCACATCGGCGTACCACTCACGTTGTTATCGATGGACGAAACGCACGAAATTGGTGTAGTGGAAATGGGAGCCAACCATCCGGGAGAGATAAAAGAGCTTTGCGAAATTGCCGACCCCGATATTGGCATCATTACCAACATCGGTAAAGCCCACATAGAAGGATTTGGTTCGTACGAAAACATCAAGAAAACCAAATGCGAACTGTACGACTATATTCGCAATAAAGAGGGCAAAGTATTTGTAAACAAAGACAATCCGGCACTCTATGAAATGTCGGAAGGAATGAATCGGATTTTGTATGGACGAGACAATCCCGAACTATTTGTTTCCGGAACACTCTCTGCCGAAACTCCTTTTCTGCACTTCGATTGGAACTTTTTTGAACATCCCAATCGGGTAAAAACCCATCTGGTTGGCGAATACAACCTGGACAATGCACTCGCGGCGGTATCCATAGGCAAATATTATGGCATCAATGCCGATTTTATCAGCCAAGCTTTGGAAGAATACATGCCCAAAAATAATCGTTCGCAATTTGAACGAACCGAGCACAACGACCTCATTGTAGATGCATATAATGCGAACCCCACCAGCATGAAAGCAGCCTTAGAATTTTTCGTGAAAATCCCATCCGAACTGCCACAAGCAGCTATTTTGGGAGAGATGAAAGAGCTGGGAAATATCAGCAAAGAAGAGCACGAAAAATTAATTGCTTTCCTCAACAAAAACAAATTAAACAAAGTGTTTTTGGTTGGAGATTCGTTTGTGGGCTTAGCCGGTTTGCAAGGGGGTGATTATTTTGTATTCCAATCCGTAGAAAAGTTAAACGAATACCTTAGTCAGCAGCCACTGAAAGGGTATTATATTTTGCTCAAAGGCTCGCATTCGGTTCATTTAGAAAAAGTCATCGACAGTCTATAAAACAGCTTATCAAACGAATATTGAATCAAGTTATCAAAAAAAAATCATCTAATTTATACAGTCAAAAAAAATGAGAAATTATATACTTTTTATCTCCTTATTTCTACTATTCCAGGCAAACAACACGTATGCCCAAAAGTGGGCGGTACACTTCAAAGACAAAAACAATACCGGTTTTACTATCGATAAACCCGAAGAGTTTCTTTCGCAAAGAGCAATAGAGCGTCGTCAAAAATTCAATATAGCCATTGAAGAAGAAGATTTGCCAGTTAATAGCGACTACGTGGCACAGTTGCAAGCACAAGGAGTCACAATCCTTGCCACGAGCAAATGGCTCAATTGTGCCATTGTGGAACCCAATTCGCAAGCCATTATGACTGCTATCGGGCAGTTAGATTTTGTGGACAAAGTGGTTCAGGTAACAGTGGAGAGCAGAGAAGACGTGCCAAATACCGACAACAAATGGGACAATATTACCTACGAAAAGATACCAGACCAAACATCGTTCACGGTGGAAGAATATGGACAAGGTTTTGACCAAATTAACCAACTGAACGGTATCGCGTTGCACAACC
The DNA here is from genome assembly GCA_964631255.1 of uncultured Dysgonomonadaceae bacterium. GTDB lineage: Bacteria > Bacteroidota > Bacteroidia > Bacteroidales > Dysgonomonadaceae > JBGZFC01. The sequence goes on along the minus strand of CAZVWS010000015.1, from coordinate 15,062 downwards.
GCGGTTATACCGGAAAAGGTGTGCTTATCTCCATTATTGATGGTGGTTTTTCTTACGCCGACAGTTTAAATGCTTTTCAACACATCCGGGACAGAGGCGGAATCATCTACACACGCGATGTGGTGCATCCGGGCGAAAGTATATCTACAACACAACCCGACAACATGGTACCAGCGTGTTTTCATGTATCGGTAGCAAATTAGAAAACGAGATGATAGGAACCGCACCCGATGCCGATTTTGCACTCATCAGAACCGAAGACGAACGCACCGAAAACATCATTGAGGAGTACAATCTGGCAGTTGGTCTGGAGGTTGCCGATAGTTTGGGAACAGATATTGTAAATATTTCTTTGGGATATTCTTATCACGGTGATTTGACACACACGTTCGACGAAATGGACGGCAGACAATTGGTATCATCTTATGCCGCTTATCGAGCTGTAGAAAAAGGAATTTTCATCAGCACCTCAGCCGGAAATACCGGTAACGATGCCGATTGGCCTAAAGTAGGCTCGCCTGCCGATACGCCCGAAGTAACAACCGTGGGAGCTGTTGATATAGATGGAATCATTGCCCCTTTCAGTTCCATCGGGCCCAACGCCACCGGCGTGCCAAAACCCGAAATAGTGGCTTGTGGCGTAAATACCGCTGTAATTCTCCCTTACAATGATATTGTATATGCTTCGGGTACATCTTTTTCAAGCCCCATTATTTGTGGTATGACGGCATGTTTAATTCAAGCCTTTCCATTGGTTCCGCCAAAAGAACTGAAACAAATGATTATGAGCACCGGAAACTACTACAACAACTACCAAACTGATTATGGATACGGCATTCCCGATTTTGATAAAGTATTTTTAGACAACTCCATATCTTCAGAAACCAACCCGATAAGACTCCACATCTATCCCAACCCGGCAAAAGACATTTTGAATTTTAGTTCGGAAAAGATGATTGATTTTGTAGAAATTGTAGATATTTCGGGCAGAACTGTTCTGAAAATAGCCGTCTCTTCCACTGAGTACAGCATAGATATTTCTTCACTTACATCGGGTGTTTATTTTGCAATCTTCACTGCCGATAACAGAAGAAATACCGAAAAATTTATTGTGAAGAAATAGATGGTTATACAACAAAGTGGCATTCATTTCGGTTTTTTTAATCAAATAACAGCCACATTGTTTGTTATATTTGAAAAATAATAGTACTTTTGTACCCAATTTTGTCAACAGGCTCAAAAAGAAATCATCTTTTCATGATTCGCCTTCGGCATATAACGTTCAGTTATTTTATTTATGTACGTAATAGTAGATATTCAAGGTCAGCAATTTAAAGTAGAGCAAGACCAAAAATTATTTGTCCACAGAATTAACGCCGAGCAAGGCAGTGAAGTGGAGTTTGAAAAAGTAATGCTTATTGACAACGAAGGTGCAGTTACCGTTGGTACACCCGTTGTGGAAGGAGCAAAAGTAGTAGTAGAAGTTCTTTCTCATGTGAAAGGCGATAAAGTTATCGTTTTCAAGAAGAAAAGAAGAAAAGGTTACCAGAAGATGAATGGTCATCGCCAACAATTTTCTGAAGTTCGTGTGAAACAAATTATTGCTTAATCAGTTAAAATCAAAAGAAAATGGCACATAAGAAAGGAGTAGGTAGTTCTAAGAACGGTCGCGAATCGGAAAGTAAACGATTGGGCGTAAAAATATTCGGTGGTGAATTGACAAAAGCAGGCAACATTTTGGTTCGCCAACGTGGCACAGCCCACCATCCGGGTGATAATGTAGGAATTGGTAAAGACCACACACTGTTTGCATTGATAGACGGCGTGGTTGTTTTTCGCAAGAAAAAAAATAACCGTTCTTACGTTTCGGTACAACCATTGGCAAACGCTTAATGCTTATTATTGGCGAAGCGATACAATAGGAATTGAACCATAAAATAATAATTTTTTAGTTGATAAAACAACCTACTTTACAAAAAGTTAGGTTGTTTTTTTTATAATTCATCAGCCACGAAAAAGGTATTTTTTTGCTCACGCATTTTATTATGATGACAAATGTAAAGCCAACAAAAGAACAAAAAGAATTTATAAAAACACACCAAGACGACGATGTGCGCCAATTGGCTCTGCGCTTTTCGCGCCACGATATGCCATTTTTGTTAACACAAATAGCGGGGCGACAAATTGCAAAACACAAATTACCAACGTGGTATGCCAACGATGAGATTATTTACCCGCCACATATATCTCTGGAGCAAACATCGTCAGAAATAACTGCTCGCTACAAGACATCACTCCTACCCCATCAAAGTAAAACAATGATTGACCTGACTGGCGGTCTGGGAGTAGATTTCTATTTTTTATCGCAACAGTTTCAGCATGCAATTTACGTGGAGCAAAACACGGAGTTATGCCAAATTGCAGCCAATAATTTCGCGTCGCTATCGCTTTCTGCATACCAAATTGTGAACGGGCAAAGCGAAGTTTTTTTACAAAATTCGACTCCTGTCGATTTTATCTATTTAGACCCTTCTCGTCGCGACAAAAAAGGACGAAAAGTGTATAGAATAGAAGATTGTTCGCCCAATGTAGCTGAGCTAAAAGAACAATTGACTGAAAAAGCCGACATGGTTTTGATAAAATACTCGCCCATGTTGGATATTTCACTGGCTTTAAAAACATTGGGTCTGGTAAGCCAAGTGCATATTGTTTCGGTTGAAAATGAGTGCAAAGAGTTGCTATTTGTTCTGAAGAAGAACGCTCCGTCAGACTGCATTTTCAAAACCGTGAACATCCACAAAAACGGACACGAGGAAACTTTCACTTTACGGTGGCTCGAAGAGCAAATTAGTCCGGTTTCTTATGCCGATACTCCACAAAAATATCTGTACGAACCGAACACATCGTTATTAAAATCGGGGGCATTCAAATTACTTTCGTCCAAATTTAATCTAAAAAAACTGCACACAAACAGCCACTTATACACATCGGATGAATTAGTTGCGGATTTTCCGGGACGTGTTTTTTTGGTAAAAGAATCGTTTGCACCAAACAAAAAAAACATACAACAACTCGTATCTCAAACTCCAAAAGCCAACTTGGCTGTTAGAAATTTCCCGATGTCTGTAGCCGAAATCCGAAAGAAAACCCGATTGATGGATGGAGGAAATATATACATTTTTGCAACAACCATGGCAAATGAACAAAAACTGTGGATTGTTTGCCAAAAGGTAGAGCCTGCAAACCTCCCTTCAGAATCAGCAGATTAAAAAAAGCCGAGTCATACACTTTTCATTTTCCGAAAGTACGATAAAAATAAATTGTTCGTAGCAAATACTGAAGTAATTTATTTATCTTTGTGTAAGCATCTATATTTTATTATTGGGCAAATAATATTGCCGAAATAAAAATGTATTTTGCTGATAAATAGCGAAGTGTGCAATTAGCAAAATAAATTAATTCTGAAAAATGTATCATTATGTCTGAATTTTGTCCGCTCTGCAATAAAAGGAAACAAGAAAACGGCGTTTTTTGCGACGATTGTAAATCAAAATTTGAAACCGAATACGAGGTTCGTGTTCCCGACCCTATCGCGCCAGCTCCACTCCAATCGGAACCGACTGATGGAGAGGTGCAAGCCGAAAACAACGAGTCTATCCCTATCGGGTTTACCTCAATACCAACTGAGGAGGAGAAAAAGAAACCGAGAAAACGAAAAAAACAGTTCATTGCTGCGTTCATCGTCCTACTTTTGGCTGTGGGTGGTTTCTATTTCTACAAAGAGATTATAAGAAAAGGCAATCTGGATTCGTCTAAATGGGAATGGGCAATCAGAGAAAACACAACTACCGGCTATCTGTCTTATATGGAGGAGTTTCCCAGAGGTAAACACTACTCCGAAGCAGAAACAAAAATGATGGAATTAAAAGAGATGGAAACCTCTCTTTATCAAAAAATGGAGCAATCGGAAAATACGGCAGAACTTCGCGATTTCATTACCACAAACAGCCACAGCCCGTATATCCCACTCATTAAAAAGAGATTAGACTCGCTCACTTGGGTTGCCACGCTGAATGACAACACTGCCGAGAGCTATTCAAAATACATGGTACTTTCGCAAAGCGGTGAGTTTGATGGCGACTATTTTTCCGATGCAAAAAACAGATATGACCTGCTGTTTCAATCGTATCCGGTAACAAAAACCGAGTTGGACAGCGTGAAAATGGTGGTGGACGGATTTTTTGATGCGCTCTCTACCGTGAAAGCTGATAAAATAAGCAACTATTTGGCAGACAAGGTATTTGCATTTTTCAATTCGAGTGGTGGAACACGAGAAAAAATTGTAGGCGATTTAATCATAGACGGCTCCAAAAAACAGGCTCCAACCATAAAATTCACACCAAATACCCAAGCATTGGCTTACGAAAAAACATTGGTAGAACATTATAAAGTAAATGTACCTATACAAAAATCTTTTTTGGACAAGGAGGGAAAAAGAAAAAACATAGATGGTTATATCGTTGAAATGGAGTTAAATAAAGATTTCAAAATCATCATTATCAACGAGATAAAGCCATTTCACGAAGCACCGTAAAAGAAACAACAATCATGCAATTTCAACTCACGTCAGAATATAAACCAACCGGCGACCAACCCGAAGCCATCAAATCATTGCTGGAGGGACTGCACGACAACGTGCCGTACCAAACACTTTTGGGCGTTACCGGTTCGGGAAAAACATTTACCGTAGCCAATGTGATTGCACAAATCAACAAACCGACCTTGGTGCTAAGCCACAACAAAACACTGGCAGCACAGCTATATAGCGAGTTCAAAAACTTTTTTCCGCACAACGCGGTGGAGTATTTCGTTTCGTATTACGACTACTACCAACCCGAAGCCTACATCCCATCCACCGACACGTACATCGAAAAAGACCTTGCCATAAACGACGAGATTGAGAAATTGCGATTGGCCGCCACGTCATCCTTGCTCTCGGGGCGCGATGATGTCATCGTGGTATCGTCCGTCTCTTGTTTATATGGAATTGGCAACCCCGAAGACTTCAACAAAACAACCATCGAGATAAAAAACGAGCAAAACATAGACCGCGACCATTTTCTGCGCCTGCTGGTAGATAGTCTCTACTCCCGAAATGAAACCCAAGAATACAACAGGGGCAATTTTCGGGTAAAAGGCGATACGGTTGATGTTTTTTTGGCATACGACGATATCATTATCCGTGTCATTTTTTGGGGAAATGAGATTGAAAGTATCGAATCTGTCGATCCGGTAACTGCACTCACAATCGAAAGACTGGAATCGTTCCGTATTTTCCCGGCAAATCTTTTCGTAACTACCAAAGAGCGGATTTTCAGAGCAGTAGATGAAATACAAATCGACTTAGGCAAGCAGGTAGAGTTTTTTCAATCCATAGGCAAACCATTAGAAGCCAAGCGACTATACGAACGGGTAACCTACGACATAGAGATGATAAAGGAGATTGGATATTGCTCGGGCATAGAAAATTATTCCAGGTATTTCGATGGAAGAGCTCCGGGAACACGACCATTCTGCTTGTTGGATTTTTTCCCGAAAGACTTTCTCACCATCATAGACGAAAGCCACGTAACCATTCCGCAAATAAGAGCGATGTACGGTGGCGACCACTCGCGAAAAATAAACCTGGTGGAATACGGCTTCAGACTGCCCGCTGCCATCGACAACCGCCCGCTCAAATTTGAAGAGTTTGAATCTTTGGCATCCAAAATTATTTTTGTAAGTGCCACCCCGGCAGATTACGAGCTGCAAAAATCGGATGGCATCATTGTAGATCAGCTCATTCGCCCAACCGGACTCTTGGACCCACCAATTGAGGTGCGTCCCAGCCTCAACCAAATAGACGATTTGATGGAGGAAATACAACAGCGAGTAGAACAAAACGAGCGAGTTTTGGTTACCACGCTTACCAAACGCATGGCGGAAGAGTTGACCGAATATTTAGCCAATCACAACGTGAAGTGCAATTATATTCACTCCGATGTAGAGACTCTGGAGCGGGTAAAAATAATGGACGATTTACGAAACGGGCTGTTCGATGTATTAATCGGTGTAAACCTGCTTCGCGAAGGATTGGATTTGCCCGAAGTGTCGCTCGTAGCCATACTCGATGCCGACAAAGAGGGCTTTTTGCGCTCGCACAGGTCGCTTACTCAAACTGCGGGACGCGCTGCACGAAACGTGAACGGGAGAGTAATTTTTTATGCCGATAAAATTACCGACAGCATGCAAAAAACCATGGACGAAACCGCCAGACGAAGAGAAAAACAAATTCGTTACAACGAAGAACATGGCATAACACCCACGCAAATTGTGAAAGGGCATGCATCGGCACTCGCCAAACAAACAAGCACAACCAACACAGAACCAAAAGCTTATATCGAACCCGATTTCCAATCGATGGTTGCCGAATCGGCAGCAGAAAAATATGCCGTAGAAGGCGCTTTGGAAACTGAAATAGAAAAAACTCGCAAAGCAATGATGAAAGCTGCCAAAAATTTAGACTTCTTAGAAGCAGCACAGTATCGCGACCACCTCATCCTGCTCGAAGATATGTTACAACAGAAAAAATCGGGTATTAGATAAAGGAATTATTGCTGCCCGATAAATGCCATTCCTGCTCTTTAGATTGGGGTTCGGGAAAATTAATTACCAAACATTTCATTTCTCTTTAGGTAACAAATTACCTTAGTACCACTATTCAGGTGGATAAATTCGGTATGTAATAAACCGCAAGCCACGTTCGCTCCTCACTTGCATGCGGTTATAAAAATACCGCTTTCAGGCAAAAATGCCAATTTCACAATTCCATTTATTTTGTCATGCTGAACACAATGAAACATCTATCAATCAGTATAAATATTTAATATTTTATTAAATATATACGTTTCATCGCCCACCTTTAAAGTCATTGTTTTTTCATTGTATGTACCCAAGTATGATGGCATTTCATTTGATTGCGGTTCAATATAAATATTGTTACTCCCGCTTAATTCGTAGTTAAATTCATAATCCACATAATAATAATATTCGCTTAATGAGATTTTCATATTACCGCTTTTGGCAGTTCTGAAATGCAATGTAGTTATGTAATCGCCCTCAAAATTAGGGTCTGAAACAACCGATTCCCAAGTTGTATTTAATAATGGGTATTTTTCGGCATCTTCTTTACTACACGAAAACAAGATGATTAGAATTGTAAGTAATAGAATCTTTTTCATCATTATGTTATATTTAAATTAATAATCACTTGCTGCATTATTTCTCGTTATCCTAATCACGTAAAACAGCTTGTTTACATCGTTTAAGTTTAACTCGAAATCGGAGTATTCGGGAGAATCGTTTAATGAGTGGCAAACAATCATACCTGTATCGGTATCGTGCGATACTATTTGTTTTAATAACGGTTTAGCCGATTTTGTTGTGTAGATTATCCAGTTGGGGAAATCTTTATATCTTATCTTGTCTCGCCAATGTACCCGCTGTAATTCACGTGTAGCCACTACATCGCCTGCCATAATAGCGTTTGAAAGTCCGTTATCCATACTGTCGCCACTCACTACAAACGCCACGTAACTGCCTTTTTTTACATCATCTACAATAATGCTGTGTTTTGGCAGTTCGGCGATAAATTCCACGTCGGAGCTACTATCTAAATACCGAGCTTGCACTTCAACGCCAACTGTTGGCATTATCATCAAATATTGCCCATTGCTAAGTTCTATAAAGTGGTTACCGTTGTTGTTATCGGTTTCGTAAACTTCTCCGTTCTCTCCATACAGCAACCAATCTTCTGTTGTAAAATTCACATATTTAGCGACATCCTTTAAAAAATCCTCTGTTAGATAAATTGGGTTGCCTTTAAATGCTTGCGATACATTCGACTTGTCTCTGCCAATTAATTTAGCAAAATCTTTTTGGTATTTTACTTTTTTATTCAAGACCAAAGTGTTAAACACATATTCAAGTCTTTCTTTCCGTTGGTTTAATAAATTATTTTCCATATTTTTCGCACAGGTTATAATTTCTTCGCACATATTTTCGCATAAATGCAAAAAAGCGTGCGAAATGAAATTAATTTATATAAATTTATACTTACTCATACTAACTTATTATTGTTCTCAAACCCGTATTAAAAAAAGGAAGTTGCTGATTTTCAACAACTTCCTTGCGGTATGGACGGGAATAAACCGTACCTTAACCCTACATTATCAATTCACACCTAAAACATAATAAAATAGCTGAAATAAAGCAGATAGCAAGATTTTAAAAGTTAAGTAAAATAAGAGCGGATTAAAATAAATAAGAAAAAAACGGAAACAATAACGGAAACATTGAAAAATTAAAACTATATTTGCAGTTAAATAATTGATACAGTTTTGATATGGCAAATGTTATTTTCAAACCCCGCACATTGGTAGGCTCAACGCCTCAACCTATTTATTTGGTTTACCGCTTTGGTAGAAACGAAAAGTTAGCCTATCCAACGGGTTTAAAGATTAACCCCCAACATTGGAATAAACGTAATAACCGTGCAAGGGACTTAGTAGAGTGCGCCACAAAAGAGATTATAAACTCCCGCCTTAATCAGCTTGAAACGGAAACGGATAAGTTTATTATGAGCCTCAAAGCGGACGGAAAACAACCGACAAAAGAAACTTTGCGGGCGTTCCTCGACAATTTGGCAAACCCCAAAGCCAACGGCAAACAAACATTTTCCGACTTTATAAATGAGTTTACAGATAACGGGGCAAAGAAAATTAACCCCGCAACGGGGCGTTTTGTTACACTCCGAACGGTACAAGGATACCAAAAATTTAGGGACTATTTCGCCCAATTTGAGGCTAAACAAAAACGTAAATATGACTTTGAAAACATAGATTTAGACTTTTACGAGGACTTTACCGCCTTTCTGCGTGGCGTGGGACTTTCTACCAATACGATAGGCAAATACATACGGATATTAAAAACTATACTCAACGAGGCAACCGAAAAAGGGCTAAACAGCAAAACCGCCTATAAGTCCCACCGCTTTAAGGTTGTGGAAGAAGAAAGCGACACTATTTATTTGACCGAAAAAGAGTTAGACCTACTTTATAACTTTGATTTTTCCGAAAATAAACGCCTCGAACGGGTGCGGGATTTGTTTCTTGTAGGGGCTTGGACGGGATTGCGTTTTTCGGATTTCACACGGATAACCAAAGAGCATATCAAAGGTAATTTCATAGAGATAGAGCAACAAAAAACGGGCAAACGGGTACTTATTCCGTTGCACCCCGTTGTATCGGAAATTTGGCAACGATACGGCGAAAAACTACCCCCGAACATTACCAACCAAAAACTAAACGATTACATTAAAGAGGTTTGCCAAATAGTGGGACTTACCGACCACGAACACAAAGCCATTACCAAAGGCGGGGTTAAAACCTCAACACGTTACGAAAAATGGCAATTAGTAAGTAGTCACACCGCCCGCCGTTCCTTTGCAACCAACTTATTTTTGAGTGGTTTTCCTACCCTTTCCATTATGCAAGTAACGGGACACCGTACCGAAAAGGCATTTATGAGATACATAAAAGTTACCCCCGAACAACACGCCGTTTTATTACAAGCACATTGGGCGGAAAATGGCAATTTTTTAAGAGTTGTAAACCGATAATTTAAATAACGATTAAATGAAGTTTAAATAATGAAAATATCAGTTGAGGAAGTAAAAGCGTTAAACGTAACGGGGTATATTGATTTTTTAGAAAAGAAATTGAGTAACATACATATAGCAACAGTAGTATTCCCGTTCTATGTTGAAAGACGAAATAATTTATATTTGAATACTTACGAGTGGCACAGCTATTTTATTCAAAAAGGGGATTTTAATAATTATTGGTATGGGATTTATAGTGAAATATCAAAAAAACACATTGAAAGATTAAGCACACAAATTGAGGAAACAACCGCCGATTTATTGGACGTTGTGCAGTTTATAGAAAAGACAAACGCAACTATTTTACTACAAAATCCTGACGAAACAATGACAAAAAAATGTTTGAATATGGCTAAAAACATAGATTTTCAGAGTTTTAAGGATATGGCAGAATGGAATAAACATTTATTTGAAACGTCAGTTGAATATGATAAAACCGAATTATTAAAGAAAATTCAATTTAACGAGTACGCAATTAAAGATAAAATCAAAGAATTAGAGGAAACGGATTTTAAATTTGTTGATTATATCAAAGAGGGTGTTTTTTGTCCCATGTATTTTTATGATAGTGGGGCGTGTTTGGAATTTGCTACACTTGAATTTTATAAGTGGCTCGTAAATTACAACAACCAAAACCAACCGTTATACAAACCAATTAAAACACTAAATAAAACACAATTTACCGAACTCTTAAAGGCTTTGTTTGAGGCAAAAGTATTAGCGTTTGAAACAGAAAAACAAGGCGTTGAGGCGTTGGCGTTGGCGTTAAATGTGGAAATAGAAAAATCGGAATTTGATAAGATTTTGCAGAAAATAAAAGGTAGAAACTCCGACACAGAAACAAGGTTTTTAGATACGCTTACATTAGATTTGAAAAATTGGATAAATAAAAGTTAGGGGTAGTATTGGGGTAGTACCCCACAAACCCTTTGCGTAAATTATTCCTTTGCCGTGATATTAATTTATTCACAGTAAAGGAATTTTTTTATGACAAAAAGCATTATTCAAATCGAAAACATCGAAGCGGACGAACTATTTACCCGCCTCGACAAATTAGAGGGGGCAATTACCGCCCTAAGTACCCAACCGCAACCCAATACCCCCGAAACGGGAACGGACTACATTACACGAAAAGAAGTAGCCCGTATATTTAGGGTGTCGGTTGTAACCGTCCACGATTGGACAAACAAGGGAATACTAACCGCCTACAAGATTGGCAACAAAGTATTTTACAAACGTACCGAAGTAGAAAAAGCATTGGTACAGAAAGGGGGCAAATATGTACAGTAAACAAATCGCCTGCCTTACGGATTGCCTCGACTTGCTCGCCTCAATCCCTTTTCTTTCCGACAATAACCAACGGAACGAATTAGCAAAAAGCATTATCGACACACTCGGAAGTTACCCAAACCCTCGCAAAAAGAATGAGGAAAAGGACATACACCCCAACGAATTAGGGGCGTATCTTTTTACCTCAACGGCTCGCAATACTGCCAAACTCGCACAGCTTGGACTTATCCTATACGGGAAAGCATTTGAGGCTATTACGGGTAATTTTGAAAGAGCGTTGGGGTTACTCACGGACGAACTAAAATAAACCAATGATTGACGGGGTAAAATGTTCGTGCGTGGGTGTTGTTGCGGACGTGTGGCAAGGTAACCCGCTTTTTGATTTCGGTATATGGGTATCGGAAACTACGGGCGAAATACGCACGAAACGCAAAGTTGCAAAATTCCAATCCCTGCAATTTATTATTTCCGAAAATGGTAATTGTTCCATTGCGGGAAGTCTGCACAAATTCCACAACGGCAACGATACCAATTACAACGATTTTATATTTGCCGACCTGCAAAGCACGTTGCAAAGCCTCAACAATCATTTTCATATTCCACTACAAACGGCAACCATTCACAGCCTCGAAATAAGGGTTAATTTAGAATTGGACTACAAGCCCGAAGTTATTTTGCGAAATATCATTTGCCACAAAAACAAGCCTTTCAACAATCTAAACAGCAAGGGCAAGCGTTGGGGCGTGATATGCGAATACGAGGATTACGCCGTAAAGTTTTACGATAAAGGACATCAAAGCCGAATATCAGAGGCGGGAAAGTATATACTACGCTATGAAATACGGCTAAACCGCCAACGAATGATAAAGCCTTACGGGATTACTACGCTTGCCGATTTGCGGGATTTGGAAAAGGTCGCCCCATTGCTTGGCTTGCTCACGGAACGGCTGAACGAGGTAGTGTTTTTTGACTTCAAATTTAAGGGCGTGGGATTGTCGGAAAGTAAGCTATTAGCGTGGCAACGATACAGCAACCCCAATTTTTGGCAAGATTTGGACAAAAAGGCACGCTACAAAGCCCGCCAACGATACGAGGCGTTGCGGGAAAAATACGGGTGCATTGATTGGGGAAAATACTGTATTAATGAGGTAGCCAAAAAGTGGGCAGAATTAGCCGAAATAAAGCAGAAAAAAGGGCGACCTTTTCCACAACCAAAAACAGATATAGCAAGCACAGAAAAGGCGACTTTTTCCAATCTTGAATATGTGTTGGAAAAGGTCGCCTGCGACCTTTCAAAAACGACACAGAAAAAAGAGCCTAAAAACCCACCCCGCTACTGTATAACTTGCGGGCGACAAATTGACGGACAAAAAAGGGGAAGTTTGTTTTGTTCGGAAAAGGTTTTTGGCAAATCTGCCAAAGCCTGCCGAAACAAAGACAGCAACCGAAGATTAACGATTAAACGAAAAATTAAAAGAGCTATGGAAAAAGATTTAATGTTGCGGATAACTTACCGACACAACGGCGAAACTTATACTGACACATTGGGGGCAAATGAAATTAGCGTTACCCGTGATTGGTTGGATAGGATTGTAAGTGTAGAGCCTTTGCGGAAAGAGCCACAACCCCAAAAACTGACAGGAGAAAAGGCAAAAAGCTATTTGCAAAAAGTAAATGAAAATAACTTATAAACAGCCTGATAATGAAACTGAAAGAGGGTTTGAAAATTCAGATTAAAAGGGCTACCACTTGCGGAATAAAAGAGAGTTGGGCAAGTTATTTTGAATTTGAGGACGTGCAATACGGATTGATAGAATGCAAGGCGGATAAACAGTTTTACGCTATCCATTTAGATACGGGTTACAGCGTTGGCGAAGTAGGTAATGAAGTAAACAGGGAAAAAGCGTTTGACTTACTGAAAGAAAAAGTAAAAGCCGTTGAGAAACCGAAACTTGAAAAAGCGTTGGCAAAGGCTAAAAAGGATATACGGGCAAAGGGTTTTGATTATCCTTTGAACTAACAAAAAAAAACAAATAAAAAACTTATTATCAACAATTTAAAAACAATTTAAAATGAATAATTTGATAAAAATTAAAACAAATGCGGACGGCAAAAAAGCCGTTTCAGCAAGGGAATTATACGGAAAATTAGGCTATGCAGATAGCAATTATTCCCGTTGGGCAAAAAAACACATTGAAGCAAACCCTTACGCCGTTGAGGGTGTAGATTGGCTTTCACTCGTCCCACAGGAAGAGTATAATAAAAAGCAAAAGGGCAATTTTGGGCAAGAATATGTTTTAACGCTCGACTTTGCGAAAAAGTTATGTATGATTTCAAAAACAGTTGTGGGCGAAAAAATACGCAACTATTTTATTGAAGTGGAAAAAGTAGCAATGAGCCAAACCGCCCCAATGATTGACGGGGCAAAATTGGCGGAACTCGAAAATAAAATAAATCGCCTCACAGCCTCAACCATTGGCACAGAGGTAAACGAGTTTACAATACACGGATATTGCGGACTGCATAAAATAAAAGTGTCTTACAACGAGGCACAGGCATTAGGCAAACTTGCCTCAAAGAAATGTAGAGAGTTAAAAGAGCCTATCGGGAAAATTAAAGATTACCGCTTTGGGCTTGTAAATATTTATCCCGAACACATTTTGAAAAGCACGTTCGAGGAATTTTTTAAGAAACCCCGATTTTAGTACAAACTTAAAATAATGCGATTTATGGAACTAAAAGAAAAAACATTGGAAAGAATAAGCCGATACTATTTAATGGGCTTAAACGGCAAGGAAATAGGCAAACTGCTTGATATTAGCCCCCGCACGGTGCAACGCTACATTTCGGAAAGTGGCACACGTGAAACCACAGAGCCGAAAACCATACAACAAAAAGCCTTTGAATTATCGGCAAAAGGTTTTAGTTATGCCGAAATAGCCAAACGGCTACAGATAAGCAAAACAACCGTGTATCTTTGGCACAGAAAGCGAAAACAGCAACCGACCGAATGAACACAGTAAAGCCCGCCACAAATGCAATAGCGGGCTTTATTTTGCGTTGGGAGATTAGTTTGTTTCTAATTCAAAAAACAAATCCCGTAATTGTTTGATTGTAAAAAAACAAATGGTTGTCCACTTCACACAAACACGATTTCATATTACATAAATGATAAAAATATTCAAAAATCAAATCGTCAATCATTTTTGCAATTTCTTTGCTTGTTCCACAATCGCTGATTAACTCATTGGTTAAATCAATAAGTTGTTTTTCGTTTTTAATAAAATTCATTTTACTACTGTCTTTTAGGAATTGCAAATATAGTGATTTTTGTATTAACGGCGTATCAATGTTTAATTATTTCGGTTAAAAACGTTCATTTTACCGTCAAAATTAAAGCAAATCAACACAGAGCATTAAAACCGTATCAAAAAACCGCAACACCACTAAAACAAGCCGAAAACGGGGCGACCTTTTCCATAGGGGCAATATATCCAACAAAGTATATAATTAACTATAAAACAGATAAATACAAAAATACCGATAGGGAAAATATAGGGAATTGATAGGGGAAAGAATAAACAGAAACGCCGTAAAACAATCAACAAACGCCTTTTTCAATGTAAAAAACACAATGGGGGGTATCTATTAAAAGCGTATAAATGAATACGCCAAATTGTCCGACTTAAAAACGACAGCAAAAAAGTGTATTTGCTTTAATTTTGAGTGTATTTTTAATGAGAATGACAGCGAGGCGACAAAATCCGCCCGTAAAAAGTTGTTTTTACGTGTCGCCACTTGCCCGCCAAAACCAACCCAAAAATGAAGTAGAAAAGATAAAACGGAAACAAAAACGGAAACAAAATAGCCTAACTCATTGAAAGTTAGGCTATATTTGCGGTATGGACGGGAAAGCCACCTTTTTAGGTTAATCGGCTTTATTTCAATGTGTTACCCTCTTAATTTTTCTTAGGGGGTACAGTTTAGGTTAGGAACTCCTAACTAACTGATT
>CAZVWS010000014.1:7438-40498 GCA_964631255.1 uncultured Dysgonomonadaceae bacterium | reverse complement strand
TCTCGGATGCACTACAAGCTGCCGAAGATTTGGGTTATCCCATCATTGTACGTGCCGCATACGCATTGGGCGGTTTGGGTTCAGGTTTTTGCAACAACAGCAGCGAGCTCCAATCGTTGGCAGAAAAAGCATTAAACTATTCGGAACAACTACTGATAGAGAAATCGCTCAAAGGCTGGAAAGAGATTGAGTATGAAGTGGTAAGAGATAAATACGACAACTGCATTACCGTCTGCAATATGGAGAATTTAGACCCACTGGGCATCCATACCGGCGAAAGTATTGTAGTTGCTCCCTCGCATACGCTCACCAACTCCGAGTTTCACAAACTACGTCGCCTATCTATTGCCATAGTAAGACACATCGGCATTGTGGGCGAGTGCAATGTACAATATGCATTCGACACCGAGTCGGAAGACTACCGAGTGATTGAAGTAAATGCCCGACTGAGCCGCTCATCGGCATTAGCATCCAAAGCTACGGGCTATCCGCTGGCTTTTGTGGCTGCCAAATTGGGATTGGGATACGGTTTGTTTGATTTGAAAAACTCTGTTACAAAATCTACAAGCGCATTTTTTGAACCATCGTTGGATTACATAGTGGTGAAAATTCCGCGTTGGGATTTGGGAAAATTTACCGGAGTATCCAAAGAGATTGGGTCGAGCATGAAATCTGTTGGTGAAATCATGGCTGTTGGTCGCACTTTTGAAGAAGCCATTCAGAAAGGATTGCGCATGATTGGGCAAGGCATGCACGGTTTCGTAGAAAACAAAGAGCTGAAAATTGAAGACATAGACAAGGCTTTGAATGAGCCAACCGACCAACGTATATTTGTGATTAGCAAAGCGTTTCGTAAAGGATACACGGTAGATGAAATTCATGAACTTACTAAAATTGATAAGTGGTTTTTGCACAAATTGCACAATATTATCCAAACGGCAGAAGCACTGGAGCGCTACACGCCCAAATCGATAGATTTTAACCGTGCAAGCAACGACGAGTTTGATTCGCTACTCCGTTTGGCAAAACAACAAGGTTTTTCCGATTTTCAAGTCGCTCGTGCCATCTGGAAAGAGAAAATGGATGAGCAAAGTCAAGAAATTATCCGTACATACCGTAAGAAAATCGGCATTATTCCCGTTGTGAAACAAATAGATACATTGGCAGCCGAATATCCGGCACAAACCAACTACCTGTATCTGACCTACAACGGCTCGGAAAACGATGTCAATTATTTGGGCGATAAAAAATCAGTTATTGTTTTGGGTTCGGGAGCGTACAGAATTGGCTCGTCGGTTGAGTTCGACTGGTGTTCGGTTAACGCCCTAACCACCGTTAGAGAAGAGGGTTACCGTTCGGTAATGATAAACTACAACCCCGAAACAGTATCTACCGATTACGATATGTGCGACCGACTTTATTTTGATGAACTCACTTTTGAAAGGGTGATGGATATCATTGAATTAGAGAATCCGCATGGCGTAATATTATCGGTTGGCGGACAGATACCCAATAACTTAGCCGTTCGTCTCGATAAGGAAAATGTAAATATTTTGGGCACATCGGCAAAAAGTATTGACAATGCCGAAGACAGACACAAATTCTCGAGTATGCTCGACGATTTGCAAATAGACCAACCCCGATGGATGGAGCTCACATCTTTGAAAGAGATTCACAAATTTGTGGAAAACGTGGGCTATCCCGTATTAGTGCGCCCGTCGTATGTGCTGTCGGGTGCAGCCATGAACGTATGTTCAAATGACGAAGAACTCAAAAACTTTTTGCAATTGGCAGCCGATGTTTCCAAAAAACATCCGGTTGTGGTAAGCGAATTTATAGAAAATGCCAAAGAAATTGAGTTTGATGCCGTTGCCAATAAAGGCGAAATCATCACATACGCCATTTCGGAACACGTGGAATTTGCCGGCGTTCACTCGGGCGATGCTACCATTCAGTTTCCACCACAAAGATTGTATGTAGAAACTGCTCGAAAAATAAAAAAAGTAGCACGCCAAATAGCCAATGCACTCCAAATTTCGGGTCCGTTCAATATCCAGTTTTTGGCAAAAGAAAATCAGATAAAGGTTATTGAATGTAATCTAAGAGCCTCTCGTTCATTTCCTTTTGTATCTAAAGTATTAAAAATAAATTTCATCAAAAATGCCACGAAAGTGATGTTGGGTCTCGAAGTAGAAAAACCGCACAAAAGCGCATTCGACTTGGATTATGTTGGAGTAAAAGCATCGCAATTCTCGTTTTCGCGACTGCAAAAAGCAGACCCGGTTTTGGGTGTCGATATGGCATCTACCGGTGAGGTTGGTTGCTTGGGCGACGACTCACACGAGGCTCTATTGGCAGCCATGCTCTCGGTTGGATACACCATTCCACAAAAAAACGTACTATTTTCTACCGGTCCGGCCAAATCGAAAGTAGATTTGCTGAACTCAGCCAAACTGTTGCATTCCAAAGGATACAATTTGTTTGCTACGGGAGGTTCGCAACGTTTTTTGGAGGAAAATGGCGTGCCGGCAACCCTGGTGTATTGGCCAAACGAAGACAAAAGCCCCAATACATTGGAATTGATAAAAAACAAGCAGGTAGATTTGGTAGTAAATATTCCGAAAAATCTGACTCCGGGCGAGTTGAAAAATGGTTACTACATTCGCCGTTCGTCCATCGATTTCAACGTGCCACTGATTACCAATTCCCGATTGGCGGCGGCATTTATTCAAGCATTTTGTGCGATGGATGTAGATAAAATCGAAATAAAATCGTGGGACGAGTATAATTAGTCGCTCCTTATAAATTCAACTTATGCTGAAAAAATATTTTATCCTGGCGAAAAAACCAGTGGAGAATAAAATATAAAAATTTCTCTTTCAACCTTTCCATCATTTTCTTCAAGTTCCAAGCCGTTGCAGCCAGGTAAGCATTGATTTGTATGCCTTTTTCGCCCCACAAGTAATTCTGTTCCATGCGGAAGTCTTTTTTAAGATGTCCGAAAACAGGTTCGATTGCCGCTCTGGCTCTGCATTTGTTACGTTTCTGTCGTTTTTGATATGCCGTCTGATTGGCTTTGGGTTTATCGGGGGTGATAATCTTTACATCTTTTATTTGCTTTCGTCCTTTCCCGCCTCGGTCATAAATTAATTCTTCGGGCAGCCTCAACTTATTGTATTCCATCTGTTCGAGTAACGGTTCTATGGTATCTCCGTCATAAGGGTTCTCTAAAAAAGCTTTTACCGCAGTGATAATTTTTCTTCCTCTTCTGCCTGTGGTTATTATTCCCACTTTATTGCCGAACTCGTACTGCTTGTGCGCCTTTCCCTTGGCTATGCAGCGAGTAAAAGGTTTATGCAAACTGTAGATCTTATTCTTGTCGTTTTTCTGTTGATTTACTGCTTCTTTGTAAAGTGATAGTGGTTCTTTGTATTCTCGTTTTTGAGACTCGCTCATTTTGCGCTCAAGCTCTCGAAGTTGGATGTTGGCTATCGTTTTTAAGCGACGTTTGGCTTTGTTTGCCTGCTTCTTGCGTTTAGGATGTTTGCCGTTGTAAGTGTCCCGAACCAACTGTTTGCTCTCACGCCTATAGCTGCGACGTTGTTTAATGCCTTCCTTGCGGGCTATTTCGTTGCACTTGTCTATGACCTTTTTACACAATTTAGCATCAGTGGGAAAAGTGATGTTATTTTCTTGTACGGTAGTGTCTGAAAGAACAAACTTGGTTTGTCCCGGTAGTTTATTGCCATGAAGCTGTACGCTGTAAGCGAATATTTTTCCTATCCCTTCTTCCCCCACACGGTTGCGAAAATGAACAAAGTCGCTCGGATCAAACGGAAACTTATGTTCGAAAAACTCACATCCGCAGAAGTATTGAAAATAAACATCGCGAACCCAATACTCCGGAATGCGGTCATCGCCAAGATTGTACAGATGTTTCAACATCAAGCAGCCTACCATTAAACGGATGGGAACGCCGGGGGCTCCTCGTTGTGAATACAAAGGTGCAAATTCTTCTTCAAAATAAGACCAATCAATTTTATCTGCAAGAAGAACCAATTCATGCTTGCTGTCAATAAAATCTTTCAGCATCGGTCGAAATAAATCTCGTTGTCCTTTTTTCGGTAATTTTCCTAACATTATTTGCAGGGTTTTAGTACGTAAAGATACATAAATTGGTAGAGACTGACAACTGTTTTACACATTAAAATACTATAATACAGACAAATAATGGTATTTTAAGGAGCGACTAATTAAACAAAAAAGGGCTGTTTCGTTTTTTTGAAACAGCCCTTTTTATTATATAAAATTCTATTTTGTAAAAAATTAGTTTGTTTTGGCA
The DNA here is from genome assembly GCA_964631255.1 of uncultured Dysgonomonadaceae bacterium. Lineage (GTDB taxonomy): Bacteria > Bacteroidota > Bacteroidia > Bacteroidales > Dysgonomonadaceae > JBGZFC01. The sequence continues at coordinate 36,156 of CAZVWS010000014.1, read as the reverse complement.
GCCTGGTATTTGAAACGGCGGATACTTCGTTTCGGCGTTTTTTCAAACTCCTCATCCTGTAGCCTAAAATCGGCAATTTTGCTGTAAACAGGTAGTTTTTGATTTATCTCTTTCACCACGGTTTGGAAAAATTCCGGGTACATATCGGGCGTGATGTGTTTTGATTTGAGCACATCTGCTTCGGGTACAATTAAGGCTATAATCCTTTTGTTTTCTTCAATTGCCAACGACTCCATCACGTAGGGCGAGCTGTTTATTTTTTCTTCAATCTCTTCCGGATAAATGTTTTGTCCGGAGCTTCCCAAAAACATATTTTTGTTTCTGCCTTTGATGAAGATAAAATCATCTTTGTCCATGATTCCCAAATCGCCGGTACGCATCCAGCCGTCGGGCATCATTATTTCATCGGTAGCCTCCTGATTTTTATAGTAGCCAAGCATCACGTTTGTGCCTTTTACCAAGATTTCGCCTTCTACGTGTTCCTGGTTTTCAGAATCTATTTTAACCAACATCCTATCTACCGGTGTACCAACAGATTTTTGTTTGAATTTTGTCCAATATGCGTACGAAATAAGCGGACCGCACTCCGTCATGCCATAACCTACGGTGTATGGAAATTTTATTTTTCGTAAAAACGATTCCACTTCTTGATTTAAAGCCGCCCCTCCAATCACAATTTGCACCAAGTTGTTGCCAAATAATTCTAACAAAGTCTTTCTCACTTTTTTGTAAACTATTTGGTTCAATCCCGGTACTTGCAACAACGATTTGGTGGGTTGCACTTCCAATTTCGGGAAAACATTTTTCAATATAATTTTTTCAATAATAAGTGGCACAGCCAATACCAACTTGGGTTTTACTTTGGCAAACATATTTATCAATACTTTAGGCGATGGCACTTTTCCTAAGAAATAGATGTGTCGTCCCATGGCAATAGAATTGAGCACCTCAAATGCAAGCCCGTAGGTGTGTGCCATGGGCAGCATGCAAACGATGGCATCTCCCGGTTGTATAAACGGCAAGTTGTCTATAGAGAATCGGGTGTTTGACCACAAGCTACGATAAGGTATCATAGCACCTTTGGGACTACTTGTAGTGCCCGATGTATAGTTTATTACGGCTAACTCTTCTGCTTTGTCAGTACGGAAAGTTATATCGTTTGAAAAAAAACCTTTCTCGTATTTTTTATCGAAAAATCCAAAAGAATTGCTTTCAAACAGCTTCAACTCTTTGGAAGTAACTTTTAGCAAAGAAAAACTATCTAACGAGAATACGGTTTCTACTTTGGGAATGGATTCTTCATTTATTCCGTTCCATATTGATTCATCTAAAAAAGCCATCTTCGAATCGGAATGGTCTACGATGTACTGAATACTTTCTTTGTCAAATTCGTGCAAAATGCTCACTGCCACAGCTCCGTAGGAGAGAACAGAGAAAAAAGTAATAGCCCAATTGCTCGAATTTCTGCCACAAATAGAGACTTTGTCGCCTCGTTTTAATTCGGCAGCACGAAAAAAATCGTGCAACTTGTCAATTTCACGAGCAAAATCTTTGTAATAAATTGTTTTACCTTGATAATCGGTAAATATTGGTAACTCCCAATTGGTTCTTATACTTTGTTCTATTAGTTGTAAAAAAGAATTATTACCCATAATATATTAAGTGCTGTAATAATGAATAAAATGATAAATTGGAAGAGTAAACTGCGACCCGATAGGGCTAACAATCAAAATCACGCATCATAATAATTGCTTATTACTGCAGATTACGCCTTACTCTCTCAAAGTTTAATAACACTTAAAAGCTAATTTTGTTTGTACAAAAAGTGTCGATTATTTAAATAATGTGATTTTAAATGGCAAGTCCAATCTGTTTCATTAAAATAAGCTATTTTTCGTTTCACGAGAAGTATATACCGGCAACTAATATTTTGGTTTTCGCGAAACAGTAATTGGAGTCGATTGCTGTTTAATTTTCAGTATTATATCGTTTTTTTTGGACAAGGTGTATTAATTATTGTTTTTTGCATTCTTTTTCCGGATATAATACTTACCTTTGCACCCGAAAAGATTTGTGGACAGATTTGAACTGCTTGCAACCACAGAAAAAAATGCTAAAACATACGATTTCCAATCGTTTTTTATGTTGCAACTGCAATTTTTTCTCTCCTCATTTTTTTCACGAACAATTTTTTATTAATCACAAAGTCGAAATCGGATATTGGTTTTTGGGCAATACTCCAATCGTACAAACGATTTGGAATCTCTTTTCCTAAAATATTGATTCCTGTTTTTTGACTCTTTTTACTGGAAAAAATGAAATATTTATTTACCTCCGAGTCGGTGTCTGAAGGACACCCCGATAAAGTAGCCGATCAAATATCGGATGCTTTGCTTGACGAGTTTTTGGCTTACGACCCAAACTCAAAAGTAGCTTGCGAAACGCTTGTAACAACCGGACAGGTTGTATTGGCGGGAGAAGTAAAATCAAAAACTTATGTAGATGTTGCCGAAGTGGCACGCAAAGTGATTGCCAACATTGGTTACACCAAAAGCGAATATCGATTTGAAGCACAATCGTGTGGCGTTTTTTCGAGCATTCACGAACAGTCTGACGACATCAACCGCGGCGTTGACCAACGCGAAGACCCCATGGATCAGGGCGCGGGCGACCAAGGCATGATGTTTGGCTACGCCACGGATGAAACCGATAACTACATGCCGCTGCCGCTCGATTTGAGCCACGCCCTGTTGGTTGAGTTGGCAAATATTCGTAAAAACGAATTGCATTTGATGCCCTATTTGCGTCCCGATGCCAAATCGCAAGTTACCATCGAGTATTCAGAAGACGGCACTCCACTCCGTATTGACACCATCGTTATTTCTACCCAACACGATGAGTTTGTACTTCCCCAAAACGACACACGCGAGGCGGCAATAAAAGCCGACAAAGAGATGCAAGAACGCATCGCGATGGATGTTCGCAAAATTCTTATCCCGCGCGTGCAAGCACAATATAACCGTAGAAAAGATGTACAAAAACTTTTTGACGGAAACATTAAATACCACGTGAACCCGACGGGTAAATTCGTTATTGGCGGTCCGCACGGCGACACGGGAGTTACCGGACGCAAAATTATTGTGGACACGTACGGCGGAAAAGCCTCACACGGTGGTGGTGCATTTTCGGGGAAAGACCCATCCAAAGTGGATCGTTCTGCCGCCTATGCCGCACGACATATTGCCAAAAACTTGGTTGCTGCAGGTGTAGCTTCTGAAGTATTGATACAAGTTGCTTACGCAATTGGTGTAGCCGAACCAATGAACTTGTATGTGAAAACTTTCGGAAAGAGCCGTGTCAATTTATCGGATGCCGAAATTGCAGATAAAGTACAAACCTTGTTTGATATGCGCCCGAAAGCGATTGAACAACGATTGAAATTGCGCAATCCAATCTACTTGGAAACAGCATCTTACGGACACATGGGACGTGAGCCGAAAGTGGTTACAAAAAAATTCCAATCACGCTATATGCAAGAGCCCGTTTTTAAAGAAGTAGAACTATTCACTTGGGAAAAACTAGACTACGTGGATAAAATAAAAGAGGCTTTTGGTTTGTAGAACTGTTTGCTGACTGACAAAAAAAACGAAGGTGCAGTTTTATAAAAAAGCTGCACCTTGTTTTTTGTATCGTTTTTCGTCCGACTACCATTCCGCCAAAATTCGCACATTCAGTTGGCGCAGTGTCAAATAATTGGGTACGGCATACTGTTGGCGATGCACATCGGTAACCCAATAATAGGAATTGACATTGTAAATATTCAACAAATTGAATACATCTACACCTATCCAAATATTTTTGAACGAGTCCCAAAATGCACTTTTCGACCGCAAGCGGCTCTCTTTGTGCAATGCTTGCCAGGAAAATCCCATATCGATACGTCGATAATCGGGAGCACGAAAATAGCCTTTGTCATACCCGATGCGAGGTGCAGAAACGGGTAACCCTTGCGACCAGATGCCAACCAAATTCATCTTTAAACGCTCGTATCCAGGAAAATAGTCTTGAAAATATAGCGAGATATTGTATCGCTGATCGGTAGGAATTGGTACTTTTACTCCTTCCAAAGTTTGCTGTGCCTGCATCAGCGAGAAGCTTAGCCAACTATCGGTGCCGGGTACAAATTCGCCAAACAGTTTCAAATCCAAACCGGTAGCAAAACCATTGGTAAGGTTCTCGCCATAATATCTAATCTTCACATTATCGACCGTGTATGGAATCAAATCGGACAATATTTTATAATAAATTTCCGATGTAAATTTAAAAGGCCGGTCCACTACCCGAAAATAATAATCGCCACCCAACACAAAATGTATCGATTTTTGCGATTTTATCTGGTTGTTGAGTTCAATGAATGAGTTACCTTGTTCGTCCCTCACCGTTCGTTGAAACTCTTTGTAGAAAGGCGATTGGTAATACAATCCACTGGCGAAGCGCAACATCAGATTTTGGTCGTTGAGCATATATGAAATGGACGCGCGCGGACTAACGATAAACTCTTTGTTGAATGACCAATAACTTCCTCTCACGCCAGCCGTCAGGGTAAACAGTCCTTTTTCTACCTGAAACTTGTAGGTATCTTGCAGATATGCCGAATAGCGGGTGCTGTTTACTTTGTTGGACGAATATAGGTTGGTAATCACGTTTACCGTTTCGCCATTGTATGGCAGTGAATATCCTGCCGAGTCGCGCATTTCCCACTCGATGATGCGATCTGATATTTTTTCGATATTGGCTTGTGCGCCCCATTGTATATTGTGGGTTTTTATTTTGTGATTGGCAAAAAGCGAAATAGACGAAACGGTTGCATTGAGCCTATTGCGTGCGTGCTCGTGGTAAGTACCCACGCCCAATAGGTTACCGGTTGAAGATTCGCCCGTTGTGGGGTCTATATTAAGCTCGTTGAGCCAATACTCGCCGGTGATGTCGTATGATTCTACCTCGTCAGAGTTGAACGAAGAAATTTGCAGTCCGGCAGTAGTTTTTTCCGATACTTTTCCTTTTACTGTGAATGCGCCAAAAAGTGTTTTGAATCGGTCTTTTTCCCACCCGTCAAAATATACTTTAAAATTTTGCACGTTTGCCAATGTTCCAAACGAAGTTTCTCTTGTTTTTGGTGTAAATTCGTAACTGTTTTGCGAGAAGTTTCCCAAGAAACTGGCTTCCCAATCGGGTGTAAAATTGTAGGTAAGATAGGTTTGCACATCCAAAAATTTGGGATTGTACTCGCCTTTGGTTTGCATGGTACCGAGCAACGATTGATTGGTTTTGTATCGGACTCCGGTAATTTGCGAATATTTTTTGCCGGAGCTACCTACGTAAAGATTTCCACCCAACAAACTTGCCGATGCTGCCGCTTCAAATTCGGTTGGCTTTTTGTATTGAATATCAAGCACCGACGACATTTTATCGCCATACTTGGCATCGTATCCTCCGGCCGAAAAATTGACGTTCGAGGTCAGATTCGGATTTATAAAACTCAATCCCTCTTGTTCGCCCGAACGTATCAAAAGCGGTCTGTAGATGGCAATGCCGTTTACGTAAACAATATTTTCGTCATAATTGCCACCCCGCACATTGTATTGTGAACTCAGCTCGCTGGTAGAACTAACACCGGCAAAAGTTACTATCAACGATTCTATGCTGCCTCCCGATGGGTCGGGCAATAGTTTTATCCTGTCCACATCCAAAGTTTCGGTTCGCGAAGTTTCGCGACGAGTAGCTATAACCGTAAACTCTTCCAGTTCCATAGCACTTTCGCGCATCACTACATTGAGAGCAACGTCGGCAGTTAATTTTGGCAATATGCGTTGTGTTTTGTGGTAACCGAGGCACGAAAAAACGATGGTAAGCGAGTCTTCCGGCACTACGTTGAGCGAATATTTTCCTTGCAAATCGGTCATGGTACCGGTTAGCGTATTTTTTACTTGAACGGTTGCCAACTCAATGGGTTTGCCATCTAAATCGGATACAACACCACTCACTCGCACCGTTTGCGCAATGGTAGCGAAGCTAATCAGTAAAAAAGCAATTGATATAAGAAACTGTTTCATCGTTGTTTTGTGCATATTTGTTACTAACGAAAATATTAGTCGTATATTTTATTGGCAAAGAAATTTAGCCACGGCCAATTGATTCGATACCACCGGCGGCTCGCTTGCTGTTTGCCTCCAAATTGCAATAGAAAGCGCGAGCGGTTGGCATGTTTATTTAGAAAGCCGGCATCCATGAAATCGAAAGTATGGTATCCGTTTTTTTCTGCAAATTCCATTGCCGAATAGATGGTAAAAACACTCGGGTTGAGCGACTGATAGGTTTTGTCTTTACCCCAATAATAGAGACACAGTACTTTCTCTTGCTCAAATCCTAAGATGATGCCGCCAATAATTTTTTCGTGGAAACGGGTTACAAATATTTTCCCTTTGTTTTGAAGAATATAATATTGAAAGAAATTTTGAAATGACCGATAGGGCGGAAACCGTCGCGTAACTTTCCAGTTTTTTGCATCTTCTACCAATTTGTAAATTTCCGGGAGTTTTTCAGGTAAGGTAAGTTCTTCTGTATAAACGTCTTTCCTTTTGGCTTTGTTTATCTGATTTTTTCGCTTCACACTCATCTGATTCCAGACATTTCGCTTGCGTTGTAAAGTGTTTTTTATATCAATCCATTTGATGGAGTAAAACCCATTGTCGCGAAATCCTTTATATCCAAAAATAGCACTGCCAATATTGCGATACTCGATAAAAAATACTTTTTTCCTAACTTCCGAAACCAGTTTTTTCATCAACAAATCAAAAATATCTATCTGTGGTAAGTTTTCTTCGAAAAAACTCGGTTGTTGCGAAACATAACACCTTTTGAAAAACGAACCATACAGCAACCTATTGATGCGAGTAATGAGCGCGTACATGGCGGCAACCGGTTTTTCGCCATCAAAAACCACCAACATAACAGATTTATAGTACGAAATGCCTTCATTCCATTGAAACGAAGAGGTGTAATGAAAAAAATTTACATCCGGTATCGGTGGCAAATCTTCTTTCTTGTAATATACTTGTACGCGATAATTCATAAACAGGTAATTATCGCAAATTTAGCTAAAAAAATCAAATAAATACACTTTTGTGAGATAAATGATAATATCACAAAAAAAAGTAGCTGTTACTTTTTTCAGCAACAGCTACTCTGTTTATTTGTTGTATCGGAATTAATTTTTTTAGAATAAGGTAAATAGAATGGTAGCTAAACCGATAATGGAGCAATAGATGGCAAAATAAATCAACTTGCCTTTTTTCACCACATTTATCATCCACTTACAAGCAATACAACCAGACACGAATGCGGCTATAAATCCGGCTATCAGAGCGGCAGTAGGAATATCTCCACCCACATCTTCTACACCTTTCATCATTTTAAAAATATCGAGCAACGCTTCACCCAAAATGGGCGGAATGACCATTAAAAATGAAAATTGTGCCAACGACGATTTTTTGTTACCCAACAAAAGTCCGGTAGCAATGGTAGAGCCTGAACGCGACAAACCGGGCAACACGGCAAATGCTTGTGCCACACCAATGATAAATGCATCGCGCATACCGATTTTGCTTTTCTCGCGAGGTTTATAAAAATGTGCAAACGACAGCAACAAAGCGGTTAGCAGCAACATACACCCAACCAACAACAATCCGGAACCAAAAATCTGTTCCACTTCATCTTTGAAGAAGACACCCACAATACCAATGGGAATCATCGAAATAAGGATATTGATAAAATAGCGGGTTTCATCGTTGGACTGAAACTTGAAAAGTCCTTTGAAAATCCACGAAATTTCTTTTCCCAGTATAACCAATGTGCTAAAAACCGTGGCGACGTGCACCACGATGGTGAAAGCCAAATTATGCTCGGCATCTATGCCCAACAAGGCAGAGCCAATAGCCAAATGTCCGCTACTGCTCACGGGCAAATATTCTGTCAATCCTTGCAATACGCCAAGGATAATTGCTTCAATTACACTCATTTGAATTTAATTAATAAAAAAGAAAGGTAAATTATAATTCTGTTTTTTTGGACGAAGGATACAAAATCCCTACAATCATCCCAACAAAGCCCACCAAGCAAACTGCCGGAGCTACTTTGATGCGTCGCGCACTAAAAATATCGGGATTAAATCCTTGTTCCACAGAGCTTGAGCCTCCGGTCATCAACAAGAAACCAATAATAATTACCAACACAGAAATAGCGCAAATAATGAAATTAATTTTTCCGAAAGCGAGATTTTTTTGTGACATTTTTTTCGATTGCTTTTTATATGTAATAAAGGTTATCGGCATTCATTTTCACATATCTATTTACTGCAAAATAAGTTGCAATGCTTGTTATGAGAATACCGAAAACAATAACCACCCCAAATATGATGAATAAATCGGTCAAAGGAAGTATTTGGGACAAGCCGGCATACTCTTTTCCGAAATAGGTAAGAATCAGATAAATAATTGCATTAGCCAACAAGCCGGCAAAAATTCCGTTCAGAATATTGGCTCGCATAAACGGACGACGAATGAAGGACGATGTTGCCCCCACCAATCTCATTGTATTGATAATAAATCTTTTGGAATAAATACTCAGTCGTATGGTGTTTCTGATTAATGTAAACGAAATGAAGAGCAAGATGGCAGCCAAAATGAGTAAAATAACGGTAGCTTTTGAAATGTTGTTGTTGATAAAATCGACTGCTTCTTGCTGATAAAGCAAGTCTTGCACGTTATTTTCTTGTTTCAAATCGTTGTTTATCAAAGCGATACTATCATTATTGGCATATTCAGAATGTAGGAAAATTTCGATTACATCTTGTGCCGGATTATAACCAATCAGTTCTTCGGGATCCTCACCCAACTCCTCAATCAGTTTTTGCTTGGTCTCTTCTTTGCTAATATAACGAGTAGATTTCACAAATGGTTTGGCTTCCAAATTTGTTTTGATACGCTGTATCTCCGCCTCTTTAATATCGCTGTCGAGCATCACGCTGAAACTCATGTTTTCTTTGACGAAATTGGACAATCCGTTGCCCAGAAACAGCACCAAAATAGCCATTCCCAACAGCACCAAAACCAGTGTAATACTGATTGTGGATGTTATTTTCGCGTTTAAAAAACTCGCTTTAGATATTCTTTTTTTCTTCGTCATAGGATAGTGTCGACCGCTTCTGTTTCTACATTGGGAAGAGCAATGGAAATAATCAACTACAAAGAAACAAAATAATTAAGAATATCAGAAATATACCGAAAAGAATTTTTCTCGTTTTTTTCGGGATAAAACCACCAATGGTCAATTAATGCTCCTCTCTCGGTTGTAAACCCATCTCTTTTGCTTTCTGCAACATAAATGTATATGCCGGTTCGTATTCGTTTGGAATAATGCCATCTAAAATGGCCTCTTTGATGGCAGCTTTCAGCAAACCTACTTCCCTACCCGCTCCCAATCCGAAAACTTGCATAATTTCGTTGCCGTCGATAGGCGGTTGAAAATTGCGAACACGGTCTTTCTCCTCTATCTCTTTTAGTTTGCTGCGCACGATGCTGAAATTATGCAAGTGGCGACGCACTTTTTCCGGATTTTTGGAGGTAATATCTGCTTCGCAGAGCGTCATCAAATCGTCGATATCATCGCCTGAATCAAAGAGTAAACGTCTTACTGCAGAGTCCGTTACTTCATCTTCAACCAACTGCATGGGTCGCATGTGCAACGACACCATTTTTTGCACATATTTCAGTTTTTCGTTTTGCGGCAACTTCATTCGGCGAAATATTTTTGGGACCATTTTTTCGCCAATATAGTTGTGGTTGTGAAATGTCCAGCCCTGTTTTGGTTCCCAGCGTTTGGTAGCGGGCTTGGCAATATCGTGCAAAATGGCAGACCAGCGCAACCACAAATTGTCCGTGTGGCGCGAAATGTTGTCTAACACTGCCAGCGTATGGTAAAAATTGTCTTTGTGCCCCACTCCATCTTTGGTTTCGGCACCTTTGAGAGCCAGTAGTTCGGGAAAAATAATTTCTAACAATCCCGTTTTTTCCAACAAATTGAAACCGACCGACGGCATGGGCGAAAGCACAATTTTGTTTAGCTCATCGGCAATACGTTCTTTTGAAATGATGTGGATACGCTCCCGATTTCGGGCAATTGCGTCAAAAGTGTCGGGGTAAATATCGAATCCCAATTGCGAAGCAAACCGCACGGCACGCATCATGCGCAGCGGGTCGTCGCTAAAAGTAATATCGGGGTCTAATGGTGTGCGAATGAGCAAGTTTTCTAAATCTTCTATACCGCCAAACGGGTCAACCAATTCTCCAAATCGGTCTTTATTGAGACAAAAAGCCATGGCATTGATGGTAAAATCGCGACGTTTTTGGTCGTCCTCCAACGTGCCATCTTCTACAACGGGATTTCGTGAATCGCGGGTATAAGACTCTTTTCTTGTGCCCACAAACTCTACTTCCATATCGCGATATTTCACTTGCGCTGTTCCATAGTTACTAAAGACCGAAAGCCGTGCACTCTTACCCAACTTTTTCTTGACTGCTTCCGCCAGTTCAATTCCTTTGCCTACCGTAACTATATCGATATCTTTGGAGTTTCGATACAGAAAAAAATCGCGTACATATCCACCTATCACGTAACATTCCAACCCCAACTCATCGGCAGTTTGCGAAATGAGTTTGAATGTGGGCGTGTTCAGATGCGATTGAATTTCGGCTTTGGGTATATCCATTTTTTTGTATTCAAAAAACTTGGCACAATAGTTGTGGCTTGTTTGTTGTTAGAATTTACAAATTTACAATATTTGCGCTTTAAAAACCCATTTCACGAGAATTATTTTAGTATATTTGTCCTAATTATTAATGCACCTCCACACAATGCGAATCACATTTACAACATTTTTGTTGGCAATTTTTCTAATTTTCTTCTCCTCTTGCACGCAAAACAGAAGAGATGCCAAACAATATCTGATGGAAGCCCAGAACTTATACGAATCGGGTAATTTTTCGCTCGCCAAGCTCAAATTGGATAGTATAAAAATATTGTTTCCAAAGGCTTACGACGAAATAAAAAGTGGTATGCAACTGATGCAACAAGTACGCATGGCAGAAAACAGACGAAATATTGATTTTTGCGATTCGATGCTTGTTGTGAACAAGGAAAAAATCGACCGGATGCTACAACAATTTTCTTTTTCAAAAGATAGAGATTACCAAGAGTTTGGCATCTATTACCCGAAAGCATACCCATACGCTACTTCGCTCAACAAGAGTGGGTTGCGAGCAGGTGTAGAAGAAAACGGAGCTATGTTTATCGAGAGCGTGCTTGTGGGACAAAACACACGTCATCGGCAAATAAAAGCAAGCACCAAAAACGGAGAATTTGCCGAAACACTACTTGTTGATTCGGACGGATTCAATCATCGTTTCAGCACGTTGAATGGCAGTTACGAGATTGTACGTTTTCAGGAAAATACGGAAAATGGCTTAATCCAATTCATTTATACTTTTCAAGATAAGCTGATTACAATTACTTTCGCAGGCAACAAACAAACAAATATCACGCTCTCTGAAGCAGAAAAAAAAGCCATTTCACAATCGTTTGAGCTTTCGACATTAATGCTCGAAACAGAAAAACTAAAATTTGAAAAAGAGAAAAGCGAAACTTTAATCCGATACCTGCAGTCGAAATCGGAATAACCATTCGTTTACAAACAGTTATAAAGGAAGACAAGAAAAAAAATGAAAATAGACATCCTCGCTCTTGTGGAAGAATGCACGCTTTTCACTACCCGAAGTGGCGGTGCGGGCGGACAAAATGTGAACAAAGTGGAGACGAAGGTGAACCTCGCATTTGATATAGATAAATCGCGTTACTTGAGTGATGAGGCAAAGGAATTGTTGAAAACAAAACTAAAAAACCGAATCAACAAAGAGGGAATTTTACAACTTTCGTGCGAAACGGAGCGCACCCAACTATCGAATAAAAAGAGAGTTATAGACAGATTTCGATTTCTTGTTGAACAAGCTTTGCAACCTACAAAAAAACGAAAAGCAACCAAACCAACGGCTGCTTCCATAAAAAAACGATTGGAGGAAAAGAAAAAAGTGAGTTCGATTAAAAATCTGAGGAGAGAAAAATTTTAGGCTTTCAAACCTTGTAGTGCTTGCCACAAATTGTCTTTGGGTAAAGGGGCTTCTACCTCAATTTTTTCTTTGGATACGGGATGAATAAAGGATATTTTTCGGGCGTGCAAACTGATACTTCCATCGGGATTTGACCTTTCGGCACCATATTTTAAATCGCCTCTGATGGGACTTCCTATTTTTGCCAATTGGCAACGAATTTGGTGATGTCTTCCGGTTTCCAATTCCACTTCAATCAAGAAATAGTTTTGCGATTGTCCAATTAGTTGATAGTGCATCACGGCACGTTTTGTATTTGGTTTTTCTACATCAAATGCGGTCGATTTGTTGGTTTTCTCATTCTTGATAAGATAGTGCGTGAGTGCGCCTTCGGCAGTAGGTGGCATTTTTTTTACAATAGCCCAATACGTTTTGTCTATTTGCCCGTTTTTAAACATTTCATTGAGCCGAGAAAGTGCTTTGCTCGTTTTAGCAAAAATCACCACCCCACTCGTTGGTCTATCCAATCGGTGGGTAACGCCGCAAAACACATTTCCCGGTTTATTGTATTTTTCTTTGAGATACTCTTTCACGATATCCGATAGCGGTTTGTCGCCGGTTTTGTCGCCTTGCACAATTTCACCGGGAGCTTTGTTCACAATGATAAGATGGTTATCTTCGTATAAAACAGTCATTTGCTATTTGGATATTATCTGTTTTGCATCTCAAAAAAAAGAGGTATTTCTTACTCCTGTTCTTGCAAGTATCGTTTCACGGAGTTGTGGATGCTCTTTTCGGTGGCTTCACTCGCGTATTTCTCCACATCAACTACATCTCGTTGCACGTGTGTGATACACAAAGCCCCATTTATACAACCGCCTTCGCAAGCCATTCCTTCGTAAAAATTCCAGGGTGCTTTTTTCGCTTTCAGTCTGGACAATCCAACTTTGCACTCGTCGATTCCATTCATAGAGATTGCTTGCAAATTTTCGATATTCATCTCCTCTATCAGGTTGGTAATACCTTTGGCAATTCCACCCGATTTAGCAAATATACGTCCGTAATAGGATGCATCATCCATTGGCGAGTCTTCGCATTGTGTGGTATCTATATCAAACGCATCTACAAACGCTTGTAACTCTTCAAACGACATTACGCAATCTATCAGGTCTTCCGTTTTTTCCATACGGAATTCCGATTTTTTTGAACTGCAAGGACCTATAAACACACATTTTGCCGTAGGATCTTCTTTTTTAATCATGCGTGCGGTTTCTATCATGGGCGATGGCGTATGCGAAATATTGTCTTTCAACTCGGGGAAATTTTTCTCCACGTACATCACAAACGATGGGCAGCAGGAGGTGGTGAGCAGACCTTTTTCGTTGAACTCTTGTGCTTCTTTGTACAACACGACATCGGCACCCATAGCAGCTTCTACCACATTGTGGAATCCAATTTTTTTGATAGCAGTAACAATCTGTGCCGGACGACCATAGCGGCATTGGCTCACAATAGCGGGAGCCACCACGGCATAGACTTTATACTTGGTATTGTTTTCAGATTGTTTTAGAATATCTATTACATCCAACACAAACGATTTATCGGTTATGGCACCAAACGGGCACTGATACACGCAGGCTCCACATTGGATGCATTTGTCGTTGTCTATTACTGCTTTTTTGTTCTCATCTATCGTGATTGCTTTCACTTTGCAACTCTTCACGCAGGGGCGTCGTTGGGCAATGATGGCACTATATGGACATGCTTTGACGCATTTGCCACACTCGATACATTTTTCTTTGTTGATAACTGCCTTTCGGTCAATGATATCAATGGCATCTATGGGGCAAGCACTTTGGCAAGCATGTTCGATACATCCGCGACAAGCCGGTGTAACAAACAAGCCGTCCACAGGACATTCGTCGCACGCTATATCAATCACTTCCACCACGTTGGGATTACTTTTATCGCCTCCCATAGCCATTTTTATACGCTCTTGGGTTACTGCTCTCTCTTTGTAAATGCAGCATCTGAGCTTGGCTTTTGGTCCGGGCGATATAGATTTTGCAATATCAATATAAGCCTCGTTCAGGGTGTTGTTGTATGCTCTTTTTATTACTTCTTTTAGTACCGTGTATTTTAACAGCTGTACATTGGTATCAAAAACTCTCATTACTGTGGAATAAATTGTGGTTTGATAATATTATACCTAAAAAAACCGATAATTTTGTTGTTAAGATCGGTTTGCTTGTGATGTTTCTAGAATGCAAAGATACGAACATTTCCTATATTAATGTATCTTTTGCACAATAAATTGTGCCGTTTTGCAATGGATTGAAAAGTATATATTTTGAAAATGCGGATATGAGAAAAAAAATTTTTTGAAAAAACAGAAAGATCTCGAGTACCAAAGTGTATTTATACAACTTTGAGACTCAAAATCTTTGCTATATTTTTCGCTAAGAGACTTTTAGGCTATTCGTTTATAAAAACTATGAGCCGAAAAATCTACAGAGTTTTTATGTATTCATCCCGCCACAAACGTGCAATACTTGTCCACTCACGTACGACGACAAATCAGATGCCAAGAAAAGTGCAGCATTGGCTACATCCTCGGGAGTTCCGCCACGGCGCAATGGTATTTGTTTTGCCCACTCGTTGCGCACTTCTTCCGATAGCTGTCCGGTCATTTCGGTAATGATAAATCCCGGTGCAATTGCGTTGGCACGAATACCGCGCGAACCCAATTCTTTGGCAATTGATTTTGCCAAGCCTATCATTCCGGCTTTGGAAGCAGAGTAGTTTGATTGTCCGGCATTGCCCGACACACCAACTACAGAGCTCATATTGATGATGCTACCCGATTTCTGGCGCATCATAATGGGTGTTACCGCGTGGATAAAATTGAAAGCCGATTTCAGATTCACATTGATTACTGCATCCCATTGTGCTTCGCCCATGCGCATCATAAGTCCATCTTTGGTAATTCCGGCATTGTTTACCAAAACATCTATGCGACCAAAATCTTTCATAATCTCATCTACCACGGTGTGTGTTTCGTCAAAAAGAGCCGCGTTTGATGCGTAGCCTTTGCATTTTACTCCCAACGATTCTATTTCGCGTTGGGTAGCTTGCGCGTTTTCGTCGATATTTAAATCTGTGAAAGCAATATTTGCACCTTCCGACGCGAGTTTCAACGCTATGGCTTTGCCAATGCCACGAGCCGCACCCGTAACAAGAGCTGTTTTACCTTCCAATAATTTCATTTTTTGAAAAATTTTAAAGTTTGTATATCTATTCTGTTTATCGACTTAAATAAAAAATTGTATTGTTTTTTTTGTCGATGTTCGTTATCCGTTTTTGGTTTTCAGTCCTCTGAAGATGATGCCCGAAATCATGTCGCGATCTTCTTGCCTGTCAAATCGCAAATCGAGCACGCCTCGTATAACGGGCACTTCCAATCCTTTGAGGGCGAAGTGAAGTATTTCGGCTGTTTTAGATACATTTTTTATTACAAAAATCCCCTTTTCGCAGCCTTCGTTCATTATTTTTTCCAGAAAGTGAATCTCTTTTTTATCAAACTCTTTTCGTACGTTTTCTACCCGCCAAATATCGCGAAAAAAATCTGCTCGCAACGTGCCGTTTCGTCGCACTACTTCTTTTATGGCGTTTAATCGGCTAAAGGCAAATAAAATGAGTTTGTTATCGGCTTCTATATCTCTTTTGAGCACCTCTTCCAGCACGCCATACAAATTTTCCAACTCGGTTTGCACCACTGTTTTGTATAAGTCGGTTTTGTTTTTGAAATAGGTGTAGAGGGTTCTTCTACCAAATTGCGACGCTTCGGCAATATCGTTCATTGTAGTATTTTCCACCCCATCTCTCGCGAAGAGTTGGCGTGCTACTTCAATCAATTTTTTCTTGGTTTTAGGAACCGGCGGCGTCATAATTGCACATTTTAGTAATATGTGCGCAAAAATAGCACAAAGATTTGAAATTAGGAAAGAAAAAACTCAAAAATTGATGTTTAGTTGTGTGAGCCGTAATTTTTTTTAAAAAAAGAGCATATTAATTAGAAAAAAAATATATCTTTGATGCAATAAACTATATTGTATCACAATTTTAAAAAAAACAATTATGGGAATTTTATCGTGGATTCTTTTAGGCTTAATTGCCGGGGCAATAGCCAAAGCTTTGCGTCCGGGCAAAGACCCCGGTGGCTGCATCATGACCATTATCATTGGTATTTTAGGTGCATTTTTGGGCGGATTTATCGGTTCGTTGTTCAATTTGGGCACGATGGATAAGTTCAGTTTTGTCAATCTTCTTTTGGCTACAGTAGGTTCCATCATCGTTCTTTGGATCTATGCTATGTTTAGCAAGAGAAGGAAATAATAAAACGTTGTCAAACGAAGGCGACACCAAAGTATAGCACCAAAAAATTATATATTGACGGCACTTTTTCACATTCTATTTTTCTGTAAAAGGGAAACATTTATCATTTGCCAATAAACTGAATGTCAACGCAAAAACATATTATTTATAACAATTGCGTATAAATTGCCGACTATTTCGATAAAAAAAGTGAAAAAATATTTGGATGTTCCATTTTCATTTTATATCTTTGGTGTCAGAAAACAGAATGAGTCTTTGCCGCATTGGTCGATTGGGAAACTCATCAATTACATTCTATAAACCGAGACTCGTTTTTGGTATCAATGGCGGGCCGCGTCTTTCGAGATAGGCTTTATGCCCGGCGGATTACAAAGATGCCATAACACTCAAATCCTGTCATAGGGAGTTTCGACTTATTCCACCGGTGCGGCTTCTTATAAAAAACAGATTTGCAACCAACCATTTCATTGGAGTTGCAATCTGTTTTTTCTATTTTTATCTGTTTATTTTTTTAGAACCAAGAGACAAGAAACAAGACTTTTAGAATTAAAGAGAATCAGATTTTTTCTGAAATGTTTATCCGTTCGTTGAGCAACATCGGACTTCAGACATCTGTCATCGGACGAAATTCATCTTCTTGTGTATAAATTTTTTTATTTCGCTCATGGCTGTTTCATCTATCTATTTCTTTCTACATTCCATCTAATACAACAAAATATTTCCTTATCTTTGCCATCTCAATTCATAGTAAACAAAACAAACCCATGGCGCTCAGACAACAACAAGAACTCAAACAGACACAAAAACTTTCGCCCTTGCAAATGCAGGTTATAAAGTTGGTTGAATTGAATTCGGTAGAGTTGGAAGATAGGGTGCGACAAGAAATAGAGGACAATCCGGCACTGGAAGCGGGCGATTTGGAATTGGAACAAGAGGAAGACGGACTTGCTCCGGATGGAGAAACCGACCACGTTTCGCAAGAAGATATTGCCTTGGGCGACTACATGAACGAGGACGATATACCCGATTTTCAGATGCACCATGCACAGCGTAGAGACGAACCCGATTTTATCGGCTCCACGTTTTCAAACACCATATCGCTCAACGATTTTTTGGTAGAACAAATCAACCTGCGAGAACTGAAATTGCAAGACAAGAAAATAGCAGAATACATCATCGGCAATCTCGATAAAAATGGTTATCTACAAAGCGATTTCCACTCTATTTCAAACGATTTGCTTTTTCAACAAAACATAGATGTATCTGACAAGAAACTGGAAGATATTTTGCGCATCATTCAAGATTTAGAACCCGCGGGTGTGGGGGCACGCAACTTGCAAGAGTGTCTTTTGCTACAACTGGAACGTATGCCACAATCTCAATCGCAACGGTTGGCAATAGAAGTGTTGGAAAACTATTTCGATGAATTTTCAAAAAAACATTACGACAAAATTTTGCGCCAGTTGCAAATTTCGGAAGAAGAACTTCGGGATGCCATCGCCATTATACTCACGTTGAACCCGAAGCCCGGTAACATTTTGGGTGACCCCATCGAAATGGCAATGAGCAACATAACACCCGATTTTATTGTAGAAACCTACAACGGAGAAATAACCATGTATCTGAACAACCGGAACATCCCCGATTTGAAAATAAACCGTACTTTCTCTGAAATGTTGCAAGGCTACAACCTTAACAAAGAGAGCATGACAAACGACAGCAAGCAAGCCATGCTTTTTATGAAACAAAAAATTGATTCGGCAAAATGGTTTATCGATTCTATCAAACAGCGACAAAACACGCTCAGAAAAACCATGGAAGCTATCATCAATTTCCAATACGACTTTTTCCTTACGGAAGACGAAACCATGCTGAAGCCAATGATTTTGAAAGACATAGCGAATAAAACATCGTTAGATATTTCCACTATTTCCAGGGTTAGCAACAGCAAATATGTGCAAACCAATGGCGGAATATATCCGTTGAAGTTTTTCTTCTCGGAGGCGATGCAAAACGATGAAGGAGAAGATATTTCGTCGCGCGAAATAAAAATCGCGTTGAAAGAACTCATAGAAAACGAAAATCACGGCAAACCACTGACAGACGACCGCCTGACCGAACTGCTCAACAAAAAAGGATACATCATTGCACGACGCACGGTAGCAAAATATCGCGAGCAGCTAAACATTCCGGTTGCACGATTACGAAAAAAAATATAACCTTGCCTTGTTGATACATATAAAAAGATAGATGATAAAACAATTTTCACACGTCATTTCCACCATATTTCAACCGCTGCTGATGCCCATTTACAGCATCGCACTGCTTTTTTTGTACACCCATTTCCGATTCGTGTATATCCAAGATTTTTGGGTAATAATAATGCCGGCATTCGTTTTCGCGTTTCTATTGCCGGCGGCATTTATTTGGATGCTCTATAAATTGAAAATTGTATCGGACTTGTCGTTAAAAATCAGAAAAGAACGATTGTTCCCGTATTTGATATCGCTATTTTGCTATTCCCTAATGATTTGGTTTTATTTTCGGATGGGTATGCCGCGATGGTTTTTGATGCTAAGTGCTGCTTCTGTGGCGGTTATGCTAACAGCAATTCTTATTACCCTGTGGTGGAAAATAAGCGCACACATGTTGGGAATTGGCGGTTTGACTGGTGGAGTGCTCGCCGTCTGTTATTTTGTAGAACACAGCAACCCATACTATCTTTTTATTCTTTTGTTCGTGATTGCCGGCATGGTTGGCACCTCACGACTTGTATTGCAGCGACACACACTCGGCCAAGTAATAGCCGGATTTTTGGTGGGATTTTCTCTCTCTTTCCAATTTGTTTGGCTCGGAATGTGAAATATTTTTTGTAGTTAAAAAAATAAGTTGTATTTTTACCGAAAGATTTTATTTAATAGTATTAAAATTATGAATTTTCCAGAGAATTTAAAGTATTCAAACGATCATGAGTGGGTTAAAGTAAATGGTAATGAAGTTGTTATAGGCATTACCGATTTTGCCCAAAGCGAATTAGGCGAAATTGTTTACGTGGACATTACATCCGAAGGCGAAACATTATCGCAAAACGATATTTTTGGTAGCATCGAAGCTGTAAAAACTGTTTCTGATCTTATCATGCCTATCGGCGGCGAGGTTTTGGAAGTGAATGCACTACTCGAAGACCAACCCGAATTAGTAAACACCGACCCATACGGCGAAGGTTGGCTAATAAAAGCTACACTACAAGATGCAGCAGAATTAGAAGGTTTGCTTACAGCAGAAGCATACAAAACAATGATTGGCCAATAAATTATTTAAAAAAATTGGAAGGGAATCGGCCGAAAAGCGCGATTCCCTTTTTTTGAATTATGAAACGAGCATGTAAATCAGTTACACACAAGGACATGATTATTGCGAGTTCCATCTGACCATAATGTAAGAAATAAAATATAAACAGATGAAACCAGTAGTAAGTATCATCATGGGCAGCACGTCCGATTTCCCGATAATGGAAAAATCGGCTAAGTTTTTTGACGAGATGCAAATCCCGTTCGAGCTAAACGCCCTATCGGCACACCGCACACCCGAAGAGGTAGAGGTGTTTGCCAAAAACGCAAAAAACCGAGGTATTAAAGTCATTATTGCCGCCGCCGGCATGGCAGCACATCTGCCCGGCGTGATTGCCGCATCTACCACATTGCCGGTTATTGGCGTTCCCATCAATGCCTCGCTCGACGGCATGGACGCTCTTTTGGCAATCGTACAAATGCCTCCCGGCATACCCGTTGCCACGGTGGGAATAAACGGTTCGTTAAACGCCGCCATTTTGGCGATGCAAATTCTTGCCGCAGGCGACGAATCGTTGCAGAAAAAACTAACAGATTACAAACAAAATCTGAAAACAAAAATTACCAAAGCAAACGAGGAACTCTCCGCAATCAAATTTCAATACAAAACCAATTGAAATGTAGCGGAATGGAGTTTTTTTTGGAGATGAGAAATCAATATCAATCTTACAAACTCCATCCATTCCAAAAATCACAGATATGAAAGAACCGAAAATAATTGCCGAAATCGGGTGTAACCATTTGGGGAAAATGGATATAGCCAAAGAACTGATACTCTTGGCAAAACAGTGTGGCGCAACGGTGGCAAAATTTCAGAAAAGGAACGTGAAAGAGCTCCTTTCGGACGAGGCATACAACGCGCCACATCCACAACCGTGGAACTCTTATGGCGAAAGCTACGGCAAACATCGTGAAGCATTGGAACTCACTGCAGAACAACATGCCGAGCTACAGAAATATTGCCAAGAAGTGGGTATAGACTACTCTACTTCAGTTTGGGATTTGACATCGGCAAAAGAGATCATCGCCCTCAACCCCAAGCTTATAAAAATTCCGTCTGCCGAAAACAACAACATCGAATTACTGAAAGAGTTGCGTGATAATTATTCGGGAGAAGTACATATCTCGTTGGGAATGACCACACGACAAGAAGAGGAGAAACTGATTCTCCTTTTTGAGGAAACCAATCAGGCCAAAGAACGACTTGTTTTGTACTCTTGCACATCGGGCTACCCGGTTCCTTTTCAGGATGTTAGTTTGTTAGAAATAACCCGGCTTGTGGAGAGTTACGGCAATCGGGTAAAAGAGATTGGCTTTTCGGGACACCATTTGGGTATCGCCATAGACATTGCGGCTTATGTTTTGGGTGCAACGTGGATTGAACGCCACTTTACCAAAGACCGTACGTGGAAAGGCACCGACCATGCCGCATCTCTCGAAGTGCCGGGACTACAAAAACTGGTACGCGATTTGTCGCACACCCACCAAGCAATGACTTACAAATCGAAAGAGATTTTAGATATAGAAGCCGTGCAACGCGACAAATTAAAATTCAAGTCATGAGCGAAATTCTTGCCATTATTCCGGCACGGGGCGGCAGCAAAGGATTGCCCGACAAGAATATATTGCCTTTGGCAAACCATCCGCTTATTGCCTATTCGGTAGAAGCTGCGCTGCAAAGCAAAATGATAAACAGGGTCATAGTTTCTACCGACTCCACAAAAATTGCAGAAATAGCACAACAATATGGAGCAGAAATTCCATTTATTCGTCCCTCGGAGTTTGCACAAGATATGAGCACCGATTTGGAGGTTTTTGCACACGCACTCCGTTGGTTGAAAGAGAACGAAAATTACGAGCCCGATTTCGTTGTTCAATTACGACCCACATCGCCCGTCAGAACAGTAACAATCATCGACGAGTGCATCAATCGGCTTATCCACTCCGATGCCGACAGTTTACGAATAGTAACCGAAAGCCCGATTACACCATACAAAATGTGGAGCATCCCCGATGTAGATGGGTATATGCAACCCCTTTTGCCCACTCCCGGCATAGACGAGCCATTTAACCAACCTCGACAAAAACTACCCAAAACATATTGGCAAATTGGTTTTTTGGATGTTATCAGAGCAAAAACAATTTGGAATGGGTCGATGAGCGGAAAAAAAATATTGCCGTTTATCGTTCCAAACGATTACGCCATCGATATAGACGACATCAAGAGTTTCATCCAAGCGGAGCAAAAAATTGCTGAAAACGAACAATATGTCCAATTCAAAAATAGATAAAGACACTCCTATCCTCGTTATTGGCGCGGGCTCCATTGGCGAACGGCATATCCGCAATTTGTGGACATTGGGGCAACGAAATATTGTTGTGTTGCGACGTCGTAACCTCCCTTTCAGAGATATTGGCGAAGCTACCGTAAAGGTCTGTTATTCATGGGATGAGGTGGATAAAATTGCGCCAAAAACTGCATTTGTTTGCACCGTAACGAATCTCCATCTGGAGGAAACAAGGCAATGCATTTTGCGAGGGATGCACGTTTTGGTGGAAAAACCACTTTCGCATACCACCGAAGGACTCAGCGAGTTAGAAGAATTAGCAGTACGCCATCGTTGCTATTTACAAGTGGCTTACATGATGCGATTTCATCCGTTGGTATTGCAAATAAAACAATTTATCGACCAAAAAACTTTTGGCAACACGATAAGCATTCAGAGCAAATGGGCTGAATACTTGCCCGATTGGCATCCATGGGAAGATTACCGACAAGGTTACGCTGCCCGAAAAGAGTTGGGCGGCGGTGTTGCCCTCACCCTTTCGCATGATTTGGACACCTTGTTTTTTCTCACCAACAAATTACCAGACAGGTATTGCTCGCTACCCAATTTTGCAAGTAATCTGCAAGTAGATGTAGAGAGCGGGATGGATGTATTATTGGGTTTTTCCGATGGAATCACAGCCAACGTACATCTCAATTTTTTTGAAAAAGTAAAAGAGCGTTTTCTGAAAGTTGTTTTTGACAATGCTACGATAGAGTTCAACTTTTTTCAATCGGCGCTTACCATCAGAAAACCATATGCAGAATCGGAAGTGATACATCTCGATAACTTCGACCGCAACGATCTGTTTCTGCAACAAACCAGATATTTTCTTCAACATCTGACACAATTTACTGCCGATGAAGTAAAAAAACAGATAGAAGAATCGAAAAAAATAATTGAAATTTGCACTTCTTATGAACAATGAAATTACCGTAAATGGCAAAGTAATATTTGTTACGGGCGCACTCGGGCAGATAGGAACAGAGATTTGCACCCATTTTTTGAAACAAGGTGCAAAAGTGGTGCTTACCGACAAAAATATTACCAGAGCAGACCAATTCAGAGAAAACCTTTCCGATTTGGGTATCGACGAAAATCAATATTTAATTCTGCCATTGGATATTACCGATGAGCAAAATTGTGAAACCACGGTGCAGAGGGCAGTTAAAAAATTTGGAAGAGTAGATGTGTTAATCAACAATGCCGCCATCGATGCCAAATTTGATCAAGAGGGTGTTTCGAAAGTGAATATGAGTCGGTTCGAGAATTATCCCATCGCGGCATTGCGCGAGTCCGTAGAAGTGAATCTCATCGGCACCGTTATTATTACACAGGCTGTTTGCCGGGTGATGCTGCAACAAAAAAGCGGAACCATTATCAACGTGGCATCTACCTACTCCATCGTTTCGCCCAACCAAAACTTATACGATTTTGGCGAAGGTATTTCCAATTTCAAACCGATAGATTATATCGCTTCCAAAAGTTTCATCCCCAATTTCACTCGTTACATCGCAACTTTTTACGCTCGCGACGGTATTCGCTGCAACGCCATTGTACCGCATGGCATATACAACAATCATCCCGAACCTTTTTTAAAAAATTGGGAAAAACTTTCGCCTTTGGGCAGGATGTGCAACAGAGAAGAGCTGAACGGACCATTTACTTTTTTGGCAAGCGATGCCAATAGCTACATGACCGGCACAACTCTTATCTATGATGGCGGTTGGACAGCTTGGTAATCAAATAAAGCAGATAATAACCAGTCAGTTATGATAAAATTATTTTTGACCGATGTTGATGGTGTACTTACCGATAGTGGCATGTATTATTCGGAAAATGGCGACGAATTAAAAAAATTCAACACCAAAGACGGGATGGGTTTTGCCCTTTTGAGAAATGCCGGAATAAAAACCGGAATCATTACTTCAGAAAACACACGCATCGTGGAGCGACGTGCGCAAAAACTTAGGGTAGATTATTTATACCAAGGCAATGCAAAAAGTAAATTGCAATCGGCATTGGAGATTTGTCAGAAAGAGAGCATCACTTTGAACGAAACGGCATACATTGGCGACGATATTAACTGCTATGAATTGCTGTGCAACGTGGCTTTTGCCGCCTGCCCCGCAGATGCTGTTGAGAAAATAAAACGGATACCCAACATTCATATCCTCTCGAAAAAAGGAGGCGAAGGCTGTGTGCGTGAGTGGATTGAGATATTGTTGAGTAAGAGAGATTAGTTGGGAAAAAGTTGGCTCAAAATGGTGGAGGTTGCCCCACAATTAGCCAAAGTATATTCTCTGGCTTTTTGGCTCACGACGGACAATTTTTCGTCGTTGTTTTCTAATTCGCTAAACCAATCATGTAGCTCTTCGGCATTATTTACGGAAGCACAAATCCCCAGTTGCACCATCTCTATACCGGGACGATTTTTGGCAAAATTGGGACCAAAAGCGGCAGGCATTCCATAAACGGTGGCTTCTATCACGCTATGAATTCCTGCAACAAAACCGCCACCAATAAAAGCCCAATCGCCATAGCGATAGAGTTTCGACAACATGCCAATTCTGTCCAATATGAGCACTTGCGTGTTGCTAAAATCGGTTTCATCGTTGCATTCCGAATATATTTTAACTTCGTTACGGGTTGCTTTTACCATTTTTTCCATGGGCAATCTGTCCATTTCGTGCGGAACAACCAAGAATCGAGTTTTCGGATGACTATTTATCAGATTTTGAATTACTTCGTCATCTTTCCCCTCCACCGTGCTGCCGGCGATAAATAGTTTTTGCCCGTTTTTAAATTTCTCTACCAACGGCTCCCTCCAAGATATTTCAGAAATATCTTTTACTCTGTCAAAACGCGGGTCTCCCGCCACAACTGCATTATGGAAACCATTATTGTTGAGTAGGTTTTTAGAATTGACGTCTTGCACAAAAATAGTTTCAAAAGCAGTCAGAGCTTTTCTCAAAACACCACCCCACCATTTGAAATAGGCAGAATTTGGAATGAATCGTGCCGAAACGAGAAAAGTGCGGATTTGCCTTTTTTTCATCTCTGCAAGCAGATTGGGCCAAAATTCATACTTCACGAAAACGGCAATTTCGGGATGCACGGCATCCAAAAAACGGCTCACTTGCGCTTGCGTATCCAAAGGTAAATAAAAGACCCAATCGGCAAATTTATAGTTCTTGTGCCCTTCGTAACCCGATGGAGAAAAGAATGTTACCAGAATTTTATAATTCGGATATCGCGAGCGGATGGTTTCAATGAGCGGACGTCCCTCTTCAAATTCGCCATAAGAAGCAGCATGAAACCAAATTACTTTGTCCTCTTTTCCGATAGCGGACGCAACCCGTTCGGGCAAATTTTTTCGTCCTTCTACCCATAGTTTCATCTTCTTGTTCCACAGCGAAGCTATTTTGGCAACCCCCATTCCGGCATGTGCCGCGATATCCATCCAAATCATGATTTGCGTTTGTTAAAAATAAATTTTACAAAGAAACATACAATATTTGATAACGCAAAAAAATAGAATTATAGTTTGAAGTGCAGATAAAAAATAAAATATCCTTTTCGTTACATACAAGTACACGATAATTAGCGATATTCCGGTAAAATAGTTGCGTTAATTAAAAAAATGTGATTACTTTGTTCTGCAAAAGAAGAATAACTACATAACACACTGTATTTAAACAGAATACATAAACCAAAGAAAATTGTTAAGATGTAAACTTTGGCGGTTTTGTATGGAAGTAAAATATTTTTCGGTATAAAATTTCATAAACAATTACTATTCTTTTAACAAATAAGTCAGAAAGATAATAATTGAATAGTGGCGTTATCTAAAGAATCCATTTTTTAGAATCTACAATTACAAAAATGGCAATATACACAGGAAACAGCAAACACTTGGGAGGTAGCGAAACCGTTACCAAAAAACAAGAAATATACTACAGTTTGATTCAAAAAAACGTGCTCATTACCGGAGCCAACGGACAGTTGGGTAACGAGTTGCGCTCGCGAAAAGAAAAAAGCAACAACAACCTGCACTTTATCTACACCGATGCCGACACGTTGGATATTACCAACTTGCAACAAGTAACAGATTTTGTGAAGGAAAACTCGATTTGTTACATTATCAATTGTGCAGCCTACACCAATGTTGAAAAAGCCGAAACAGACACCGAAACAGCCTATTTGGTAAATCAGGTTGGAGCGGAAAATCTGGCGAAAGCAGCCGCGCAGAACAGTTGCAAAATCATCCAAATTTCTACCGACTTTGTTTTCGACGGACAATCTGCCACACCATATACCGAAAATCAGCCCGCCAATCCGCTCTCGATTTACGGAAAATCGAAATGGGAAGGAGAAGAATCGGTACGCCAATTCGCCAAAGAGTGGATTATTATCCGCACATCGTGGCTCTACTCCGAATTTGGCAATAACTTCGTGAAAACGATGATACGGCTCATGACCGAACGCGAGCAACTGAGCATAGTTGCCGACCAACACGGCACACCCACCTATGCTGCCGATTTGGCCGAAATGATTGTACACATCCTGGAATGGTCGGAGCAAAACCAATGGAAAACAGGAACTTATCATTTCTCAAATGTTGGCGAAACAACTTGGTTTGGCTTTGCCGAAAAAATAAAAGAGTTGGCACAACTAAAAAATTGTCAATTAAAACAAGTTACTACCGAGGAGTATAATGCCACGGCACAACGTCCGCTTTTTAGCGTGATGGATTTGTCGAAAATACAATCGACGTTTCAGGTAGAAATCCCAAAATGGGAAGAGGCTTTGGAAAGATGTATCCAGAAGTTAGAAGCAAAAGAATAAATAAAAAATCATTTCTTAGAGAAATAAATAATCTGAAAGAAACTCAAAACAATTCACTTACCAAGCAGCCAATAGCCAACAGCCAACAGCCAAATTATGACACTACAACAAGAAATAGACCGCCGACGCACATTTGCCATCATCAGCCACCCCGACGCGGGAAAAACCACGCTCACAGAAAAACTACTCCTTTTTGGAGGAGCCATTCACATTGCGGGAGCAGTAAAATCGAACAAAATAAAGAAAACTGCCACATCCGACTGGATGGAGATTGAGAAACAGAGAGGAATTTCTGTTGCCACTTCGGTCATGGGTTTTGAGTATAACAAACACAAGATAAACATTTTGGACACACCCGGTCACCAAGATTTTGCCGAAGACACCTACCGCACACTCACGGCAGTAGATAGTGTAATAGTAGTGGTGGACGTGGCAAAAGGGGTGGAAACACAAACACGCAAGCTGATGGAAGTTTGTCGCATGCGACACACGCCCGTTATGATTTTCGTGAACAAACTCGACCGCGAAGGGCGCGACCCGTTCGAGATATTGGACGAGTTGGAAGCAGAGCTGCAAATAAGCGTTCGTCCACTGAGTTGGCCAATAGATATGGGCGAACGTTTCAAGGGAGTTTACAACTTGTATCAAAACTGTCTGGATTTATATCAACCGAGTAAACAAGTTGTTACCGAATCGGTACACCTTGATATTCAATCGGAAGAATTGGAAAAACATATCGGCGAAGATTTATCTAAAAGGTTGCGCAACGATGTGGAACTAATTACCGAAGTATATCCCGAATTTAATCGCGAAGAGTATCTCGCCGGGAAACTGGCACCCGTGTTTTTTGGTTCCGCGCTCAACAATTTCGGGGTAAAAGAACTTCTGGATTGCTTCGTGCAGATAGCGCCATCGCCCAAACCGGTGCAAGCCGTGGAGCGAGAGGTAGTACCCAACGAAGACACTTTTTCGGGCTTCATCTTCAAGATACATGCCAATATGGACCCCAATCACCGCTCGAGCATCGCGTTTGTAAAAGTATGCTCCGGTCGATTTGAACGAAATGTTAATTACAAACACATTCGCCTCAATAGGCAGATGAAATTCTCGTCGCCTACGGCGTTTATGGCGCAGAAAAAAGAGATTTTAGACGAAGCTTTTGCCGGCGATATCGTGGGACTTCCCGATACCGGAAATTTCAAAATTGGCGACACGCTCACCTCGGGCGAAGACCTCCATTTCAAAGGATTGCCCAGCTTCTCGCCCGAGATGTTCAAATACATCGAAAACGCCGACCCCATGAAATCGAAACAGTTGCAACGCGGCATAGAGCAACTGATGGACGAAGGTGTAGCACAGCTATTTACCAATCAATTCAACGGACGAAAAATTATTGGCACGGTTGGGCAATTGCAGTTTGAGGTAATTCAATACCGATTGTTGCACGAGTACGGAGCGCAATGTCGTTGGGAGCCCATCCAATTGTACAAAGCTTGCTGGATTGAAAGCGACGATGTCGTCCAATTGGCAGATTTCAAAAAACGAAAATACCAATATTTGGCACACGATAAAGAGGGTCG
>CAZVWS010000014.1:0-7338 GCA_964631255.1 uncultured Dysgonomonadaceae bacterium | reverse complement strand
TAATGTGAAAATTGATGGCGGTTTTATTTCGACAAAATCAATTAACTTTGGCACAATAAAATCACAATTGTTATTGAACCCTATTTATGAAAAAACTATTTCTACTTTTGACCTGGTGTTTCATTGTGGCAGCAACTTATTCGCAAACCACAATAAAAGGAAAAATTATTGACGCTGCTAACAAAGAGCCACTACCTTACGCCACCATTACCGTAACAAGTGAACCGGCAACACCCAAACCCATAAAAAAATTTGCTGCCGACGAAAACGGGCATTTCTCTACCACTTTACAAGCCGGTAAATACAATCTGTTGTTCAACTTTATCGGAATGAATGAAACTTCTCAAAAAATAACGGTAGAGAGCGGCAAAAAAACGATGGACTTGGGCGAGATTGTCATGTTGGAAGGTTCTACTACATTGGACGAAATTAGCGTGGTAGCACAACGTCCGTTGGTAAAAGTAGAGATAGATAAATTGACTTACAGTGCCAAAGAAGACCCCGAATCCTCCACATCCAACGTGCTTGATTTGTTGCGAAAAGTGCCATTGGTAACGGTAGATGGAGAAGACAACATACAACTGAAAGGCTCGTCCAACTTCAAAATTTATATCAACGGCAAACCATCCAATATGATTTCTAACAACCCGTCGCAAGTGCTCAAAAGCATGCCTGCCAATAGCATCAAAGATGTGGAAGTGATTACCGACCCGGGTGCAAAATATGACGCCGAAGGTGTGGGCGGCATCATCAATATTGTTACAGACAAACGTGTTGATGAAGGCTACTCCGGCTCGGTGGGTGCCAACGGAGATACCTTCGGCGGATATGGAGCCAATGCCTACCTTTCTCTGAAATATGGGAAGTTCGGATTTACCGGCAACGGCAGTTATTTCTACCACAACAGTCCGGCATCCAATATTACTTTGGTTAGAGAAGAAATGGCGCCAAACCCGGTAAATATGCTCACGCAACAAGGCACGCAAACCAATAATGGCGGCGGATTGTTTTATAACACCTCGCTCAGTTTTGAGCCCGATACCCTCAACTTGTTCAACCTGTCAGTAGGACAATTTGGCGGCAAATTTCGCTCCAATTTGGATCAAAATGCGGTATCGATAGGCAGTAGAAATTACTCTTATTTGCTAAACAACAGCTCGTTGAGCGAATTTGGGTCTTTCAACCTATCTGCCGACTACCAACGTAGTTTTCACAAAAAAGGAGAACTGCTCACCCTCTCCTACCGATTTGAAAAAGACCCGAACAACAGCGAGTTAGAAAACCAATACAGCGAAGTAACCGGAACAGATTTTTATTATCCGGACGGATACAAGATGAGGAGTATTAATAATGCCGGAGGCAACGAACACACCTTACAAATAGATTATACCAACCCGATAAACTCGAAACACAGCATCGAAACCGGTATAAAATATATTTTTCGCGACAATTCGAGTTTGGGAGAACACACCATTTTTAATGGCGAATGGCACAACGACCCAAGCAGAAAAAACGACCTCGAACACACACAAAAAATATTTTCCGGATACGCCGGTTATGGACTGAAAGCCGGGAAATTTGGACTAAAGCTGGGACTACGTGGCGAAAATACCAACCAGGAAATACATTTCATGAGTGCACAAAACGAAACCATTGTACCGTCTAACTTTTTCGATTTGGTACCGTCCGTTGCATTATCTTATCAGTTGGGAATGACACAAACGCTGCGCGGGGGCTACAACTTGCGCATCTCCAGACCCGGTATTTGGTATTTAAATCCATACAGAGACGAGTCCAATCCAACCAGTATCAGTTATGGTAATCCGTCGTTGGAAGCGGTAGAAACACACAATTTCAACATCAACTACGGTTCGTTTTCACAAAAAGTAAATTTCAATGCCACGCTGAGTTATTCGTTTACAAAAAACTCGATTTCGAGATATATTTTTGTCGATGACCAAGGCATTACAAACAACACCTATCGCAATATTGGCAGAAACAACACGGTAGGATTGAGCGGATATGTAGGTTGGACACCCAGTACCGTAGTGCGCATGAATTTGAACGGGTCGGTCAATTACTCCAATATCCAGAGCACAGAGAATGCCAATTTAAAAAACAGCGGATTCTCGGGACGTGTTTTTGGAGGCGTTACTTTCACCTTGCCACAAGAGATAAGATTGAGTGCCAACGGTGGCGTTTTCTCACGAGGCGTACAGTTGCAAACCACCCAATCGGCTTTTTATTTCTATTCATTTAGCGTGATGAAGAGCTTCCTCAACAAGAAATTGGATGTTTCCATCAATGCCACCACACCATTTAACAAGTTCCGCGAGATGAACTCCACCACCACAGGCGATGGATTTATCCAGAAAAGCAGTTTCCAAAACCCGATGCGCAACTTCCGTTTGAGTCTCACGTATCGTTTTGGCGATTTGAAAACGTCGATGAAACGAGTGCAACGAGGTATTACCAATGACGATGTGATGCAGGGCGACAACAATGCACAAGGCGGCACTGCCGGCACCGGAGGTGGTAGCGGTAGCTAAAAAAATCAGATAAAAAACCATGCGAATAGATATTATTACCGTTTTGCCCGAAATGATAGATGGAGCATTGAATTGCTCCATCTTGAAACGGGCGCAAGAAAAAGGATTGGCTGAATTTGGATTGCACAATTTGCGCGATTACACCCTCGATAAACACAAACGGGTGGACGACTATCCTTATGGCGGCGAAGCGGGCATGGTGCTACAAATAGAGCCAATAGACCGATGCATTGCCCATTTGAAATCGCAACGTCGGTACGACGAAGTTATCTTTACCACGCCCGACGGCGCGCAGTTTACCCAGAGTACAGCAAACGAACTATCTCTGAAACAAAATATTATCATTTTGTGTGGACACTACAAAGGGGTAGATTATCGGGTACGAGAGCACCTGATAACACGCGAAATTTCTATCGGCGATTTTGTTCTTACCGGTGGCGAATTGGCTGCTGCCATGATTGCCGATGCCGTGGTACGCGTTATCCCGGGAGTGATTGGCGATGAACAGTCGGCACTTTCCGACTCATTCCAAGACGGTCTGCTGGCACCACCCGTTTATACCCGTCCCGCCCAATACAAAGATTGGCAAGTACCCGATATTTTACTCTCGGGACACGAACGAAAAATTGCCGATTGGAGATTGCAACAATCCATAGAGCGAACCAAACTTTTGCGACCGGATTTGTTGGAGTGAGATAAACACCTACTGCAACTATTAAACCTGCAACACAAAAAAATGCTCGAATAATAATATAATGAAAAAATCACTACTACTTCACTTGTTCTAATCTTACGGGCAATTACACATTCTCTTGCAGGACAAACAGCATCTAAAGACGAAAAATCCGAATGAACAGGCTCATATCTCGGCACTTCAAGTAGCTAAACTCTATAAAATTACTTACAGATAGAGTTTTTTCAAATGGATAAAACAACATCTAAAAAAATCTTTGATTATTAATAAAGTCCCCATTTTAATGGAACACCAATGACTTTCTCTACAATCAAAAAAACGAAAAAATAGCCCAAATTCAACATCCAAGCATATATCCCGTTCCTTTTATCGTTTTTATCACGGTCTTATCGTCTCTATTCAAAATTTTTCGTAATTTAGAAATAAGATTGTGTATATTTGGGTCTAAATCGGAAGTATAAGCCTTTCCCCATAATTTCATAGTCATCAAATCGCAGGTAACGGGACTGTTTATATGTTTGAATAACAGGAGTAAACCGTTTTTTCTAATGGGGCTAATTCTTTTATTAATATTCCATTGTAAAATAATTCATTGGTATCGGGATTTAATAGATAATTACCGATAATAATATTTTTCGTGATTGTTTGTTTTTTTGCAAAACGTTGAATATATGCATCCAATTCTCTGATGTCGAATGGTTTTTTCATGTAATTTACTCCTCCTACGGCAAGACCTTCGGCTACAAGAGAAATGTCCGTGTGAGAAGAGATAAACAAAACAGGAATGGATGAAAAAAGAGGAATTATTTCACGAGCTTTCTCGATACCGTTTTCATTTCCAATCTCTACATCCAACACCATAATGGATGGCGAAAAGTGCTCTATAACGGTTTCAATACCTGCCAACGATGTTTGGTAATGCACTTCATACCCTAGAGATTTGAGTCCCATGCAATTGACTTTCCCAAAATCAATATCGTCATCGACAAATAAAACTTTCAATGTTTTTTCCATAACTCTATATTATTTTTATTCGGGAAGAATAATAATAAACTCGCTTCCTTTCCCGAGTTCACTTTTAAATTTAATTTTTCCTCCATGTTCTTTAACAATCTGTTGTACAGTAGATAGTCCTATGCCATGACCTATTTCCGATGAGGTGTTTTGTGATCTGAAAAAAGAGGAGAAAATATGCCGTTGATCTTTTTTCGAAATACCTTTTCCGTTATCTGCAACTGTGATAATAGTATTGTTATCTACTTTTCCGGTACTCACTTTTATTACGGGATTGTTGTCAGAATATTTTATACTGTTGTCCAATAAGTTGCGTAAACAGTTTTCAAAATAGAAAGGATCTACACAAACTATTTGGGCATTTTGTGCAATCTCAAAATCTACGGTAATATTTTTATTTTTATAAATAACCTGTAAATCTTTCATTATTTCGCGACAGCCGGTTTCTATATCGTAAGATTGCCGTTGCAAAACTACCGATTTTTTCTCGTTCAGCTTAATATCTGTGAGCATTTTTTCAATGTTATCAGTCAAACGTTTTACTCTTGACTTTCCGTCGGCAATTAATCCTATTTTCTCCTCATTTTTTTCTTGAATTTCAAATAATCCCAGCATGGAAAAGATATAAGACAGTGGAGATTTCAAATCGTGTACAATGCCTCTGACGCGTTTTTCTTGTGATTGCAACCTAAATATTTGTCGATTAAGTTGGAACAGTAAAGAGAACAGAATTATTGCAACTGCAAATACTGCTATAGCCGACATAACTGCAAGACCAACCAACCGACGTGTAATAGTGGTTGGCTTGAAAATAAAGTGCGAAACAAACCGATAAGTTCCGCTTGTACCCAAAGGAATAGTAATATAAACACCCTTAGTTGTATCGTTCAACTGCTTTATAGCGTTGTTTCCGAAATACAAAGAATCGGTTGTTTCATTGTTTTTCACCGTTTTAATGGAGTAAACTGAAAGCTCCGAAGCATATTGAAAATCGTCTCTAAACAGAGAGTCTATAATCTGTAAATTTAAAGATTCTTTTTCTAATAATCTTTCTGTCAGAACAGATTCTATAAAACCGGAAATGGTAGATTCCCTTTCGTATTTTGTTGTTTCATAATTACCAGATATTTTTATATCATCAGGAATACTGTCCGAATCAACACTTTCAATCGTGATAGATGGTGCTTTAGGATTCGCGTGTGAAGAATTAAAAGATTGTAAGGTAGTCTGATATTTAACTATATCGCTTATAGAAGTTTTGACTTCTTCTTTAAATCGACTTTTTTCTCTCTTTAATATCTGATTTACCCATATCAATTGAGATATAATAAGCAGGAATAAGACGAAAAAGGCAAATATGGCTAATCGTTTTTTCATTTTAGTTGATTGTATCAATTTTTGTAATACAAAAGTACTGTTTTTTACAGAAATTACAATCTCCTTATATAGGTAAAAATCAATATGTTTGTTAATCTTAATTTTTGATTAGGTGTTTTCGTTAAGGTTGGTTAGGCGATTTAAGCGTTTGGTTAGAGGATTTTCAAATAAAAGTTGTTATGTTTGGCACGAATAAAATACGATTCAGAGTTCGAAATCTAAATAACTGTTACCGGCAGTTGACAACAAGCAATCAATAAGCGCAATTGATTGTAAAATAGCTGCAAGAGTGTTTTTTTATTTACTAATTTTAAAAATTATTATTATGAATGCAAATTTTATGTTGCAAGGTGCAACAAAACTGACTAAGAGTCAGATGAAGAATGTGAAGGGTGGAGCAGGCAATTGTTGTGCATACAATTCTGATTGGACACAGCCAGGTTTTACGTGCCTTAACCATGGAGGAAATGCCGCACAAGCAGAGTTTATGGCAACTGATAATGGTTGGTGGGGATGCAATACACCTACAATAATAGCCGCTTGTGGTTGCTAATCTTTATGTAGGGTGGTTTTAATGGCTAAGACCACCCTGTTTTTAATTTATTGTAAAAAAATAAAAATTACGGACTCATGTAATTGTAAATAAGTTCCAATATGAAAAAACGCACTACATTTCTCTTATTATTAGCTGTTTATCTTTTAGTAATGATAGGCTGTACAAAAAAAAACACTTCAGTATATATCAATTTCTCTACTGATGTAGATTATGTTACGTTGAGCGACCCAAATTTGGACGCATGCTTTGAAGGATTTGTTGATACTTTCTATCTTGACGGATCGAAAAAATTAGAATTACAACTGAATCTGAAAGAAGATCACTTTTTTGTTTTGGAAATACCCGATCGTAAAAAGAGTTGGATATTACCCATTGAAGCCGGAGGAGATTACCATATCTCGATTGATGAAAACGACACGTTTACAATAAATGGATTGAACGAACAAGGTATTCTTCATTATCAATCGGCGCTAAATTATCTTCCGGGACAAATTGATTGGCAAATGTTTAAAGATGATTCAATTCCACGTGAAGAGATAATAGAAAAAGTGAAACAAGAGGAATTAGACGTATTCAGAAAACTGCTGAATGAAAAAAAGATAACGTCGCGATTCTTCAAGCTAATTGAAAACGATCGCGACTGCTTTTATGCTTTTGTTTCCGCTTGGTTGGATTTAACAAATGTCATGACTATCATAAGAAAAGAGGATACGAAAAGCGATGAGTCAAAGAAAAAAGAGCTAATGGAAAGACTCTCCTCTCTTTTCAGTAAATATAATCCCAACAATCCATCATTTATTGGTAGCCCTATTTGGTTTAATTACGCCATTTTCATGTATATACAAGCCTATACCCAATTTTCAAATGATAATGTGAACAAAGAAAACGTAGAGCATCTTTTTTCCGAAAAACATATTCCGTTTTGGTTTGAGCAAATAAAGAAATCGTTTTCAGGAAAATCGTTGGAAGGCGCATTATCCACTTTTTTGTTTCAGCAAGGAGGAAAGTCCGGGTTTAGCGAATCAGAAACATCTATTTCGGTGTACAAATTTTTTATTGAAGAATTTCCGGATAGTCCCTATTTAAAATATTTTCAACAACATATGGAAAATACCATCTCATTCTATGAAGAAAAAACGATGAATACT
>CAZVWS010000013.1:20752-40688 GCA_964631255.1 uncultured Dysgonomonadaceae bacterium | reverse complement strand
AGAAACAACATTTTTTTCTTTTCCATTAATGCAATTAATAATAAGTGAATCCAATACGGCTAAGTTTAATTTTTCTTCTTTAATTTTCAATACAATTAATGCATTTTCTATGGTTAGAGCAACGTTGACCCCCTCTTTTATATCTCCTGCATCTGCAATACGTATTTTTTTATCTTTATCTTTTAAAAGTCCTTCAAGTGAAACACTATCAATTGGTTCTATTGTTGTAAAAGGGACTCTGTTCTCGACCTCCATATTATCTCTAATTGTAGAAGAAATAGCTTGATTGAAACATGTAACAAAAGCTATATCTTGCTTATAAGAATCTTGTTTTGAAGCATATCTTAACCATAAAGCCTGTGATATAAGAAGTGCCAATAATGCAAGTGCCGTAGCAAAAAGAATAGATTTATAGTTTCTTTTCATAAACATTGAGATTTGAGGTGCAAGTTACATAAAAAAAGTGAAACTATCTATTTGTACATATAATATATTTCGATTATACAAAGATTATATTCAGATTATAAAAAGATTATACAAAGATTATAAATGGAATGTAAAACTACTTGTACTTTTGCATCGCAAAATTAATAAATTTAAAAACAGATTAATATGAAAACAACCTCATTATTATTATTAATGTTAATTACAACAAGTGTACTTTTTTCACAAGAGAATACTAAATTTAGAAATAATATCGGTTACGGTTATTTCGACAGTAAATTTGAACCGGCTTCTAAAGGAGGTCAATATCTGTATGGAGAATTTGGATATAATCTCAAAAAAGATTTTTGGCTAAATTTACGTCTTTTACAGATATCATCTAAAGGCAATTTTGAGAAGAATCACATTTTTGTAAGTACTACTACAAATTATGCATCCACAATGGTTATACCTAATATTAGCAAAGATTTGAAGTTAGGTAAAAAATTTGTTTTTGGAGGAACGCTTGGGGGAGCATTGATTTTTGAAAGAGTTTACACACCATTATTAGTTGCCGGTACTAACGTTGAAAGTTATGAGTTCGCAAATCAAGGAGAGGAATTTAACTTTGGTTTGTTCGGAGAAATATATGTGAAGTATAAAGTCTTAGATAAATTATTTATTGGAGCAAATGCTACATCTTATTTGCCTTTGCATCTTGAGCTTGACGACTATATGGTAGGTATGTCTATCGAATTAAGATATTGAAATTTTAGTTTTTGTAATATACTTCGCTTATTATGCAACCTAACATATTTAGAAAAAATAAAAATTCTGAAAACAACTAATTAAAACAAATAAGCTATGACAAAATTCGGCACCTTACTATTTTTTATTTTATTCTTCGTTTTTCAGCTCTTGACAAATGTCTTTCTTTTCAAGAAAGAATGGAGTATAGAGGTATTTATTTCTTCCATAGTAGCTTCTATAATTGCAGTAGCAATCCTATTGATTATCAATAGAAAAAGAAAATAATTATATGTTTTCATCTAAAAAAACTTTGCACCCATGGCAGCAGCCATTCAGAACCTAAACAGCATACACGTAACGTTTGCAATAGACGAAGAGGCACAATAACCCGTGGGTGCGGTTGTTTATGGCATGGTTGGGGTTGCCAATCCTTCCGTTGGGGTTATACAACCTAAACGTTGGGGTTATACAACCTAAACGACGGGGTTCGCAACCTAAACGTTGGGGTTATGCAACCTAAACGACGGGATTATTCAACCCCAACGAAACAGTGGAGAACCCGGCTGTTGGCTGTTGGCTTTTCAGAGATGCCCTTTTCGCATCAATTCCCCAAAAAAATAATCGTTCTATCCGGATTGCTGAATTTTTCAACATCTGTAAAAATAAGTATATATTTATTGTGTTTTTTCAATAAAAAGTTGTACATTGAGCGCAATTAGAAAAACAGCAGAAGATGCCCAAAGAAAAATTTCATATAGAGTTCGTGATGGGAAAAGCCACACAAGCCAGTTTGTGGAGGATGATAAGCCAAGTAGATGGCCTGTCGGAGTGGTTTGCCGATGATGTAACAATGGACGAATCGGAAACGATTTATACATTTTATTGGCAAAAAACAGAAAATGATGCCGAGGTGGTATCGATACGTCCACAAACAAGCATCCGGTTCAAATGGAGCGACGAGGAGGAGGGAAATGTCTATTTTGAATTTCAACTACACAAGTTGGAGTTGTCGAGCGAAATTGCATTGCAAATAACCGACTTTGCCGAACCCGACGAGAAAAGCGATGCCATAGCTTTGTGGGAAAAACAAATCGATTGGATGAAACACCGTCTGGGTGTGTGAGTTGTTTCTGTTCTTAACCACACTACTTTGTTGTAGCGCGTTTTTGCGCCAATATTACCAATATTTTACCTGAAAACGAGCATCCGCACAAAATAATCTGTTAGCCATTTGTTGCAAGCGGGCAGCATCTACCGCCTCTATTTTATCGAAAATATCTTCCAATGGCGTGTAATTGTGAAAATGCAGGTAGCTTTTTGCCATGCGCAGGGTTACGTTTTCGTTGCTCTCGGAAGCAATGCCCAATTGACCTTTGTATTGTCTTTTCGCGGTAGCCAATTGTGCCGGTGTGAGCGGTGTTTCGCGAAGTTTTTCAAACTCTTTTTCTATCAATTTGAGGCAGCGTGCCACGTGCTTCTTGTCGCATGCGAAATAAACCGAAAACAATCCCGCGTCGGTGTAGGCGGTAAGTGCCGATTCTACCTGATACACAAGCCCGTTTTTTTCGCGCAACGAGTTGTTTAATCTGCTATTGATAACCCCGCCGCCAATAACATGGTTGAGCAGATAAAGCACGTATCTGTCCCGATGAAACATATCCAGAGCGGGCATGCCGAGCATGATATGTGTTTGCGCCGTTTTTTTCTCTACCGATAGTTGTTGGGCAGCCTCCAAAAAGGGAGGTGTGCGTTTCACTACATCTATACTTGGCTTGGCAAACGAGTTGAAATATTTTTCGGCCAATTGTACCACTTTTTTAAAAGGAGTTTTTCCCGACGAAAACAGCACCATGTTATCGGGTCTGTATTGGCGTTGCACGAAGCCAACTACCTTTGCTCTATCAAACGTGTGCAGCGATTGGGGCGTACCCAATATATAATGCCCGAGGGCATGCCCGGCAAAAGCCAAGTTCTCAAAATCGTCATAAATGAGTTCGGCAGGCGAATCGTTGTAACTGTTTATCTCGTCCAAAATAACTTCACGTTCTTTTTCTATCTGACTTTCTAAAAAAGCCGATTGTAGCAAGATATCGCTAAGCAGCTCGGTGGCTCGTTCAAAATATTCGGTAAGAAAAGTGGCGTAAATAAAAGTTTCTTCTTTGGTGGTATAGGCATTGAGTTCGCCTCCCACATTCTCCATGCGATTGGCAATTTGGTGTGCTTTGCGCTTTTTTGTGCCTTTAAAAAGCAGATGTTCTACGAAATGCGCCATGCCGTGTTCGTCCGCTTTCTCGTCGCGTGTACCGGTATTAACGGCTAAACCGCAATAGGAAATTTCGGACGGAAATTGCCGATGAATGATTCGCAATCCGTTGCTAAGTATATGGGTTTGAAATGACACGTGGTTTTTTTATTGATTTGAATGAAGTTTGTTTTTTGGGGGAGAAACGCAATTCTCCCCCAAAAGTACAAAAAAGTTTGTTGTTGGGACACTTATTTTTGCATATAATGCGCTCGCTGCTCGGGTGTCAGCTTTTCTAACGAATAGCGCAACATGGTGCGTGGCATTGTTTTGTGGTGCCGGTCGAGAAAAGCGGTGAGCGCGTTTTCCTCTTTTTTACCCGCCTCGCGCAACATCCAGCCACAGGCTTTGTGCATCAAATCGTGCGGGTGGGAGAGAAGTTTTTCTGACAAACGAAAAATATCGACCAAATCGCCACGACTGATAAATGCCTTGGTGGCAACCACCGCTACCCGTTGCTCCCACATATTTTGGCTTTCGGCAAGCTCGTACAATATGGTTCGGTCTTTGTCGATAAGCCACTCGCCCAAAATTTTGTAAGCCGACAAGTCCACCAAATCCCAATTGTTGATATAAGGAGTATGTGCCAGGTAGAAATCTACTATTTCTGCTCGCGATTTTTCGTCGGCTTTCCTAAATTGTTCCGTAAGGATGACCAAAGCTACCAACCTGAATTCGTGGATTTCGTCCACAATCAGTTTTTTTAGTTCGTCCAAAGGGAGCGATTTGTTGGCTTTCGCCACACTTCGTATTTCGGGATTGGTGCACCCGATAAAAATATCGCCTTCGCCATACTGACCTTTTCCGGTTTTGAAAAAATATTTGGCATGTTCTGCTTTTTCGGGATTGGCTACAGCCAGTAGTTGTTGTTTTGCGTTTTCTGCTGTCATAGTAATACTCTGTTTTCTGTTGGAATTCAATTAATTAACCGCTTCTGATTAGTTGACTCTCGATATTTCGTATGTTCCTTCATAAAACCCGACAATATTTTGTGCCATCTCTATGGTCATTTTTATACGGTCTTCCATTGTTTTTGTTCCGGCATGTGGTGCTAATAACACGTTGTCCAATTGCAACAGTTCGGGCAATATGTGTGGCTCATTTTCAAAAACATCCAATGCGGCTGCCCAAATTTTCCCCTCTTTTAGTGCATGCGCCAATGCTTTTTCGTTGACCATGCTACCGCGTGCCGTATTGATGAAAATGGCAGTCGGTTTCATTTTGTCAAACTCCTTTTCGCCAATCATTTGGTTGGTTTCGGGAGTGAAAGGTGCATTGAGCGAAATATAATCGGCAGTTTGCAATAGTTCGTCCAGCGATACATATTTTGCATCGTATCGCGATTCTATTTCTTGTGGCAAACGGTTTCGGTTGTGGTATAGGATGGACATACCCGATGCCACGGCTCTTCGTGCCAATGCTTGCCCAATTCTTCCCATGCCAATGATTCCCAGTGTTTTGCCAAAAATAGGCATTCCTGCCTCGGCAAATACGCCCCAACTCACGCCTTGGGGTGTGCGTAGTTTTCGGTCGTAGTAGCCAATGCGTCGTCCGGCTCCCATGAGCAGGGCAAAAGCCATTTCGGCAGTGGGTTCGCAAGTAGTTTTGGGTATGTTGGTAACCGCTATTCCTTTTTGTGTGGCATAATCTACATCAATGTTGTTGTAGCCCACGCCATAGTTTGAAATCAGTTCCAATTTGGTGCCTTTGTCCATGATTTCTTTGTCGGTATAAAATCCAAAACTGGGAACCAAAACCTCGTAATCGGGAATCATTTCCAGTATTTCCTCTCTTTTGAAAGTGCTGTTTTTGGGCAGTGTAACGTCGTATTTTCCTTCCAAATCTTTCAGCCCTTCGGGTTTTAGCCGATAGGCAATCAATATTTTTTTCATTATCTGTTGTCTCCTTTTGTTTTTTGGGTTTGTATCTCGTTGCACCCATTTGTAGGTGCAAGCCATCTATCTAACGAATGGATATCGGTAATTGTTTTGTAATAAAACAAAAAACCCGTTCGGGAAGAGCGGGTTTTTTAGTGGGTAAGTTTTTGGGGAATGTCAACGCATTCTTTCCATTTCTCATCATTTATTTGATAAATTTGGAAAAATCTACATTTTTCATGCTGCCTGTTTCCAAAAATGCTTGGTGGAAAGCGTAGCAAGCATAAATACTTTGTGGCGTATGCCCTTTTTTGGTCAAATCGAGATATTGGTGCAACAATGGTCTGTAATCGGGATGTGCACATTTTTCGATTATCTCTCTGGCACGTTGATATGTTCCTTTACCGCGAAGGTCGGCAACTCCGTATTCTGAAACCACAATTTTTACCGAGTGTTCGCTGTGGTCTTCGTGTGCCACTTTGGGTACTATTGCGCTGATTAGTCCTCCTTTGGCAGTTGATGGAGTCAAGAAGATGGAGATATAAGCACTGCGGGTAAAATCGCCCGAGCCGCCAATTCCGTTCATCATATTGGTTCCCATTACATGGGTCGAATTCACGTTTCCAAAAATATCCACTTCTATAGCGGTGTTTATGCCGATAACGCCTAAGCGACGTACCAGCCCCGGGTTGTTGGATATTTCGGATGGACGCAATATCAGTTTTTGTTTGAAGAAGTCCAAATCTTGATATACTTTTTGCAGTTGCTCGTTGCTCACGGTGAGCGAACATCCGCTTGCGAAACTGATTTTTCCTTGACGCATCATGTCCAATACAGCATCTTGGATAACTTCGGTATATACTTCAAAACGAGGTATTTCGTCGTTGCTTCCCAATGCAGCCAATACAGCGTTGGCAATATTTCCTACTCCCGATTGGATGGGTAAGAATGTTGCCGGAATATTGCCTTTTCGCATTTCGGATACGAAAAACTCTGCCACATTATGGCCAATTTTTGCTGTTACTTCGTCCACAGGCGCGAAGCTGCCACCGTCGCTCTCTTTGTCTGTTTCTACAACAAAAATTTTGTCGGGATCAACTTTCACATATTCCAACCCAACTCTGTTTTGTACTTCAAAAATATTGATTTGTCTTCTTTTGGGTGGGTCTTGCAGTTCGTAAATATCGTGAATGCCACGCAGTTTTTGTGGTACTTTTTTGTTGAGCTCCACAATCACAATTTTTGCCAGGCGGCAAATGGTTGGTGTGATTCCGACACCGGCAGTAGGCACTATTTCGCCATCTTCGCTCACATCGCATGCCTCTACAATTGCCACATCTACTCCGCCCAAAAATCCGTATCTGATTTCTTGTGCCACTTGCGAAAGGTGCATATCGAAATAAACTACCGGGTCGTGGTCTAATTGGTTGATGGCATTGCGCATATCTTTGTTAGTCTGATATGGCGTGCGAAATTTTACGGCATTGGCACGTGCCAGCGAGCCGTCGATGGCATCGCCTGTTGAGGCACCTGTAAAAATACCAATTTTAAATGGATTTCCCTTTGCGTGCTCGGCTTCTGCCAATTTTGCAATCTCCACGGGAACTACTTTTGGGCATCCGGCGTGTGTAAATCCGCTGAAACCCACATTGTCGTCATGTTTCACAAGCGCGGCTGCTTCTTGCGCGCTAATAAATTTTAAAGCCATAGATTTAATTATAATAGTTTTTTAAGATTTATAGTAATATGAATCGTTACTTGTTTTTTCTCTCTTTTGATTTGTATTAATATTTTCGTTTCAATATTTCGCTGTAAATAATTGCTTTGCGAAATTCTGAACCCCTATTTTCGCCGGTCAAATCTTTCAAAATTGGATGCAATTGAGTTATTTTCGTGTCCGTTTCACTTATCTGTTCATGCGAAGTATTTGTCAAAAGCGAGTCTTGCAAAGAAGAGTATCCTTCGGTTGATGCAGACAGATTTAAAGAAGACTGAAACTCTTTGTGCACCATTGGCTCTACTCTGGTTTGGGTGGCAACGGGCGGTGGTGTTTGGTTTTCCCATCGGTTTTGTGATGGGATGGTAGCCGGTTTCATTTTTTTTGGTTTCGCTTTTGGTATCGGCGTACCCTTGGGAGCATTCTGTTGCTTGGATGCTTTCTTTTTTCTGAAATCGCCCACCAAACCGATTGCGAAGAAAAAAAACAGGACTAAAGTATATATTATGTCGCCAATATCCATAAAATGATTAATTTTGTAGTCTTGCAAAAGTAGTCATTTTTTGTGATATATAGAAATATATGCAGAAAAATAGCAACTGCTGCATAATTGGGTTTGTTTGGTTAAGATGTTGATTAATAGTAAATAAACAGACTATTTATTGAAATGGACGATATGGTTCACTCCAAATTTGTATTTCTTTTAACAATAAACTGCCCCAATTTTCGTCATACTTTCAAAACTGAAACTCGTAACAAATAATAAAATAATGAATATAACGTCCAATTCACACGAAGAGAAAAAACTATTTATCGAAACCTATGGCTGCCAAATGAATGTGGCAGATTCTGAGGTGGTTGCTGCTATTATGAACATGGAGGGTTACGCCATTACCGAAAAGGAAGAAGAGGCAGACCTGATTTTTGTAAATACCTGCTCGATAAGAGATAATGCAGAGCAGAAAGTGATTCAACGTCTCGAATATTTTAATTCGAGAAAGAAAAAAACGAAAAAAAATCTGATTATCGGCGTGTTGGGTTGTATGGCAGAGCGGGTAAAACAGGAGTTGATTG
The DNA here is from genome assembly GCA_964631255.1 of uncultured Dysgonomonadaceae bacterium. Classification (GTDB taxonomy): domain Bacteria; phylum Bacteroidota; class Bacteroidia; order Bacteroidales; family Dysgonomonadaceae; genus JBGZFC01. Next base: position 32,545 of record CAZVWS010000013.1, on the reverse strand, counting down.
AGAATCACCACGCCGATTTGGTTGTGGGTCCCGATGCCTATCTTGATTTGCCCAACCTGATAGGTGCCGTAGAACAAGGCGAGAAAGCCATCAACATAGAACTCTCTAAAACCGAAACCTACAAAGATGTAATCCCCCTCAAAATGCAGGGTGTGAATATTTCGGGATATATCTCCATCATGCGCGGATGCAATAATTTTTGCACTTACTGTATCGTACCATACACGCGCGGTCGTGAGCGCAGTCGCCAACCCGAAAGTATCCTCAACGAATTGCGAGATTTGCGCGAAAAAGGATTCCGTGAAGTTACCCTTTTGGGGCAAAATGTAAATTCGTATCATTACAACGAAAATGGTGAGGATATCGATTTTTCGGCGTTGTTGGCAATGGTTTCGCGAGAAGCACAACACATGCGCGTGCGTTTCACCACATCGCATCCCAAGGATATGACCGACGAAACATTGCACGTAATTGCCAAATACAAAAATCTGTGCAACTATATCCATTTGCCGGTGCAATCGGGCAGCTCGCGTATGCTCAAACTCATGAACCGAAAATATGACAGAGAGTGGTATTTGAATCGGATTGCAGCCATCAAAAGCATCATTCCCGGGTGCGGAATTTCAACCGATATCATGTGCGGTTTTCACTCCGAAACCGAAGATGACCACCAAGAGACTTTGTCGTTGATGCGAGAAGTGGGTTTCGACTCGGCTTTTATGTTCAAATATTCGGAAAGACCGGGAACTTTTGCTTCACAAAAACTGGACGATAATGTGCCCGATGATGTAAAAACTCGCCGTTTGCAGGAGATAATTGAGCTGCAATTGAAATTGTCGCAAAAGAGCAACGAAAATGATATGGGCAAAGAATTTGAGGTATTGGTAGAAGGTGTATCCAAACGCTCGAGAGAGCAACTTTTTGGGCGAACAGAACAAAACAAAGTGGTTATTTTCGATAAAAAAAATCATCGAATCGGACAGTTTGTTCGTGTGCACATCACGGGTTTCACGGCGGCGACTTTATTGGGCGAAGTGGTAGAATAGTTTTTTTATTGGTCATGATAAACAATTTCATCACTAAAAACGTTTTACTCATATAACGAAGCGCGTTTTATTGTCAAATATTCAAACAATAAAAGCCAAACAGACCATTAACAATCTAAAAAATAAAAATTTATGAAATCAGAAGCAAAATTATTACTCGGTTTAGGTATTGGAGTTGCATTGGGTGCAGCAGTAGGTTACATCATGGGTACCGACAAAAGAGAAGAGTGGTTGGAACAAGCCAATACCTTGGTTGACAAAGTGCGTGCAAATGTAAAAACTGCCATTCACAAAGGAAAAAGTGAAGTAGCAGACTTGAAAGAAGATATTGATGATATAGCCGAAATTGCTAAAAAAGAATTGGCAAAACATTAATTTTTTTAAAACCTAAAAATTACCTCCTTGATGCAACAAGAAAAAACTGTAACCTCCTTAATAGGAGAAATGAAGAATGATATTTCGAGTTTCGTAGTCAATACGCTGGAAATAGGTAAGCTGGAGAGTTTTGAAAAAATAAGCAAAGGCAGTTCAAGCATTTCGTTTTGGATACTCATGCTGTTTTTCATTTTTCAGTTTTTAGGCTTGCTGTTTTTCACGCTCGGTTTTTATCTTTCGGAAGCGGTTTTTGATAGTTTTTGGAAAGGTTTTGGAGTGGTTACCGGAGTCTTATTGATAATAATCGTTGTCTTGGTTCTCTGCAAAAAAAGCATCAAAAAAAGTATCACCAATTCGGTAGTAAGTTTCTTGATGAAAAAAGAGGAAGATGATGTAGATTTTTCAAATGTAAAACAATGAAATCATATAAATTGACACCCCTTGACGAGCTCCATTTGGAGAAAAAACGATTGCGTGAAAATCGTGCTATCTCTGCACAAAGACTATCGTACAGATTGCAATATTTAGAAGATAACTGGGGAAGTATGCTCACCAAAGGTGTTGCCTCGAGTATCAAAACGAAGTTTTCGGAAACATTAGATACCTTATCGAGCGGCTCATCCAGCTCTGTAACCCCGTTTGTGAGTAAAAAAAGCAGAATGCCCTGGCTGAATATGGTCGTGTCCAATTTGCCTTTGATTGGCAAAATGGCGTGGCAAGTAGGCAAACCTGCCATCATGGCTTTTGCGGCAAAAAAAGTAACGGGACGACTGTTTGGAGGTAAGAAAAAAAGGTGAAAATACGGCTATATCTTGTAGCTCCATATTTTGAATTTGCAATTGGATGATATCCTTTTTTATAAAGACTATCATCCAATTGTGTTTTTTTACAGCCGTTTTAGGCTCTGCTTAGTTATTCAACGACCGCCTCACGCTATTGATACCATCTACTTTCTCAATTTTTTTGCATAGCAAATTCACATCCTCCACGCTATGCACACCTACGTGAATAACTCCCTCAAAAATACCATCGTTTGAAGATACATTCATGCTTTGGATATTTATCACTTTGTCCTCGGTTAGTTTGAGCAATATTTCATTCAAAATACCTATACGGTCGATACCCGAAAGCGCAATGGATGCGGTAAAAGAGTATTGCCTGTAATCGCTCCAAGCGGTAGCAACAATTTTTTCTCCGAAATTAGATTTCAGTTTTATGCCTGTGGAACAGGAGCGTTTGTGTACTTCCACCTCATTTTTGTTGGTAATAAAGCCGAATACATCATCGCCCGGCAGCGGATTGCAGCACGGAGCCACGATAAAGTTTTTCTTGAAGTTGTCTTCTTTTAGTTGGTAAACTGATTTTTTGTCAATCTTTTCTACCGTTTTTTTCTCTTGTTTTGAATCGCTCGGTGTGGAGTTGATTTTTATGTCGTCTTGGTTTTTCTTGAGCGAGCTCATAGCTTGCTTTACATAACGAACAAAAAGGTTGTCCTGTTTTTGTTCTTCTTTTTTCTGTGGAGAGTTAAAAACGTCTTTGTTGGCGGGCAGTTTTATCTCGTTGCTTCCAATCAGGTAATGCAAATCTTCTTTTTTTTCTATGTTGTAGTAATTCAGAATTTTTACATACATGGGGTTTTCTACCGGTTTGGTTTCCAGTAGCTCTTCCAGCATGAGCATACCTTGCTCTTCTATTTGGCGTTTTTGTCGTCGCAATGATGATTCTATTTTTGTTCTGGCTTTTGCCGTAGTAACAAATCCAAGCCACTCCTTTTGTGGTTGTTGCGTTTGTGATGTAATTATCTCAATTTGGTCGCCACTTTTCAACATTTGGCTCAATGGCACCAAACTGTGGTTTACCTTTGCACCCAAACAATGGTCGCCAATGCGCGTGTGTATGCTGTATGCAAAGTCTAAAGCGGTGGAGCCTTTAGGTAAAGTTTTTAAGTCGCCTCGCGGTGTGAAAACAAATATTTCGGAGGCGAAGAGGCTCATTTTTACCGTATCGAGAAAATCGATGGCATTTGGATTTGGGTTGGTCAAAACTTCCTGAATGGTTTTGAGCCATTTCTCCAATTCATTGTCTTCTTCCACACTGCTTTCTTTGTATTTCCAATGGGCTGCAAATCCTTTTTCTGCAATTTCGTCCATCCGTCGGCTTCGGATTTGGATTTCTATCCATTTCCCGTCGGGACCCATCACAGTAAGATGCAATGCCTGGTAACCGTTTGATTTTGGGTGGCTAATCCAATCGCGAATGCGATCGGGGCGTAGTTTATAAATATCGGTGATGGCAGAATATATGTCCCAACACTGTTTTTTTTCGTCCATTTCGGGCGATGCTTCAAATATGATGCGAACGGCATACAGGTCATATACTTCGTTGAATTTGATGTTTTTTGACTCCATTTTTTTCCAAATGGAGAAGATAGATTTCACACGTGCCCGCATTTCGTACTCGATACCCATCTTATCTAATGCTTTGATGACGGGAATCGAAAATTTTTCGTACACCTTGTCGCGTGAAGAGGCTGTTTCTTCTATGTTTTTTTCCAGCTCCAGGTAAGTTTCCGGATGTTCGTATTTGAAACAGAGCTCCTCCAATTCTGTTTTCATTGCAAAAAGCCCGAGTCGGTGCGCCAATGGAGCATAAATGAACATGGTTTCGCCCGTAATTTTGAATTTTTTGGCGGGAGCCATGGAGTCCAGCGTGCGCATGTTGTGCAATCTGTCGGCAATTTTTATCAATATTACCCGAATATCTTCGGACATAGTCAGCAGCAATTTCCTGAAATTTTCTGCTTGTGCCGAAACATCTTCACCAAACATGCCACTCGATATTTTTGTGAGACCTTCGACAATAAGGGCAATTTTTTCACCAAACATCATTTTGATGTCTTCGGTGGTGTAGTCGGTGTCTTCTACCACATCGTGCAACAGAGCCGCCGAAATGGAGGTGGACCCCAATCCCATTTCGCGACACACGATGCGTGCTACTGCAATGGGGTGCATAATATATGGTTCGCCCGAACGACGGCGCGCACCTTTATGCGCCTCCTTTGCCAAGTTGTAGGCTTTGGTTATGATATCAACCTTGCGCCGGTGGTTCGAGTTCAGATAATCGTTGACAAGTGCCTGAAACTCATCTTCAATCATCTTTTCTTCGGCTAATATTTTGGTTTCATCAGTCATCTCGAGTAAATAATTTTAACAGAATATGCTATATTAACAACGAAATTACAAAGAAATCTAATTATATTGAAAAGATTTTGCCATTTTCTGTCGTATTTGTTCAAAAAAAATAATCATCTTTTGTTTATTGGGTCAATTATTCAAAATAAATAGTACCTTTGCATCATCTTTATGAAGGGGTGCCTCCAAAGTTTACAGGCTGAGATCATACCCAAACACCTGATCCGGATAATGCCGGCGTAGGGAAATAAAAAAAACGTAAACCACCTTGGTGTATCCGTTTTTTAGGTTCAATCCCCTTGTTATTTTATATTTAATCGATAAACGAGCATGTATTACTGTGTCCGTTTATCCCAAAAAAAACATGTTTTAAAATGAAAAAGTTTATTTTTTTACCCATTCTTTTTTTGGTGTTGGGTAATCTGTTGCATGCACAAGAGGAGCAAACCGACAGTTTGAAAAATGTGCAATTGGAAGAGGTAGTTGTGTCGGCAATGCGTGCGGGACAAAATACGCCCATGTCTTATACCAACGTGTCGGCTACGGACATTCGTAAGCAAAATGCCGCTCGCAACATTCCTGCCATATTGCAAGTAACGCCCTCTTTGGTCTCTTTTTCGGAAGACGGATTGGGCGTGGGCAATACTTTCTTTAGAATCAGAGGAACGGATGCAACCCGTATCAATGTTACCCTCAATGGAATGCCGCTCAACAACCCCGAAAGCCAGGAGGTGTATTGGGTCAACTTACCCGATTTATCCAATTCGCTGCAAAGTGTTCAGATACAGCGAGGTATTGGTACATCCAGCAACGGTTCGGCAGCGTTTGGCGCAAGCATCTCGCTCAAAACCACCGGCGCACGTTCGCAAGCCTATGGCGAAGCATCTACCTCGGTAGGCAGTTACAATACGTTTCTTTCTACACTTGCCGCCGGTACAGGAATTTTGAAAAATGGTCTGTCGTTAGATGCCCGATATTCGCGTGTGTTAGGCGATGGATATATTCGCAACGGCAAGGTCAATCACAGCAATTTATATTTGGCACTTTCTCACTATACCGACAAGCAGTTGCTCCGACTGAGTTACATAAAAGGGTCGCAACGCACGGGTATTACCTGGGAAGGAGTATCGGAAGAGCAGATGAACGACGAGGAATATGGTCGTCGGTACAACCCGGCAGGGGAGTATTATGACGATGCCGGCAATAGATTGTATTATGATAATGAAACGGATAATTATTTCTCAGATATATTGCAATTTGTTTTTTCGAGAGAGATAACCGATGCCCTTTCTGTTAATGCTGCACTCAGTTACAACCACGGGTTTGGCTATTACGAAAATTACAAAGCCAATCGCAAACTTTCAGAATTTGGATTGGAGCCACAAGTGATTGACGGTGTTACCTACAATCGCACGGATGTGATTCGTCAGAAATTGATGAAAAACGATTTCTATGTGGCAAACATTGGTTTGGAATATGCCCGCGATGCATGGAAAATGACTTTCGGCAGCATGTACAGCTTTTATGATGGCAATCACTACGGGAAATTACCTTGGGTAAAATATTCGCAAAATATTGCTCCCGATTACGAATGGTATCGCAATACCGGGAAAAAAGGCGAATTTTCTGTTTTTGCCAAATCGGAATACCAGCTCACCGACAAGCTATCGGCTTTTGCCGATGTGCAATACCGACACATCAACTATCGTTTTGACGGAATTGATGATGATTTGGCAAGCTTGAAACACGATTTTGTTTATGATTTTGTGAATCCCAAAGCAGGTCTGTTTTTTAATCTCAACAATTGGAACAAACTGTACGCATCGGTTGCTATGGCACAACGTGAACCCATCCGTCCCGATTTGAAGGACGGAATAAAAGGCGACACAGAAAATCCCATTAAACCCGAGCGAATGATTGACTACGAACTGGGATACCGATTTACCAATAGTGCCGGATTGCGTTTGGGGGCAAATTTATATCTGATGGATTATCACAACCAAATGGTGCAAACCGGCAAACTGACCGACGTGGGCTACAAGCTGATGGAAAATGTGAAAGACAGTTACCGTGCCGGTTTGGAATTGGAGATGGCTCTGCCCTTGTGGAACAACAAATGGCGTGTGGATGGAAACGCTACAATCAGCCGCAATAAAATAAAAAATTATGTTGCTTATTTTGACCATTACGATACGGCAGATTCGTATGAATGGATTGGACAGATTTCGCAAACATTTGAATCTACCAATATCTCCTTTTCGCCAAATGTAGTGGCTTTCATGGGAGTTACGTATCAGCCGGTATCCAGTTTTTATATCAACTTGCAAGGCAAATATGTGGATAAACAATATTTGGACAACACTTCCAACGATGCAAAATCTATAGACGCCTATTTCGTGAGCAATTTTTCGGCAGGATATACTTTCAACGAAACCGGTATAGGAAACATAAACTTACAGTTTTTTGTAAACAACCTGTTCAACAAGAAATATATTGCCAACGGTTGGGCTTCAACAGATACTTTTGCCGACGGCAATTCGCTCAACTGGATTGGTTATTACCCGCAAGCTACCCGCAACTATATGGCACGTGTAACGATAAGTTTTTAATTAAAAAAGTAAGTGAACATTTTTTATAAATAACTTGAAACACGGCTTATGCAATTTTTTCAATCGATTTGGTTCGAGATAATAGGTGTTGTAATTGGTCTTGCCTATCTCTTTTTAGAGTATAGAGCCAGCAAATGGCTGTGGCCCATGGGTGTACTGATGCCATTGGTGTACGTGTTTGTTTTTTACAATTCGCGGTTTTATGCCGATATGGGAATCAACGTTTACTATTTTTTCGCGAGTATCTACGGTTGGTCTCGGTGGACAAAACATAAGAACGATACATCTCCTATAAACATAACCCATACGCCCGCCCGATTAGTAACTCCGCTGGTTTTGGTGGGTGCTGCGGCTTTCGCCATCATTGCCTATATTTTGGTGCACCACACGGATAGCCCCGTGCCTTACGGCGATAGCCTAACAACTGCCATAAGCATAGTGGGTATGTGGATGTTGGCACACAAATATGTAGAACAGTGGTGGTTGTGGTTTGTAGTAAACATTATTTCGTGCGCACTTTATTTTTGGAAAGGATTGTATCCCACGGCTATTTTATTTATCGTGTACTCGGTGATTTCTGTTTTAGGATACTTCAAGTGGCGGCGCATGATGAAAGAACAAATGGCGTAATATTCATCCATTTATTTCGACCAAAGCGAAATTGTGTTTTCATACTAAAAAAGCAGAATCGATTGTTTTCGGTTCTGCTTTTTTTCTTCTCAACAGATGAAAGATTAGAACGTGAGCAACAATTCCATCGTAAATTTGTCGGAATCCATCTCTTCGTACGAGTTGAGAATATCGAGCGAATTATTCACCATATACCATTCGTAATCGAAGCGAAGGATGGACGAAAAATATTTTTTTGTCAATCCAAAACCTATTCCCAACGACAATCTATTTACATCAAATCCGCTAATGTCCATGTTTTTATCGATGGCATCCCATCTCACGGCAGGAATCAAATGTTTGAACACCCACGATTGATTCAACGGAAACGCGTATGCGCCTTGCAGATAGTAGGAAAGCATTTTGTCTTCGGGGTTTAGTTTGTTATCGCGTTTCATGATTTCGGTTTCTACTTTCCACGCGTCGGCACCGTAGCGCAAATCGGCACCATAAAACAGATAATGTGTTTCTGGTGTGTTCAGATAGTCGTAAAACTTAAACGTGGAGCGCAAACCTTTCATTTTTCCCAATTCGAGGCGTGCACCGTACGACAGTCTGTCGCGCCACACGGGGTCGTTGATGGTGTTACCATTGTACAAACCTACTTCTGCCGAAACGGGCACAATACCGATATTGAAGTTGTAATCTACATGCAACCCGATATCGCGTGTACTCAAAAAATATTTACCAATAAAAGTTCTGTTGGCAAACATAATGCTACCGGGCGAAACCACGTACGAGTTGAATAGCGGGATGCTTGTTTGACCCAACGACACGGTAAGCCCCTTCACGGGAATGATAGAGCCGTACAAATCCAAGACCTTGAAATTTCCGTTATCGCTGAGCTCCAATTGTGCACGATAGGAAGAGTAGGAAGTGAAAAGTCCGGATACACCAATACGCGAATTTCTTACCGAAAATCGCCCTTTTCCTGTTTCTGATGCCACCTCAAATTTATTTTTCATTACGCCATCTACCTTGAATGTAGGAAGCTTGAGAGAATCGGTTTGCTGCGCAAGCAAGCAAAATTGAAATGCAGAAACGAATAAAATGAATGTGAAAAATGTAAAGCGTTTCATGTTTTTTATATATAATGATGAATAGTTGAGTTATCTGTTATTGGTTTTGGTTGTCGTTGGCAAAATAGGCTTCAAATCCGTCGGAATAATGGACAGCTACCGAGTCGTTTGCCGTGGAGTAAATAAAATAATAGAGCAAACCGGGAATCCCTTTTGCCACAGTAACCGATTTTTCCAAACCCATTACCATGAATGCGGTTGCATAGGCATCAGCAGTAATGCATTGGTCGGCCAAAACCGTCGCACTCAATATGTTCTGTTGTGCCGGAAAACCGGTTTGCGGGTCAATGGTGTGTGTGTATTTTTTGCCGTCTTTCACATAATAATTTCTGTAATTGCCCGAGGTTGCCATTGCTTTGTCGCAAATAGAGAGTATGGTTTGCAACTCATGTTTCATACCCGAGGCATCGTCTATGGGTTTGTCAATACCAATGCGCCAGCATTGCCCGCTATCGTTTACACCTTTTGCCGAAATTTCGCCACCAATTTCTACCATGTAGTTTTCTATGCCGTGTTTTTCGAGCAAACGGGCAATCACGTCGCAAGCGTATCCTTTGGCTATCGCCGACATGTTGAGTGTAACGCGCGAATCGGTTTTGGCGATTTTGCCGTCGGGGTCAATTGCTATTTTGCCATAACCTACGAATGATTGCAAACTATCAATAATTTGCGGCGTGATGGAGTCCATATTTTTAAACCCAAAGCCCCAAGCATTGATTAGCGGCGATGCGGTTATGTCAAATTTTCCATCGGTATTGCCCGAAACCTCCATCGATTTATTGAAAACTTCGGTGAAAAAAGAATCTACCACAACCGGCTCGTTGTTATTCACTTTGCTGATGATAGAATTTTTGTTGAACGGATTGAGCGATAAATCAAATGTGTTGAGTTCGTCTATGATTTCGGCTTTCAACGACCGATTGTATGCATATTTGATGTGAAACGATGTATTGAAAATTCGTCCATCGTCATACTGGTAAGTCTCTTTTGCAGTTTGCTTTTTTCCTTCGGTGCACGAGGTCAAAGCCGATAGGGCGATGAATAGGAAAAGCAAACGAGATAGATGGTTGTTGTACATAGCTTTATGTTGGTTTTGTTCTTAAAATTCTTCTTCTATCCGATAATTGTTTCTTTCGGGTGAGTTGCGAGAAATCAGCTCTCCCAAAAATCCCGCCAAGAAAAGCAACGTTCCCAAAATCATCATGGTGAGCGAGATGAAAAAATAGGGCGAATCGGTTACCAATCGGTATGGATTGCCGTTGCGCATATCATATATTTTTATTGCTCCCACCAAGATAATGGCAATGAACCCGAGTAAAAACATAAGACTGCCCAACAACCCGAAAAAGTGCATCGGTTTTTTGCCAAATTTGTTCAGAAACCAGATGGTGAGTAAGTCCAGGTAGCCGTTTACAAAGCGACTGATTCCAAATTTACTTTTTCCATATTTTCGTGGACGATGTTTCACCTCTTTTTCGGTGATTTTAGTGTAGCCGGCATCTTTTGCCAAGATGGGGATGTAGCGGTGCATATCGTTGTAGATTTCAATGTTTTTTACCAAATCTTTTTTATACGATTTGAGCCCGCAATTAAAATCGTGCAATTTTATCCCGGATATACTTCTGGCAGTTGCGTTAAAAAGTTTCGATGGCAAATTCTTCGTCAATTTTGCATCGTATCTTTTCTTTTTCCATCCCGAAACCAAATCGTAGCCCTCCTCTTTTATTTTTGCATAAAGTTGCGGAATTTCGTCGGGGCTATCTTGTAAATCGGCATCCATGGTTATCACAACGTCTCCTTGCGCCTTTTGAAATGCACAATGCAAAGCGGGCGATTTACCGTAGTTACGCTGAAATTTTATCCCTTTCACGTGAGGCGATTGCTTTTTCAGGTCACTGATTATTTGCCAAGAATTGTCGGTACTGCCATCGTCCACAAAAATAATTTCGTAAGAAAAACTGTTTGTATTCATCACTTTTTCTATCCACGCGTGCAGTTCCGGAAGCGATTCTTCTTCATTAAATAGAGGTATTACGACTGATATATCCATTGTTTTTTCTGTTTTATTACTTGCAATTGCTGTTTTAGTTTCGTCTTGTCCAATTTTGTCTGTTGCTTATTGGCACCAAAATCATCGGAAAAAGTAAGCCGAGAAACATGTTTGCTATAATCACGTTGTTAAAAATAAATTGTGCAGGCGGCGGCGCCGGACTGTTTTCAATCTGTTGGGTCAAACTCTCCGGCAGGTTGATAGATTTTGCCGTGTCAATAACTTGCCCATATAAATCGCCAATGTAATGAACATCTATCCAAGCAATATGTGTGAAAACAGCTACTGATTCCCAGATAGATGCGAAAAAGAAAAGCAATACGCCAAATTGTACGCCGTGCCAATACCCGATGATGGGATTGTCCGATTTAGCTTTGTATTTCCACAAGAAATAAAAGAGTAAAAAAGGTGTTCCAAAAGCCAGGAATGTGCTCAAAAAATCTAATACTACACTGTCTTTTGCATGAATATGTACCAAATATTTGACAATCCAAAACAGACCCAGAAAAATACCCGAGTACATGGCATTTGGCACCAACAGACTTTTATCTTGCTGCATAAACTTTTATTTATTGTACAAAAATAAACAATTTTTTAATGAAATGTATCGCGAATCGGCATAGACTTTGTTTTTGGATGTTTTTTTTCTGGAGAAAGTTGTTGCAAAATGTCTCATCCAACGCTATTCATCGGTAAAAAAGATGTTTTTGCGTAAATTATAACTATTTTTGCAGACCATTCAATTGGCAAAGGCTGAAGATAAAAGATAAAAGA
>CAZVWS010000013.1:0-20652 GCA_964631255.1 uncultured Dysgonomonadaceae bacterium | reverse complement strand
AAGATAAAAGATAAAAGAAACATCCATAACCATTAAAGATTTTGAAAATTAAAAACACTAATAATTTAACGTGAAATTCTTGGTTCAAAAATCATGGTTCTTGGCTCAAAATAACAAACAGATGAAGAAATTAAAAATTGGTTTATGGATTGCTGTAGCAGTTGTGGCTCTGTTACTTATCGCTTTTATAGCATCCCTTTTTGTGCGTCCACAAAGCAGCCATTCCTTTTCCAATGGTTTTGGATTCATCTTTTTGGGCATCTTATTTGGTGGAATACTTGTGTTTCTTGTGGTCAAACTTTTGCAAAAATCAGGAAACAATCAAAATAATACTTCCATTTCATCCTACGCCGTAGTGGAGAGTATGAAAAAGGTTTTTAAAATAGTGGCTGCCGAAGGGCAATTGAACGAAGTATTTAATTACGAAAACACGAAAAAACTACTCAAATTTATTCCCTCTACTAAAAAAGCGTTGGTAATTGTACGTGCAAAAGTGTTGGTGGGTTATGATTTTGAAAAATGTAAATGGCGCATCGACGAGGAGAACAAAACCATTGAACTGTTAGATTTTCCCAAACCGGAGGTTCTCTCCTTAGATACAGAATACGATTACTACTATTTTGAAGATGATTTGTTCAATTTTATCAACCGAAAAGATTTGACACAGATACAAGACTTGGCAAAGGAGCAGGTGCGAAAATCTGTGATGCAGAGCAACTTGATGAAAATTGCTTCGGAGCAAATGACAACCTTGCTTACGGAAGTTGTGGGTGCCAACTTATGGAAAATTAAGAATATGGATAAAGTGGAAGATTATAAATCGTTGCCCGAAGCACCCGAAGCCATCGAATAAATCATCCTCCATTTTTCCAAGCTTTCATACAAAAAAAGGAGTTGCCACTCAATCAAGACAACTCCTTTTTCGTTATTATTTTGCCTAAATGGCTAATTTTTCAGTCTGCTTATTTGCCATATCTGGCACGAAGAACTTGCAGCATATCTTGTGTCATTGCATCCAAATTGTATGTAGGTTTCCAATCCCACTCTTCTCTGGCGCACGAGTCGTCCAAAGAGTTTGGCCACGATTCGGCAATTCCTTGTCGCAACGAGTCAATTTGATATTCCATTGTAAATTCAGGAATATATTTCTTGATGCTTGCAGCAATTCCTTCCGGATCGAAACTCATAGACGCGATGTTGAACGAGTTGCGGTGTTTTAGTCGGGTGGGGTCTGCTTCCATTAGTTGGATACAAGCTTTCAATGCATCGGGCATATACATCATATCCATGTAAGTGCCGGCTTTGATTGGGCAAACAAATTTTCCTTCTTTCACTGCAGAGTAGTAGATATCTACCGCGTAGTCGGTTGTCCCGCCGCCGGGCAGAGCCACATTGGAGATGAGTCCCGGAAAACGTACCGAGCGTGTATCTACTCCAAACCGATGGAAATAGTAATCGCTTAGCAATTCGCCCGAAACTTTGGTTACACCGTACATCGTTTTCGGACGTTGGATGGTGTCTTGCGGGGTGTTGTCTTTTGGTGTGTCGTTGCCAAAAGAACCAATGGAACTTGGTGTGAAAACAGCGCATTTCTTCTCACGTGCTACTTCCAACACGTTGAACAATCCGCCCAAGCCGATATGCCATGCCAATTGTGGTTTTGCCTCGGCAACAGCCGAAAGAAGTGCCGCCAAATTGTAAATAGTATCGATTTTGTGTTTCTCTACTACTTCTGCAATTTGCTGTGCATTGGTTATGTCCACAATTTCTGCCGGACCCGATTCTAATAAAACTCCTTTTGGCTCAGCACCGGGAATGTAGCCGGCAACCACATTTGCTCCGCCATAGTTTTTTCTCAATTCCATCGTCAACTCGGAGCCTATTTGTCCGGTTGAACCGATAAGTAAAATATTGGTCATTGCTGTTGAAAATTATATTCAGTTTTAGGATGTGCAAAGATAGAAAACAATTAGTAATTGACAAAAAGAAAATCAATTTATGGGATAATTAATTGACGAAATGGTTCGTTTTTCCGTCAATATTTTATTTTTCTTTGTGCAACGCTATTTCAGGGTAAGTCAGCATGCGGATAATAAAAAACCGACGAAAAATATCGCCGGTTTTTTACTTGAAACAGATGTGCCTGATTATTCAATTACGCCCAACTGTTTTCCAACTTTAATAAATGCAGCAATTGCTTTATCCAGGTGTGCACGTGTGTGTCCTGCCGATAGCTGTACACGAATGCGTGCTTGTTCTTTGGGAACAACCGGATAGTAGAAACCAATTACATAAATACCTTCTTCTAACAAAGCTGCCGCAAATTCTTGCGATAGTTTTGCATCGTACAACATTACGGCGCAAATTGCCGATTGGGTTGGTTTAATATCGAATTTGGCTTCTTTCATTTTTGCTACAAAATAATCTACATTTTCGTGTAGTTGGTCTTGTAGGTGATTGCTTTCTTCGAGTAGATGAAATGCTTTTGTGCCGGCTGCTGCAACCAATGGAGGAATGGAGTTGGAGAAAAGATACGGACGTGAGCGTTGACGCAACATATCGATGATTTCTTTTCTTCCGGTAGTGAATCCCCCAATGGCTCCGCCAAATGCTTTACCCAATGTGCCGGTAATGATATCTACATCGCCAATGCAGTTGTAGAGTTCCGAAACACCTTTTCCTGTTTTTCCTACCACACCTGCCGAGTGGCTTTCGTCCACCATAACGATGGCGTCATATTTTTTTGCCAGCTCCATAATTTTGTCCAGTGGTGCCACGTTTCCGTCCATAGAGAAAACGCCGTCGGTTGCAATAATGCGGAAGCGTTGTGCTTGTGCTTCTTGTAGTTTTGCTTCCAAATCTGCCATATCGGCATTGGCGTAACGATAGCGTTTTGCTTTACAAAGACGTACTCCGTCAATGATAGAAGCGTGGTTGAGCGCGTCAGAAATGATGGCATCTTCTTCGGTAAGAAGAGGTTCGAACAATCCGCCGTTGGCATCGAAACAAGCAGCGTACAGAATGGTGTCTTCGGTATGGAAGAAATCGCTGATGGTTTTTTCCAACATTTTGTGGTAATCTTGTGTTCCACAAATAAAACGAACCGACGACATACCGTAACCGCGTTCGTCGAGGGCGTTCTTAGCAGCTTCTATCAGCTGAGGATGGTCGGAAAGACCCAGGTAGTTGTTGGCACAAAAGTTGAGAACTTCTTGTCCCGATTTCACTTTAATTTCGGCTTTTTGTGGCGAAACAATGATGCGTTCGTTTTTGTAAAGTCCGGCTTCTTCAATAGCTTGTAGTTCTTTTTGAAGATGTTGTTGCAGATTTTTGTACATAATTTTTTGTTTTTTATTTGTTATGGAAATTATTTTATATTTTTCAGCAGATGTCCCATTTTATTGCGTTTGGTTTCTAAATAGAACTCGTTGAATTGGTTTGGCTTTATCTCTAACGGGATGTTTTCGGTTACTTCCAATCCGTACGATTCCAATCCGATTCGTTTCACGGGGTTGTTGGTCATCAGACGCATTTTGGAAATGCCTAAGTTTCTCAATATCTGTGCTCCAACTCCATAATCGCGCTCATCGGCTTGGTAGCCTAAGTGCAGATTGGCATCCACGGTGTCCATGCCGTTTTCTTGCAGTTTGTATGCTGCAATTTTTGCCATGAGCCCGATTCCCCTGCCTTCTTGGTTGAGGTAGATAAGCACACCTTTGCCTTCTTTGTCAATCATTTCGAGTGCTTTGTGTAGTTGCTCGCCACATTCGCAACGCATGGAGCCGAACGTGTCGCCAGTAATGCAAGAAGAGTGTACGCGTACCAAGATAGATTCGTCTTTGTCCCACTCGCCCTTCACGAGTGCCACGTGTTCTACTTCGTTAGAAATTTGCAAGTAGGGAATCAGTTTGAAATCGCCGTATTGCGTAGGCAATTTTATCTCTTCGCCCCGGCGGATAAGCGATTCTGTCTCCAATCGGTATTTGATGAGCGCAGCAACCGAAATAATTTTCATGTTGTGCTCTTTGGCAAGTTTCATCAACTCGGGCAAACGAGCCATCGAACCGTCTTCGTTTTTGATTTCGGCAAGTGCACCGGCGGGATACAGCCCTGCCAGTCTGGCTAAGTCGATAGCAGCTTCGGTGTGTCCTGCACGACGAATGACGCCTCGGTTTTGTGCACGCAGGGGGAAAATGTGTCCCGGGCGACCAAAATCTTCGGGTTTGGTCTCTTTTCTGGTAAGAGCGAGTATGCTTTGTGCTCTATCGTATGCAGATATGCCGGTGGTGCAGCCGTGCGTGAGCAGGTCGATAGACACGGTAAATGGCGTGGCGTGGCACGATGTGTTGTTGGTTACCATCATGGGCAAATCCAACTCCTCGGCACGTTCTTTGGTGATTGGCGCACAAATAAGTCCGCGTCCGTGTGTCTCCAAAAAATTCACTTTTTCGGGTGTGATGCACTCGGCGGCAATTATGAAATCGCCTTCGTTTTCGCGGTCTTCGTCATCTACAACGATAACAAAATTTCCATTCCGTATCTCTTCGATGGCTTCTTCAATCGTGTTCAATTTAAATTCATTCATTTTTTCTTCTATGATTTTTTCTGATATTTATTCTTCTTTATATAAGCTTTGCAAGTCTTGGTTTTTCTTCAAAATTTGTCGTAAATCTGTTGCAATTCTTTTTTCAAAAGGCAAAGATAATAGTTTAAATACAAATCCGATAGGAAAAACGACTCGGAATATGTTTGACAACTTGCGGTTTTTTGCGAATGGTTTGATGTGCGCAATGAGAACGGGATATTGGTTTGCTGTTTCTATAATGCCCGATTTGCGCGAGTTTGACAGTTGCGAAAGTATATTTTCGAGTTCTTTTCTTATGTTTTCGTACTGTTCGGCATAGTTGTTGTCGCTCCAAAATGTTTGGTAAGAAAGCTTGGAGTATTGTTGTAAATAGGTGTTGATATTTTCCGAAAGTTGGTTGGCTTGCAGCAATATTTTTTCGGGATTTGGTTCGTCAATAATGACTTCTTTCATTGTGTAAGCTCTTTTTTCTCTGATGAATAGCATTTTTTTGATGAAATGTAGATACGTGTCGCTATTCATTATTACCGAGTCGTTCATGGCTTTGTAGGTTAGGAAAATACCCAATCCAAGCAAAATAAACGAGCTAAACCACATGCCAATCCAGTGTTCCCAAACGCCGTCGCGCGCCATTTTATAGCCCACGTTGTCGAGAATATAATAAACAATAAAAAGGATAACCGATATAACAATGGGCGTACCCAAGCCGCCTTTGCGCACGATAGAACCCAACGGTGCACCGATAAAAAAGAAGATGAGGCAGGCAAACGACAGGGTAAATTTTCTGTGCCACTCTATCCAATAGCGGATTATGGTTTTTTTGAGCGAACTTTTGTTCATGGTTCTGAACAGAAAATCGTTGCCGTTGCTCTCGGCTTTGGAGTAGGCACTTTGCAAGATGCTTACTTTGTTTTTCAGATTTTTTTCGGCAAACAGTGAATCGCCTTGCACAGCTATTGTTTTTGCCAACCCCATTATCGAGTCTTTTTTGTTGACATCTCGTGCATAAGAAATTCTGAAATTGAGATACGAGTGGTCGTGCATCACTTTCCTGTCTTCCACGTTGGCACTATCAACCACCAATTGCAACGAGTCGATAGAAAATTGCAGTTGTGTCATGTTTTTGGTAGCATAGCTGGTAGAAACGTTTTCTTGTATCACGTTTTCGTCCATCCGGTTAAAGTTGTCGTCGTAATGGATGGTCATTGTTTTCCGGTCGAAACTCTCGCGTGCATACGGCACAAAATCAGGTGTATATGTTTGCGCCGTGCCTTCGGTAAAATTTTGAAATTGCTGTCCGTTGTACATCGTGAAAATTAGCGATAGCTTGTCTTCTGACGAGTGCATTTTTGCCGAATCGCAAATAATAACTGCCATATTCTGAAAACCGTTTGCCATATCATATATCAGCACATCGTGCAGCATGCCGGTTTCGGGGTCTTTTTTGCCAACATACACGTTGTATCCGCTTATCTCTTTGTAGAAAACTCCTTCGGGGATATCCAGTTCGGGCGATTTTTGCCGTATAGAAATCAACAAGGAGACAAATTTAGATTGTATTTTGGGCATGGCATTGTTTTGAAAGAAAAATGCCCCGATACTGATAAAAATGACCAGAAAAATGAGTGGTTTCATCATTTTTAGCAATGGGATGCCTGCCGATTTGATGGATAAAAGTTCGAGCGTTTCGCCCAAATTACCAAAAACCATGAGCGAAGCAAGCAAAATGGAGAGCGGCAACGCCAAAGGAATAAGGGTGAGAGCGGCATACAAAAACATTTCGCCCAACACGCCAATACCCAATCCTTTGCCCACAAAATCTTCGATATATTTCCATAAAAATTGCATCAAAACCAGGAAAAGACAAATCGCGAACGTCATCAAAAACGAGGGGATATATGTCTTTAACAAGTAACCATATAGCTTTTTTATGTAGAAGTTTTTTCTCATCGAAGTAGCGGAAATAGTACGCTAAAATAAAGCAACAAAGATACGAAAATACCCTATAATATTGCCGTTTTTGTTTTGATAATTATTGGCTGTGGCATCCTAAATATTAATTTAACATAAATTGGTGGCAAATATTTTCCACACAATGCAAATAAAATATACTTTTGCAGAAACAATCGAACAAAATATTTACTCAGTTGTTTAATTTGAAGTTTTAAAGACAACAATATTTTGAACAAACTAAATTATTAATTTTAAAAATTGAAATTATGAAAAAAATGAGATTATCATTGGTAGTTGCCATGTTGGCAATAGTTACTGCGGCAAGCGCACAATTGAATTTAGGAGTAAAAGGTGGAATGAACATGTCCAATTTTTACGGTAGCGATGTAAATGGCGATGTGAAAATAGGTTTCCATGTTGGACTTGCAGCCGATTATGATTTTGCATCAAACATGGCTTTACAAACTGGCTTGTATTTCACCAGCAAAGGCGCGAAATATTCGTCAACTTTCCCTCTTCTTGGTACAGTTGAAAGCACAGTAGATGCTTATTACGTTCAACTTCCCGTTCATTTTGCTTACAAATTGGATGTTACTCCCGGAACACGCATCGTATTCCACGCCGGTCCGTATATGGCTTTTGGAGTAGCAGGAAAAGCTTCTGTAAAAGGTGTTGATACTAAATTAGATACTTTTGGAGATGACGGATTATTCAAACAACGTTTTGATGCCGGTTTAGGTCTTGGAGTTGGTGCAGAATTCGGTTCTTTCTTGGTTGACCTTGGCTGGGATATGGGTCTGGTTAAGTTGAATGAAAATTCTGATATGAAAAACCAAAACGCTTACATCTCTGTAGGTTACAAATTCTAATTCGGATACAAATTTTTATATACAAAAAAGGGCAACCCTAAAAAGTTGCTCTTTTTTTTATTATTTCGTATCTTGCACTTTTATTGAAAAATATTTGTGAATGAAACACCCATGAGCGAAATCAAGAATTTTGACACAAGGGAAGATGTTTGTGGTCAGAAGACGGATATCCGACGTCGCTCAACGAAAGACTTCTATCTTGTTTCTTGGCTCTTGATTCTCGTTTCTTGGCTCTTAAAATTATAAACAGATGAAAAGATTGGTTTTTTCTTTGGCTTTTTTCCTATTTTTTACTTCCGTTTTCCCGCAAACGGCTGTACAGAAGTTTTTAGGCAATTCTGCTCTAAAACATGCTTCGGTGGGTATTTCTGTAGTAGATTTGCAAACGGGTAGGGTGGTAGTGTCGCACGATGCGCAAAAATCGCTCACGCCCGCGTCGGTTCTCAAACTGATAACTACCGCCACTGCTATCGAAGTATTTGGTGAAAACTATCGATATAAAACCGATATCGCTAAGGATGCCAACTCGGCCAACCAAATTCTGGTTATCGGCTCGGGCGACCCCACGCTTACAAGCGAAGCTTTTGAGGGAAACCCAAATGCTTTTTTTATACAAAGTGCCGATGCTGCCAAACGTGTGCTCGATACCAATACAAATTACTCCATCTACGTGGTCGACAACCTGTTTGGATACGACGGCATTTCGCCCGAATGGACTTGGATAGATATGGGAAACTACTATGCGTCAGGTGCCTACGGCATCAGTGTTTTTGACAATACCTATCGGTTATTTTTCAACACGACCAACACCAACGGCTGCCCGCAAATTCTTCGTACTGAACCACCAATGAAGTCAATTACATTTGAAAACGGGATGACACTCAATACCACCGGGCGCGATAACGGATATATATATGGCATCCCGTTTTCGAATCATCGAATTTTACGAGGCGATATTCCGGCAGGAAAAACCCAATTCAGCATAAAAGGCGATATCCCTGATCCGGGACAATTTTTGGGTGAAACGTTGTCCGATTATTTGCAACGTTCGGGTTTGCGTATTTCAAAAATTAAAACGGCTCGTGCCGATTATATTTCGTTGCAATGCAGCAAACAAAAAACGCAGCCTTACGCCGTGGGCGAACTCATATATTCGCACCAATCACGACCAATGAAAGAGATTATTCGCGAAATAAACGTGAATAGTAATAACCACTATGCGGAACATCTGTTGCGAAATATCGGACGATACAACAACCCGGATATTTACAGCAACGCGTTGGACGAAGGAGTAGATTTTATACAACGGTATTGGAAAGGTAAAAATATTTCAACCGATGCTTTGGTCATGAAAGATGGTTGCGGACTTGCACCACAAAACGCGGTGAGTGCCGCTCTGCTAACAGATTTATTGGTGTATATGCACAACAAAAGTAGCAATTCGTCATCCTTTATCCAATCGTTGCCCAAAGCCGGGGAAGAAGGCACGTTGCGCAATTTTTTACGAAAAACCAAGTATTCGGGTAAAATTGTGGCAAAAAGCGGCAGTATTGGCGGGGTGCAGTGTTATTCGGGTTATTTGCTGGATGGCAACAAAAAGTATGCCTTTACCATTCTGGTAAATAAATTTAATGGCACTCGTACACAAGTGCGAAGTGCCATCGAACAGTTTCTGTTGAGCTTGTAAATTTTCTCTTTTTTATCGCAAAACTTCTACCAACTCAACCTCGAAAACGAGTGTGGTATAGCCTCTAATGTTTCCCTGAGCCAGTCCTACGCTGCCATAAGCCAAATTCCATGGAATCCAAATTTCCCATTTATCGCCCTCTTTCATGTGTTGCAAGGCAGTGGAGTAACCTTCTATGATGCCTCCGCCCGTGCCTCCAACATTAGAGGAAACGTTTAAAATGCTCGGGATATCGTTGCGATCTGCCGTGGAGTCGAAAATGATTTTATTGGTAATGAAGTTGTTGTTAGAGTCGGTATAGGTGTCGGGTTTTGTCCAGATATTTTTGTACCATCCGGTGTACAATACTCTCACACGGTCGGTAAACATAGGCGTGTCTCCTTCGCCCGTTTGCAATACTTTGTACATGATGAACCCTTGACCGCTTTCCGTTTCCAATTTGGTGTATTCTGCATTGGCAGCAATTTTTGCAAATTGTTCTTCGTTTTCAATTTTCCATCTGTCGTCAAAAGTTTCAGTTTTGTTGCACGACACCAATGCCAATAGGGCAAGGAGCGAAAATAGAGTTATTAAGTTGTATTTCATTTGTTTATATTTTTATTTTTTACATTATGGTCAGATGGAACTCGCAATAATCATGTCCTTGTGTGTAACTGATTCACATGCTTGTTTCATATCTGTTTTTGTTTCGAATGGTTGTTTTAGTTTTGCTTTTTGTAATTGGAAAATCAAGCTGTTTCGGCTATTTTTTTCAATAAATTTTTCATTTCCACCTCGTTGGCTATGGTCTCGCGCAGCATATCGATAGAAACACGTTCTTGTTGCATGGAATCGCGATGACGGATGGTTACCGTATTCTCAGTAAGCGTTTGGTGGTCTATGGTTACGCAAAATGGCGTACCAATAGCATCCTGGCGACGATATCGTTTGCCGATGCTGTCTTTCTCGTCATACTGACAAGAGAAATCGAACTTGAGCGAGTCAATTATTTCGCGTGCCTTCTCTGGTAATCCATCTTTTTTTACCAATGGCAAAACTGCCATTTTCACGGGAGCCAAAGCAGCGGGTAGTTTCAGAACCACTCGTGTGTCGCCGCCTTCCAGCACCTCTTCTTCGTACGACGCAGCCAATACGGATAAAAACATTCTGTCTAACCCGATAGAAGTTTCCACCACGTAGGGGATGTAAGATTGGTTGATTTCGGGGTCGAAATATTGCAGTTTTTTGCCCGAGAATTTTTCGTGTTGGCTCAAATCGAAATCGGTTCGCGAGTGGATGCCTTCCACTTCTTTGAACCCGAATGGCATTTCGAACTCGATATCGGTAGCGGCATTGGCATAGTGTGCCAGTTTGTCGTGGTCGTGAAAACGATATTTGTGTGCTCCAAACCCCAATGCTTGGTGCCAACGCATGCGAAACGATTTCCATGTTTCGAACCACGCGAGTTCTTCGCCGGGTTGCACAAAAAACTGCATTTCCATTTGCTCAAATTCGCGCATGCGAAAGATAAATTGGCGTGCTACAATTTCGTTGCGAAATGCTTTGCCTATTTGTGCGATACCAAATGGTACTTTCATACGACCGGTTTTTTGTACATTCAGAAAGTTTACAAAAATACCTTGTGCCGTTTCGGGACGAAGATATACTTTCATCGCACCATCGGCTGTTGAACCCATTTCGGTAGCAAACATCAAGTTAAATTGTCGCACTTCTGTCCAGTTTCTGGTGCCACTGATGGGGCAAACAATTTCGCAATCGATAATGATTTGTCGTAACTCCTCCAAATTGTTGTCGTTGAGGGCAGCAGCAAATCGAGTATGAATTTCGTCTTTTTTGCGTTGGTTTTCTAATACACGCGGATTGGTTTGGCGAAACATGGCTTCGTCAAAACTTTCGCCGAAGCGTTTGGTTGCTTTTTCGACTTCCTTGTTCATCTTGTCGTCAAACTTAGCCAAATGGTCTTCTATGAGCACGTCGGCACGGTAGCGTTTTTTGCTGTCCTTGTTATCTATCAACGGGTCGTTGAACGCGTCCACGTGTCCCGATGCTTTCCAAATAGTTGGGTGCATAAAAATGGCAGAATCAATGCCCACCACGTTTTCGTGCAAGAGCACCATGCTGTCCCACCAATATTTTTTTATGTTATTTTTTAGCTCTACGCCATATTGACCATAGTCATAAACTGCGCCTAAGCCGTCATAAATTTCGCTCGATTGAAATACGTAACCGTACTCTTTGCAGTGTGATACAAGTTTTTTGAAAACGTCTTCCTGTTTTGCCATAATTTCTTTAAAAAATAGTTGCGGATATGGTTTGCGATATCCCGAATATGTTTACCACATTCATTGTTTTGCCGGCTTTTTTGTGGCACGACCAATAAATAGGTTCTCTGTGTATTAATTACTGATTTGGATATGCAAAGTAAATGATTTTTTCCGAATTTAGAATATATCTTCCTCTTAAAGATGAATAAAGCGACCATTTTTGTGTAGTTAAACCGATAAAATTTGTACTTTTGTGAGCAAATCACAACCCGATTAAAAAAAAGAATATGGCAAGCGGCATGAAAGTTCTTGCGAAAGAAACAGCCATTTACGGTTTAAGCAGCATTTTTGGACGATTCCTCAATTGGCTGCTTGCGCCATTTTGGACATGGGTGTTGGCGAGTACCGCGCAAATGGGTGTAATCGGCAATTTGTATAGCTGGACTGCACTCACCATCGTTATTCTTACTTATGGCATGGAGACGGGTTTGTTTCGATTTGCCAACAAAAAAGAGGAAAATCCGCTCACGGTTTACTCCACGGCTCTCATCAGTATTGCCGTTACTACTACGCTTTTTGTTATTTTGTCGCTGTTTTTTCTGCAACCGATAACCTCTTTTTTCGGAAGCGACGCCATTAAGCCGCATTACGTATTTCTGTTGATTGTCATTTTGGGATTAGATACGCTTAGTGCTCTGCCATTTGCCTATTTGCGATACCAAAAACGCCCCATCCGATTTGCAACCATCCAGATTTTGAATGTGGTGGTTACTATACTATTCAATCTGTTTTTCTTTTTGGTTTGTCCTTGGTTGGCAAACAAGTTTCCCGATGCTTTTTCGTGGTTCGATATAAACAGAGGAGTCGATTATATTTTACTCTCCAATTTGGCAGCTTCAGTTATTCGTTTACTGTTGCTTATGCCACAATTTCGGATAAAATATCGGTTCGATGCAGCCCTGTTGCGCCGCATGCTGGTCTATTCGTTGCCTCTGCTTGTGCTGGGTATAGCG
The DNA here is from genome assembly GCA_964631255.1 of uncultured Dysgonomonadaceae bacterium. Classification (GTDB taxonomy): domain Bacteria; phylum Bacteroidota; class Bacteroidia; order Bacteroidales; family Dysgonomonadaceae; genus JBGZFC01. The sequence continues at coordinate 8,281 of CAZVWS010000013.1, read as the reverse complement.
GGAATTATGAACCAAAATTTGGATAAAATGCTCTATCCCTATCTTTCCACTGAGCTGGATAAGATGAACCAGTTGGGCATTTATCATGCTTCGTTCAAGATTGCGGTTATCATGGTCATGTTCACGCAAGCATTTCGATACGCGTTTGAGCCGTTTATTTTTTCAAAAAATAAGGAATCGGGTGACGACAACAAAACAGCTTACGCGCAAGCGACCAAATATTTCCTTATTTTCGGGCTGTTTATCTTTCTGGCGGTGATGAGCTATTTGGATGTCATAAAATTTCTATTGGAGTCCGATTACCGCGAAGGGCTTCGTATTGTGCCTATCGTGATGATGGCAGAACTCTGTTTTGGCATCTATTTCAATTTGTCACTATGGTACAAGCTGACCGACAAAACCCAGTGGGGTGCGTATCTTTCGCTCATGGGACTTGCCATAACCGTATTGGGGAATGTGCTGTTTGTGCCTGTTTTTGGCTACATGGCATGCGCTTGGACGGCTCTGTTTGCCAATATTTTTATGATGCTTGTTTCCTATTTTTTGGGACAAAAAAACTATCCTATCCGATACGAATTACAATCGGCAGCATTTTATTTGCTCATAACTATTGGATTGTTTGGCGTCATCTGGTTTGGTTACACATATATCGACAACTTGTGGCTGCGACTAATGTTGAATACCATTCTGCTGTGTTTGTACGTGTTTGTGGTTATCAAAAAAGATTTGCCATTGAAAGAGATTCCGTATATCGGAAAGTTGATAAAAAAGTAGGATGTGTCTAAGAATCAATATATACTGATAAAAATTAAGAGAATGAATTAATCCAAATATTAACAATAAAATAAATTTAAATGAGAAAATTATTTTTATCAATTATCGTCGTTTTAATGACGATTACAGTATCGAAAGCTGATGAAGGTATGTGGCTTTTGAAAGAGTTGAACCGCCAAAGTGCCGAGCGGATGAAAGAGTTGGGATTTACTTTTCCCATCGATAAACTTTATGACGAAAACAATGCTTCGCTCAAAGATGCAGTAGTTATCTTTGGCGGAGGATGTACCGGAGTTGCCGTTTCCGATAAAGGATTGATTTTTACAAACCACCACTGCGGTTATGGAGCCATCCAGAAATTGAGCGCGGTAGAACACGACTATTTGAAAGATGGTTTTGCTGCCAAAAGTCATTCCGAAGAGTTGTATGCCGAAGGCTTGGCAATCTCTTTCTTGAGAACCATGCAAGATGTTACCGATCAGATTTTGCCTAAAGTACCTGCCGTGTTGAGCGAAGTGCAACGCCATCTGCTGATTGACTCGTTATCGAACCAATTAATAGAAAAATATGAAGACGACCCCTTCACCTCTGCAAGAGTGATTCCTTTTTACACAGGAAACAAATACTATATGGTTGTGTACGATGTGTTTCGCGATATTCGTTTGGTGGTTGCTCCACCTTCTTCCATTGGAAAATTTGGCGGCGACACCGATAACTGGATGTGGCCTCGCCAAACGGGCGACTTCTCTGTTTTCAGAGTGTATGCCAATGCCGATAACAAACCGGCAGATTATAGCCAATCGAACAAACCATACAAACCCAAATATGTGGTTCCGGTTTCGCTGAAAGGTGTGAAAGCCGACGATTATGCTATGACGGTAGGTTATCCAGGAAGTACAGAAAGATACAAATCGTCGTGGGGAATTCGCCAGCAAATGGAGTCAGAAAACAAACCACGTATAGAAGTGCGTGGCGTGAAGCAAGAAATTTGGTGGAACGATATGACACAAAACGATACCATTCGCATCAAATATGCCAACAAATATGCCGGTAGCTCCAACTATTGGAAAAACTCCATGGGTATGAATGAGGCATTGGTGAAATTGGGCGTAATTCCTCAAAAAGAAGCCATCGAAACACGTCTCTTCGTCTGGATGAAAGGAGATAAGGCTCGCGAAGAAAGATATGCGCAATCTATCAACGATTTGCGCGATTCCTATTCCGAAAGCAACGAGCTGGCACGTTATGCAACCTATTATTTGGAAACGTTTAATAACGGGATTGAACTGATTCGTTTCGCCAACACCATTTTGCGTTATGACCAAGGTGCCACCGAGGAAGAGAAACAAGCATTTATCAACGACAGACTTATCGAAGCCTACAAAAACTACGAACCAAAATTGGATAAAAAAGTTTTACCTGCTTTGATGAGACTTTATGCACAACGCGTTCCTAAACAATATCATCCCGATATTTACGAAACAATAGAAAAAGATTTTGGCGGTAGCTACGAACGCTATGCCGATTGGTTGTTTGCCAAGTCCAAATTTACCAATCTGACAGATTTGCTCCAACTACTCCGATCTGCCGATACAAAACAATTGACGGAAGACCCGGCCATGCAGCTCGCCCTTTCAACCGGCGATATGGGTTACGAATTTACGGAACAGTTGACTCCAACCTACGAAAAAATCATGCGTGGCGAACGCGATTTCATGGCAGCACTTATGCAGATGGAAACCAACAAAACGTTTTACCCCGATGCCACATTCACCCAACGCATGAGCTACGGAACAGTGAAAGGTTATAGCCCGAACGACGCCGTTTGGTACAACTATTACTCTACTTCCGACGGTATTTTGCAAAAACAAAAACCGGGCGACCCCGAGTTCAATGTGCAACCCGAAATACTTACTAAAATCCGTTCGGGCAAATTTGGCAAATATGCAACTGCCGATGGCAAGATGCATGTAAACTTTTTGTCGGACAACGATATAACCGGTGGAAACTCCGGTAGCCCCGTATTCAATGGAAAAGCAGAACTCATCGGATTGGCATTTGATGGAAACTGGGATTCGTTGAGTGGCGATATCCTTTTTGAACCGGAAATGCAACGCACTATCAGCGTAGATATTCGTTACGTTTTGTATGTAATTGACGAAATAATGGATGCTCCCAACGTGGTAAACGAATTGCGTATTTTGTAAGCAGAATAGCTTGAAATCAAAAAATGCCGAACAAAAGTTTTTCATTTGTTCGGCATTTTTTTAAGTTGATTCAAAACAATTTATCATCTGTGCCTGTGCCACACGGGAGTGAGTATGTCCGTTTGTAATAACTTGTCGTGGTATTTCAAGCACAATGGGTGAAAGATATTACCCAAAATATTTGTCCAAGGAATGGGATAACCGGCATTATCGCCCATCACGTTTCCCGGATTTTTTGCCAATTGACTCGTGTAGCTGTCCATTCTGTTCATCAACTCGTTGTACCACTCTTGCGTGAAAGGTGTTTGCGGTCGTGCTATATAAGCGCAATTGCCAATGAGTGAAAGAAAATTGCGTTCCAACTCTTTTTGCAAATTTCCGCCCGTTTTTGCCACCGCGCTATATTTTATTTCGCGATAACCTATCATCCATTTGTCGCTGTTTTGCAACTGGTCAAAAGCTTCGTCCCACGGCTGTTTTGCCGGTTTTATATCGGCGTAGCCTCCTCCATGAAAATGCATGAAATAGCAGCGCAAATAATCTGATTTGTGTACCAGCGACAGATTTTGAAATGCAGGATGCAACGGATGCTCTCGAAGTATGTAGTCGGACAAGTTTTGTGGAGTTATCAGTTGTACACGAGTGGCGGATTTTTCTTTTAGTTGTTCAAAAGCACGTTGGCGCGTGTCCGACATGGGGTTGTTGCCCGTCCAAAACGTGTAAATAACCCGCTTGAAAGGCAAAAGTTTTTCCGCTTCTTTTTTTTCAGATTGAGCAATGAAACTTCCCTCGTGTTTTTTTCTATCAAAAACATAAGGAGAAATTTTTTGTCGAAATCGGAAGTATTCGTTTTTTATAATGTTCATTTTTGCAAATAAATAGGTGAAAAATGAATAGTGATTGGGTGAAGCAATTTCCAAATTACTTTTCAGATTTGGGATAAGTAGCAGCTACTTAAACGCAGCACGAAATCTTGAACTTATAATTTTTAATTTTTAATTTTTTAGATGTTTCACATAGTTCAACATGACAAAAAAAATAATAAGTGAAAAATGATTTGAGCTCTGCACTCTAAACTCTATATCATTTACACTCCCTATCCAAAAAACAGAACAAGAGGTTGTTTAATCTACATTGAAACAACCTCTTGATTTTACAATTCTCCGTATCAAATACCGAGTTCTTTTCTGATAGAATCTATTTTTTGGTCGGCAATTCGTTCTGCTTCCGCCAAATCATCTCTCGATGTTACGCTATTTCTGACCTCTAAATAAAATTTTATTTTGGGTTCTGTTCCCGAAGGACGGATGGACAGTTTGGTTCCCTCTTCGGTGAAATATTGCAATACGTTGGATGTGGTTGGCATTTCTAACGAAAGTGTTTCGCCATTCGTCCTATCCACAGCCTCCAATTTAGCAAAATCTTTATACAGTGTAACGGGCGACGAACCAAGCGATTGCAGTGGGTTCAGGCGGTAGTTTTTCATCATTGCTTCAATCTCTTCGGCACCATCTTTGCCTTTGCGTACCAGCGAGATACCCACCTCTTTTGAAAAACCGTACTCTACATAAATGTCTTGTAACAGTTGATAAATAGTTTTTCCATTATCTTTTGCCCAAGCGGCAATTTCGGCAAAAAGAGTACAAGCCGAAACCGAATCCTTGTCTCTGACAAAATCTCCAGCCAAAAAGCCGTAACTTTCTTCGCCTCCGCCGATATATTTTTTCGAGCCTTCGTTTTCACGAATAATTTTTGCAATCCATTTGAAACCGGTATAGCAGTCAAACATTTCGATACCGTTTTTGCGGGCAATATCGTTAACCAACTCGGTTGTAACAATGGTTTTCACAACAAATTCTTTGCCGGTAATCAGTCCCAACTCTTTGCGTTTTGTCATCAAATAATAAAGGAATAGCAACATGGTTTGGTTGCCGTTTACCAAAATAAAATTGTTGTTATTGTCGCGAATTGCCGTACCAATGCGGTCGGCATCGGGGTCGGTTGCCATTACAAATTCGGCATCGGTTTCTATGGCTTTTTTGATTGCCAAATCCAATGCTGCCGGCTCTTCGGGGTTGGGCGATTGCACGGTTGGGAAAACGCCGCTGATTACATCTTGCTCGGGCACATGGATGATATTGGTAAAACCAACAGCACGAAGTGCATCGGGTACAAGCGTGATTCCTGTACCGTGAATGGGGGTATAAACCATTTTTATATCGTGATGACGTTGGATGGATTCGGGCGAAAGCACCAAGCTTTTTACCTCGTCTATAAAAACCAAATCCATGTCTTTGCCGATAATTTCGATGTTATTTTTGTCGCCATCGAAGCGAATCTCGTTTACAGAACCAATCCTGTTTACTTCGGCAATGATGTTTCTATCGTGTGGTGCAAGCACTTGTGCACCATCGTCCCAATATGCTTTGTAGCCGTTGTACTCTTTTGGGTTGTGCGAAGCGGTAATCATGATGCCGCTTTGGCATCCCAATTTGCGTATGGCAAAAGACACTTCGGGTGTAGGGCGTAGGTCTTCAAACAGATATACTTTGATGCCGTTTGCAGAGAAAATATCAGCCGAAATTTCTGCAAATTTACGACTGTTGTTTCTACAATCGTGTCCAATAACTACCTTTATTTTTTCGAGGTGAGCAAATTCTTTGAGCAAATAGTTTGCCAATCCTTGCGTAGCAGAACCTACGGTATAAATATTCATGCGATTGGTTCCGGCACCCATGATGCCGCGCAAACCTCCGGTTCCAAATTCGAGGTCTTTGTAAAAAGCATCGATGAGTAGCGTTTTGTCTTCGCTATCCATTAGTTTTTTTACTTCTTGCTTTGTCTCCCGGTCGTAGTTACCATCTAACCACGCTTGGGCTTTGTCGGTAACTTGAGCTAATAAAGTTTCATTTTCCATAAGAATCGGTATTTTTTTGATTTATATAAAACTTCTTTTTGAAAAAATTACTCTACCGAACGAACTTTGTATTTATCGCCGGTTTGTTCGATAACTTTTTTATAGAATTCGTTTGAATATCCTGGGCGTTTTGGCGAAGCGGGTTGTCCGTAGGGGTTGCGTTTGAACTGTCCGTTTTCTTCACTTTTTACCACACCATCCACATATTTTACCATCAAATATTCGCCTAATTTTTTCCATTCGGCTACACCTTCTTTTACCAAATTATTGGTGTATTGTGTCAAATAATCCACACTTTGTGATGCAGATTTTTTGTATATTGCAGACGCTTCGTTTTCGGTTTTAGCTTGTGCTGTACGAAATTGGTTTTCGAGTTTCGACTGAACTTTTACCATATCCTGGCTCATATCGCTATATCTGGTGTAAACCATATTTGCTACCCAGTTGTGAATCCAAAAAGCGGATGTCCACGAGAAATTGAGCAAATCTCCGTTACCTGCTTCCATTTCGTGTGGCACTTGGTTGTGTCCGCAATAGAACGGATAATATATGGTTTGTGCCGCATCGTCCAGTCCAAACCACAAAATTCCACCAACCGGATTTGGTAACCACGAGCGCATTTGTGCTACGAATGAGAACGCTGTTTGTTGCGTTGCAATGGGGCGTTCGTTGCAATATTCCTCCGAATCTATTTCGTAAGTAAGAGGCGACCAACGGTAGGGCGAATTAAACGGACCTGCTCCCACGTCGAAACGCCAATCCAATTCTGTTCCTTCGTAGTGGTCACGCATCATTGTTTGGATGTCATCTACACTCAATTTGTTATCGGGTTTTATGTAAAGCGGCATTGGCTCGGTAGTTTGTCCTTGTGCATAGGTTACAAACTTGGCCATATCTTTGTTTACTCTGTTGAAAAACGACCATACACGTGCTTCACAAAAACGCATGGCACCAAAATCGAGTGGGGCGTATGCTTTGGCAAAGCTAAAATCGGCATCTTTTCCGGTGAAGTATCCTTTTTCGCGGGCAAAAGAAATCACGTCGGGAGAGTAGAGACAGTTTTTGGAGTCGTTGAGAGGAAATTGCTGTATGCGTGCCTGGTTGGCATGTGCCGAAACACAATCATCGGGAATGCGAATAGCAACCCAAACCGCACCTTTGTTGCCCGCTCCTTTTCCAATCATCTCCATTACCCAAACTTCGTTGGGGTCGGCAATAGAAAAAGATTCGCCCGAGCTGGCATAGCCATGATCGCGCACCAAATCGGTCATGATTTGGATGGCTTCGCGGGCATTTTTTGCACGTTGCAAGGTGATATAAATCAGGCTTCCGTAATCCATTATACCAGTAGAGTCTACCAACTCTTCTCTTCCGCCAAATGTAGTTTCAGCTATTGCCAATTGGTGTTCGTTCATGTTGCCGATTACATTATACGTTTGCAGTACTTGCGGTATTTGACCCAGATATTTTCCCGAATCCCACTCGTAAACTTTCAGCATTTCGCCCGGGTTGTATTTTTGTGCCGGCCAATGATATAATTCGCCAAAAAGATTATACGAATCGGCTGCATAAGAAATTATTGTAGAGCCATCGGTTGAAGCTTTTTTTCCTACCAAAAAATTGGTACACGGAAAAACCATTGCTGTCGCGAGAAACACGAAAATCGTGGTTAAAATGTTTTTTTTCATTGTCTGTTTTTTCTGTTTATTTTATTCAAATTATTTAATTTCGGATAATTATTTTCTACTTTTAAATATGTTTTCCTAACATGTCTGAATTAATGTGTCGTAAAACATTATTTACATTAAAAAATAAATGTGAATTTAGCTTATTTAATACATTCTTGAGCGTAAAGGTAATTTAAAAACCAGATATTTCCAACATCGCTTCCCGATTATTTCGGTTAATTTAAGTATTTCGTTTGAATATGAATAAAAAATAAATTATTTTTGCAACAACATTTATTTTGTAAAAAAGAACGATGAAAAAGTTTAGTGGATTGAATAATAGATTTTTTGGAATTTCGGGTTACCAGCTGGTAATACTGGCATTCTTTGTTTTGACACTTTTCTTTTTTGGCGACAGCAGCATTACAAAAAGAATCCAATACGAAAGAGAAATACAGCATCTGAAATCGCAAATAGAGTTTTATCGAAATCAAACCGAAACAGATAGAGAAAAATTGAACGAGTTGAAATCGAACAAAGAAAATCTGGAGAAATTTGCTCGTGAAAACTATTTGATGAGAAAAGATGGCGAAGAGATATTTATTATTGAGTAGTAAAAAACACAATTTCGGACTTCGGTTGGACTGAAAAAATCATACGTAGGATGAAAATCAATAGCAGTTTGGTATATAAAGTGGGTGCAATATGCATTTTGG
>CAZVWS010000012.1:26612-41528 GCA_964631255.1 uncultured Dysgonomonadaceae bacterium | reverse complement strand
TCCCTCCAGCTCCACAAGATATTGATTGTCAATAATATATGATGAGTCAATGTGATTGTATACCTTAAGATGTGTGTTGCATCTTTATTTTTTAGTGTTCATTTATTGAACACTTTTTTTGTTATATGACCATTCTCTGATACAAATCATTACGAAACAGAAAAATGTATAATGATTTACATCAATGTTTTATCTTGGAATCCGATTCTCATTTTTCTCTCAATTTAAAGCGAACTCGCCAACGATTTTCAGAATAATCGCTACTGATTATCTCGAATCGACCAATTTCGGAAGTATTGTTCACGTGGTCGCCAATACAGGCGCAAGTATCAAAATCGCCAACCCGAATGATGCGCAATGTTTTCGATACATTTTCGGGAAGTTTGGACAAATCGACCATTTTTTTTGCTTCCTCCAACGTAACAAACTCTTCGGTAATGGGCAGATTTTGTGCAATAACTGCATTTACTTTGTCTTCGATTGCTTTTATCTGTTCCGGTGTTGGAGCTTGCGAAAGTTCATAATCCGCTTTGCTTTTTTTTCGTTCTATATGCGTATTGCGTGAGCGGGGACAGCCAAACATTTGCACCATGGTCTGATTTAGAATGTGTTCGCAAGTGTGCATTGGTCTGTATTCTTGCTTATTATGTTCGTTGAATGTATCTGTATTCATTGTTGTTTAGTAGAAAAAGTGAGAATGATTATTTTTCGCGCATAGTTTTGGCAGATAGAGTGGCCACCCAACTGCGTGGAATAAATCGGATGAAAAAGGGCACAATTTTGTTCATCCCGCCTACAATGATTACCGGTTTGCCGCGCATCATGGCGTCATAAGATTGTTGTGCTACGGTAGCCGCATCCAATATCTTCACGTTTTTAACCAATTTGCTGGCATTCATCCCCGATTCGTTGCCAAAATGAGTAGAAGTTGGTCCCGGGCAAACCGCCGTAACTGTAATTCCCGTATTTTCCAACTCTTTAGCTATCGCTTCAGAAAGATGCAAAACATAGGATTTGGTGGCAAAATATACTGCCATCATGGGCCCGGGTTGAAATGCGGCTGTGGAAGAGATGTTGATTATTTTTCCGTTTTTTCTGCCTTTCCAATCCGAAATATAAAGATTACAGAAATGGGTTAATGCGCTTACATTCAAATCAATCATCTGTCTGTATCTTTCCCACTCAGTAAATGCAAATTCTCCATAATCGCCAAATCCGGCATTATTTACCAAAAAATCGATATCTATTTGATTCGCTTTGAGCTCGTCAAATACCTCGCGCGGTGCATTGGCTACAGAAAGGTCTTTAATGATGATATACACCGAAACCGGATATTTTCGGGTAATTTGCTCTTTCAACTGTTGCAATTGGGTAGCCGAACGAGCCACCAAAACTAAATCGCACCGGTTGGAGGCAAAAATGGTTGCCAACTCTTTTCCAATTCCTTTGGATGCACCGGTTATAAGGGCTGTTTTCTTCATTGTTTATGCTTGATTTTTTGCTGCGTAAGCAACGATATGTACACAAATATAAGAATAAAAAATTTCAATTGTGCTATTCGTTTTCCTAAAAAAGATAAACCCCATTATTTTATGTAAAATGGATTAGAAAAATTGTCCCGATTCATCCATCAACAGAATGGTGAGTTTTCCGTTTGGAAGTAGGGGGTTACACACATTTTCGCAACGATGGAGCAGACATTGAAAAAAATAGTGTTCATCATGCGGAACGATGCTCCACAACTCGCGAGCCAGCGTCATTTTGCCTATTTTTTCGATTGTTTGTGCAGAGCAATTCGCTTCGCGTGCAATTGATTGGATGAATAACCGATTCATTTCCGATTTTTTGCTGTGCGTATCCAGTATTCCTTCGGCAAGTTTCACAGCTTTGCCAATCATAATACCAAGTGTAACTTCCGGAAACTGTTCTTTGTTGGCAATGGCAATAGTTTCTCCAATGAAATTGCCGTACTGTACAAATGCTTGCAGAGGCAAATGGGGGTATAATGCTCGTAAGTATTTTTCGCTTTTTGCACCCGAATTTATCACGAGTCGATTCACGCCCAATGCTTTGGCAACTTGTACTTCGCGTCGTATAGAGTTTACAAAAGCCTCGTTTGAAAAAGGTTTCACGATGCCCGACGTGCCAATAATGGAGATGCCATCTTCAATTCCCAATTTGGGATTGAATGTTTTTTTTGCCAGTTCTTTTCCTTGCGGAACGTGTATGGTAACATTGATACCCAACGTCTTGTTTTCCGAAAATTTGGCTAACGTTTCCTTTATTTCACGCACCATCATTTGCCGAGGAGTGGCGTTGATGGCAGGTTCGCCTATTGCCAATCCCAAACCGGGAAGGGTAACTCGTCCAACACCCAATCCTTGCAAAAAACGCACATCCTGGTGCTCCAATTGGATAGCGATATTGGCACAAATTTCGACTCTGTTGGTAACATCGGGGTCGTCGCCAGCATCTTTAATTACGGTGCATGTAACGCTGCCATCGCGTTCAAATACGGTTTGGGCTATCGGGATGGTTATGGGTTCGTCGTTGGGCAAAGAGATAATAACTTCGTATTGCGCCATTTCTGTGAGTAAGGCAATGAGAGCCGCTTTGGTAGCAGCGGTTGCGCAACTACCGGTGGTAAATCCGGTTTTTAGCGAAAAGAAATCGGGTAGGAGGGTTTCAATCTGTTTTCGCAAACCGTGCTTGCCCAAAACTGTAGCCGCAGGTAGATAGGGAAGTTGAGGGCGACGCACTACCAAAACCGGAATGTTTTGTTGCAGGGCAATATCGGTTTTTTCGATATATCCTCCCGATTCACCACTTTCTTTGGTTATAATTGCTTGTGGTTTAATGCGTTTAAATAGAGATTCATCATCGCGTTCTTCTTCATAGAAAATGATTTGATTGCGTGGAAAACCATTTTTATCTACAATTGCCAACGATTCGTCACGCTTCATGATACGAAAGATACAAGCATGATTTTTCCAATAAGGCTGCAAATTGGAAATGGTGTTTACACCCGTGAGAGCCAATAAAGGGTCGATTTTCTTTTCTTGCAAAAAATGGATGGCAGCATCGTAATCGTCAAACCAATGCAGGCGTGGGTCACGTGGCGGAAATTTTCGCTCGAAACGAATCACAGGAATCATCAACTCACTTGCTACGCATCCGATGTTTTTGTGCACGTTTTCAGCAAAAGGGTGTGCGGCATCCACTATCAGTTGAATGTTGTTTTGTTGACAAAAAAAACGCATAGCTTGCTCGTCCAATCCGCCCGAAATACGCTTTCCATGTGCTGATTCTACCTCTTGCGACGCATTTTTGGTGGAATAAAAATAGTTTTTTCCGGCTTCGTCGCACACTTGCACGGCAATACGCCCTTCGGTAGTGCCACCAATGATTAGAATAGATTGGGGAGAAATAGTATTGCTTTTCGTTTCGGGGTTTGTCATTTTTGCACCTCCTTCAATAATTTTTCGATGCTATCCATCCAAATTTTTTCGCCATTGGTTCGCGATAGGCAAATTCTGTTTTCAACTACTTCGATATAATCGTCGGTATCAATATTTCTTGCAGCAAGGATACGGTTGCGTAGCAAGGCTTTGCGAATCATGGCGTATCGTTGTCCGTGTCCCAATAACTTAATTTGGCGGTCGTAGTCGTTTTCTACTCGAAACAGTCCGGTATCTTTATCGAAAAGGATACCCTTACGCGCAAAAAAATTGCTGAGACTGCCATTGAGTGATAAATCTTCGGGTGTGCCGATGTGGATTTGTGCATGGTCGTCCATAAGCCACACTTTATCGGCAATTTGCAGAGCCAATTCCAAATCGTGGGTTGACAGAAATATGGTTTTATTGGTTTCGCGCGAGAGCCTGTGTAGCAATTGCATCATTTCTACCTTGCTCGGGAAATCGAGAAAGGCAGTTGGTTCATCTAAAAAAATAACAGGTGTATTTTGTGCCAATGCTTTGGCAATCATTGTTTTTTGGCGTTCGCCATCGCTCAGCGTATGTACCAATCTGTGCGAAAGATTCTCGATTTTCACAAGAGAAATGGCATTGTCGATTTCGGCATTGTCTTTTGGTGTCAATCTTCCCCAAAATCCGGTATATGGACTTCTTCCCAGCGCAATCAGGTTGCGGACGGTCATGTTTTTTATATCGGTTTTTTCGGTCAATACTACACTTACCAGTGTTGCCAATTCTTTTTCAGAATAGGTATCAATCTCGTTTCCATTGATGTAGATTTCGCCTCCTAATTTGGGTTGAAATGCCGATAAGGTGCGCAGCAAAGTTGATTTTCCAATACCGTTTGCTCCCAACAAGCAAGTGAGTTCGCCTGCTTTGATGTGGGCATGGATGTTTTGTGCTACCATCTTTACCGATTTTCGCCCACGATAACCGATTGCCAACGAACGCAATTCGATGCTATTATCGGAGTCAATGTTACTATTTATTTTGTTTTTTGCCATACCGCTAATTCATCTCATTTTTTCGTTTTCCAAATAATACAGAAATCACGATGGGTGCGCCAATAAGGGCTGTAACTGAGTTGATTGGCAATGCTCCTTCAAAACCGGGCATGCGTGCCACCAAGTTACAGAACAGAGCCAAAGCAGCGCCCGTGAGTGTTACTGCAGGTACCAATATGATGTGATTGGAGGTGGAAAACAGGGTGCGACATAGGTGTGGCACAGCCAGTCCAAGAAAGACGATGGGACCACAATATGCCGTTACAACGGCTGTAAGCACACAAGAACAAGCAATCACGATAAAACGTGCACGCTTTACATTCAGTCCCAAATTGCGGGCATAATTATCACCCAAAAGCATCAAATTCAATGTTTTGATGAGTAGAAACGAAAGCGGGATAAGCAGAGCCATTATCGCAACAAAAGTGTAAACCTGGTTGCCCGAAACTTTGGAAAAACTTCCCAATCCCCAAATTACATAGGCACGCACATCTTCATCGTTGCTGAAAAATTTTAACACGCCAATAATAGCTGTGGCAATATATCCAATCATCACGCCCATAATCAACAGTACTACGTTGCCGCGCACTCGTTGCGAGATGGTTAAAATAATAGCCATAACTGCCATAGCACCCAAGATGGCACTCACAGTAATTGCCATTTCGCCCACAAATCCCATTCGGCTGAGAGCCACCCCACCAATGCTGCCCGATAACAAAATAATGGTTGCCACGCCCAAACTTGCTCCGGAACTAATGCCCAGCTCCGAAGGTCCGGCGAGGGGATTGCGGAAAACTGTTTGCATCTGTAAACCACTAATAGAAAGCCCCGCACCGGCTACCAATGCCGTGATGGTCTGTGGAAATCGCGATTTCCACACGATGTTTTGCCAAATTATTTGCGAATCATCATTTTGGCTAAAAAGTATTTTCCAAACATCGGCAAAGGGTATAGACACTGTTCCCAACGCCAAATTGAGCATAAATAGTAACAAGATGGCGATGGTTATCAGCACGAAAACACCCCAAGAGGATTTGGTGCTTCGGATTTCGGTTTTTGGATTTCTATTTGTTGTTGTTTTCACGTTCTCACGGTTTCAAAATTTCATAATATACCGGTTCGTATTGGGGAAGCAAATCGGGATGAAAAGCTTTGATTAAATCTGCTAAAACCACTTCCGGTTCAACCGGTGTGTTCTCGTAAAATGGTTTGTGGCGCAGATTACAATAGATAATTTTTTTATTTTTGAATGCTTGAAAATCGACATAACGAGCATCGGTTTGTTGCATGGCTTGGTAAGAGAAATCGCCGTCGAAACTATTTACCACTCGCCAAAAATCGGCGTTGGCACCTTGTGAATAGACGGTTTCGAAATCGACATAAAAGCCACCCGACTCGTCATCGTTTTGCATAAAATAACTTGCTCCGGCATCTTCAAAAAGATGAGCCAGATAACTTTTTCCGCCCACCACATACCAATTTCCACCGTGCAATTCTCCGCTCAAAACGGTTGGGCGTGGTGCTGCTTGGGCAGCCAAAGCTTTGAGTTCGTTGTACTTCATCTCTATCTCGTTGAAACGAACGTTGGCTTCTTCTTCGATACCCAACAACATTGCCGTGAATTTTATCCACTCTGCCTGCCCCAATGGCGAACTCTCTTTGTATCCTAAAAACGTAACCAACGGGAATCCCAAATTTTTGAGCGCTTCGTATCCTCCTTTTTTGAATGGCGAAACCAAAATAATATCGGGATTGATAGATAAAATTACTTCGTTATCAAAATTGCCTTCTATGCCGATTCGGCTGGTTTTGTTTTCCGAAAGTTGGGCTTTTATCTGTTCGTTGAAGAGAAAACGGGTGCTGCTAATCCCCACAATCTTATCGGTTTGCTCCAATTTGATGAAGTTAGACATTTGCAAAGCCGTCATACACACCACTCGGCGCACGGGTGTTTCTATCACTGTGTAGTTAGCGGGAATATCGTTTGGTTTTTCGCCTCGTGGAACCAACGCGTAGTGATACGTTTGCGAATTTTCGCCTACCGGATCTTGGATATCTATCAGCCGATAATTGCCGAAATCTTTTACCCGAAATCCTTTGGCATATTTGATGTGGATTTCGGTATTATCGGGAGTTTGGATGTTATTGTCGGATTTTTCTGTCTTTTTGTTTGCTCCGTTACAAGCCGACAAAAGGATGGCTAAGCATATCAGAATTTTTGTTTTCATCTTGTTTGTGAATCTTTTTTTCGGATGATTAATATGGAAAAATAGGGGATTTCGCGCGAAATAATATCCCGGTAATTGTTGGTGTAATACTCTTTATTGGCGATACCTACATTTTCAAAATAATGGAGTTGTACGATTGGATATGTGGTGATTAGCTCTTCGATAATCTGTTTTTGTTGCGAAAGTTTCATCAAAACAACAGTTTTGTTTTGTGCCAATGCATCGGTAATTTCTTGCAGAGATGCTCGCGATGGAATTACCAGCAAAGATTCGTCTTGCTTCACGATATGGATTCCTGCCAACGCGCCACAAGCGATAAAAGCCGGAACTCCGGCTATGTGCTGTACCGGAACGCCCATTTCCAACAGATAATCGGAGATATAGTGAACTGATGAATAAAAACCCGAATCGCCTTCGGAAACAAACGACACCCGTTTTCCGCTTTCGGCGTGTTGTTTTATCTCTTTGGCAATGTCTGAATATACTTTTTGTGCCATTGTCCTTTCTTTGCTCATCGGCACGCAAAACAGATTTATTTTTACCGATTGAATGCCCAATTCCAATAAAATATCGTTGGCTCGCGAAATGTTTTTTTCTCCGGCTCGTGTTGCCGGACAATAAATTATATCGGCTTGCTGCAATATTTTCCACGCTTTGAGGGTGATGAGTTGCGGGTCGCCTGGACCCAATGAAACGCAACTAATATTGCCCCAAATGGGATTGGAATTTTGATGAATATTTATATTATTAACACTGTTTTCTGTCATTTTATTGTCTCGAATAATGGATATCTAAATATTTAGTAACCTGTTTATAAATTGATTATTGTAAAGTATTCCTTCATCTCCTTTTTTTGCCGAAAACTCGTCGTATTTTTGCACCGAATCTGCAACAATATTTTTGTGATAAATAACAAACGGTACGGCTTTATCTGTATGTTTGCGAGTCAGACACGAAGTGGGATGGTCGGGGAGAACAGCCAAAACTATTTTTTTTTGTGCTTGCTCCAGTTTTTCATAAATGGGTTTTATCACACGTGAATCTAAATATTCGATGGTTTTTATTTTCAAATCCACATCTCCTTCATGACTCGCTTCGTCGCTTGCTTCGATATGCAGAAAAACCATATCGTTGCGTTTTAGTGCTTCTATGGCGGCGTTTGCTTTTCCTTCGTAATTTGTGTTGTGCAGACCGGTTGCACCCGCCACTTCTACAATCTCCATACCGGCATAAATGGCGATACCGCGAACCAAATCTACGGCAGTAATCATGGCAACTTGTTGTATGGGTAATAAGCTGCTAATGGGTTGCATACTTGGTTTGTATCCGGGCGACCATAGCCAAATGCTATTTGCCGGAAATTTGCCTGCTGCCATTCGTTTTTTGTTTATCGGATGATCTTTTAATAACTGTTGCGAAGCAATTATCAACCGATTGAGGGTGTCTGCCGTAGCTTCTGCCTCTTTTTCTGTGGGTTGGATTAGGTATTCGTCGAAATTCAAATGGTGAATGTTGTGCGGAGGAGTGCAATGGATGTTTTTGTTGCCATTTTTCATTTTGAACAGATGACGAAACGAAATGCCGGCGTGAAAACTAAATATATCATTACCTAACTTTTTTTGCAAAAAAGTGATTAGTTCAGAGGCTTCCTCAGTTGAGATTTGTCCGGCAGAATAATCAGTTATTTTATTATTGCTCACGTTGATGAGGTTGCAACGCATAGCCATTTCGTTTGGTTCGATAACTACTCCCATCCCGGCAGCTTCCAATACGGCACGACCCTCGTAAACGGAAGGCACATCATATCCCATAATGGATAAAATGGCGGTTTCACTACCGGGCGATAAACCCGGTGGAATTGTTATTAGCAAACCGTTTCTACCTTTTTGAGCAAGCAAATCCAAATAAGGTGTTTTTGCCACCTGCAATGGTGTTTTGTTGCCCAATTGAGGAATGCGTTCGTCTGCCATTCCATCAGCTAAGAGGATAATATATTTTGTTGGTTGCTTCATCTGTTTCTTTTACAAGTTTTTTTCTCGAGAATGGGAGGTTCTAAACAGATGTTTGAATTCATCGTCATACAAACGAGACAATCCTTGGCGGTTGTCGATGGCATCGCCCACCACAATCATCGTAGTAAGTGTGAGATTGTTGTCGCGGATAATCCGTGCCAGATCTTTCAATTCGCCCCGATAAATTCGTTCGTCTTTCCACGTGAGTTTGTAGCACGCTGCCACGGGCGTTGCGGGTGGATAATGCTCCAGCAGTTCGCGCTGCACATCTTCGACGATGGCGGCACTCAAAAAGATGCACATCGTACTTTGCGAACGGGCAAGCAAATGCAGTTTCTCTTTTTCGGGCATAGGCGTACGCCCTTCGCCGCGCGTGAGGATAATGGTTTGCACCTTTTCGGGAATGGTGAATTGTGAGCGCAATGCCGCTGCCGCCGCTTGAAACGACGAAATGCCGGGCGTAATATGATACTGCATGCCGTGCGCGTCAAAGAGCGCCATCTGTTCTTGTATAGCACCATAAATACATGGGTCGCCCGTGTGCAGACGCACGATGAGTTTGCCTTGGTCGTAAAACCATTTCATTATCTCAAATTGCTCTTCCAGATTCATATCTGCCGAGCTGCGAACGGTAGCACCGGCTTTGGCGTAATGCGTCAGTTCGATGGGAACAAGACTGCCCGCATACAAGATAAGATCGGCAGCTTCCAAAAAATGTTTGCCTTTTACCGATACCAATTCGGGGTCGCCGGGGCCTGCACCTACAATTTCGATGTGCCCTTTTCGGAGAGCGGAACGATTGATGGCTATTGCAAAAGTGAAATCGTTGCCTTCGCTCAGCGCAACTTTCTGTTTCTGTATCACGAGTGCACCCATTTGTGCGGTTTTGAGCGCCGCGGCTTCCGACACGCTCGGTACGGATGTAACGGTTTGCACCTTTTCCGACGGATTGGGAACGTCCATTCCCTCCAATTCTTGTGCGGTATAGATGCGCAGCGGAATATTAAATCGGTTTGAGAGATCGTGCAATAGAGGCTCTTCTTTTTTTAGGTCGATTGTAGAAATTGCGGCGAAAGATGCCGGAGCCATAAGATTTTTTACGAGAAATTGATCAATAAAATCGCTAATTCCATCCGGATTGCACATTTTGCGACAGCCAATGCCCAACTGCAACACTTTGGGATGAAAATAGATAACCGGAACCGGACAATCGGGATATAAAAACGGCGATACGACAATCAATAGTTCATATTTGGAATAATGGATGTCGTTTGCTTGATAAAAAACATCGATATGTGGCGGCTTGGTTCTTTCTAAAAAATCGGTTCCCGCATCGCGAATATCCAAAAGCAAAGCTGTGGGTTTCTTGTTGACGAAAATGGCGAGTGGCCGATTAAGATTATCGACAGAAGTATCTGTTGTCCAATCAAATTGTTCGCCCAATGTATCCAAAGGCCACAACCCGTTGTTGTCGCTTTGTGTTGTAATTACCTCTTTGCCGCCGATGATGCGAGCCAATCGGGCGCTAAGCTCATTGGCACCGCCCACGTGTCCCGAAAGCACCGAAATGACATGCTCTCCGTTGCTATCGATACAGATTACTGCCGGGTCGGTGTGTTTGTCGGCAACAAAGGGCGCTATGCTGCGAACACAAATGCCCATCGCGCCGATAAAGATAAGCGCATCGACTTGTGTAAACAGTTTTTCCACACCTTCGGATATGGACGGAATCTCTTGACAACCGCCGATGGGCGATTTGGCGTAGATAACCGTTTGCGGCAACTCCCGCTGAATGGTTCGGGCTATATCTACCGCCACCTCGGAAATGAGGATAATGGCGGACTGTATGGTGGAATTATTCATCTTTTTCTCTTTTTATTTAGTTGACTTTGGGCTTGCTGTTTAACAATTCAACGAAAAAGTCTAAAATCTATTTGTCTAAAAATCTAATAGTCTCTTTTTACTGCTTTCATCACGTCAATTTCATTGAAATCAACTACTTTCATACGGATGCTATCGGTCAATTGAAAGTTGTTTGCCGTTAATGCATCCTGAAACAATAAGCGACTTTCTTCCGAAACAGAGTTGAAAACGAGGATGCCGCCGGGCGATAAAACAGTGGCTATTTTTGCCACAATAGCGTGCATTTTTCCTCCGTGTCCGCCTATGAAAACGGCATCGGGAGCAGTTAGGTTAGCAATATGGGCTTGTGTGAAATCTCCCATAACTGTTTCGATGCCGGGTGTGCCAAATTTTTGTGCATTTTTCCGCATCAATTCCAAGCCTTCGGCGCGTTGCTCAAAAGCAACGATGCGCAAATGTGGAAATTGCAGCTTTGCTTCCACCGAGACCGAACCGGTACAAAAACCCACATCCCAAAAAACGTTTCGCTGCCGCAAATCCAACAAACTGAGCGAAAGCAGGCGAATGGGCATTTTGGTTATCATCCGCGCACGTCCGTCTAACAAATGGAAATCGGTTTCGGGGATGCCAAACGGGCGCAATCGCGCCGAGGTGCGACACAGTATTATATTGTTGGGATAGGCAAACGTTTTGTCTGCCACATCTTCCAAGCGCCATTCGGATACGTTTTCTTCGTTGCCGTTACCCAACAGTTCGCCTACAAACATGGTGTAGTTGTCGTAGCCATATTGCAACATCCGGGCGGCAATGGCGGCGGGCGTGTGTTCCCGATTATCGGTAAGAATGCCGATTTTTTCGTAACCGAGAACGAGTGCCTCGTCAAACTTATGCCACGGCCGCCCCGTGAGCGACACTACATGCATATCGTGATACGGCATGAGCAACCGATGTGCCAGCAGCTGCAACGAGTTGAAAAACGGGAAAACCTGCACCTCGGCATCGGGCATTTCGCGCAACACGGTGTTGGCAAAGCCAAAGAAAAGCGGATCGCCCGATGCGAAAGCCACAATTTGGTTATGCGCCCGGTATTGCGTAAATACATCCGAAAGCGGCACGGTAATGGGAACCCACGTGTGTGCCGTGGGCAGATATGGTTTCACAATTTCATAGTGCCGTGCTCCACCCGAAAAAACGGTGTGCGAGGCAATCATTGCCAAAATTTCGGGCAAAAAATATTGGTTGCGGTTGTCGTCGATGCCGATGATAAATAGTTTCACTTCTTATGTAACTAAGCGGTTGATTATTCACTTACATATCTCTTCCCGGGCGCAACTGCTCCGCATCGTCAAACGTAAGGATAGAATTAACAAGCGTAGCGGCAAGATTGCTTCCGCCCTTTCTGCCTTCAACAATTAGCTTGGGAATATGCGTGAACGGTTTGGTCATATGCTTGGATTCGCGCACATTAACAAATCCTACGGGCGCGGCAATGATGCCGGCGGGATGGGCTTTGTCTTTACGTATCAGTTCGCACAACTCGATGAGCGCGGTGGGCGCATTGCCGAAAACAAATAAAGCATCGGGGTGCTCCTGTACAGCCAAGCGGATGCCGGCTTGCGAGTGTGTGATGTTTTTATCGGCTGCCAATGCTGTCACGCGCGGGTCGTGCAGATAGCATTTGGCTTCGATACCCATTCGTTCCAACGCACCTTTGCGAATACCCGAAATAACCATGGTGACATCGCTGATAATGGTGCGCACACGTCCTGCGGCTAAGGTTTCGTGAAGTGTTTCCACCGCCTTTTCATCGGTATAGAGAATGTTTTCCATATCAAAGTCGGCAGTGGTGTGGATGGCATGCAGCAATGCCCATTTTTTTCCGAGTGGGATATTTTTATTTTTCAACTCGCTCTCAATAGTCTGAAAACTGCGAATCATGATATCTTGCCCAATTTTTTCGGATTTTGGCTCCGCATCGGCAAAATAACCGCGTGGCGTAACAAAACGGTTATCCGAAACATAACTTTGCGAGTTTCCGATAATAACTACGGTAAACATGTCGGCATCGTCGGGATTGAAATCAAGGAGCGTTGTGAGCGTAATAGTTTGTTCTTCCCGACCGGCTTGGCGTACAATACCAACGGGTGTTTCGGGCGATCGATCTTTCAAGAAAAGTTCTTTCAGCCGATGCAGTTGCCAATAGCGGCCGTTGCTACGCGGATTGTAAATGGCGGTAATAAAATCGGCTTGCGCGGCGGCGATAATGCGGCGTTCTATTTTTTCCCAAGGAGTCATTAAGTCCGAGAGGGAGATAACACAAAAATCGTGTCCTACGGGTGCACCCAATAGCGCCGCCGCTTTTTGGAATGCACTTATTCCGGGCAACACTTCTATAGCGACGTTGCTTTTTCGCTCTTTTTTCATTTCATACACAAGTGGCGCCATGCCGTAAATGCCCGCGTCGCCCGAACTGATTACACAAACGGTTTTCCCTTCTTCGGCATGCAAAAATGCCTCTTCGGCGCGCTCGCGTTCTTTTTTCATTCCGGTATCGATGCAGAGCGTATCGGGTGAAATAATATCTGCAACGAACTGAAAATAATATTTATATCCAACAATGACGTCGCTTCGCGATATGGCATGAAGCACTGCCGGTGTGATATCTACTTTGTCTCCGGAACCAATGCCGGCAACTATGATTTTTGGTGTTGACATTCTGTTTGATTTTCTTTTTATTGTTTTACAAAGATATAAAAAATGAGGTTTGCTTGTATTTAGCAGCAAACCGTTATTATCGCTTGCGTCGGCGATGAAATAATCTGCCAATGTATTTTATGCCCAAGATAAATCCGGTAAACGATACAATGGTTCCTCCAACAAGTAGCGTCCAAAGTACAATGTCGCGCAGCAACTTGTTCTCGGCAAAAAACTTGAAACGCAGCGAGTGAAACGCCGGGTATATCCATTTTTTTGTACGCAAGTTTTTATTGAAATACCGGGTTTGTCCGGTTTTGGGATTGATATAGAGCGTGCTTTTGTCGGTATCTTCCAAATCCACCTTGTAAACAGGTAGTTGCATGCGTTTGGTAAAACCAACGTAGTAATTATCGAACTCTTTCATTAGTTCCACTTTGCCAGGAGCGTTGGTAAATTGTCGTACCTTGCTCAAAACATCTTTTTCGGAGAGATAAAGTGTTTGTAGCAAATTGGTTTGTGCATCGATATTTTGTTTCTTGTTGTCGATAATGGTTGCAAAATATGCTTTGTCGCCAAATTGTTCAAACGAAATTAATTTTACTCTTCCCGGGATATTTTTTATCAAAAGACGATAATCTGTTTCAAAAGCATCTAAATGGATAGGAGAAGATGCTTTTATCTGTTTTTCGAAAGAGTGGTTGCGGGTTTTTACCGTCCATTGGGGTAAATCGTTGAATGCCATCATGCCACTCAAAACGAACATAAAGACGAAAAAACCGAAAATAAAGCCAAAAATGTGGTGCCATTTGAAATAGAATTTACGATAGGGAGTGCGAAATTTCTTCCGTTTTTTATAGGCAAAGATATAGCTCCAAATACCTAATATAATGCCGGTTAGGCACATGATGGCTCCCGCGCCGGCAAGTATAGTGATAATAGTTGTCCACTCGGCTCGGTTTTGTCGCCACTGCCAAAAATAGAGCATGTGCGGAATAGGACCCAGCCACGACCAAAAACGCTGCTCTTTGTTCACATATTGCAATGCTTTTCCGGTTACGGAGGATATGTAAAGTTGCGATTTTTCGTTGTCGTTAAAATAAAATTTATATATGGGGAACTCTGTTTTGTAGCTGCTGTACGGTATCCATTGGTCGAGTCTATGGAGCGTGTCTGTTTTGTAAATAACAGCATTGTTCCAGCGTTGGGCGTACTTTTTAATTTCGGCAAAAGGCACACGGTTGGTTATCTGTTTTAGGGTTGTGTCGGCAGATAAAGTATAGTTGTTTTTATCGGTTTCGATAAGAAAAACGGGTTTTTCGCGAAACATCTCCACCGTCAGAGTGCGAATTTGTTCGGATTGTGGCACGACTGTTTTTATGCTTTCTATAGAAGGCAAACTATCGGGTAGGGCAGTGAGATGACGATACTCTTTTGTTCCCACATTGGGAAAACTTTTGTACATCATAACAAATCCCGACAGAAACCACATCAGTAACAAAAACGATAAGAGGGTTCCTAAAATTCGATGGGAAATTATCAGAAATTTTTTCATTGCGTGCTCAATTTTATAAAGTTGCAGCGATGAAACAGATTTCACCGCCGCAACTCAAATCAAAAAAATAAATAGAGTTTAATT
>CAZVWS010000012.1:0-26512 GCA_964631255.1 uncultured Dysgonomonadaceae bacterium | reverse complement strand
TATTTTGCCACGCGGTAGCGTATAGCCGTTGTATGACTTGTCGAAATCTTGTTCGTTGTTTTTTATTCTGAGCAGTGCGCCATGTTGGGCTGTTGTAGTACCTTCGCCGGGCAACACGCTATTGCAAGCTAAATAATAATCGCCTTTTTCATCGAAAAAAGACTTACTTTGTCTTAATTCGCCATAGGCTGTTCCCGCCATTTGTTCGGCACGAGTTTCTGTAACTATTTTCTCAATAGTCATGTTTGATTGGTTGATAAATGCTGCATAAAATTCAGGTGTTGGTTCTGTTCCGGTCGGACCACTTTTTTTGTTGTACTTATAAAAGTAAAGTGCTTTATTGTCAGATTTTCTATAAGCAAGTATTCCCGAAGTATTAAAAGATTGTCCTGTAGGCGGGGCAGGTAAATCCAATTCTCCCTGAGATAGAATAGACAAGTTATCGGTATCGACCTTTGCCCACAAAATTTTGTCGGATGCGCCATTTGAACCCATCAATAATAATGTATTGTCATCGATCCAGGCGTGTGTATGACGGCGATCTTTCAATATTGGGAACGGAATTTCTTTTACAACAAGAACATTGTTATTTGTAATTTGGTATTTTCCAAATTTCCCTTCTTCTGAAAGAAAATAATAGTATTTATCTTTGATGACACAATTTGGGTTCATTATTTGTGAAACGTCAACTCCACTTTCCAAAAAATCTATTTCCCCGGTATCTAATGAAGGGGTGCTTTTAACAATGAAACTGCCGGATCCCATACCCGCGTTTCCACCTATTTGTGACCATAAATCAAAATGTTTGCCTGTTATAGCAGGATCTTCGGGTTTGGGTTGGGTTTTGTCGCATGATATAAATGTCATGAACGATAGCGTAAGTAATAACGCAAAAAAGCTGATTTTTCTCATGTTTAAAAAATTTTATTAATTAATGAATACTCTAAATTTAGCAAAAAATGCCCTTCCGGGTTTTTGTAACATATAATTGTCGTATAGTTTATTATCGAAAATATTTGTACATTCAAGAGAGAGTGAGTATTTGTCTTGGGCAAACGACCACGAAACTACGGCATCGTGTGCAAATTGTGTGGGAATTACTTCTTTACTTGTAGGTGTGCCAAAAGCCTCCCAAGTCAGATAAAACCATTGGATGTATCTGCATGTGTAATCAACGTGCAATCGGCTATTTTTTACACCAAACGGATTATTTTTGTTCCAACCCAATTCGGCATTGGCAAACGCCCAAGGACGGTTTGGCAAACGGTTGTTGTAGGTTGGGTCGGGTTTATTATGAATGGTCATTTGGTTTTTATTGCGTTCTTCCAGATATGACGCGTTTATTTTTGCACGAAAAATATTGTTATATTCGTAACTTATCTCCCCTTCAATACCTTTCACGGTTGCTGCAGCCACATTTCTGTATTGGCTTTGGTTTTCTCCCTCCGGCAAGCGGAGAATATAATCTTGTACTTTACGCACAAATAAGTTGGTTTCGTAACTTATTTTATGTCTTTTTTGCGGATTCCATTCGCCAAAAAAGCCCAAGTTGATGTTATGTGCTATTTCGGGTTTTAGCTTGAAATTTGGATAAACGGTGATACCATTTCCCAAAAACTCGCGCGAAACAGGTAATCGTACACTTCGTTCGTACGATGCTTTGCAAGTGAGAGCCGGAACAATGGTAAATCTGCCTCCCGCTCCGTAGCTGATGTTGTTTCGGGTTGTGGACGGTGCCATATCGTTGATGCCGGTTATCCAATACAAATCGTTTTGTTTGAGCGAAGCGTGAAAGATGTAATCCTTTACAAAAACAGAAGTATTGATGCGTTCGTTCCAAAACAGTCTGTTATACGTCAGTCCGATAAAATGTTTGTGTAATTGGTCGTTCGTAGGAATAAATTCCGAGTCGAAATCGTCGTACCGCTTGTTGCCCGTCATATTCAACATATAGTTGAGATTGAGCGAACGCAGTTCATCTATGAAATAGTTGAAATTGGCTCTACCAATTATTTGTGGCTGAACGTAGTGACGAATAGATTTGCCTCGTCTCGAAACTTCACTAAAATGGGTTGGCATCCACGAGCCGTCCCAAGCATAAATTTTGAAGGCTGTATCGGTTATCAACGTGTGGTCGTGGGTATATGAAAAGAGAAACCTGGCTGTCAAATTGTTTGTCAGAAAATTTCGTTTGGCATAGCGAGCCAAAAGATTCAGCGATTCTTTTTCACGTGTGGCTTCTCCAATAACGATGCTCTGTTTTCTTCCGGTTTGTATCTCTTTGTTCTCTGTAGAATATGAGGTGCTTATAAATGCTTCGTCTGCCCATTTTCGGTTGGTGAATCCGGCTTCCAAACGGGCAAAAGCCGATTTGTATGCGTCGTGAAATCGGCGTTTATCCACGTTTATATATTCGTAAGCCGATTCGTCCCAAATTTCCACATCGCGCATGATATAATTATTTTTCGATAAATTGAAGCCAAAAGATGGACGAATGGTAAATCCGGTTTTTTTATGGATATATTGCGCATTAAAATCTGTTTTATACGTATGAAACGAGCCTACGCCGGTAGATACATCTACATAGTTACTCCGGTTTTGTCGTGTTATGATATTGATGGCTCCGCCCAGAGCATCTTCGCCTAACTCGGTGGGAACTACACCTTTGAAAATTTCGATTCGTTCCACCAAATTGACGGGCAAATTTGCCAGAGAAACACTATTGCCCAATGCCGAAAGCGGCACGCCATCAATAAAATAGCGTACGGCATTGCCCGAAAGACCGTTAATGGACAGATTGAAATCAGAGCCTACACCACCTTCTTCGCGAATGCGAATCCCTGTTGAACGGCTGATAAGTGTATTTAAGTTGTTGAGCGATGTAGTTATGGGGCGGATATCTAAATTGGTGGCAGTATAAACTTTTTGTTGTATTTTTTTTGAATTGCTCTGCCCCAATATCTCTACTTCGTTGAGAGAAATGGAGTTTTCTTCCATCACGAAATCCATTTTCGTAACCCGTGACAAATCGATGTTTTTGCGTATGGTATTATATCCAAAAGCCGAAATAACCAGTGAATATTTACCTTTTTTCGTTTGGAGAAAATACTTACCATCGTTGTCGGTATAGGTGTTGTGTTTGGTGTTTTCAAGTGCTACAACAGCTTGTGCAATTGCTTCGCCCTGAGAATCTATAACAGTTCCTGCAATAGAAACCTCATTTTGACCCATCGCCAAGGCAATTGTAGTAAAACAAAAAAATATGGATAAATAAAATTTCATTCAGTAAGAGATTATTTTTTCATTTTTTCGCCGGTGGTTTCATATATCCTTTTCTTATCCATAATATCCAATCGGCGATTTTTGGCATAAAATTGCAGTGTTGTAATAAACCGATTTTGAATACCTTCCATTTCGCCCAATCCTTGCATCGAAACTTCAACCTCAAAACCGGCAGATTCTAATTCCTCTTTCCAATCTACAGCGATGTCATTTTTTGCGTGTTCACCGGCTACAAACATAAATGGGATTAGTTTCACACGTTTCAGTCCTGTTGCTTGCAATTGTTTAAGCGCCTGTTCATAAAACGGATAACCCTCTATACAACCAACAATATGATTGGCAAAACCTTTCTCTTTTAACATATAATCGAGCATGGCATATTGAGCGGTTGAAACGTCGTAGGTGCCATGCCCTACCCACAGATAAGCGGTTTGCGGGTCGTTGTTGCTTCCCGTGATAATGTGTATAATAGCTTCATAATCATCGAAGTAGAATAGGAGAGGTGTGCCTACTCGCAATTCTTTGAAGTGGGTGTGTAGTTCATTCACATTTTTGTTGAGCGACTCCATCTCCACACCATTGATGATGGTTGTTGGTTGGATAAGGATATGCGTAAATCCTTCCAATTGCAACTTTTTTAATGCATCAGCAGGATTTAGCTTTACTATTCCTCGTTCGCCTAAACGTTTGATAATAATTCTGGAAGTATATGCTTCTCTCACTTCGATGTCGGGAAAATGTTCTTTCGCTTTTTGGTTAACGGCATCAATTGTTTTGGCACGTGTATCGGCATGCGTAGTGCCGAAATGCACCAATAAAATGGCTGCTTTTTCTCCCTCTTTTAGATTGTTGAATAAATCGGAAGACTCAAATACTTTGCTCGAAGCCATACTCTGAGCAGTAGCAACCAACATACAGCATACCCATAGGGTAAGCATTCTGTTTTTTTTCATAAGAATGATAATTATATCAATTATTAACTTGCATTCCTGCCACCGGAAATGCAATAATAAATACGCTTTGGCAGGTTTCCTGACTTTGCTTCTGTTTTGGAGCTTGTGCCTTCCCATCTCTTGAAAAGAGAAAGTGGCAAAGAGAATTTTGCTCAAAACAAATAATGAAGCTTACAGTAGCGGGCACTGTTCCGGATTTGCACCGGATTCCCTCTTATGTAGCGAGCGAATGCTCAAAATGACTACATCACCATAGCGGGCGCAAAGATATATGTTTTATGGTAAACAAAAAAATAAAAAGTATTTTATTTGAGAGTTTGGTTGGCTGAAATTAAAAATATCGACAACGGATTTTTGTCGGATGACCGATGTCGAAAACCGAT
Source organism: uncultured Dysgonomonadaceae bacterium (assembly GCA_964631255.1). Lineage (GTDB taxonomy): Bacteria > Bacteroidota > Bacteroidia > Bacteroidales > Dysgonomonadaceae > JBGZFC01. The sequence continues at coordinate 21,894 of CAZVWS010000012.1, read as the reverse complement.
AAATAGTGCTTAACAGGAGACAAGGAAACATTGTATTCTTTGTTGTTTAATATACTTTTGTAGTATTATAGACTTTTTCTCTTACGGATTCCAATAATATAATTTACCATCGTCGCTCGTACGGAAATTCATCCATTCGTTGCTTGAAAAGCAACTATTCAATTATAATTATATCCGACAAACCTTTTTCACACGCATAATCAATAGCACAGCTGTACACATATTGCGCCGACTTAAATGCCAATCCTTATTCTACAAGACTGCTGCGCAAGCCTTTCTGCATCCGGTTCGGTTATTTCATTTTCCTGCCCTAACGATCAGCGTACGATAAATATCCGCGCGAGGGGGTTACTCCTTAAAAGAGTAGGAAGATTAGAATCTGACTTAATTTCATAAAGTTTCTCAGCTTCAATGCGGCTTAAATATTTCATAATATTCTTTTAATAAAGGAGCATAATAGTTCTCAACTCGATTGTATGCTGCGTCCTGTTCTTGCTCTGTTCCTAATATTTTGTACAATAGATCTTCTTCCTCATTCAACACATCTAATCCTTCCGGAATATCTATTTTGTCTTGCATCTTTAATGATTTCAATGTGCCGATAATATCTGTTGCCGTATCAATGCTAATTGTGCTTTTAATTTTCTCTTTTGATCGCTCTATCCTTTTTAGAAATTCAGCTGACAATTTAAAATCATCTTCAGTAATTGGCAATAATAAATAACTCTTATTTTTACGTTTTATAATAACCTCTTTTCCTGAATCTACTAAATCAAAATAACTTTTTTGATTTTCCCTGAATTCGCGGGATGTTACTTGTATTCTTGGCATATTATATATTTAATTTTTGGTACATAATTTTGTACAAATATAGCATACTTTTTTCATTTTTCTAAGAAAATATCTCTCACTCTTCTATTTGCCTTTTTCAAAAACTCATCGGCATTAATTTTAGAATACAAATCGGTGCATTCTCTTATAACCTCTAATGATATTGCACCATCGTAATGGAACTTTTTCAATTTACTCGAGATATTTTCCCAATCTATATTCCCATCTCCGGGTATAGCGTGAAAATCAGCAGTTCCGTTATTATCGTGCAGATGCAGAGCGAATATTTTATCGTGATAAACATCAAGAAAACCATATCCCTTGTTATAACAGTTTTCATGTCCGCTATCGTAACAAAAGCCCATCCTATCGGACTTAATATTAGAAAAAAGATATTCCAGCAGATAGGCATCCTCGTTGTTTTCAAACGAGATATTCACACTGTTTTTTTCGGCAATATCAACAAGTTTTTTTAATCTGTCCAATCCGATGGTTGTGGGTGCAAAATCAGGTTTGTCATCCGTAACATGTAGTACAACAGTAGGTATTTCGAGTACGGAACAATCTAAAATAGCCTTTTCATATATTTTCAATATATCAAGGCTGTTCGTGTTGTCCAACCAAATAGAGTTTGCACCCATAATTGGCGCATGAATATTTTCAATATCTAATCCGTAATTAGCGGCAAGGTCGGGCAGTTTTCTTTTAATCTTTTTATAATCTTCAAATTCATCTCCCCACCAAAGCATTATGGAGTCAAAAGAAACCTCTTTTATCAACTTCAAACGCTCTATGTAGTCAATGTTGTAGCCAAACCAAAAGTATATTCCCGTTTTCACTACTTTTTGGGTTTTTATCGAGTTATTATTTCGTGTCAGATTTATCTCTCTTTTTATACAAGAAATGCTTCCATTTCTCTTCCGGCTTGCCTTCTCTTAGCATCTCGAAGCGAGCCATAATAAAAAATAGGTCGGACAATCGGTTTGTAAATTGCATAATTTCAATTGGTAACGGGTCTTCTTTGTGCAAAGTCCAAAGGCGACGCTCGCTGCGTCTTGCAATGGTACGTGCCAAATGCAAATGTGCCGACAGATGGTTTCCTCCGGGTAAAATAAAATATCCGGTTTCAGGAATCTGCGCGTGCATTGCATCCATATTTTTTTCGAGATAAGCCACCATTTCGGTATTGAGTTTATTGGGATTCTTTTCTCTGATATTGGACGGTGTTGCCACGTGTGACATGATAACCATGATTTCCGATTGGATTTCAAAAAGTAGGTTTTGCCATTCGTGTTCCGTATCCATAAACGAACGAACAACGCCAATCGCGCTGTTTAGCTCGTCCAAACAGCCGTTTGCTTCGATGCGTATATCGTCTTTATCAACCCGTTCGCCACCGTGAATACCGGTTTTCCCTTTATCGCCGCTTCGTGTGTAAATTCTCATTTTTTTTAACTTAGAAAAAATATTATCTTAAATTATTGATTATATATTTAATATACAGCTATTTAGATATTTGCTTCGGATGTGTTTTACATACATTGCCAACAGCCAACAGCTAACAAAAAAGTTCCATCAAATCGCTCATCTCCGCCCAATAGATATGTGTATATCCTGCAATCGCGTTTTTGTAGCGCAACAGCCTGGTATCTACGGGAATTTCTTTTGCATTCTGCAATCGGGCGATGCTTGGTAAATTACCTTCGGTGCGCGAATAATGAAACTCGTGCCCTTTCAAACACAAATTGTTTAACGAAAACTGTCTGTAACCAAGTTTCAATTTCATATTTTGCATGGTGGCGGTTTGGTCAAAAATATTGGTCATATCAAAGCGTTTTCCTTCTTTATCTAAAATGCAAGTAGATAAATACATCATACCGCCACACTCGGCAAGCAGCTTGCCACCATTTTCTATATAGATGCGAATTTGCTCCTGTATCGGTTTGTTTTGGCTCAATTCTTCCAAAAACAATTCCGGATATCCGCCGGGTAGATATACAAAATCGGCATCGGGCAACTCTTGGTCGTGCAAGGGACTAAAAAAAGCGATTTCCCCACGTTTGCGCAAATATTCCAAATTTTCTTCATACAAAAACGAGAAAGCCTCATCCATGGCAATCGCCGATTTGAATTTACTAACGGGCAAGTTCTCTTCTTCTAAAACAAAATTGGATGTGTCGCTTGTCTGAGTGAGGGCGAGCAGAGTATCTATATCTACGTGTTTCTCGATATGTCGTGCTGCATTTTCGGCAAATTCGTCAACCAAAATATTTCTGCCAATTTGCAAACCCAAATGTCGAGATGGCACAGTAAGCAATTCATTTTCGGGAATATATCCCAACGATGGTACTCCCACATCGTTGCATGCATCTTGCAAAATCTTGTAATGGCTTTCGGAGTTTACTCTATTAAAAATAACGCCCGCGATATTTATTTCGGGATTAAAGTGTTTGTAACCGTATAAAATAGCGGCAGCAGAATATGCCATCGATTTTGGGCAAAGAAGCAGTATCACGGGCATGTGTAGCATCTGGGCAATATGCGCGCTGCTGCCATGCCATTTGTCATAGCCGTCAAACAAACCCATCACGCCTTCAGTTACAGAGATATCTACTTTTTGCGAATATTTGCGGTAAATCTGTTTCACGTGGTTGGCAGATGAAAGAAACAAATCGAGATTAATTGATTTCTTGCCCGATGCCAATTCATGAAATTTGGTATCGATATAATCGGGTCCACATTTAAACGGCTGTACAGCAAAGCCCCGGTTGCGCAAAGCACGCAACAAACCCAATGTGAGCATGGTTTTGCCGCTACCCGATGAGGTGGCACTTATCAGAAAACGAGAACTTGTCATGGTGCAAATGTACACGTTTTTGCATAAAACAAAAAACAGATTGCAAAATATTCTATACCTTTGCTGGATGAAACAGATTACCGACGAAAAACTTCGCCCCATCATGTTCGTGGGTACAGGAAGCGATGTAGGAAAAAGTGTGATAGCCGCGGCTTTTTGCAGAATTTTTTTGCAAGACGGCTACCATCCCGCACCTTTCAAAGCGCAAAATATGTCGCTCAATTCCTTTGTTACGCCCGACGGTTTAGAGATAGGGCGTGCCCAAGCCGTTCAAGCGGAAGCTGCCGGCATAGCCTGCAGTGCCGATATGAATCCGTTGCTTCTGAAGCCTACCGGCGAAAAATTTAGCCAAGTGGTACTCAACGGCAAAGTGTCGGGAAACCAAAGCGCGAACCAATATTTTCGCAACGAGGGCAGGGAAGAACTGCGCCTGGCGGTGAACGCGGCTTTCGACCGCTTGCAGCAAAAATATAATCCCATCGTGATGGAAGGTGCGGGCAGCATTTCGGAGATAAACCTGCGTCAGGTAGATTTGGTAAACATGTCGATGGCAATGCATGCCGATGCCGCCGTGATTTTGGTTGCCGATATAGACCGTGGTGGCGTGTTCGCGTCGGTTTACGGTTCCATCCTGTTGCTCACGCCGCAAGAACGAAAATATGTAAAAGGAATATTGATAAATAAATTCAGAGGCGACATGCAGCTCTTTGAAGAGGGAGCAAAAATGATAGAAGATTTGTGTGGCATACCCGTTATCGGTATTGTGCCGTACTACTCTGATATTCATATTGAAGAAGAAGATTCGGTAACATTGAGCAACAAAAACCGATTTGTCACGCACGATAAGATAAACGTAGCAGTTGTATTGCTCAAGCATATCTCCAATTTTACCGATTTCAACGCTTTAGAGCGCGACCCGCGAGTACATCTTTTTTACACCAACAACCCGATAGAAATTGAAAAAGCCGATATAATTCTGCTACCCGGCAGCAAAAATACATTATCCGATTTGTACGAAATTCGCCAAAATGGTGTGGCACAAAGCTTGATACAAGCCCGAAAACAAGGAAAAACCGTTGTCGGCATTTGCGGCGGCTATCAGATAATGGGGCAAGAAGTATGCGACCCATCGAGTGTGGAGGGCGAAGTGGAACGACTTCCCGGATTGGGGTTGTTGCCCGTTTCCACAACCATGGAAAACGAGAAACAGACGCGACAAGTGCAGTTCACGTTTTGCAAAATGCCACAAAAAAATTGCGAAGGTTACGAAATCCACATGGGTATAACTCGTCCCATGCAGGGGGTAGAATCGTCGCCGGTAAACAAATTGAGCGATGGTTCGGAAGATGGCTTTTTTGTCGATGAAAAATGTTTTGGTACTTATATTCATGGCATATTGGACAATTCAAATGTTATCGACTACTTGCTCCGTCCCTATTCCGACAAATGGAGCGCACCACCATTCGATTACAAAACCTTTAAAGAAGAACAATACAATAAACTTGCTGCACACATCCGGAAACATGTGGATGTAGAAAAGGTTTACGAATGGATTAAAGAATAACAAAATATTGATAAACATACTTTTAATAGATTTATATAAACAAAAAAATGATTCAAGGACACGGCGACGACGCGCATAATTACACGCGAGAAATCAAGAGCAATTTCAGCTCCAATATCTTTGCCCGACAAGATATTTCGGCATTGGAAAAACACCTGTGCCAACATATTTCCATCATTCATTCTTATCCCGAACCCGATGCCCGCTCCTTGCAGCAATTGGTGGCGACCAAACACCGTGTAAACCCGAATAACGTTTTGATTACCAATGGGGCTACGGAAGCAATTTATATGGTGGCTCGCGCATTTTTTGGTGGTAATTCAGCCGTTTTAGCTCCTACTTTTAGCGAGTATGCCGATGGCTGTTTTGCGAATAATCACACGGTAGATTATATTTCGCATTTGTCGAAAATATCTGATGAAACTGAACTCGTTTGGTTATGTAATCCCAATAACCCCGATGGAAAAGTAATTGATACACAGGAGTTGAACCAATGGATGATAAAGCACAACAATAAAACTTTCATTGTGGACAGAAGTTATTCGTTTTTCACGAAAAAGAATACCGATTTATGGAAAAACGCAGATGAAATTCCAACTAATTTAATTGAAATACATTCACTTACAAAAAAATATGCCGTTCCGGGGCTCCGCTTAGGATACATCGTTGCCAAAGCGGAAATTGTTGAAAAAATAGAAAAATACAAAATGCCTTGGTCGGTAAATGCCTTGGCGGTTGAAGCAGGTATTTTCTTGTTGCAAAAACGAGAAATCCCAATCGATATTGACCAATATCTGTCGGATACAGAATGGCTTAAAACGGAATTGAGCCAAATAGAAGGATTGCAAATCATCCCTTCCGACACCCATTTTTTTCTCTGTTGCCTTCCTAACGGGAAACAAGCTTCACAATTAAAAACGTGGCTAATTGAAAACCATGGTATTTTGATACGCGATGCATCCAATTTTTTTGGTCTCGACGAGCGATATTTTCGCATCGCGACACAAACAATGAACGAAAATCGGGAACTTGTAAAAGCTATTGCGCAATGGATGAGCTCTTGATTTTACTCCTTATCCCGTTGCTGGTTGGATGGATTACCGACTCCATTTTTGGCGATCCGCCTCATTTGCCGCATCCCATCGTATGGTTCGGAAAAACCATCGCTTGGGGAGAAAAACGGTTAAATAAAGGCGAAAACAGGGTGCTGAAAGGTGCGTTTTTTTCTGTCGGATTGATTGTTGGTGTGTTGATTCTTACCTTCTTCCTGCTAAAATTTGCCGTGTTTGTGTCGCCTTTTCTTGCGGCTCTACTTACGTCGGTAGTGGTTTTTTATTGCCTTGCCGGCAAAACATTGATTTGTGAAGTAAAAGCCGTTTTTGATGCGGTAGATATATCGGAAGAGGCAGGACGTGTGCAAGTTGCACGTATTGTAGGACGTGATACTTCATCACTCTCCTCGCAACAAATACGCACAGCCGCATTAGAAACTCTTGCCGAAAATCTGAGCGATGGAGTTATTGCTCCGCTATTTTGGTTTATGTTTTTTGGTGCTCCCGGCATGCTTGCATACAAAATGATAAATACGCTGGATTCCATGATTGGCTACAAAAATGCCCGATATATTGATTTTGGTCGGTGGGCAGCACGCATCGACGATGTGGCAAATTATATTCCGGCACGCCTTACGGCAATAATTATGTTGTTAGTTAGCAACAAATTGCATTTAATGGAATGGGTATTCTCCCAAGGAAAACGGCACGCGAGTCCCAATTCGGGTTATCCCGAAGCCGCCTTGGCTGCTATTTTGAATTGCCGATTTGGCGGACCAAACAGATACTTTGGTCAATTGGTAGAAAAACCACATATTGGCACCAACGATAAAATTTTAACAACACAAGATATGCAAATAGCCACAACCACCAATCGTCGTTCCGAAATGGTGATGATTGCCCTGGTTGTCATGGTCTTGTTCATCGGTTATTCTTTGGCATAGAAACTTGATTATGATGAAAAAAATAATACTTATTACGGGTGGACAACGTTCGGGAAAAAGTAGATACGCGCAAGAGTTGGCGTTGTCTTTTTCTGGAAATCCGGTTTATTTGGCAACTTCGCGTGTGTGGGACGAAGAACATGCGCAACGAATAGAACGCCACAAAAAAGACCGTGGTCCCGAATGGATTAATATAGAAGAGGAAAAAGAGTTGAGCAAGCACCAACTGGATGGCAAAACTGTTTTGGTGGATTGTGTAACGCTTTGGGCTACCAATTTTTTCTTCGACCTGCATGCAGATACCGAACTGGCTCTGTCTCAATTGAAAAGAGAATTTGAGTTGTTTACCAACCAAAACGCCCAATTTATATTCGTTACAAACGAATTGGGGATGGGCGGCATGTCTGAAAACCAATTGCAGCGCAAATTTGCCGATTTACAAGGTTGGTTGAACCAATTTATCGCCGCCAATGCCGACGAGGTTTTTCTGATGGTTTCGGGCATTCCTCACCAAATTAAATGATTAAAATAAAAAATAAATATCAATGAAAAGTTATTCAGTAGAAAAGCCAAATGCGGCAATAAAAGAAGCACTGCAAGAGAAAATAGACAATCTGACAAAACCCAAAGGCTCTCTGGGACGTTTGGAAGAGTTGGCATTGCAAATCGGATTGATTCAGCAAACATTATCGCCCCAATTATTGCATCCATGCCATATTGTTTTTGCCGGCGACCATGGCATAGCTGCCGAAAAGGTGAGTTTGTCGCCACAAGAGGTTACTTACCAGATGATTGTGAATTTCTTGAACGGAGGTGCGGGAATCAATTTCCTGGCAAGACAACACCATTTCGATTTGCAGGTTGTGGATGCGGGCGTGAATTATGATTTCTCCGAAGAGATTGCCATCATCCATAAAAAAATCAGAAAATCTACTCGCAACTATCTCTACGAAGCTGCCATGACACCTGAAGAAATGGAGCAAGCGATGGAGCGTGGTGCGGAGTGCGTACAAATGTGTGCCGACGAAGGCTGCAACGTTATCGCCTTTGGCGAAATGGGAATAACAAACACTTCGTCGTCCTCACTTTGGATGACCTATCTCACACAAATTCCATTGGATAAATGTATTGGCGCGGGTTGCGATCATACGGGTACCATTGTAGCACACAAATACGATGTATTGACACGTTGCATGCAAAACTATACCGGTGATGCATCGGTAGAAAAAATTATGCAACAGTTTGGCGGTTTCGAAATGGTGATGACAGTTGGCGCAATGATACGAGCTGCTCAATTGAATATGACCATTTTAATAGATGGTTTTATCATGACCAATTGCGTGCTTGCTGCCTACAAAATTTGCCCCAATATATTAGATTACTGTGTTTTTGGTCATTGTGGCGACGAAGCAGGACACAAATTATTGCTCGACTATTTGCAGGTAAAACCCATTTTACAACTCGATTTGCGATTGGGTGAGGGCAGTGGTGCACTTTGCGCTTTTCCAATCGTGGATTCGGCTGTACGCATGATTAACGAGATGAATTCTTTCAAGAAAATAGAGGTTACCAAATATTTCTAACGAAATGAAGCATTTAGCGGCTGCAATCATATTTTTTACTCGTTTGCCTTTGTGGCGAATAAAAAAACTTGTCATCCCGCAAGAGTACTACAAACAGGTTGCCAATTATTGGCCTGTCGCCGGTTGGATTACGGGTGGCACGATGGCTGCCGTTTTGTGGCTTGCGGCACAATTTTTACCTCTGTCGGTGGCGGTTATACTTGCCATTGCCGCCAGATTGGTTTTGACCGGTGCATTGCATGAAGACGGATTTGCCGATTTTCTGGATGGTTTTGGCGGTGGCACTTCGCGCGAGCGCATTTTGGCAATCATGAAAGATTCGCATATCGGCGTGTACGGAGTAATTGGGTTGGTGGTCTATTTTTTGCTTTTGTGGCAAATTTTGGCACATTTGCCTTTGTCCATAGCTATTGTGGCGATACTCGCAGCCGACCCGTTTAGCAAATTTGTTAGTTCGCATATCACACTTTTTTTGCCTTACGCACGCACTGCCGAGACCAACAAATCGCGTGTGGTTTACAATCGGATGTCGTTTTCGGTATGGTTGGTAGCATTGGTTTTTGGTATGTTGCCTCTGGTGCTTATTCCCAATTTCAGTTGGTTGCTGGCGTGTATTCTTCCCGTTTTGGTTTTTTTGGTTACCATCTATCTGATGAAGAAAAAGATAAACGGATATACGGGCGATTGCTGTGGTGCTCAATTTATTTTATGTGAGCTCTCCTTTTATTTAAGTGTTCTAATTATCAATCAAATATAAAATAAAGTATGAAAGTTCATTTTATCAGACACACATCGGTAGATGTTGACAATGGTATTTGCTACGGTCAATCGGATGTGCCCGTGAAAGACTCTTTTGTGCAAGAGGCAGATGTCGTGAAAGCTAATTTGGAAAATTTACCCAATCCCGATGCCGTTTTTAGCAGTCCGTTGAGTCGCTGTGTGAAACTTGCGCATCATTGCGATTTCACAGATGCCATATTAGATAAGCGGTTGAAAGAAATATTTTTTGGCGATTGGGAGCTGTGCCGATGGAATGATTTGGATATGGAAGATTGGACCAATGATTGGATTTCCAATCCTCCACCCAATGGCGAATCGCTTATGCAGATGTATGCCCGTATTTCTCATTTTCTGGACGAGTTGAAAGAGACAGAAAACGCCGTCGTTTACATTTTTGCACACGCCGGCGTCATCAACTGCGCCAAAGTCTATTTTGGACAAGCCACTTTGAGGACAGCATTCGATAATACAGTTCCTTACGGTAGTATTGTAACTTTTGACTTGGTGTAAAAAAGTTTACTTTTCTTTAGGGTAAAATATCCATGAACGGAATAAAGAATTTCGACACACGAGAAGATGAATTTTGTCCGATGACAGATGTCTGAAGTCCGATGTTGCTCAACGAAAGGAGAAACATTTCAGAAAAATCTGATTGTCTTCAATTCTAAAAGTCTTGATTCTTATTTCTTGTTTCTTGGCTCTTTTATCTTGAATATAAATTCCTGGTTTTTATAAAATAATCAGAAGATCATTCATTACTCCAAATAGGTGTATCCGTACAATCCGGAGCGGTAGTTGGATAAAAATTCTTTGCCCTCTTCCAACGATATTTTTCCCTGTTTCACGGAGCTATTTACCCAAGTTTCAACCGTTCGTACCAATTTTTTTGCATTGTATTGGGCATAATCCAATACTTCGGCAACTGTTTCTCCATCAATTACTTGGTCAATATTGTAACCATTTTCGTGGGTGCTGATGTGCACCACGTTGGTATCGCCAAACAGATTGTGCAAATCGCCCAAAATTTCTTGATACGCACCCACGAGGAAAACCCCGATATAATAGGGTTCATCTTTTTTCTTGGAGTGCACGGGCAAGTAAGATGTGTGAAAACCGTCTTGTGCAGTGAAGTTTGCTATTTTTCCGTCCGAATCGCAAGTTATATCTTGCAAAGTGGCAGTTTTGTCCGGTTTTTCGCCCAATCGGTGTATGGGTATTATCGGGAATATTTGGTCAATTGCCCAAGAGTCGGGTAGGGATTGGAAAAGCGAGAAATTGCAAAAATATTTGTCGGGCAATAGTGCCGATAGTTGTCTTAACTCTTCGGGCACATGTTTTGCCCGGTTAGTGAGCAGATTTATTTCACGGGCAATGGAGAAATAGAGTTCCTCAACTTGCGCACGCGATTTCAGATTGAACATACCCAAACTAAATAAATCGAGCGACTCCTCACGTATCTGTTGCGCATCGTGCCACGCTTCGAGCATGCGCGCTTGCGACAGATTATCCCAAATGGAATAAAGTTCTTTTACCAGTTCGTGGTCGTCTTCCTCAATCATTTTGTTTTCTTCCCATTCGGGCAAAGTAGCAGTTTCCAACACCTCAAAAACCAAAATGGAATGATGTGCCGTGAGCGCGCGCCCCGATTCAGTAATTATATTGGGATGTGGAATTTCGTTTTTGTTTGCCGCATCCACAAAAGAGAAAACAGAGTCGTTCACATACTCTTGAATGGAATAGTTGATGCTGTTTTCGGTATAAGATGAGCGTGTGCCATCGTAGTCAACGCCCAAGCCACCGCCAATATCTACAAACTCAATATTGAATCCCATGGAGTGCAGTTGTACATAAAACTGTGCTGCTTCGCGAAGTGCCGTTTTTATTCGGCGTATTTTGGTAATCTGACTTCCGATATGAAAATGAATCAATCGGAAACAGTCGGACATTTTGTGTTTTTTCAAAATTTCCATAGCGTCGAGCAGCTCGCTCGAGTTCAATCCGAATTTGCTGCCATCGCCACCCGATTCTTCCCATTTGCCGCTACCCGAGCTGGCAAGTTTCACCCGAATACCAATATTGGGCTTCACTTTTAGTCGTTTGGCTATTTGGATGGTGAGGTCCAATTCGTTTATTTTCTCTACAACAATAAAAATCTGCTTGCCCATTTTTTGCGATAGCAGAGCCAGTTCTATGTAACTTTCATCCTTATAACCATTGCAAATGATGAGCGAATTTGGGTCGGTATTGGTAGCAAGCACGGCGTGCAGTTCGGGTTTTGAGCCTGCCTCTAAGCCAATATTGTATCGTTTGCCGTAGGTTACAATCTCTTCTACCACTTGGCGCATCTGGTTCACTTTGATGGGATAGATGATATAGTTTTGTGCCTTATAATCATACTCTTTGGATGCAATATGGAAACTGTTGGATATCTTTTCGATTCTGTTGTCCAATATTTCGGGGAAGCGAATAAGAACCGGTGCCGAAACGTCGCGCAAGTACAACTCTCGCATCAGGTCGTTCAAATCCACCTTCCGATTGTCTTTTTTTCGGGGAGTTACCTGCACGTTCCCTTTTTCGTTGATAGAAAAATAACCATTACCCCATCCGTTGATGTTGTACAATTCTTCCGAGTCTTCTATGCGCCATTTTCTCATTTCAATAAGCAGAATTAAATTGTTTAGATATATAATTTGAAAAATAGAGTACAAAAATACACAATAATTTTGTCTTGTTGAACAATAAATGGTTGCAAATAATATAATTCATCCTATAATTGTATCGTTTGATTTTTTTAACTACATTTGTCCTAACTTTTTGACGAGAAAACAATCAAACAAGAAACAATATTTTTTAATCACTTTAAATGATAGATTTATGACTTTTAGAACTAAATTTTTATTGTATCCGCTTCTTGCATCGGTATGTATGGGTTTTGCTGTTGCAAAGAACAATACGGATATAACGAACCAACAATTGCAACAAAAAAAAGAAACTCAACAACTTACCAAGGAAGACAGAATGAGAAAAGCTGACCAAATTTTTGCTTTTGAACTTTTTGAAAAAGTTTTTATAGACGAAGCAAACGAAGAAAATAAAGATTTCATGATTTCGCCAATCAGTCTGAGCATGGCACTTTCTATGACCATGAACGGCACCGATGGCGAAACCAATCAGGCTATCCGCAAAACACTAAAAATGAACGATTTCACAGAAAAGGAACTCAACGCCTACTATCGTAATCTGAAAAACTATTTGTTGAAATCGGATCCGGCAACAAAGATATCCATTGCTAACTCCATTTGGACAAATAAATTTGTTCCGGTAAAATGTGGTTTTAAAAGAGTAAACAAAAGAAACTACGATGCCGAGATAAAAAAAGTAGAATTTGGAAATCCCGAAACCGTGAGACAGATTAATCAATGGGCTTCTGACAACACCAACGGGCTAATTGATAACGTGATAGATAAAACAAATGCCGACGATTTGATATACCTGCTCAATGCTATCTATTTCAAAGGCAATTGGAGCACCCGATTTGATGTTTCTAACACGATGGAAGCTCCTTTCTTTTACGAACCGGGCAAACGGGTAAAAGTAGATATGATGCAACAATTAAATAAATTTGACTACAACGAAGACAGAAATCTGCAAATGATAAAATTGCCTTACGGCAACAAATCGTACAGCATGATTGTGCTGCTTCCCCGCAAAGAGCAGAGTTTGATATCCATCATCGCGTCGTTGCAAGATGCCAACTATTGGGAGCGACTAAACGCCGGTCTTCGCCAAGCAGAGGTAGATTTGTCGTTGCCCAAATTTAAAACCGAATACAGCAAAAGATTGAACGGTGTGCTTACCGATATGGGAATGGGAGTAATGTTTTCGGACAGAGCCGATTTCTCTAAAATATCGAAATATCCTGCCAATCTCACTTTCGTGAAACAAGATTCTTATATCAGTACCGACGAATCGGGCACGGAAGCTGCCGCCGTTACGATGGTAGGCAGAAAAAGTTCGCTCGAAACCGAAAGAGTAACTTTCAGAGCAGACCGACCATTTATGTATGTAATCCAAGAAAACAATACCGGCTCTATCCTGTTTATGGGAACAGTAAAAAATTACCAAAAATAAATTTTTACGGCATACTTTACAATAGAATTAAAAAATAATTATTGCCCGACAATATTACTGTCGGGCAATTTTTTTATCGTAGTTTGTAATATATAGAATATTTATTGTTTTGTATTTCAGTTCGGTTTTACCATTTGGAAAACTATTTGTTATTTGTGAAATTTTATAGTGTTTATAATCAGAGTAATAAAAAATATTTTGGAAAACTTTGCTGTAATGTTGATAACTATATGTGAAATTATTTTGCAGGTATTAAAATGTTTCATAAACTTGCAATCTCAAATCGGAAAGTCAGAATTTACAAGAAATATTTTCCAAAACAGTATCTATAAAAATAAACACGCAAAACAATGAAAAAGAAAACTTATACGTTTGACGAAGCATATCAGGCATCGTTGGCGTATTTTCAGGGGGACGAACTTGCCGCGAAAGTTTGGGTTAGCAAATATGCTTTGAAAGACAGCCATGGAGACATTTATGAAAAATCGCCCGAAGATATGCACTGGCGATTGGCTAAAGAAGTAGCCCGTATCGAACAAAAATATGCCAACCCCATGAGCGAGCAACAATTGTTTGATTTGTTCGACCAATTTCGCTATATCATTCCGCAAGGAAGCCCCATGACAGGTATTGGCAACGATTTTCAGGTTGCATCGCTATCCAATTGTTTCGTTATCGGGATGGATGGCAGCGCAGACTCATACGGCGCAATCATACGCATAGACGAAGAGCAAGTGCAACTCATGAAACGCCGCGGTGGCGTGGGGCACGATTTGTCGCACATCAGACCCAAAGGCTCGCCCGTGAAAAACTCGGCACTAACATCTACCGGATTGGTTCCTTTCATGGAGCGATACTCCAATTCTACACGCGAAGTGGCACAAGATGGACGTCGCGGAGCACTTATGCTGAGCGTTTCCATTAAACATCCGGATGCCGAAGATTTTATCGATGCAAAGTTGGAACAAGGTAAAGTTACGGGTGCCAATATTTCGGTAAAAATTGACGACGATTTCATGAGAGCCGCTTCAGAAGACAAACCTTATATACAGCAATACCCCATTAAATCGACCAAGCCTCGATACAAAAAAACCATCAATGCCAAAGAACTGTGGGAAAAAATTGTACACAACGCGTGGCGTTCGGCAGAACCCGGCGTGCTGTTTTGGGATACCATTATTCGGGAGTCGGTACCCGATTGTTATGCCGATTTAGGATTTCAAACGGTTTCGACCAATCCTTGTGGCGAAATTCCACTTTGTCCGTACGATAGCTGTCGTTTGTTGGCAATAAATTTGTATTCGTACGTGGTAAATCCGTTCAAAGAAGATGCTTATTTCGATTTCAAACTATTTGGGAAACACGTCCGTTTGGCACAACGCATCATGGATGATATTATCGATTTGGAATCGGAAAAAATTGAGAAAATCCTTGAAAAAATAGAAACTGACCCCGAAACCGAAGAGGTGAAATTGGCAGAACGAAATCTTTGGAACAAAATAAAAGACAAAACCCTGCAAGGTCGTCGCACAGGCGTTGGTATCACCGCCGAAGGCGATATGTTGGCGGCATTGGGAATTAGATACGGCAGCGAAGAAGGTAACGATTTTTCTGAAAAAGTACACAGAGAAATTGCCATAAATGCTTATTCATCGTCGGTAGAAATGGCGAAAGAACGTGGCGCTTTTGAAGTGTACGATGCCAATCGTGAGGTAAACAATCCATTCATCAACAGATTGAAAGAAGCAGACAATGAGCTATATAACGATATGGTGAAATATGGCAGACGCAATATAGCCTGCCTTACCATTGCACCAACAGGTACCACGAGCTTGATGTCTCAAACCACTTCGGGAATAGAGCCGGTATTTATGCCGGTATATAAACGTCGTCGTAAAGTGAATCCCAACGACAAGGATTCGCATATCGATTTTGTGGATGAAAATGGCGATTCATGGGAAGAATACGTGGTTTTCCACCACAAATTTGTTACCTGGATGGAAGCAAAAGGACATTCTACCACCAAAAAATACTCCAATGAAGAGATTGACGAATTGGTGGCTCAATCGCCCTATTTCAAAGCAACATCTAACGATGTAGATTGGTTGCAAAAAGTAAAAATGCAAGGACGTGTGCAGAAATGGGTAGATCACTCCATCAGCGTAACCATCAATTTGCCATCGGATGTAACCGAAGAACTTGTTGGTCAGTTGTATATGGAAGCATGGAAAAGCGGTTGCAAAGGATGTACTGTTTATCGCGATGGCTCCAGAGCAGGTGTTCTTGTTTCGAATGATGACAACAAAAACAAAAAAGCCGAAGATTGCTACGAGTTGCCACAAATATTGACATCGCGACCAACAGAGCTGGAAGCCGATGTTATCAAGTTCCAGAACAACAAAGAGAAATGGATTGCTTTTATCGGTTTGTTAGACGGTCGACCTTATGAGATTTTCACGGGGATAAACGACGAAGACGATGGCATCATGCTGCCTAAAAATGTAAATTCGGGGCGCATCATCAAAGCTTATGACAACGATGGACGCAAACATTATGATTTTCAGTTTCAAAACCGACGCGGTTACAAAGTTACCATCGAAGGTTTGGATGGCAAATTTAATCCCGAATTTTGGAATTATGCCAAATTGATTTCCGGAGTTTTGCGTTACGGAATGCCGATTGATCAGGTTATCAAATTGGTGTCGGGTCTCGAGTTGGATAGCGAAACCATCAACACTTGGAAAAACGGTGTGGAGCGTGCTCTCAAAAAATATTTGCCACACGATGCCGAAGCAAAAGGACAAAAATGTCCCGTTTGTGCACAGGAAACATTGGTTTATCAAGAAGGTTGCTTGAAATGCCGAAACTGTGGCGCATCCAAATGCGGATAAGATATAAAAATTAAGGTGCGTAAAAGAGTAGGGTTGTTGTAATAAAACAAAACTACTCTTTTTTTTCGTGGGTAAACTTTCTTTCCTAAAATTTCCTTTTTTTGAAAATCAGTCTGGTTATCTTTTCCAAAAACCGGGCATAAATAGCGAAAGAACGGTGAATACTTCCAAACGACCAACCAGCATCAGGAAACAGAGATAGTATTTGGCAAAATCGGTGGTAGTGGTAAAATTTCCCGACGGTCCGTGGCTGCCTAATCCAACACCATAATTACTGATAGCCGATACCGCTGCACCAATGGACTCGTCAAAAGTCATACCCGAGTAGCTCAAAACCACGAAACTAAACGCCAAAATAGTGATATAAAGAAACACGAAAGCAATCACTTTTTCAACAATGGTGTTTGAAATAATGCTTCCGTTTATTTTTACCATATAAAGTGCTTGTGGATGCACTTGGCGTTTGAAAACAACGCGTGTGTTTTTTGCCAAAACAATGAGTCGGGATATTTTCATTCCGCCCGATGTAGAGCCTTCGCTTCCACAAAAAAGTACCAATCCCAAAAACAAAAACCAAAACGGTTGTCCCCAGTCCAAGTAATCCGTTGTAACAAATCCGGTGGATGTGATTGCCGAAACTACCTGAAACAGGATAGTTCGGAGGGTATATTCTATGTTGCCAATACGGATTTGGTTGAATAGCATCGTGATGAAAATAATTGCCACAAAAAGTACAATCATACCCAAATACCAACGAAACTCTTCATCTTTAAAAATTTTGAAAGATAAATTGGCAAACAAGGTGTATGTCAGCATAAAATTGGCTCCACCCACAAACATCAAAAAGATGATAACATACTCGGTATAAGCCGAATTGTAGTGCGAAATACTTGCCTGTTTGGTGGAAATTCCACCCGTGGAAACCGAAGACAACGCGTGGCATGCAGCATCAAAAATATTCATTGGTCCTGCCCAAAGCAGCAGAAAGCCCACCAAAGTAACACCAATGTAGGTTATTGCCATTTTGCGAACAATATCGCTGGTTCGTATTTTAAACTGCTCTTCGGAAATACCCGTTGCTTCGGCTTTGTAGAGGAAAGAACTGCTGCTGCCAAAAAACGGGATAAATGACATCACGAAAATCAGAATCCCGATACCGCCAATCCACTGCATGAAACTGCGCCAAAAGTGGAGCGATTTCGGAAAAACTTCAATATTGAGTAGGGTAGAGCTGCCGGTAGTGGTGAAACCGCACATACTTTCGAAAAAGGCATCGGTAAAATTGGAAATGGCTCCACCAAACAAAAAAGGCAACGTCCCAAAAAGTGCCATTGCTACCCACGTGAGCGTAACGGTGAGATAAACTTCTCGTTTGGTGATTCTTCTGGTGTTTTTTTTTCGTCGTGCCAAATTCAATAAAAAACCGACTACAAAAGTTGTACCCGCCGACAAGTACAAGCTATACGCGGTAGATTCATGGTAATATTCTGCTACCAATGCAGATAAAATCATGAACACGGACTCAATCATTAAGACAAGTCCAATGCTGCTTAATACGTAATGATAATTGAGTTTCTGCATCATTTTTCCCGCGAAATAAAATTTTTTAAAAGTCGGCTAAAAAAATCAGTTTGTATCAGTTGAAAAGCGATTCTATCGTTTTTAGCGATTTGTTCAGGAAAAATACCACAATGTGGTCGTATGGCTCAATGAGTGTATCTCCGTCTATAAGCATTGGTTCGCCGTTTCTGATAAGCGCGCCAAGCGTAATGCCGGACGGCAAATTGAGATTTCGGATGAGTTTTTTTGTAACTTTCGAGTTGGGTTTGGCTATCACTTCGCCCACGTTGGCATTGGATAGGGTGAGCGATTTTATATTGGATGCATCTGCTTTGAGCAACAATTCGTAAATTTTGCTTGCCGATATGAGTTTTTTATTGATTACGCTACCAATATCAAATCGTTCTGCCATAGATATATAGTCGATATTTTCTACCTCTGCAATTGTCTTTTTTACACCGTATTGTTTTGCCATCATGCAACTCAAAATATTGGCTTCGGAGTTTGCCGTTAGCGCGATAAATGCGTCCATATCCGAAATACCTTCGTTTACCAGAAGTTCTCCGTCGCGTGCATCGCCCAAAAAAACGGTTACGTTAGATGGCATCATCTCTACCAGTTTTTCCGCTTTTTCTTTGTTCTGTTCAATAATTTTTATGTTGATATTGGATGGCAAATGCAACGCGGTTCGCATGGTAATGCGGCTTCCACCCATGAACATGATGTTTTTTGTTTCAAACGAGTTCTTGCCCAAAAGTATGGGCAATTCGTCCACATATTTTCGGAGTGTTGTGAAATACAGAATATCGTTTGGCAATAAAATATCGTCGCCTTTAGGTATAATGGTTTGTGCATTTCTTTTGATGGCTACTACGTGAAATTTCTTGTCAAATTTCGACATTTCGTACAGATATTTGTTGGCGATGGGTGCATTTTCTCTAATTTTTGCCCCCGATAGAATGACTGCTCCATCTGAAAGTTCCCACCACACTCTTGTCCAAGGTGTTTTCAGGGCCATTGCAATTTCTTTGGCAGCCATCAATTCGGGATAAATCATCGAGTTAATACCCAATTTGTCAAAAAACTCTTGATTTTTTGGCTGCAAATACTCATAATTATCGATACGTGCGAGGGTTTTTTTTGCACCCAAATTAGATGCGAGCATGCATGCAGTCATGTTTTTTGACTCTTCGGGAGTTACCCCGATAAATAAATCGGTATCATCTACATTTGCTGCAGCAAGGTCTTTGAGTGAGGTGCAATTGCCGTTGAAAGTGAGCAATTCGGTGCTGTCGCGCATGGAAAACAGACGCTCTTTGTCGTCGTCCATCAGCGTAATATCATGATTTTCTTGCCCAAGCAATTTGGCGAGATGGGTGCCAACTTCGCCTGCTCCGGCTATTAATATTTTCATCTTATCTTGTTGTCAAAAAAATCTGTCAAATCAATTATTGTTATTGGAATGGAAGTTACTTCTCTATGTTTTGAGACACTTCCATTATTTTCTGATAAACACTTTCTTCGTCTATGCCTGCAATTTTTTGCAATTCGTTGATTGAACCATGCGTAATGAACTCATCCTCAATCCCCATTCTGAATACCTGTATGTCTGTTTTTTTATTGTCTGCCAAATATTCCAGTACTGCGCTGCCCATTCCGCCGTTTACAGTGCCGTTTTCTAAAGTGATGATATACTTGTAGTTGTCAGATACTTCTTGGAGCAAATCTTTATCAATTGGTTTGAGAAACAGCATATCGTAGTGGGCAATATCCAATCCATTGGCTTTGGCTCTTTCAATGGCTTTGGATGCAATATTGCCAATAGTGCCTATGGAAAGCAATGCAATATCTTTTCCACCTTTCAACTTTTTGCCTTTCCCAATGGGAATTATCTGCATCTGGTTTTGCCAGTCCACCATTTCGCCTTGACCTCGTGGGTATCGAATCACAAACGGGTTGCTATTATCGTAAACCGCTGTGTACATGAGGTTTCTTAGGTCGTGTTCGTTGTTTGGCGCGGCAATAATCAGGTTTGGTATGGGGCGCAAGTATGCCAAATCGTAAGCTCCGTGGTGTGTGGGACCATCCTCACCAACCAATCCGGCTCTGTCTAAACACATAATTACTTTCAGATTTTGCAAAGCCACATCGTGAATCACTTGGTCGTAGGCTCTTTGCATGAAAGAGGAATAGATGTTGCAAAACGGGATGAATCCTTCTTTTGCCAATCCTGCAGAGAAGGTAACGGCATGTGCTTCGGCTATACCCACGTCAAATGCTCTTTCGGGAAACTCTTTCATGAGGTAAGTCATGGAGCAACCCGTTGGCATGGCGGGTGTAATGCCGATAATTTTTTCGTTTTTTCCAGCCAATTCTACCAATGTATGTCCAAAAACATCTTGGTACAGTTGGGGTTGGTCTTTTTTGTTTTTCACGATTCGCTCGCCGGTTGTTTTGTCGAACATGCCGGGTGCATGCCACACGGTAGCAGCTTTTTCTGCCGGTTTAAAGCCTTTGCCTTTCACAGTTTTTATATGCAGCAGTTTGGGTCCCTTCATGTCTTTTATATTGTGCAATACGCGCAACAATTCGGGTAAATCATGTCCGTTTACCGGACCAAAATAGCGGATATTGAATCCTTCGAACAAGTTTTGTTGTCGTGATATGAGCGATTTGATGCTATTGTTGAATCGGAGAACGCTGTTTTTGCCTCTCTCTCCTATAAGTTTGTATTTTTTTACTTTCTGGTACATATCATACCTCATCTTGTTGTATTTGGATGAGGTAGTCATTTTTACCAAGTAATCTTGCAATCCTCCCACATTGTGGTCTATCGACATATCGTTGTCGTTCAGTATGATAAGCAAGTTGTTGGGTTGCGAGCAAGCGTTGTTAAGCCCTTCGTATGCCAATCCGCCGGTCATAGACCCATCGCCAATAATGGCAACTACGTTGCGGTCTTCGTTGTTCAGCGATGCAGCCACAGCCATACCCAAAGCAGCTGATATGGAAGTAGATGCGTGTCCGGAAATGAAGCAATCGTACTGGCTTTCTGCCGGATTGGTAAATGGCGAGAGACCACCCAGTTTTCGGTTGGTATGAAATATGTCGCGTCGCCCGGTAAGTATTTTGTGCCCGTATGCTTGGTGCCCCACATCCCACACCAAACGGTCGTAAGGAGTATTGTAGATGTAGTGCAACGCAACGGTTAGCTCAACTGTGCCGAGACTCGATGCGAAGTGTCCGGGATTGCTCGAGAGTTGTTCTATGATAAATTCCCTCAAATCGGCACACACATCGATGAGTTGCTCTTCAGATAGTTTTTTTAAATCTTGCGGATTATTTATATCTTGTAAATACTTCATTTTTTCATGTTATCTTTCCTAATGATAACGGTAAATTTACATGATTAGTTTAATAACAGACTGTTAATTTGCCATATCAGAAAAGAATTTGATGCGTACTAATCGAATTTCGGTTTCAGAATATTCGGGCAATTCTTCTATGGCATTTTCTATATTATCGGTTTCGGTTTCTCTAAAATATTCGTAAATGTCGTCCAAAACATCTCTGTCCATCACCTCTTCGAGGAAGTAGTTGATGTTTATTTTTGTTCCCGAATAGACGATGGCTTCTACTTCCGATAACATTTCGTTGAAATCGATTCCTTTTGATTCTGCCAAATCGTCTAATGCTACTTT
>CAZVWS010000011.1:43573-46034 GCA_964631255.1 uncultured Dysgonomonadaceae bacterium | reverse complement strand
GGTTGAGCGGCAGGGAATTTTCGTTTGTGCCGGAAATCATCAGATAACGTCCAAATTGGAAATAGAGTGCGGCGAAAGCGGGGTCGTCTCCGGTCTGAAATTTTGATAACCGTTCGTTGGTTGGCGTTTGGTTGTCCTGTTTACCCAAAAAAAGCTGCACCCGATTAAATTTTTCCTGATACGCCGCAACATGCGCCTTTTTCAATTGGATGTAACTGTTTTTTTTGGCGTTCGCCAACCTATTCTCCACCGTTGTTTTATAGTTTTTATCCAACATATTGGTAGAAGTAGAGAGGATGATAAATGCCTCATCGGCATCGTTTAGCAAAAGGGAATTTTCAGTTTGGAAGATTTTGCCACCTCTATTTACAATTTGCAATTTGGTGAAAAATCGCACTCCTTGGTCGCCGTTGTTTCCGTCGTTCAATTGCCCTTCCATTATCAGACTATTTTGCTCGGTTGAGACCACAGCTCGCTCGGGGCGATTCAAATTCAATGCAAAAGAGATGGATTTTTTCTTGTTGGCTTGTATGCGAATAACCAAAACATCATCTGCATGCGAAGCAAAATATTCGCGCGAGTAATGGGTATCTCCCACCGTGAATTGGGTTGATGCAATGGCTTCGTCCAACGAGAGCGTTCGTTTGTAATTTGTAGGTTTGGCTTGTTCTTTGAATTGATAATTGATTTGCAAATTGCCCAACATCTGGAAACAGCCATAGGGCGCATCTTTCCCATTGCCGAAGGCAGAACCTTGTCCTCCGCAACGAAAATGTTGGTACATCAGGTTTTGGGCATCGTGATTTTTTCCGGCCAAAAGCAGTTGGCGAATTTGAGGCAAATATTTTATTGCATCTGCATCGAATGCCGACGGATCTTCGCTTCCCGACCACATGGTTATATCATTCAAAACGATGGTTTCTGCATCGATTTGCCCATCGGGCATCATCCCTATTCTGCCATTACCCAACGGAAGTGTCTCTTCCCAAATAGTTGCTGCTCTATCATATACGAGTTTTAACTCCTGGTTTTCTGCCATCAACAGGTTGGTGCAACCCAACAAAACCAAAACCACGAAAAGGCAAGACAATTTGATTTGTTTCATTCTATTTTTTTTAAAAAATGCAATTCAACCGAATTAGTGGCAAAGATACGGAAGTTGCACAACCAGAAAAAATTATCAGAACTTTTTTGTTTTTTAAGTGTTAGTTAAAAAGTGGGATTTCTCTCGAAAAATCACCACTGTGCAATCATTGGATATATTCATAAACAAAACTACAAGAGATGAAACGAATACAACTTCTTCCAAGCAAAACCAAGTATTTGGCATTGGTTTTAATCGCGTTATTGTTTTCGTGCGAACAGATAACCGATTCTATCACGATTGACATCCCGATTAAACCGGAACCAATTGTATTTCAATTAGAAATACCCACTCTCAAAACATCTTCCAAAAACGATATCACTTTGTTTTCTGCAACGATAGACTTGGGTGTTGGTTCTATTTTGGCAAACAACAACTACCCGTTAGATAGGTTGCAAGCACTTTCTCTGAAAGAGATGGAGATAGAAGCCATCGCGCCCGACAATTCGGATTTGAGCCATTTAATTGGGTTGAAGTTTTATTTGGGTAAGGAGGACAAACTTCTTGCCGAAGCTACAAGCGTGAGCAATGACAAACGCACGCTCTATTTCACCATTTCGCAAAACAATTTGGTGCAGTATGCACAAGAAGATGCACTTCCAATCTCCATTAAAGCAAAAAGCGAAATGTTGACCAATTTCCCCGAGTATTATCCGGGCATGACTCTCTCGTTGCAACTCGAATTGGTAGCCAAAGTGAAGGTCTCCTAAGAAATCACAAAAAAAATGACGATGAATTCTTATGACTTTGTTGCAACGGTAGTCAAGAGGGTATTTTTCTTTTCTGCCGTTACGCAGTTAATTAAGATACTTTGTAAGCATCGGGCATACCTGTCCCGATGAATTTGTTTAACACCAAACATTTCAGTTTGACTTCGGTTGTCTGATTTTTCAGTGTTCGGGCATCTAATTCTCCGCCGAAAATCGTCTTATACCGGAACATGGCTACTTCGTTGAGACTTCGTTGGTGGTAGCCGTTTTCCTGTTTCCAACGCCTGGAGCCGTGTTTGTTTATCTCTTCCACGGCTCTATTACGCTGAATCAGATAATCGGGCAGAGGTGTCTTTTTACTACCCTTTTGTATTACCGCATTTTTGGGAGGCGGGATAATCTGAAGAATGTCGTTTCCCAAAACTTCCCTGAATCCGAACTTGTCGTATGCCCCGTCTCCGGCAAATCGTTTGATATTATTCGTCTTATCCTTCAATATATTAGCTCCTACCGAAGCGTCATCTTCATCGTTACCGGTTAATTCTACCGACAGGATTTCCTGCGTATCCAAATCAACGCACAGGTGAAGTTTTTGCCACGTGCGACG
>CAZVWS010000011.1:0-43563 GCA_964631255.1 uncultured Dysgonomonadaceae bacterium | reverse complement strand
ATAGCCGTGTTTACGCACTTTCCATTCGCCTTCCCCATACACTTTCAATCCGGTGGAATCTATACCCACTGCTAATTTCTCGCCTCTTGCCAACCTGTCCCCGATTTCTACGGGAAGGCTGTTCTGTCGGCGGCAAAGCGTCGTGTAATCCGGTACGGGCAAATGACTTTTACCCATCAGAGTAAATAAACTTTCAACAAAACCCGTACTCTGGCGAAGTCTCAACCCATAATTGATTTTCAACAACAGGCAGCATTGGATAATACTGTCGCAATAAGTCTGTTCTCCAACTATCTTTTGCTTTTGGGAAGTTTTTTCCCATTCATCCAGTACCGAATTATTTATCCATAAAGTCAGACCTCCCCTGTTGCATAAACTTCGATTGTATTCTTTCCAATTTCTTATTTTGTATGTATCTTTGTGCGGGGTTGTTGGTAAGGTACTCATATGTATCTACATTTTTAGTTTGCAAATACAAAAATATACCAATAACCCCTATTTTTATACCGTTGCAACAAAGTCAATTCTTATATAAAATCAGTTTTGATAACAATCATTTTGTTGTGGTTGTTTCAGCAAACAGCACAAGCGCAATCTGTCGTTTCGCCTTTCGAACGTTTGGGAGTGGGCATCGGGATTTCTACCACGGGAGTACGAGTGGAAGCCGCTACAAATATACATCCAAAAATAAATTTGCGTGGCGGATTGTCCTTTTTGCCATACGCAAGAAAAGAGAGTTTTTCCATTTCGGCAGAGAAATATCGGGAATACATTGATTATAATCCCGATTTGGATATAAATGCTAAACTTCGGTTTTTTCATATCCATTTATTGGCAGATTATACTCCGGTAACGAACGGATGGTTTAGCATCACAGGCGGTTTTCTTATCGGTAGTTCCGCCATTCATGCCGATGGCATACTTACCAACCCAACCAACGGAAGACCTACCATCGACGATTTGCGCGATGCCGGCTATCTGGCAGACGAAATTCCAACCATCACTTTCGAGGACAAATATGTGCTTCAACCCAACAACTACGACGGCGGAGTTGCCGCGAAATTACAATTGGGCAATGTGATAAAACCGTACTTAGGAATCGGAATTGGGAAAAGCATTCCCAATCAGTTGGTTGGTGTGAAATTTGATTTGGGCGTTCTGTATCAGGGCAATCCCGAAATCACGTCGCCCAACATTGTGCAAGGCAATCTGAATGACTACATCGACGAAAATGCCCAACTAAAAAAATACAAAAATTGGCTCCGGTGGTATCCCGTCATAAATTTGAGTTTGGTATTTCGTGTATTTTAAT
The DNA here is from genome assembly GCA_964631255.1 of uncultured Dysgonomonadaceae bacterium. Classification (GTDB taxonomy): domain Bacteria; phylum Bacteroidota; class Bacteroidia; order Bacteroidales; family Dysgonomonadaceae; genus JBGZFC01. The sequence goes on along the minus strand of CAZVWS010000011.1, from coordinate 42,251 downwards.
GATAAGTTGAAAATGGAAAAACAAATTTTATCGACAAATTTTTCGTGAAAAACGAAATCCTTTTGCGTGCAAATTCTTATTCAACAATTCCTACCTCCATCTTTTTCTTTGCATTGCGAAAAATAAATTTTCGTAATCCATTTATTTCCCGTAACTTTGCACCCGCTTTTTGAGAAATATTAAATTTCGCATTGCAAAAAGCATATTTTGGTTGTATTTCAATTTTTCTCTCATCTTTTATTATTTCGGTCGTGGGGGTTTCGAGAAAATGCGGATACTCTCCACACACAGCAAATAATAAAAAAAATGAAAACATTTGAAGAACTCGGTGTTGCACCACTTATACTGCGTGCTATCACCGAAATGGGCTATGAACAGCCTATGCCCGTACAGGAAGAGGTTATACCTCAACTACTTGGCAACACGCGCGACATTATTGCGCTCGCGCAAACAGGAACAGGAAAAACTGCCGCATTTGGTATTCCGGTCATTCAAAAAACCGATGTAACCAATCTTTCGCCCCAAACACTGATTTTGTGCCCAACACGCGAATTGTGTTTGCAAATAGCGGGTGACCTCACCGATTTTTCTGAACATATCGACGAAATGAAAATACTTCCCGTGTATGGCGGGTCGAGTATCGAGAGCCAAATTCGCTCGCTGAAACGCGGCGTGCAAATCATTGTGGCTACTCCCGGCCGACTTATCGACTTGATTAACCGGAAAACCGTTTCGTTAGAAAATGTACATACCGTGGTTTTGGACGAAGCAGACGAGATGCTCAACATGGGCTTTACTGAAAGTCTCGACGAGATTTTGAGCTACGTGCCTCAAACACGAAGCATGCTGCTGTTTTCGGCAACCATGCCACAGGGAATTGCAAAAATTACCCGCAAATACATGAACAATCCGGTAGAAATAACCATCGGCAGAAAAAACGAGGGTGCTCAAAACGTAAAACACGTTTATTATATGGTGCATGCCAAAGATAAATATCTGGCACTGAAGCGCATTTCCGATTATTATCCAAACGTGTATGGCATTATATTTTGTCGTACCCGCAAAGAAACACAAGAGATAGCCGACAAACTCATACAGGATGGTTACGATGCCGACTCGTTGCACGGCGACCTATCGCAAGCGCAACGCGATTACGTAATGAACAAGTTTCGAAATCGTAATCTACAACTATTAGTTGCAACCGACGTGGCAGCACGCGGATTGGATGTGGACAACGTAACGCATGTTATCAATTACGGCTTGCCCGACGATTACGAAATCTATACACACCGAAGCGGCAGAACAGGGCGTGCAGGCAAAACCGGAACATCTATTGCCATCATTCACACCCGCGAAAAAGGCAAAGTAGCCCAAATTGAGAAACTGATAAACAAAGTTTTTGAAAAACGCTCCATCCCCAAGGGAGATGTTATTTGCGAGAAACAACTTTTCAACTTCGTTGATAAAATTGAGAAAGTGAAAGTGAACGAGGCAGAAATCGACAGACTTTTGCCATCCATATTCCGAAAACTCGATTGGTTGGAAAAAGAAGATGTCATCAAACGCATCGTATCTTTAGAATTTAATCGTCTGATTGATTATTATCAAGCTGCCGACGAGATAGAAGAACCATCGGAAGGTCGTTCGTCGCGACAAGAAAGCGGCGGCGAAAAACGAGGAAAAAAATTCAATCGAGACACAGAAAAGGGTCCGCGAAAAGCCGAAAAAGGCTACGCGCGTCTATTTATCAATCTGGGAAAAACGGATGGCGCAAATCCTGCCAACCTGATGGGATTTATCAACGACCACGTGCCGGGGAAGGTGAGAATTGGGCGAATCGATTTGATGAAAAATTTCTCCTTTTTCGAGGTTCCCGAAGAAAATGCCAAACAAGTCTTGAAATCGTTCAAAGGTCTTTTTGTTGAAAACAGAAAACTGGTAGTGGACTTGGCAGACAAAGTGAAGAACGACAAACCGGAAAACCAATCGTCACCCAAACAATTTGGCATGGAGAAAAAAGGCAAGAAAAAGAAAAAATATTAAGCAGGGCAGATAAATAGCTCCCTCACTCATTGTGGTTTTTTATAACGAAAGAAGCATTTCTACAACCACATATTTCGGAAAAGAAACCTTTGTGATTTATTTGCAAAGGTTTTTTTAATATTTGATTAAAGAATTATTTCTGCAATAATTCGTTTAATTCAAAAAAAAATAGTTACTTTGTCATCTCGATACTTTTGCTATAAAATACTGTAAATAATATCATTATTCGGAATAGGAATCGGGATAATGAATAAGTAGAAAACAGGCAAAAAAAATATCTAAACAAAATAATAAATAACAAATATCAATCAATTTAAAACAGCATTATTATGAAACAGAAGCTCCTTATTCGCGACCTCACTTTACGCGATGGTCAACAGTCGGCTTTTGCCACACGCATGAATCAATCGCAAGTAGATCGTGTATTACCTTATTACAAAGACGCCAATTTTTACGCAATGGAAGTTTGGGGCGGAGCAGTGCCCGATTCTGTAATGCGCTACTTGGGCGAAAATCCATGGAACAGACTTAAAAAAATTAGTGAAGGAGTGCAAGGAGTATCCAAACTGACAGCACTTTCTCGCGGAAGAAACCTTTATGGCTACGCGCCTTATCCCGATGAAATTATCGATGGATTTTTCAAAAACGCTGTTGCCAACGGACTCAATATCATGCGTATTTTTGATGCGTTGAACGACGTAGACAACATCAAATCGAGCGTGAAATACATCAAAAAATATGGTGGAATGGCAGATTGCGCCGTTTGCTACACCATAGACCCGAAATACGACGACGAAATAAAAGTTGTTGAGAAAAAAAGCTTCTTCGGACTCATCAACAAAAAAGAAGAGATTCGTGTAAAAAGAGAAAACGTGTTTACAGACCAATATTTTGTAAACAAAGCAAAAGAGATGGCAGCACTGGGTGCCGACATGATTACCATCAAAGATATGAGTGGACTTATTCCGCCTGCACGAGTTGCCAAACTCATCTCTCTGCTCAAAAAAGAACTCAATATACCTATCGACTTCCACACACACTGTACACCCGGCTACGGATTAGGTTCTGTATTATCGGCCATAGTGAACGGAGTGGATATCGTAGATACCAACATCTGGAATTTTGCCGGCGGCCCTGCTGCTCCTGCCATCGAATTGATTTACATCTTCTGTCAGAAATTGGGCGTAGAATTGGATGTGAACATGGAAGCTGTGGCAAAAATTAATGCCGAGTTGCTTCAAATACGTAAAGAATTGGATGCTTTTGATGCAGTAAAACAATTCCCAAACCCATTCAACCCGCTTACAGACAAACTTCCTGCTCATATCGACAAGTTGTTTGATGACGCGGTAGCCGCTGCAAAAAACAACAACGAAGCCGAATTGCTGAAAGCATGCCACGCCATTGAAGCATATTTCAACTTCCCGAAACCCGACGAAATGGTAAAAAACGCCGAAATTCCCGGTGGTATGTACACCAACATGGTAGCACAGTTGAAACAATTTAACGCGCTTGATATTTTGGAAGATGCCATGAAACTGATTCCAAGCGTACGTTTGGATGCCGGTTTGCCTCCATTGGTAACACCAACCAGCCAAATTGTAGGTGCACAAGCTGTTAGCTCTGCTTTGAGCTTGAATAAAGGCGCAGAAAAATATGCCAATGCATCTAACCAATTTGTTGCTTTGGTAAAAGGCGAATACGGAAAAACTCCTGTACCCGTTGATCCCGAATTCAGATTGAAAATTGCCGGAACACGCGAAGAAACTCCTTACGACACCAGCACATACAAACGCCAAGACAACCCCACTTTGCCCGAATTTGGTAACGTGAAATTGGCTAAAAATGAACAAGAAGAGTTGTTGTTAGAACTTTTCCCCGCTGTTGCTACCGGATTTTTGCGCAAACAACGCGAAGCTGAATACAGCGCACAACCCAAACAAGAAGCTGCACAAGCCGTAGAAACAGTGCAAGCAGCAGCTCCCGTTGTAGAAGACACGGTAAAAGGTCATATCATCGAAAGCCCGATGCCGGGAAATATTATGCAGGTTCTTGTAAAAGAAGGCGATAAAGTAAACAAAGACGACCGTGTACTTATTTTGGAAGCTATGAAAATGGAAAACGACATACAAACCAATGTAACAGGCACCGTTCGTCGTGTATTCGTAAGCGTAGGTTCCATCGTACAAGTAGGTGCACCTATGATAGAAATTGTAGAATAATTCAAATAAACAGCTCTCGTTGAGCAAAACGACAGAGCAACTACAATAAAACAAGAAGGTCTTAATAATTAGGAGTTTATGTTCCTATATTATTAAGACCTTCCTATTAAAAAAAACATCCAAAAACACAGAAGTTACACAATATTAAAATAACTTACTTACAGCAATATTATTGCAAAATAGGTTGATTCTACTTATCTTTGCAACCAATTTTGTAATTGAATGAGTTATCATTATCCATCTGTTTTATTGGAAAATGCCGTCAACGAATTTGCCAAGCTTCCGGGCATTGGCAGAAAATCGGCACTAAGGCTCGCGTTGCACTTTCTGCGCAAAGATGTATCGCAAGTAGAAAATTTTACGGATACGCTTCTTCAATTTAAAAACGAGGTAAAGTATTGTCGCTCATGCTATAATATTTCCGACACCGAAATTTGCAGCATCTGTTCCAATAAAAGCAGAGATGCATCGTTAATTTGTGTAGTGGAAAACGTGCGCGAGGTGATGGCCATCGAAAACACCATTCAATTCAAAGGATTGTATCATGTTTTGGGTGGAATTATTTCGCCCATCGAGGGCATTTCGCCTTCCGATTTGCAGATTGCGAGCCTCGAAGAGAGGGTGAAATCGGGAGATATAAAAGAGGTAATATTGGCTCTGAGTGCCACCATGGAGGGCGACACAACCAATTTTTATATCTTCAAAAAACTGCAGCCATACGATGTAAAAATAAGCATCATAGCCAGGGGAGTTTCGGTGGGCGATGAGATTGAATATGCAGATGAAATAACTTTGGGACGTTCTATTTTAAACAGAACACCTTTTGACGAAACGTATAAACTATTATCGAAATGATAGAAACAAATTTGGACGAAAACACGATAAAGCGGTTAAAAATCCACTACTTCGTACATGTGTCTGTAGCGATACTGTTGTTTGTATTGGTTTATTTCCGTGTTTTCGCGTTTGCAGAACTATCATCCAGCATCAGTTTGTATGTGCAACAATATGCCATCATACTCACGCTCATAGCATTGCCGGCTGCATTAAAAATTTATTCAAATAAAATAAAAAAAATTCAGAAAGCTGACAGAAATATTGCAATCCAATCTTTTCGCCGTATTTATTTCACGCGACTGTATTTGGTTGGTTTCGCGGTTTTTATCAATGTGTTGTTGTATGGTATGACACGCATTCAAAATTTTGCATGGCTCGCGGTTATTTCTATGGCAGTATATGCTTTTTGTCTGCCCTCGTGCGACGATCTTTTTCAATTGACTCGTCCCACGTCAAAAGAGGAAGCCGACAAAACCCATTAAATGAAACGAATTGCAGAAAAATAAATTAACACGATTCGAATTGTATAACTCAAAAATAGTAAAAATAAAAAATATATGGTAATAGCAGTAGATTTCGACGGCACCATAGTAGAGCATGAATATCCACTGATTGGCAAGCCAATACCATTTGCAATAGAGACGCTTTTGCAGCTTCAGAAAGACCAGCACCGGCTCATCTTGTGGACTGTGCGCGAGGGCGAATTGTTAGACGAAGCCTTGGCATATTGTGCACAACGTGGTCTATATTTCTATGCTGCAAACGAAAATTTCCCGGGTGAAGACCGAACCAAAACCGGGAGAAAATTGGGAGCCGATATGTTTATCGATGACCGCAACTTGGGCGGATTGCCCGATTGGGGCGTTATATACAACGCCGTGAAAGCCACCGAAAGCGGCAACAGCGCATACCAAGTAATTATGTCGGCAACAAACAACCAGCCGCAAAAAGAAAAAAGAGGGTTCTTCTCAAGAAAAAGATAATATTTGAATGTAATGTGCAAAATATCGATAATTATTGTCAACTACAATGTAAAATATTTCTTGGAACAGTGTTTACTGTCAATCAAGAACTCTGTTTTGCCTTTCCCTATCGAAGTTTTTGTAGTAGATAACGCCTCCAAAGACGGCTCCATAGATTATCTGCGCGAAAAATTTCCGGATGTAAAGTATATAGAGAACGACAATAATATCGGTTTTTCTGCCGGCAACAACATCGCTATCAAACAAGCTGCCGGCGAGTATGTTTTGCTCCTCAATCCGGACACGGTGCTGGGCGAAAACGTGCTGAAGAATGTGGCGAAACAGATGGACGACAATCCCGATATAGGAGCATGTGGTGTGAAAATGATAAATGCAAAAGGAGAATTCTTGGTAGAATCGAAACGCGGATTTCCAACACCTTGGGCTTCATTTTGCAAAATATTTGGATTGGCGAGAATGTTTCCGCACACCAAATTGTTCGATAGCTACAATTTGGGCTATTTAGACAAAAATATACCACACAACATCACCATTCTTTCGGGAGCATTCATGTTCATGCGCAAATCGGCAATTGATAAAGCCGGTCTGCTGGATGAAACTTTCTTTATGTATGGCGAAGATATTGACCTATCCTATCGCATTATCCAAGCAGGTTATCGCAATTATTATCTCCCCGAAAGCATCATCCATTACAAAGGCGAAAGCACCGACAAAAACGACGTGCGATACGTACGCGTTTTTTACGAAGCAATGTCTATCTTCTATAAAAAACACTACGGTAATCAAAACAAGCTCTTCTCTAATCTGGTGCAATGGGCAATAAATTACCACAAAACTGCATCCAAACGCAAAAGAATTTTTCCGCTAAGAAGAAAAGTTGCAAAACCGCTGCCCGAAGTAATTCTCAGCAGAAATAATTTTACATTCGGTCAGATAATAGACCAAATGAGCAAAAGAACCGGAGAAGCAGAATTTTTAATACACTCTCCCGAAACGGAGATGATTATTGGCAGCAGAAAAATAAAAAGAAGTGGAGACGAACGACCTTTTTCACAATGAAAACATCTACCTGCGCGCCCTGGAGCCGGAAGATTTGGGAGTTCTCTACAAGTGGGAGAACAAGACCGAATTGTGGGAAGTGGGCGCCACCATACAACCTTACTCTCGATACGCCATCAGACAATATATTTCTGAATCGGTAAGCGATATTTACCAAACCAAACAACTGCGCATGATGGTTATCGAAAAAGAGAACCAAACAGCAGTTGGCACCATTGATTTATACAATTTTGACCCACTCCATTTCCGCATAGCCATTGGCATTTTGATAGACACGTCTTTTCAACGAAAAAATTATGCTTCGCAAGCCATAGAGTGTATCGAGAAATATGTTTTCGAACACTTGAAACTGCACCAAATATATGCATTCGTATCTGTGGAAAACGGCGCAAGTATTGCCCTTTTTTCTCAATCTCGTTACGAGAAAACCGGCATCCTGAAAGATTGGATTGCAGTGGCAAACGGATTTAAAGACGTAATCGTTATGCAAAAAGTAAACCCCAACAAAAATAACCATGCAAGAAGATATAAAAAAAGCCTGTGAAATAATGCACCAAGGCGGTGTTATACTTTACCCAACCGACACGGTTTGGGGAATTGGTTGCGATGCAACAAACGACGACGCAGTGAAACGTGTATTTGAAATAAAAGAGCGAGCCGACAGCAAATCGATGCTTTTACTACTGGATAATCCGGTGAAATTGCAAACCTACATACAAGATGTCCCCGACATCGCGTGGGACATGATTGAGTTGACCGACAAACCGCTCACCATTATTTACGAAGGGGCAAAAAACTTAGCCGCCGCACTTCTTTCGCAAGATGGCACTATTGGCATTCGCATCACAGATGAGCTTTTTTCTAAAGAATTGTGTCGCCAATTTCGCAAACCCATCGTTTCTACATCGGCAAACAAAAGTGGAGAACCCACTCCGGCAATTTTTCGCGAGATAAGCGACGAGATAAAAAAATCGGTCGATTATATCGTGCAATTCAGACAAAAAGATAACACCAAAACTAAGCCGTCGAGCATCATAAAACTGCAAAAAAACGGCACTATCCAAATTATTAGAAAGTGAGTAAGACGAAGGCTTCCATCCTATATTTATTGGGCGATTTGGTGTTTACCGCAATCGCTTGGGGATTGTTCAGCTATTTTCGGTACGAAACCATTGCCGATTTCAATCAATCATTTGCTTCGGCAACCGATTTTTTCATGTTTCATCGCACGCTGCAAGTGCATTTGGTGGTTTCGTTGTTCTGGTTGGTTATATTCTACTTCTCCGGTTTTTATAACAAACCATTCCGAAAAATGAAAGTAGATATTTTTCTACAAACGCTTTTGGCTACCGTAGTTGGTTCACTTTTTATATTCTTCCTCGTTTTTCTCAACGACAACCAAAACAACAATACCACGCAATACATGCTCATCGGCACATTACTGATAATCACCTTTGTATGCGTGGTTTCTATCCGTTTTCTTATTGCCGGTTATTTAAAATTGCTCATCGAAAAAGGGAAAATAAAATTCAAAGCCATCGTGGTAGGCACCGGAAAAAACGACTTGTCTTTTTTCAGACAAATAAATCAGACTACAAGCGGTTACGACATAGTGGGTTACGTGAATCACTCCGAGAACAAAATAAAAAATGAAATTCCCGAAAATTTAATACTGCAAGAATCACAAATTGAAGACTTTATCCGAAACAACAGAGTGGACGAAATCCTGATAAATGGTTTAAATATTGATGAAACGAATATAAACGAATTCTATTACTATTACCGTTTTCACAAACCGGTAAAAGTGCAAAAAAACGCGATAATAGCACCATTCAGATTGAATTATCTGAAAGCAAAAACTTCGGAATTGAATGATTTGTATAAAGTGAGGAAATTGGAAGCCGAAGATAATATCGGGCGTTTTTTAGATATTGTCATTTCCTCGATAACATTGATATTCATTTCGCCCATTCTTTTGCTGATAGCAATTTGGATAAAACTGGACTCCAACGGACCTATCATATACAAACAGGAGCGCGTGGGTATGAACGGACGGATTTTCAAAGTATTAAAATTCAGGTCGATGCGTACCGATGCAGAGGCTGCAGGACCGGCACTCTCGCAAACCAACGACGACCGGATAACCAATTCGGGTAAAATACTCAGGAAATACAGATTGGACGAATTACCCCAATTTTGGAACGTAGTAAAAGGCGACATGGCAATTATCGGGCCGCGTCCCGAACGAGAATATTATATCGAAAAAATAGCCGCATTCACTCCATTGGTTTATCTTTTGCAATTGGTAAGACCCGGCATAACCTCGCAAGCTGCCGTAGAAAATGGCTACACCCGAAATGTGCAGGAAATGGTTGTACGAACCGAAATTGACATTCAATACCTGGAAAATGCTTCTCTGTACACCGATTTCAAAGTGTTGCTACAAACCATTTATGTGATTGTGAAAGGGCGCGGTATCTGATGCGCTTCAAACAATTTTTCTGAAAATTTCTACATGGCTTCGCCTAAGGTGGCAACACTAACTTTTATATCGGTTGCATGCAACAATGCGGCAACGCAAGCCTCTATGGTAGAGCCGGTTGTGATAACATCGTCCACCAAAAGGATATGTTTTCCCTCGTATTTTTCGGGTTCTTTCAGGTCAAATATTCCTTTCACGTTTTCCCATCTTTGCATTCTGCCGCGTTTTGTTTGCGTGGGATTGGAGATGGTGCGATGCAAATTGTCGGTAGAAAGCGGAATTTGGGTGCTATGTGAAAGTCCCATTGCAATCATTTCGGACTGGTTGTAACCACGCAGTTTCTGTTTTTTGGGATGTAGCGGAACCGGGACAATATAATCGACAGAGCTTATAAAATCGCTTCCAATCAAATCTTTGCCATACAATTTACCCAATAAAATACCGACAGATTTTCCATTTTTGTATTTGAGTTCGTGAATGAGCGGTGGCAAAGTTCCGCCTTTGGCATAAAAACAAAATGAAGCAATTCGTTCGAAAGGAAATCGTCCCCACATCCTATTTTCAATTGAATTGGACGATTCCAAGAAATTATTGGTCCGAGGCAATTTGAAAAGGCATTGCAAACAAACAACCTCCTCGTTCTGAAGCAGCTTGGCATGGCAAACCAAGCAACAGTTGGGAAAGAATAGATTTTGCAATTCTTTTAAAATGCTTTTGAACCTCATTGTAACGAAATTTGATTGATAACTTTAAAAATATCATCCAACTCAAAACCTCTGCCAACGGCAAAACGAATCAGTTTGTTCCGTTTTTCATAGTCGGATTCTGCATGGATGGTTTTTGCTTTTTTCTCCAATAATGGTCTCAATTCGAGGATTAAATCGTCGGCAGATAATTCCGAGAGCACTTCGTCAATCATTTGTCGAGCAATCCCTTTTTGCATCAGAGCAAAAACAATTTTACTTTTTCCCCATTTATTGAGGCTCAGTTTGTCGTTAACAAAACTGCGTGTATAACGTTTATCGTCGATAAATTGATTTTTTTGCAGCGTGGCAATTATTTCTTTTTGCTTGTCCTCGGGAACAGCCAATCGTTGCAAACTCCGTTTTATTTCGGAGGTAGAACACTCCTTCATGGAGCATTTGTGCGCCATGCGAGCATAAATTTTCTTGTAATCTAACTCCTTTTCCATATCCATTTTTCAGCGAAAAGCTTGCACCATGCGCGGGTTGTGCGAAATATCTTTTTTTATCAGCACATTTGTAAATCCTTTGTTTATCAGCATTTGTTTTATTTCATCACCTTTTGCCCTATTTATTTCGAAATAAAGTGCCCCACCCGCTTGGAGGTTTCTAATGGCAAAATCTGCTATTCGTTCATAAAATATCAGCGCATCATTGTCCGCAACAAAAAGTGCTTGGTGCGGCTCATATTGCAACACATTTTTTGCCATGTCTTGTTTTTCTACTTGCGTGATATATGGTGGATTACTAACTATAATCTGGCATTTCGTTTCGGGAAGCACGGCACCTAAAATATCTACCTGTTCAAAAAGTATATCCACGCCATTCAACGCAGCATTTTGTTTGGCAACAAGCAACGCGTCAGCCGAAATATCCCATGCCCGGAGTGTTGCGTTTCGCATTTTTTTTGCTAACGCAATGGCTATACATCCACTACCTGTGCCTATATCGAGAACAGTTCCTTTTATATTGGCATGGTTTGTAATAATCCATTCAACCAACTCTTCGGTTTCGGGACGAGGAATGAGAACCGAACTGTTTACCAAAAAAGGGAGTCCAAAAAATTCCGTTTTTCCCAAAATATATTGTATTGGTTCGTGATTTTTGAGTCGATTTACAATTTCATCCAATTTTGCTCTGTTTGAACAAGATAAATTGTTAATTTTGCAAGTTACAACATCCGAATAGGGAATCTGAAATTCATCCTCAAAAATCATTCGGATAAGCATATTTATCTCTCCGTAGCTATACAATGCGGATAAATCTTTTTGAATGAGGTGTATGATTTCTTGCATATTTATTTTGAGAAAAAACAAAGGTATAAAAAAATGACGATTAACGAAAACTTCATGTCCCGCTGCCTGCAATTGGCAAAAAAAGGAATGGGGCACACACGCACCAATCCGCTTGTGGGAGCGGTTATTGTATGCGACGGAAAGATAATTGGTGAAGGTTATCACAAAAAAATTGGTGGAAACCACGCCGAGGTAAACGCCGTAGAATCTGTGAAAAATCGGAAACTTTTGTCCAAATCTACCATGTATGTTTCTTTGGAGCCATGCTCACATTTCGGAAAAACGCCACCTTGCGCACAACTCATTGTAAATCACTGCATACCAAAAGTTGTAGTTGCCACTTCAGACCCCAATCCCAAAGTATCGGGAAACGGAATAAATTTTTTGCGTGCCAATGGTGTGGATGTTTCGGTGGGAGTGTTAGAAAACGAAGCGCGCGAGTTGAATCGTATTTTCTTTGTAAATCAGCTCTATAAAAGACCTTATATCCTTTTGAAATGGGCACAAAGCAGCGATGGATTTATAGATATCGTGAGGAATGATTACCACGAAAAACCGGCAAAATTATCTAATTGGATGACGCAATGCTTGTCGCACAAACTACGAACCGAATATGCCGGTATTCTGGTTGGCACAACCACAGCGTTAAAAGACAATCCACAACTTACTGCAAGAAAGTGGTTTGGCAACAATCCGGTTAGAATAGTGATAGACAGGGAAGACAAAATAGGTAGTCAGTTTTCTGTATTCGACCAACAAGCCAAAACCGTTGTTTTTACATCAAATGATTTGCACAAAAATTTCACGACAAACGGAAACATTATCGTAGTAAATATTGACTTTTCGAAAGACACCAATAAACAGATTTTGAATTATTTATACACCAACGATATAAACTCGGTCATTGTGGAAGGAGGAGCCAAAGTGCTTGCTTCGTTCATCGAAAAAAACATCTGGGACGAGGCATACATAGAGATTGCCGATAAAAAACTCGTCGATGGCATCCAATCTCCTGAAATACAAGGCAAAACAATAGACATAAAACAACATGGCAAGTCAACCAGAATTCATTTAAAGAACAAAATAACTCGAAATTTTCTTTAAATAACTTTTTTAATATGGTAATAGCCAAAAATATTTCTACTTTTGCATAACTTAAACTGTTTAGTACAATCGCTTTTTTGAAACAAATGACATCGAAATATCTATTCGCATCTCTTTTTATAACTGCATTGGTTATAATTTTTTCTTCCTGCTTGGGCGGAAGTTCGAAACCAACTGAAGTAGAATTATCGAGCGACGCACAAATTTATGGGCTCGCTCTCACTTCCAAAACCGACTCAAACAAGGTTTTACCTGCTGTCGTTTTCACTATCGACCAAATAAATAAAACAATATTTAACAGAGATTCGTTACCTTACCTTTTTCACGCCGACAGTATCAATTTGGTAGTAAGGGGAAAAAGTGCGGCATCTTTTTCTAAAGTTGTAATCAAACTAAATAATCCCGATAGCAGCTACACCTGGAACCAAAAAGACTCGGTGTCCCTGCCACGATTGTCGGCGATAGAAACAACTGCTGCCGACACAAAAACGGTACGTTTATACCAGTTTACCCTTAGTACGCACCAACAAGACCCTTACTTGATTCAGTGGAACAGAATGGCTAACAACCACTTGACACCTAACTCTGTACAAGCTCAAAAAAGTGTGCAGTTGGGCGACAAATTTTTTACGTATTTCCAATCGGGCGCATCCATTTACGCCATGTCGGCACTGACAGAAAATGCCACGAATTGGACTTCAGAAAATTTATCGGGTATGCCGGCAGATATTCGCTTAAACAGCATCGTATCATTGCAAAGCAATAGACAATATGCTTGCTACGCGTTAAATGCGAACAACAAACTTTACAAATCGCTCAACGGAACCCATTGGGGCGAGATATCGACCACTTACCCGCTTGTTTCTATTTATGGCAAATTGCCATCGCCCGACGGCAGTTTTGCAATTCTTACCGTGGTAGAAGACGGTGGTGTGAAACGATATGCCAAAACAGCAGATTTCTCCACGTTCACGTTGATGAACAGCATTCCCGAAAATATTCCGATTACCGATTTCGCCTCTATCAGCATAGAAAATCCGAATACCTACTCGGCAAAATACATACTCATTTCCGGAGGGAAAAAAACAGATGCTACCGACAACAACCACATTTGGTTGCTACAAGAAAATAGAGACGAGATAAAGAGAGTAGAAATACCCAACGAGGCGGGATTTGATTTTCAGAATAACACCCTGTTTTGGTACGACAACAGTTTGTATCTGTTTATCAGACAAGAAATTGTTGCAGAAAACGAAGAAGGAGAAAGCGGCAACCGCGAAGGCGAAACTTACAAAAATGTGCTTTACACATCGTCCAATTATGGAATGACATGGGCAAAAACCGATGAGAATCAAGCATTGCCAGCCGATTTTGTTGATAGAACAAATACGACAATAATTACCGATAACAAAAACTTTATCTGGATATTCGGTGGAGTATCCAATTCACAACAGATTGCAGAAGTGTGGAGAGGTAGGCTCAACAAATTGGCAATTGACTAAGGATTTATTCTTTGCAAATAATTTAAGCCAATATTTTTCGTTAAGAAATAAACGAATTAAGCTATTTTGCAAATAATGAAACAGATGAGAAAAAACATATTTATTTCGCTCCTATTTACAGTTTCCATTTTTATTGTACCGCAAGACACGATTGCCCAAGAATATAAATATGAATTTGGTGCAGCGGCGGGAACAACTTTTTATATGGGCGATGCCAACAAAACCAAACTTTTTAATAATCCGGGAGTGGCAGGAGGATTGTTTTTCAGACAAAACCTCAATTTTCACTGGGCAATAAAAGGTAACTTGTTGGGAGGCACCATTTCGGGAAATAGTGCCAATAGCGGATATGCTTTTCCTCATGGCAACAACGCCACGTTCAACAGGTTTTTGGTTGATTTGGGAGGACAAATTGAATTCAATTTCTTCCCTTACAGCGATAAATTTTCCTACATGAACACCAAACCCTATACTCCATATATTTTTACCGGAGTAGGTGCCACATTTGCCACAGGCAATAAGCTGTTTTTCAACGGATATGTGCCGATAGGTGTGGGGTTTAAGTTCAAATTGAGAGACAGATTGAATTTGGGTGCCGAAATATCGCTCAAAAAACTTTTCGGAGACGACTTGGATGTTACCGAAAAAGATGCCGAATGGAGCCTTGACGCTCCTTATGGTATCAGTAGTAGTTTTTTGAAAAATCAGGACTGGTACTCCATTACAATGATATATGTAACATGGGATTTCGGGTTGCGACACGACCCCTGTTGCGGACAACGACGCTAAAAAATAAAAGAATATGCCATCGTTAAGTGATTTAGACAAAAAATATATCCCAACACATATTGCCATTATCATGGATGGCAACGGCAGATGGGCAAAAAGTAAAAACCTGGAACGTGTAGAAGGACACCGGGAAGGAGTTACCGCCGTGCGCAGAACAGTAGAAGCAGCAGACGACGCAGGCGTAAAATATCTGACGCTCTACGCTTTTTCTACCGAAAACTGGAACAGACCAAGCGAAGAGGTAGATGCACTGATGGAACTGATGGTGTATGCTATCACAAAGGAGGTAGAAAGCCTCAAAAAAAATGGGGTGCGACTAACCGTGATTGGCGATGTGAACAGACTTCCCGAAAAAACGAGAACCGTACTAAATGATTGTGTAGAACAAACATCTACCGGGAAAGGATTGAACATGGTTTTGGCATTGAGCTACTCTTCGCGATGGGAGATAACCAACGCGGTAAGAAATATGGTTTCGGACGTGGAGAATGGCACTCTACAGGTGAAAGACATCACCGAAGATACTGTTTCTGACTACCTAACCACCAAATCGATTCCCGACCCCGATTTGCTCATCAGAACCGGAGGCGAACTTCGCATAAGTAACTTTCTGCTCTGGCAATCTGCATATACCGAGCTATATTTCACCGAAACATATTGGCCCGATTTTGGAAAAGACGAGTTGTATAAGGCTATACTCGACTACAACAACCGCGAAAGAAGATTCGGGAAAATAAGTGAACAACTAAATTCGGAAATATAATTAATCCAATAAACGCATTTCTACAACAAACATAGAAAGCGAAACGACAAAATACAAACATGTTAAAGAGAACGTTCTTTTGGCTAACAATACTATTATTAATAGGATTTCATACGACCATTTTTGGGCAAAACACCACCCAAAAACCTGACTCAATTACATCAAATCCAAAAACTACCAACGCACCCACCGGCGACTTACCCGTAGTGAACTACAGTGTTGCGCCACGCAAATATTTCATAGCTGATATTGATATTACCGGCATTGAAGGTACCATGTACGAAACCCAGGAATTTGTGTTGGTTAGCTTCTCGGGATTGTCGAAAGGACAAGAAATACAGATACCGGGCGAGGAAATTACCAATGCGATAAACAGATTTTGGAAACAAGGTCTGTTCTCGGATGTAAAAATCTATCAGACAAAAATTGAAGCCGACAGCGTGTGGATAGAAATAAAACTGACAGACCGCCCGCGTGTATCCGATATTCGCTATATCGGAGTAAAAAAAGGGGAGCGTGAAGATATCGAGAAGAAAATTAGTGTTGTAAAAGGAAACCAAATCACTCCAAACCAGATAAAAAGTGCCGAAACAATTATCAAAAATTATTTCAAAGAAAAAGGATTTGGCAGTGCCCTTATTACCATCAATCAAAAACCGGATATCAGTGCGCAAAACCAGATTATTTTAGAAATCAACGTCGATAAAAAAGAGAAGATAAAAGTAAACAAGATAAACATAGAAGGCAACGAGTCCATCAACGACAGACGTTTGAAATGGGCGATGAAAAAAACCAACGAACGCCTCAACCTACTCCATCTTTTCCGTACGAAAAAATTTGTAGATGACCTCTACGCCGAAGACAAAGTAAATTTCATCAACAAATACCACGAATACGGCTTTAGAGACGCCGAAATAATGAGCGATACCGTTTATAAACACAACGACAAAAGTGTAAACATCGATATCAAAGTAGAAGAAGGACCACAATATCACATCCGTGCCATCAACTGGGTAGGAAATATTCAATACAACTCTTTCGACCTCAACAGGATGCTTAATATGAAGAGCGGCGATGTGTATAACCAGAAAAAACTGCAAGAAAGGCTTCAAACCGACGAAGATGCTGTTGTAAACTTATATCAAAACAACGGTTACCTGTTTTCCAGAATTGACCCCATCGAGATAAATATTGAAAACGACTCGGTGGATTTGGAACTTCGTGTAATTGAAGGAACGAAAGCAACCATTAAAAATGTTACAATTCAGGGCAACGACAGACTATACGAAAATGTAATCCGCAGAGAATTGCGCACCAAGCCCGGAGCTGTTTACAGCAAAGAAGATATTATCCGCTCCATCCGCGAGATTGCGCAAACCGGACATTTTGACCCGGAAAATCTGCAACCCGATATTTTGCCAAATCCCGAAGATGGAACCGTAAACATTGGCTATCCGCTCACATCGAAAGGAAACGACCAAGTAGAATTTTCTGCCGGTTGGGGTCCCACCGGATTGGTAGGAAAACTCAGTTTGAAGTTGAACAACTTCTCGTTAAAAAACATGTTTAATCCATCGTCCTACAAAGGTATTATTCCGCAAGGCGAAGGACAAACACTCATTTTGAGTGCGCAAACCAACGGACGCTATTACCAATCGTACCAATTCTCGTTTGTAGAACCTTGGTTTGGAGGTAAACGCCCCAATAATTTCTCGCTCAATGCCTACTATTCCAGATATACCGGACTTCGTTCCGATTTTTATAACCAAAGCATGTATTACGACCCATACATGATGAATTATGGTGGTGGCATGTACAACAATTATAACTACATGTACAACAACCAGATGTATGAAAACGCTATGGTAAATGCCATGGATCCGGATCAGGTGTTTGAGATGATTGGAGCATCAATTGGTTACGGAAAACGCTTGGAATGGCCCGACGATTATTTCTATATACAAGCAGAATTGGGGTACCAACGCTACAATTTGAAAAACTGGAGCAGAGGATGGAACAACTTCCCGTTTGAAACCGGATCGAGCAACAGTGTTTCGCTGAATCTTACTTTTGCCCGAAACTCCATAGACAACCCGGTTTACACACGTACAGGTTCACAATTCTCGGTAAACGTGAGCGCGACACCACCGTTTTCGCTACTCGACAACACCGACTACTCTGTCTTGGCAGACAACAACCCGAAAAAATATACGTGGAACGAGTACCACAAATGGAAGTTCAAAGCCAGAACCTTCACACCACTCACCAACACAGCCATAAAAAGAACTCCGGTAGTTGCAACCAGAATAGAATTTGGATTTTTGGGACACTACAATCGCCACAAACTGACACCTTTTGAAACATTTGAAATGGGTGGCGACGGTACATCGGGCTACTCTACCTCGTTTGCAACAGAACAAGTTGCTTTGCGCGGATACGAAAACTACTCAATCGGCAAACAAGCGCGCGCCTATACACGACTTGGTCTGGAGTTGCGCTACCCGATAATTTTAGAACCCAGCTCCACCATTTATGTGCTCACATTTTTGGAAGCCGGTAACGCTTGGAGCAGAATCAACCAGTTCAACCCATTCGATTTGAAACGATCGGCCGGTGTGGGTGCACGTATTTTCCTCCCGATGATTGGACTAATGGGTGTTGACTGGGCATACGGTTTTGACCCGATTAACGGCAGCAGAGCCAATTCGGGAAGCAAATTCTCCTTCGTTTTGGGACAAGAGTTTTAATAAGTAGAAATCAGTTTTTAACATAATTTATTCTGCCAGCGATAAACGAAAACAGTTTTCTGATGTCTGTAAAGTTGCATCCTTTTTTCAGACTGAATATAAAAAAGAGATAAATAAAAAATACAAACACCAATAATATTTCAAAAAAATGAAAAAGACATTATTTTTTATCGGATTATTTTTGACAATGTCCTTAACAGGTGCAATGGCACAAAAATACGCACTCATCGATATGGAGTATATACTTGGAAAAATTCCATCGTACGAAAACGGTAATCGCCAACTCGAAAATGTTTCGAAACAGTGGCAAGCCGAAGTAGATAGAATGGCTACAGATGTGGAGGCAATGTATAAAAAATACCAAGCCGACCTTGTTTTCCTTGCCGGAGAAGCCAAAACCAAACGCGAAAACGAGATTGTAGCAAAAGAGAATGAAATCTCGAACCTACGCAACAAATATTTTGGTCCCGAGGGCGAACTATTCAAACGCCGACAAGCGTTTATGAAACCCATACAAGACGATATTTACAACGCGGTGAAAGAAATAGCCTCCTCCAATGGTTATCAGGTAGTGGTAGATAGAGCTTCGGCAACGTCCATTATTTTTGCATCGCCCGGCATAGATATTAGTAACCAAGTTTTGACCCGGTTAGGATACTAAACAAAAAAGTAGTATTATCTTTGCACCTCATTGACAGAGAAACAAACAAAATTTAATTTTATAAAAACCAATATGACAAAAAAATTAATTACACTACTTCTTGTGATTGCGCCCATGGTGGCTTTTGCACAAGATAAATTGGCGTATTTAAACTCACAAGAGATTTTTAACGCTATGCCCGAGTTGGCAGAAATTGAGTCTCAACTGAACAAGAAACAAGAACAAATTTCAAAAGATGGCCAAGCTATTGTAGATGAATTCAATAAAAAAGCCGAAGAGTTTCAAAAAAGTGCAGCAACCGCAAGCGATGCTACCAAGGCAGATCAACAAAAACAATTGGATCAGTTGAATGAAAGATACCAACTTTTCGTACAAAATAGCCAAAAAGAATCGCAAGAATTGCAACAAAAACTACTGGCTCCCGTTTATCAGAAAATAAACGACGCCATAAAAGCCATAGGCGAGGAAAAAGGATATACTTATATATTTGACCTCGCTGCCGGCAATATATTGTATCACAGCACGTCGGCTGTAGATGCAACTCCATTTGTGAAAACAAAACTGGGAATAAAATAATATTTACCGTTTTTAGAAACGATTCATAACAAGAGGCTGCTTCTTTCGGGATAGCAGCCTCTCGTTTTTATATTCAATTTTTGAATAGCAGTAGATAAAATATTATTGTCCAGTAGATTCCTTCAGATATTTGTACACGGCTTGTTGTGCACGAATTGGCGGCAAATCGTTGTGTTTAAAAATATTATCCATATTCTCATCCACCCAAACAGCACTTTGGTTATCAGCCAACTGTATCATTAAAATATCTACAATCTGTTTTTTCAACACGGCACACAATATGGGGAAAGCCACCTCGATACGCCGGTGCAAATTTCGCTCCATCCAATCTGCCGATGTCAGATACACCTCTTCTTTGCCATTATTGTAGAAATACCAAACTCGGGAGTGCTCCAGATAAACATCCACTATGCGGGTAATGGTGATATTTTTGCTGTATGGCTGATTGGGAATCAAACAGCAAATACCTCTGATTATCAAATCTATTTTCACACCCGCTTCGCTGGCTCGATACAGGGCATTTATCATCCCTTTATCCTCCAAACTATTCAGTTTTAAGATAATATGTCCACGTCCGCCATTTTCCACATTGACAATTTCCTGCTCTATAAGTCGATGAATCCCCGACAGCATATTAAACTGTGCAATGAGCAAGTGTTTGAATTGGTGTATTTGCGGTTTACCCTCCAACACACGAAAGACCTCGTCTATATCCTGAATAAATTCTCGGTTGGACGTGAGCAAACCTTTATCGGAATAGATTCGTGCCGTTTTTTCATTGAAATTTCCCGTACCCAAATAGGCATACCCTTTGATAGGATTGTTAGCATCGTTGCTACGTTTGCGCACGTATGCCAACTTGGCGTGCACCTTGAGTCCAGGCAAACTGTAAATAATTTTTATACCGGCTTGCTGCATCAACTCGGAAGTCAAAAAGTTGTTCTCCTCGTCAAATCGAGCCTTCAATTCTACAAAAACGGTAACTTTCTTGCCGTTTTTTGCCGCACTGATAAGACTGTTGATTACAGCCGAATTTTCGGCAACCCGATATTGGGTAACTTTTATTTCCAACACCTTGGGGTCGAAAGCCGCTTGCATCAGAAACCGGAGCAAATAGTCGAACGACTGATAAGGGAAGTGCAATAAAATATCTTGCTTGCGCAACACGCTCAAAATGGAACTGTTTGTTTCTAAATCGGGTACACGAAGTGGTTGCGGCAGTTGCTGGTTGAGCGATGCACCCACAGGATTGGGTAGTTTCATCAAGTCGGACAGATTCATATATTTGCCCGATGGAAGCAACTCTTCCTCCTCCACTTCATACGACTCGCACAGGTATTGCAAAAAATAATCGGGCATATCTTTGTCGTACTGAAACCGGGTAATAGCCCCAATTTTGCGCTTGCGTACTTTGCGAAGAATGTGTTCCGCAATATCTTTTTGGTCTTCCTCATCGAGCGAGAAATCGGCGTCACGTGAAATTTTTATACTGTAACAATCTTTTATTTTGTAGCCCGGAAATACACTTTTCAGATTGGCTTTTATGATATCGTCGATAAAAATGATGTAATGTTTATCGTTTATGGATGGAAGTTGGATAAATCGGGGAATTTTGGTGTATGGGATTTTCATAATCGCGTACGTGTAATTTATTTTTTCGCCCTCTTTCTCCTTCTTTTTTTTATTTTTAATCAAACTGATTACCTGATAGATGCGACTATCTTGAATGAACGAATGGATATCGTCCTTCTGTATAATCATGGGTTGCATATAAGGAAAAACCTCTTCGTTGAAATATTTTTCTATATAAGCTTGGTGCAGTGGGTCTACTTCGTGTGTTTGGTACAAAATGATGTTGTTTCGCTCCAATTCGGGTAAAATCATTTGATTGAAAATCCGAAAATACTCTTTTTCGTGTTCGGTAACTATTCGGTTTATTTCGGACAAAGTTTTTAGAGCTTCCTCCTTGCTTTCGTCGCGTTTGATGCTGTTTAACAACGAACTGTGATAGCCCGAAACCCGCACTTTGTAATACTCTTCGAGATTGGACGAGTAGATAGACAAAAACTTTATTCGCTCGTACACGGGCAAACGTTCATCCTTTGCCTCCAACAAAACACGGTAATTAAATGACAACCAACTAATATCTCTTTTAAAATATTTATAATCCATAATGAATAATTAATCTGCAATTTTGAAACTGTTTCTTAGATTTCACGGTAAAAATAGTAACTTTGTTTCGATAAAAATAATCTTTGCACTAAAAAAGTATTTATTTTTTATTAGTAAACAGAGAAATACGAAATGAAAAAAATAGGACTTCTATCGGACACGCACAACTATTGGGACGAAAAATACGAACACTATTTTGCCGATTGCGACGAGATTTGGCATGCCGGTGATATCGGTTCGCTGGCGCTGGCGCAACAATTTGAATCGCTCAAATCCTTTCGTGCCGTTTATGGCAATATCGATGATTTTGCTACCCGACAAGCCTTTCCCGAAATTTCGCGATTCACTCTTGAAGGAGTAGATGTGCTGATGACGCACATTGGGGGTTATCCCGGTAAATATGACCCGCGCATCCGGGCAAAACTTTTTGCTAAACCGCCCCAACTATTCATCAGCGGGCATTCTCATATTCTGAAAGTTATTTACGACAAAAAACTGGCGTGTTTACACATGAATCCGGGAGCGGCAGGCAAATATGGCTTTCATCAGGTACGCACACTGCTTCGTTTCGCTTTAGACAACGGCAATATTCGCGATTTGGAAGTGATAGAGATTGGAAAACAACCTTAGAGTTGAAAAATTACGCCAATGATACCAATCAGAATCAGCAAAACACCAACTATTCTGTTCAACAGAACAATGCCGCGGCGATTGAAGTGTTTGCGTATTTTTGAAACAAATGTGGAGATAAAAAACCACCAGATGAGTGCTCCGATGGCTACCGAAACGATATGTAACGGGATTAGCTTGGTCTCATAATCCATCGGATTAAACTGAAAACGAGCAAATAAGGTAATAAAAACAAAAATAATGGCAAAATTGGAGAGTGTCAAGAAAAACGAGGAAAGAAAATCTTTGATGTATCGGGTATCGTGGTTATGCACGTTGGGAGACCAACTTTTTAACGGGTTTTTTCGATAAACAGCCACACCAAAAAAAATGAGCACGATACTACCTACGAGTTGCAAAAATTTTTCGTTTGCCGTCAGAAAATCGTTTGCCACGCTCATACCTGCCAAGGTAATGGTGGCATACACCACATCAGAAAGCATAGCCCCCATGCCCGATACAAAACCGTGCCATCTGCCACGGCTCAAAGTGCGTTGCACACACAACATACCAATCGGACCCATTGGTGCAGACACCAAAATGCCAATAATTATTCCTTTTATTACTATTTCAAAAATATACATCCATTGTTTACTTTCGGCTTGCAAAGATACATCCATTTATTAAAACTCACAAAAAGAGAATTTAGTTCCTAAATCCGCTCTATTTTCATTAACTTTGCACTTTGAATAAAAAATACAGGGAGAAATTGAACGATTTTTTCGTTTTGGTTCAAAACCCTTAATCCATAAAACCGATATGATTTCATTCTTTAAAACCCCGGCAAGCACCATTATCGCGGTGCAAACTACTCAATCGCTTGCAAACGAGACAGTGGACAAACTGAACTGGCTTTTTGGAAATTCTCAATTTCTGAATGCGGAAACCATCGAAGGTAATTTTATTGGACCACGTCGCGAAATGATTACGCCGTGGAGCACCTGTGCAGTAGAAATTACACAAAATATGGGCATTGCAGATATCAAACGTGTGGAAGAATATTTTCCAAACCTACCTTTGGAGGAAGTTGGAGAAGATTTTGACCCAATGCTGCAACGCCAATACAAGCAATTGGACCAAGATATTTTCTCCGTGAGCAACCAACCCGAACCAATCATCTTTATCGAAGATATTGCTGCTTATAACGAAAAAGAGGGTTTGGCACTAAGCCCCGACGAAGTAGAATATCTGGAAGAGGTGAGCAACAAAATGGGACGCAAACTAACCGACAGCGAAGTGTTTGGCTTTTCGCAAGTGAACTCGGAGCATTGTCGCCACAAGATTTTTAACGGAAAATTTGTGATTGACGGCGAAGAGAAAGAGAGCACCCTGTTTCAACTCATCAAAAAGACATCGAAGGTAAATCCCAATTCACTCGTATCGGCATACAAAGACAATGTTGCTTTCTTTCAAGGACCTCAAATAGAACAATTTGCTCCTGCAAGCGGCAACAAACCCGATTTCTATCAAACCAAAGAAATAGAGAGTGTGCTATCGCTCAAAGCCGAAACACACAACTTCCCCACAACCGTAGAGCCGTTTTACGGCGCATCTACCGGAACAGGCGGTGAAATTCGCGACCGCCTGGCAGGCGGCAAAGCGTCGCTTCCCGTGGCAGGCACAGCCGTGTATATGACTTCGTATCCCCGATTGGAAAACAACCGCCCGTGGGAAAGCATTCTATCGCCACGCAAATGGCTGTACCAAACACCGGAACAAATATTGATAAAAGCATCTAACGGTGCATCCGATTTTGGCAACAAATTTGGTCAACCCCTCATTTGCGGCTCGCTGCTCACGCTCGAACACACAGAAAACGACAAAAAATTCGGCTACGACAAAGTAATCATGCTGGCTGGTGGAGTTGGATATGCCAATCGCCGCGATGCCTTGAAAGGAGAACCCGCCACGGGCGAAAAAGTAGTTGTTTTGGGTGGAGATAATTATCGTATCGGTATGGGCGGAGGCGCAGTTTCATCGGTAAATACCGGCGAATTTTCTTCCGGAATAGAATTGAACGCGGTGCAACGTGCCAATCCCGAAATGCAAAAACGAGTTGCCAATGTTATCCGTACGCTTTCTGAATCGGATGAGAACCCAATTGTTTCCATACACGACCACGGAGCGGGCGGACACCTGAACTGCTTGTCGGAATTGGTAGAAAAAACCGGCGGTATCATCAATATAGAAAAACTACCGGTAGGCGACCCCACCCTATCTGCAAAAGAAATTATCGGCAACGAAAGCCAAGAACGAATGGGGTTTTTGATTCCCGAAAAAGATATAAAGCACATCCAATCAATCGCCGAACGCGAGCGAGCTCCCATGTACGTGGTTGGTGAAACCACCGACGACATGCGCTTCACCTTCAAACAAGGCGATGGCAAATTGCCTATCGACATGGAATTGGAAGATTTCTTCGGAAAACCACCCATGACCGTAATGACAGACAACAGCGTGGATGAGCAGTATTCCGCTCCCGAATACGATGTTAACAATCTGGAAGAGTACATCAACAACGTGCTACGTTTGGAAGCCGTTGCTTGCAAAGATTGGCTCACCAACAAAGTGGACAGAAGCGTTACCGGAAAAATTGCTCGCCAACAATGCCAAGGCGAAATCCAACTGCCACTGAGCGACTGCGGAGCCATTGCTCTCGACTACAAAGGCTATGCCGGTATGGCAACCTCCATCGGACACGCACCACAAGTGGCCATGATTGACCCGGCTGCCGGTTCGGTAATGGCAATTGCAGAGGCACTTACCAATATCGTTTTTGCTCCTCTACAAGAAGGATTGCAAAGCGTTTCGCTTAGCGCGAACTGGATGTGGCCGTGCCGCAACGAGGGCGAAGATGCCCGACTATACAAAGCGGTAGAAGCCTGTTCCGACTTTGCTTGCGATTTGGGGATCAATATACCCACGGGAAAAGATTCGCTATCGATGACACAAAAATATGGCAATGACAAAGTGTTTTCGCCCGGCACGGTTATCATTTCTGCCGCTGCCGAGGTGAGCAACATCCGAAAAATTGTATCGCCCACGCTGGCATATATCAAAGGTACGTATCTTTATTATATCGATTTCTCTTTCGACACATTGCGTTTGGGCGGTTCTGCCTTTGCACAAACATTGGGCAAAATTGGCGACGAAGCACCTACGGTAAGCGATACCGAATATTTCAAAAATGCTTTTGCTGCTGTGCAGGAATTGATAAATAGAGGATTAATCATTGCCGGGCACGACGTTTCGGCGGGAGGATTGGTTACGGCTATGTTAGAAATGTGTTTTGCCAATCCGCAAGGCGGTTTGGATGCCCGTTTGGACAAAATACGCCACTCCGATTTGATAAAAATACTTTTTGCCGAAAATCCGGGTGTTCTTGTTCAGGTAAAACACCACCACCTGGTAGAAAAAATATTGAACGACTACGGTATCGGCTTCGCCATAGTGGCACGCCCCATCGAGGAGCGCAAACTGATTATTGAAAAAGGCGAATTCAAACAAGAGTTCGACATAGACCAATTGCGCGATGTATGGTATCGCACTTCCTATTTGTTGGACAGAAAACAAAGTGGCGAAACTTGCGCACAAGCACGCTTTGACAATTACAAAAATCAACCTTTACAGTTTGAAATACTTCCATCCTTCACCGGAAAGCTTGGCGATTTGGATCTCAATCCAGACAGAAAAGAACGCTCAGGGATTACTGCTGCTATTATCCGCGACAAAGGCACCAATGGCGAACGCGAAATGGCATACTCGCTCTATCTTGCCGGTTTCGATGTGAAAGATGTGCATTTGACCGACCTCACATCGGGTCGCGAAACATTGGAAGATGTACAAATGGCGGTTTTCTGTGGCGGTTTTTCCAATTCCGACGTGTTTGGTTCTGCCAAAGGATGGGCAGGAGGCATTTTGTATAACGAAAAAGCAAAAAAAGCGATTGAAAATTTCTATGCACGTCCCAATACGTTGAGCTTGGGCGTTTGCAACGGCTGTCAATTGTTGCTGGAGTTGGGATTGATTTATCCCGAAATGGGCGAAAGCCATCCACGCATGCACCACAACGAGTCCGGTAAATTTGAATCTGCATTTGTGAGTTTAGAAATTCCGGAAAACAAATCGGTTATGCTACAATCGCTTGCCGGAAGCAAATTAGGTATTTGGGTTGCGCACGGCGAAGGACGTTTCGTATTACCCGAAGAGGAAACGCGTTACAACATCGCCGCCAAATACCTTTATAATGACTATCCCGCCAATCCCAACGGTTCCGATTACGCTGCCGCTGCCGTTTGCTCGGTCGATGGACGTCATCTGGCCATGATGCCGCACCTGGAACGCACCATCTTCCCGTGGCAAAGCGCGTACTATCCGTATGAATATCGCAAACACGAGGTTACACCGTGGATGGAGGCCTTTGTAAACGCGAGGGAGTGGTTGAAGAAGAGATAGGGAGAAAAGGAGACTTGGTAAAAAGGAGAAGCGTCTGACCGATTTCCGGTCTGACGCATAAAATTTTCACAAAAAAATAACAGTAATCATGCTCACCCACTCCTCCATCCCCCGCACATTTGCTCATTGCCTGGCAGAAGCCTGCCCGCGAAAGAGCCAATGCCTTCGGTGGAAAGCGTACGAGTTGCTACCCGATAATTGGCAGGAAAGCATTTCGTTTGTAAATCCAAAGAGCGTACCTCCCGCGCAAGGAGCAGAATGTCCGCACTTCCTGAAAATAGAATTGCAACGGTATGCCAAGGGAATGAAGCGTATTTTGGATGATGTTCCCCACGCCGAGGTTTTCGGTCTAAAACGCGAAATGCTTGGATATTTCGGACGCAACGGCTATTATCGGAGCCGAAGCGGGGAGCGGCTCATCAGCCCCGAAGAACAGAAAGCCATACAGCAGATGTTCGCCTCGCGAAATTTGCCCGTGGAAATATCCTTTGACGAGTATGTGGAACAATATAAATTCTTTTAGTGTCTCATCCTTTCGAGAATACTGTATCATTACAATGAGACAACTTTATCCACACGTAGAGAAAAGCATCTCCATTCATCGAGAAGACTGTCTCTCCCCTATAATTACAACATCAATAATAAATTACAATCACCCAACTCGCCCATGTCCCACCTAACATCTTCGGCAACATTTGCCAACAGTAAGCCACATTACGAACTGCTCAACGGACTAAGAGGCGTTGCGGCTCTGATGGTTATTTTTTATCATATATTTGAAGGATTTGCTACAAGCCCTTTCGACCAAAAATTTAACCACGGCTATCTGGCTGTCGATTTCTTTTTTATCCTTTCGGGATTTGTGATTGGTTACGCTTACGACAGCAGATGGACAAAAATGTCGAAAAAAGATTTCTTCAAACGCCGATTAATCCGCCTACATCCCATGATTGTGATAAGCGCGTTGTTGGGAGCTTTCACTTTTTTGTTGCAAGGCAGCGTGCAGTGGAATGGGACGTTGGTGCCTTTCGGATTTGTAGCTTTAGCACTAATTCTCAACTGGCTCATGATTCCCACATTTCCCGGCGCAGCCGCCGAAGTGCGTGGAAATGGCGAAATGTATCCGCTAAACGGTCCTACCTGGACACTGTTTTTCGAATACATTGGAAATATTTTGTATGCACTCATTTTACGCAGGCTCTCCACAAAAGCACTTACTTTTTTGGTAACGATAGCAGGTTTGGCGTTGGCAGCCTTTGCCGTATTCAATCTGTCGGGATTCGGGCATTTGGGTGTAGGTTGGACCATGGCTGAATACAATCTGTTGGGTGGATTTCTTCGGTTACTGTTTGCTTTTTCTATGGGATTGCTCCTGTCCAGAAAGTTTAAACCCGTGCAAGTCAAAAATGCTTTTCCGGTTTGCAGCATCCTCATTATTGTGTTGCTGTCGATGCCCTACTTGGGCACGCCCCAATCTGTTTGGACAAACGGACTTTACGATGCAGTGTGCATCATTTTCCTGTTTCCCGTTTTGGTATATCTGGGTGCTTCGGATAAGAGCAACAACAAAATTTCCTCCAAATTATACAAGTTTTTGGGCGATATTTCCTATCCGCTCTACCTGGTTCACTACCCGTTCATGTATCTGTTTTACGCTTGGCTGTGGAAAAACGAACTCACTTTTAGTCAAACCTGGCCGGTGGCATTGGCTTTGCTTTTCGGCAATGTTTTGCTGGCTTATATCTGCTTGAAACTTTACGACGAGCCAATCCGCAAATACCTGTCAAATAAGTTTATAAAAAACTGATATTCGGCAATCTACATTCATTTTACTGTCCTGCTTTTTATATATCGAAATTCCATTTTTGTTAAAAAAAGATGTGCACTTTTTCATCTGTCTGTTTCTCAAAAGAGTGAGCGAATGTTGATAACTTAATTTGTCATCATTAAAAATCTTCTCCTTTTTTTGTGTTATATTTGTCCTCATTATAACCAAAAAAATATCCAAAACAGATTATTTTATGCAACCATTTGTACATTTACACGTTCACTCCCAATACTCGATGTTAGACGGACAAGCGAGCATCCCCAATTTAGTAGATAAAGCCATGAACGACGGCATGGCAGCTATTGCTCTTACCGACCACGGCGCTATGTATGGCGTGAAAGAGTTCGTGAATTATGTGAATGGTAAAAAATCGAAGTTGAAAGGCGAGCTGAGTAAACTGACCAAAGAGCTGGAGAGCAATCCCAACAACCAAAAATTGAAATCCCAAATTGAATCGATTACCAAAAAACTCAACTTCAAGCCCATCATTGGTTGCGAATGTTACTGTGCCCGACGCGACCGGTTTCAAAAAACCGACAGCAAAATAGATGGCAGCGGCTGGCACTTGGTGGTGTTGGCAAAAAATCTGCAAGGATACAAAAACCTGATAAAAATAGTCTCCAAAAGTTGGACGGAGGGCTATTACTATCGCCCGCGCATAGACAAGCAACTACTGGAGGAGTATCGCGAAGGTCTCATCGTTTCCAGTGCCTGCTTGGGTGGAGAAATTCCACGCAAGATTGATAGCGGCGATTTAGCCGCCGCCGAAGAAGCCGTGCTGTGGTTTAAAAAAGTATTTGGCAACGATTTTTATTTGGAAATGCAACGCCACAAAACCAACAGACCCGACGCCGACCAAACCACCTATCCCAAACAACAACGAGTGAACGAGGAGATTTTGAGACTCGCCCAAAAGCTGGATGTGAAAGTGATAGCTACCAACGACTCCCATTTTGTGAACGAGGAGGATGCCGATGCACACGACAGACTTATCTGCTTGAGCATGGGTAAGGATTTTGACGACCCAAACCGCATGCGCTACACCAAACAAGAGTGGATAAAAACAACGGCAGAGATGAACGAGGTATTTGCAGACTTGCCCGAGGCATTGAGCAACACGCTCGAAATTGCCGAAAAAGTAGAGAACTACTCCATCGACAATCCTGCCCTGATGCCGTTCTACCCCATCGAAAGCTCTTTTGGAACGGAAGAAGAGTACAAAACCCGTTTTTCGGAAGAGGCTTTGAAAGAGAAATTTGGAGAAAAAACCTTCGACCGACTTGGCGGATACGACAAACTCATTCGCATACAATTGGAATCGGATTATTTGCGCCACCTAACATACGAGGGTGCCAAAAAGAAATATGGCGAAGAGTTGTCGCAAGAGATAACAGAACGTTTGGATTTCGAGTTGGAAACCATCACTAACATGGGTTTCCCGGGATATTTTCTTATCGTGCAAGATTTCATCAATGCCGCACGGCAAATGGATGTAGCTGTTGGACCGGGACGCGGATCGGCAGCCGGATCGGCAGCAGCCTACTGCTTGGGAATTACCGATATTGACCCACTCAAATACAACTTGCTGTTTGAACGTTTTCTGAATCCCGATCGTATCTCGATGCCCGATATAGATATCGATTTCGACGACGAAGGGCGCGACAAAGTTCTGCAATGGGTAACCGAAAAATATGGACACGAAAAGGTGGCACGAATCATAACCTACGGTACAATGGCCACCAAATCATCTATTCGCGATGTGGCACGTGTGCACAAACTGCCACTACCGGAAGCCGATAGATTGGCAAAACTGGTACCCGACAGAATACCCAACGTAAAAAAAGTGAACCTGCAAGCGGCAATAGAGAATGTGCCTGCATTGCAACAGGCTGCAAAAAGCAAAGACCCATTGGTTACCGACACACTCAAATATGCCCAAATGTTGGAAGGCAACGTGCGAAGTACCGGCGTGCATGCTTGCGGCGTAATTATCGGGCAAACGGATATTTCGGATATTGTACCCATCAGCACAGCCGACGACAAAGAGGGTAAAGAAAAGTTATTAGTTACACAATACGAGGGTTCGGTAATTGAAGAAACCGGACTGATAAAGATGGACTTTTTGGGGCTAAAAACCCTGACCATCATCAAAGATGCCTTAACAAATATAGAGGCAACTTGCGGCAAAAAAATCAATATCGACACCATCCCTCTGGACGATGCCAAAACCTACGAGCTGTATAGCAAAGGACAAACCACCGGCACATTCCAGTTTGAGTCTGCCGGTATGCAGAAGTATTTGAAGGAATTGCACCCAAGTAAATTTGAAGACTTGATTGCCATGAACGCGCTCTATCGCCCCGGTCCGATGGACAACATCCCGTCGTTTATTGCCCGTAAGCAAGGTCGCGAAAAGATTAGCTACGATATACCCGTCATGGAAAAATATTTGGCGGAAACGTACGGCATCACGGTTTATCAGGAGCAAGTCATGCTTTTGTCGCGTTTGTTGGGCAATTTTACTCGCGGCGAATCGGACGAGCTGCGCAAAGTGATGGGTAAAAAATTGGCAGATAAATTGGCTCCGCTCAAAGTGAAGTTTTTGGCAGGTGGTAAAGCAAACGGCTATCCCGAGAAATCGTTGGAAAAGATTTGGAGCGATTGGGAAAAATTTGCCCAATATGCATTTAACAAATCGCACAGCACTTGCTACTCGTGGGTGGCGTACCAAACAGCTTGGTTAAAAGCAAATTATCCTTCGGAATACATGGCTTCGGTTTTATCTAACAACTTGAACAACATTACCGAAATTACCAAATTTATGGACGAGTGCAAAGCTATGGGCATCAACGTGCTATCGCCAGACATCAACGAATCGTCGCTCAAGTTTTCGGTAAACAAACAGGGCGATATCCGTTTCGGGTTGGCTGCCATCAAAGGCGTGGGACAAAGCGCGGTTGAAGCCATACTTGAAGAGCGAGAGAAAAACGGACCGTTTCATTCTATTTTCAATTTGGTGGAGCGAATCAATCTGTCATCGTGCAACAAGAAAAGCATCGAGTCGATGGGGCTTGCCGGTGCATTTGACTCGCTGCCCAATGTTATGCGCGAACATTTTCTGCAAATGGACGAAAATTCTGAAAGTTTCACAGACACGCTTGTTCGCTATGGCTCTAAATTTCAACAGGACAAATACCAGTCGATGAACTCCCTTTTTGGCGACGACTCATCTTTCCAAATCACACCTCCGCCTCTGCCCAAGGTAGCAAAAGTGTCTGAACTGGTAAAACTGAATAGAGAACGCGACCTGATTGGTATCTATCTATCGGCGCATCCGCTGGACGAATACGAAATTATTTTCAATTATATTTGCACAACCAACAGCTTAAATTTGCAAGATTTGCATCAACTTTCGGGTAAAACCGTTACCTTTGGCGGATTAATTACGGGTGTGCGCGAAGGGCATACAAAAAACAAAAAGGCCTATGTGATTATCACGTTAGAAGATTACATGGGAAGCGTTGATTTGGCGTTTTTTGGCGAAGACAGCGTGAGTTACGGAGGATTTGCCCGCGTTGGTTTATCGGTGTTTGTAACGGCACACATACAACCCAAACCCTACCGACAAGAGGAGATGGAGATAAAAGTATCGTCCATGAAATTGCTCTCGGAGATAAAGGACAAAATGGTTACAAAAATTACGCTGAACTTGCCCATCGCAGAGATAACCGATACGTTGGTAGCCGAATTATCTGCTTTGACAAAAAACAATTCGGGAAATTCGTTGTTATATTTCCATATCTTGGGCGAGGACGCAAGAATGCATTTCAAGCTTTTTTCTCGACCTACCAAAATCACCGTAAACAGGCAACTAATTGATGCGCTGAAGGGTAATCTGGATATCGATTTTACCATTAATTAAACCGGTAATGGTGTCAATAGGATGATTTCGATTCTAAATAAATTCAAATAAATAGAAACAAATAACTTAATATTCAAAAAAAATCAAATTTTATGGCTTTACAAATTACAGACGCTACACTCAACGAAGTGTTGGCAACAGACAAATTGGTAGTATTGGATTTTTGGGCAGAATGGTGCGGCCCATGCAAAATGATTGGACCAATCATCGACGAACTGAGCGAAGAGTACAAAGACCGTGCAGTAATTGGAAAAGTGAACGTGGACGACAACGACGAAACTACTTCCAAATACGGTATCCGCAACATACCTACTGTTTTGCTTATTAAAAATGGCGAAGTGGTTGACAAAATTGTTGGCGCGGCAAACAAAAGTCTTTTCGTGGAAAAAATAGATAAATTGATGTAATTGGTAGATATACCAAATCCATAAAAAACAGCCGACGAAAAAATTCATCGGCTGTTTTTTTGAAAAAATTTTACGCTATCGGTTATAACCGGACTAATACTCATCTTCGTTGAAGAAAAAATCTTCTTTACTCGGATAGTCGGGCCAAATATCTTCTATGGTTTCAAACACTTCCGTGTCATCTTCAATCTCTTGTAAATTTTCTATTACTTCGAGTGGTGCTCCCGAACGTTGGGCAAAATCAATAAGCTCGTCCTTGGTTGCCGGCCAAGGAGCATCTTCCAATTTAGAAGCTAATTCTAGTGTCCAATACATTGATAAACTTTTTTTATTTGTTGTTATTTCAAATTTTCCGCAAATGTATAAAAACTTTTTATATATTATCCTTTTCCCAGTATAATTCTTGCGATGTCTTGTTACTTTCGTATCGGGCAAGTACAAAAAAGTAGTCGGACAAACGATTCAGGAAAGCAAATATTTCTTCTGCCACCGGAAAATTTTCTGCAACCCGATATACCAAACGCTCCGAGCGGCGGGTAATGGTGCGACAAATATGCGCTCGAGAAGCCGCCTCATTGCCTCCCGGCAAGATGAATCGGTTTATTTTTGGCAGCAGTGCATCTATGCGGTCTATCTCTTGCTCTATGCGCTCTACGTGAGGGGCAGTTACGGTGTCTATTTTAATGGCATCTTCTTTTTCGGTTTCCGACGCCAAATACGCGCCTATATTGAACAACCGGTGTTGCACGAACAGCAAAAAGGCATTGGTGTTTTCGTCTTTTATGGCACAATTGAGCCAACCGACATAGCTGTTCAACTCATCGGTAGTGCCGTAAGCCTCCAATCGGATATGTGTTTTACTTACTCGAGAACCTCCTACCAACGAGGTTTTGCCTTTGTCGCCTCCTTTGGTGTAAATCATACTTTTTTTCATGTTTTTTATTGTTTAGAGCCATGAACCAAGACATAAGAATCAAGATGAAAGAATCAAGACAAAAGGCGTAAGAGCCAAGATAAAAGAGTCAAGAACTTAGAGGTAAATTATCCACTTGTGTGTCTGACGGATTACCCGTTTGGTGCGATAAGCCATTTCCTACCTTATTATCCATTTTTCTTGTATTCAAAAAAAATTGTTTTGGTTCTGGGTGTTTTCTATTTTTGTTTTTACTTTATCTGTTTATATTAAATAATGCGATTTCAGAAAATCTTTTTTCAAGACAACAATCCCGATATCTTTCCAATCCATTGTTACTTGAATCCTGCTATCTTTAACCAATTTTCGCCACAAATGTTTTCCCGCGCCCTTATTTATGCCGGCTATTATCCAAAATGCATCTTTCTCGCTACAAGACAAAAGCCGGTCTGGTTCTATCTCATTTTTGTTGGGATAGACAAGTATGGCGTCATAATTGCAAGCGTCATCCACTTTTTTTATGGTTCTAAATTGACTAAAATGGTTTTCTAAAAATGGTTGAACCGTTGTATTATACTCTCCGTTTTGAACCCAGTTATCGCATTTCATTTTGGGTTGCGAATGGCAAATGTACAACGAATTTACACCGCTTGGCGGACAAATTTCTAACACACTTCGCGGGCGAAAATATTGAACAAGCCTATACGACAAGTGATGTAGTTTGGGATTTTCGACCTCGCTTTTTAGTTTCGACAAGAGATTTTCTATATCGGAAAAGGCGTAATAAATATGAGGCGAATAAACTACACGCGTTATAAAATGGAAAGCGAAAGGAGAGTGTATTCCGTATCCTTTCGCGTGCCGTTTGCGTTGTATAAGACTAAATAACATGTTCAACAAGAGTTAATCGTCATCACTATCTTTTTGTTGTGCGGTTACTTATTGATATTGGTAGATGAGTACCACGGCGTATGCCGAAATGCCCTCTTTGCGACCCACGAATCCCATTTTTTCGGATGTAGTTGCTTTGATGGATATGTCTTCTTTTTTTATCTCCATGGTTTCTGCCAATATTTGCTGCATGGCAGGAATGTGCGGATTCATTTTGGGTGCTTCCGCACAAATGGTTGCATCTATATTGCCGATACTATATCCTTGTTTATAGAGCAGTTCTACCGTTTTGTGCAGCAAGATTTTGCTGTCTATTTGCAAATAATCTGCACTGTTGTCGGGAAAATGGTAGCCAATATCCCGCAAATTGGCAGCACCCAACAGTGCATCGCAAATGGCATGTATCAGCACATCGGCATCGGAATGCCCTTGCAATCCTTTTTCGTGCTCTATCTGTATGCCTCCCATCCAAAGTTCGCGCCCCTCTTCCAAGCGATGCATATCGTACCCGAAACCTACTTTTATCCTCATTTCGTTTAAAAAAATTTGCTCTTTTTCCTATCGATGGTATCTCGACAAATCGAATGAGATTGAAAATATCAAAAAATCATATTCTCAATCTCATTCAAATGAAAAAAAATTATTTAGTAGTAAAAAAAGTGCTTAGTTGAAAAGCTGTTTTATACCGTCCATATCAAATCCGAGCGACAAGCGCAAAGTTTGATCCAACGGATTGGATTGTGCAGTGGAAATCAGGTATGCAGCATCCAACTGGAACGCGCTCATTCTGAAACCGGCACCTATGGAGAAATATTTTCTGTTTCCTTTATACTCGTTCTCGTTAAAATATCCGGCGCGAACAGAAAACTGGTTGTTGTACATATATTCTGCTCCCACAGACCACATTACCTCTTGCATCTCTTCTTTGAAACCACCGGGAGCGTCGCCAAATGATTTGAAAACACCCGATACGGACGAGATATTGTTGTAGGCATCCAAACGAGCTTGCCAATCTGGGTCTGTTTCTCCTTCCAGTTTGATGGGAGGTGTTGGAACCAACAATTTATTGATATCTATGCTGAACGAGAAAGTGTTTTTATCGTCGATTGGGTAACCCAACGATGCACCAAGACGGAAGTTTGCCGGCAAAAACATGGATGTATTACCACCATCGTAAGATATTTTTGTACCGATATTTGAAAGGTTGAAACCCAATCCTAAAAGGGCTTCGTTGCCTCCCAAATTGATGTACGACTCATTGTATCCGGCTACGTCAGCTGCAAATGCACTTCCGGGAGTAGAGCCATCGTCTTGTCCGTAAGAGTAATCGGCATGGATATATCGAAGTGTAACTGCACCCGAAAAAGTTTCGGTCAGTTTTCTGGAATATGCCAAGTCTATCGCCATTTCTTTGGGCGAAACACTTTGCCAGAAATCGCCGTTGAGGTCGGTTAGAGCAATGTCTCCAAGCGAGAAATAGCGCAAAGAGGCACTTAAAGCGTTCAGATTTTCGTTTCCGAATTTCCAAAATCCAGAAACATATACCAAGTCTATATCGTTGACCAATTTGCTCAACCATGGTGTGTAGGAGAGTGAAAATCCGGCATTGCTATTCACAAATGGATATTTTGCCGCGTTCCAGTGTTGCGAATAAACATCGGGCATGGTTGCCACACCTATATCCCCCATACCGCCTCCGCGGGCATCGGGTGCAATTTGTAGCGATGGAACAGCAACATGAATAGGATTATAACCTTGTGTCGGTGGATTATTGTTTTCCGATTTTGCAATCTGACTAACTGACAAAAGTAAGATAATCGTAGCTAAGTTGATAATTGATTTTAAATTCATTTTGATATTAATTTTTGTGTTATGTGCAAATAATTATGAACTCTCGTTGGTTTTATTTTTTTACTGTTTCGTGATGATAAGTTTTTGTGCTTTGGCACTCTCGGTCAGTCCGTTGGCATTTGACACCGAGGCCCGAACCAAATAGATACCCGGGTGCAAACGGGAGCCATCGCGGGTAGATAAATTCCACTCGTACTCTATATCGCGTACATTATTGCCCGAAGCCGATCTCTCCTGGTGCGTCCAAAGCAGTGCTCCTGCCATGTTATAAACCTGGAATGTAACCAAAAGTTCGGAGCCCGGGATATTGGTAGTAAGTACAAATCGGGTCAAATCTTTCGCCGGATTTCCGTAGATGAAGAATTCGTTTACCGTGGGTTCAAAATCGTCCGAAACCACAAACTCGATATCTTTGGTTGCCGAGTTGTTACTCACGTCCCACACACGGAAAGTGAGTTTGTACTTGCCATTTTCCAAATCGGGAATGAGCATACGAATGAGTCCGGAGCCCGCCGAGTTGGCAATGGTTTGGAAATTGCTGGTAACGTCGTAGGTTTTCAGATAGTTTTTAGAAATCCCCTCGATGGTTACTGTTATTTCATGCCCGTGCCATCCGGACAGGTTGATTCCAATATCATCTGTTACCTCTGCAATGAGTAGCGGGGTATTGTTGGTTTTGTCGCCCGACACAAAATTCTCGCTATTCAAGTACAATTTCGTTATTTCGGGAGGCGTGGTGTCGTTGGTTGTATTGGAAGCCGTTCCATATATTTTATAATTGGAGAAATAACCATGTGCTTTTTTTGTTCCTCCGGTTTGATAAGCGTAGAAACTCATTTTACCGTTGTCGTCGGTAGAATACAGAATATCTTTTGGTACGACAAATGTGTAATCGAACTCTCCATTTTTAACTTCCGCCATACCGTTGTAGATGGTGTTGGTGTAGTCGAAGTAGGTGAAGTTGATGTTGGCGTTGGCATTGTCGCGAGTGGTCAATTGTTGTCGTGAGTCAAATATTTTGGAATCGATAAACCCATTGAAATCGGTATCGATAGTGCCATCTTCAAAAGCAATTTTCCCCTTCAACCTAACCGAAGATAGAGCTTGAAACACAAGTGGTTGATCGCCTACCGGTGCACCATTGATTTCGGTTATCTGCACTTTTGGGTTTTCGTTGGGATACGATAGTCGGAGAGCCGGGTCGCCCAAGAGCATGAAATTGAGTTTGTTTGAGTCGAAAGCCAAATTGCTTTCACGCTTCGCCAATTTCATGATGTCGCCCAAACGAAGTGGTTTGCCGTCTTCTTTGTTGAAAATATTCTTGAACAATCCCGTTGCCAAAAGCATGTTGCTGCTGGCGTAAACCAATCTAACGGTTGAGTACAGAGCTATGGCACCGCCGCGTGGATTTATCAATGCCATTTCTCCTCCCGAAGTGCTTTCGGCATCGAAGCGGCTAAAATCGCAAGTGGCTGTAATCCAAACCGGCAGACGGCTATTGGTCATTTTTTCTATATCGGAGTATTTCAGAATATACTCATGGGTCCAATCTCGTGTAGAGCCGTGTCCCATGAAATTAATCAGCAATTGTCCATTATCGATAGACTCGAAAAGTTTTTTCTGTGCATCGGGATAGCGTCCGCCTTCACCGGTTTCTTGTCTCTCGAATGCATCCATATATAATTTATTTACAATAAATTGCGGCTTATCTTCGTTAATCATTTCGGTCAATTTATCGGTATCAACCACGTGAATTTGTTCGCTATACGCCGAGTTGCCTGCTGCAATGGCATCATCTGCCAAAAAGAGCAAGTTATTTTTCCAAATACCTTGGTCTTTGTCTTTCAGATATTTTTCAATTTTTGTAATGATACCGCGTGCTTCATCGGGTTTTCTCACGGGAAATCTACCAATACCAATGTCCAATTTGTCTTGCGAAATGGTTACTCCTTCGCTATCGTCCAAAAATCCGAAATAGTCGTCGGTAACGTACGAGCCGGTTTGCGACAATGATTGAGCCGATTGGTAAGTTAGCAGAAAAGCCGATGTATTCACACTGCTCCATTTGTTGCTTTCGATAAGTCGGTTGTCATAAACGCCATCGCCAAAGAGTAACAGATATTTGGGCTTTTCTTCGTCGGTTTGCGCTCTGTCGTAAAACATTTTCAAAAATCGGCGATAAGCGGTTGCATCGGGTTTTCCTGACGAAAATTCATTGAATATTTTATCGGGATTTACTACTATCGAGGTCAAGCCGGAATCGTCTAAGTGTATTTTTGCCAGTTGATTTGCAAAGTGCTCCAACGATGGTTGTACAATGATTACCATATCTGCTCTGGGCAAAGCATGCAGGTCTTGGTTATCAATTTTGCCAATTACTTCGGGTTCGGGTATCGGTTTGGTTAAATCCACAATGGCAAATTCTTCCAACTTATTAGAAAGAAGGGTAAATTGTGCTGCTCCTCCGGTAAGTTCCGCGTTTATTTGGGTGGGATTTATCTCATCGGTTACATTGAAGATGAGTTGTTGAGGTGTGGCGTTCAATATTCTGAATTGGGAAGGAATATTTCTTGCCGATATGTTTCTGAAAAACGTAACTGCATCATACGATTGCAAACGGCGCGTGTATTGCAATATAATGTAGTTGAGATAGGTATTGTCATAGTTGACACCCGAGTAATTCACGTTTACCGTGTTTTGCTCGTTCACGGCACCGTTCCAGTCGCCCATGAGAGTTAGTTCGGAAGCAGCCGCGTATCGGTTTGCCGTAACAGGCACGTTGCCCGATAAGGTTGAAATTCCGTTGATGGCAACTTGCAGTGGAGTAGCGGCAGATGTTTTCGATATGAAATTGATGGTTGCATATTTACCCGATAAGATGCCGGGCGTATCGAACGTGAAGTTTTGTATATTAGAGATTCTGAACGATTCGCCATAAAATTCGCGTCCCGACTCGATGACGTTTCTCTCGTCTTTTTCGTGAATGGCATAATCATCGTACCAGTCGAGCGATTGCGAAAACTCGGTCGGACCGCCGGGCGCGATAGGCATTCGTTTTCCCTCTTCGCCTTCGGTTACAAAGAAATAGGCATTGGTTGCATACGGATTGTTTTCGCGATAAAATTCGTTTTTATTCGAATTCAACATCCATTTCACGGTGCCTTGCGCGTAAAAAAGTATGTAGTCGCCGCTACCAAAAGTATTGTCGTCGCCGGTTTCCATCCAAATAGGTAATTCGGGCAAATCGTCGATATAGGGTGTGGAGAAATCCTGATTTAATAAGTTCCCGCCGTAGCCAAATATTTTTACTTTGGAAGGGTCAGATAGTCCCATTTTGTTTAGCTCTTCGTAGGTTAGTTTATAAAAACTTTTTTGGGTAGTCTTTATTTTATACCAGTTTCCGGTGGCAAGCACAGAATTTGGAGCATAGCGCGAGCCGTCGTTAGTCGGGTTTTGCGCGATTATATTTTTTGCCAAAAGTGCAAAAAACAGAACGAAAACTATTTTTATATAAGAAATTCTCATTGTCGTTGATAACGTTTACTTTATTCTGAAATCAAGTATTTTTTGTTGGTTCAAAAAACCTTGCAAATGATCGTTTATATTTACTCTGCCTACACCGGCAGGTGTGCCGGTAAAAATTAAATCGCCTATTTTTAGCGTGAAAAACCGACTGATATACGATACAATTTTTGAAAACGAGTATATCATATCTTGGCTGTTGCCATGTTGTGCCAATTGGTCGTTTATCAAAAGTTGGAAATCGATATTGTCTAAGTTCTGCACACTGCCGATGGAGATAAAATCGCCTATTGCTGCCGAATTGTCAAAACTTTTGGCTATTTCCCACGGCAAACCCATCTCTTTTTGTTTGCGCTGCAGGTCTCTTGCCGTGAAATCTATTCCTACCGTAATTTCATCGAAATAGCGATGTGCAAATTTCTCCGAAATATTTTTCCCTAATCTGTTTATTTTAATTACCAATTCTGTTTCGTAATGTATCTCTTGCGAAAAATCGGGTATAAAAAACGGCTTCCCATCTTTCAGCAGAGCAGTATCGGGTTTCATAAAAACAACAGGTTCACTACTTTCAAACGTTCTTTTCATTTCTTTATTGTGTGAATCATAGTTAAGCCCGATAGCAAATATCTTCATCTGTTTGTTACGTTTTGTTAGAAATTAATATTTGGAGAACTATAAAATAGCGTTGTTGTGTTTCAATCGGTTGAACATT
Source organism: uncultured Dysgonomonadaceae bacterium (assembly GCA_964631255.1). GTDB lineage: Bacteria > Bacteroidota > Bacteroidia > Bacteroidales > Dysgonomonadaceae > JBGZFC01. Next base: position 1,103 of record CAZVWS010000011.1, on the reverse strand, counting down.
ACCGCCAAGTGCGCGTAGAGCGAGGTGTTTTGTAGAACAATATTTTCGGGTACGCGGATACGAAATGGCGTAAAATTCCAGATGGCTTTGATGCCGCCGGCAATCATGTTTTCTGCCACCTCTTGTGCAAATTCGGCAGGAACGGTCAAAACTCCTATCTCGGCCTGCAAGCCGCTATTCATTTCACCAAACAAAGAGGCATCGTACACCGGTATGCCATGCACTTGGGTGTTGACGAGGTTGGGATTGTTATCGAATCCGGCAAAAATTTTCAGACCAAACTGCTCCAGCCCGGAGTCGGACAAAAGTGCCGCACCCAAGCTTCCCACACCAAATAAAACGGCTGCATGTCGGGTATTGAATCCCAAGAAATCTTCCAATACACCAACCAGTTCATTTACATCGTAACCCACTCGCGTTTTGCCGTTTATATCAACAAACGAAAGATCTTTGGCTATTTGCGTGGAGGTTACGTTTATTTTTTTGGCAATGTGAGTAGATGAGACGTGGCTTTGCCCTTTATTTTTGAGTAACTTCAAGTAAGCCAAATACCAAGGTAAGCGACGAAGTGCAGGTTCCGGAATTTTCGTATTTCCACTCATGACATTTTATTTGTATTTACAAAGATAGTTTTTTATTGTTACCGATGAAATACTTGGCTACATTGTTGAAATTCTTTTCGTTTTTTATTCCCCCTCGTCCATTTCACTTTCAAAATTGAGTGGAAATACTTTGGTTTTGGTCTCTTGCTTGATGAGCGATTTGAGCTCTTTATTCACAATTCGTTTATAATATGCACTATTGGTATGTGCTTGATAAGCAGACGCATTTTCGTAACTTTCGTAAATAAATATTTTCGTGAAATCGTCTTCAACCAACAACACATCAAAAACCACGCATCCTTCTTCGTTTTCCAGCGTATTTTGTTGTAGCTCCGAGAGCAAATCTACTACTTGATCGAAATAATTTTCATCCAAATTCATCTGTGCAATAACAACATAAGGCTCATCCGCCTCTTGTGCTTGCAAAGTGGGTGTGCTATAAAAGAATAGCACGGCGAAAAGCGTGCAAAAAATGAAAGAAATCTTTTTCATACATTGAAT
>CAZVWS010000010.1:26551-50061 GCA_964631255.1 uncultured Dysgonomonadaceae bacterium | reverse complement strand
ATTAACAAGAATAATAACTGACAAAAAGTGTCCACTTTTTTTAGGACGTGACAGCATCTTCCGTTTTGTCATTTTGAACGAAGTGAAAAATCTATTTTCCCATATTCTGCATTGCTCACTAAGTAGCCGTTGCTTTGGAAGTAACTGCTACTTACCCCCTATCTTCCATCCGTCAGACCGGTAATCGGTCAGACGGGGTAGGTAAAAAAAACCGCTACCCATTACAGATAGCGGCTTAAATATTTATTTAAATTACATTAGACTTTTTCTATCGTGCGCCTAAGTCAGCATTAAACCACGGTTCATAATATCTATCCCATTCCGCTGAAGAACCATGATACCCTCCATTAAAAGGGTTTGGAGCGTTAATTGTACTTTTACGCTTCATTCCTGCCAAAGCCGATATTGCACCTCTATTTTCAAAACCATCAACAATAATATTATTGCCTGCTGTAGGACGATATACTAAGTAGTATCTTCCAAATTCCGGAACTTGCCCCCACGCCTCTTTGGATTCTACAATTTGCAGTCGATTCCTTATAATAGAATTATGCCAAACATCCTTTTCGTTACCTATTACAGCATTATAATAATTTTTAGTTAGGTGAGTGCCCACGACCACCACATCTCCAGCAGATACCGTATTTAATGTAGTTCCGGCAGGCACTGTTGTTTCAACTTCAGTAATAAGATTGACCCACAAGCCTCTGTTTGCATCGTAAAGATAATAGCCATCTAATGACACAGGAGCACTTGTTGAATTATAAATTTCAAAATATGTTTGTGTAACGGTATGATGATAAAACTCCGATATAAAAAGGTCAGGTTTTTTATAATTAGCGAACATTGTATAAGTTTTACCATTCTCCCATGCTGCCTTGGTCGTTGTAAGATAAATAAAAGAAGGGCTTGTATTTTTCAAAAGATAAATATCATGATCCATCCCCGCTGCATCTGTTCCAAGAGGTAGAGGAAATCCCCAAATATAAGCCACAGCTTTTGAACCTGGTGCAGCAGATACATTTTGAAGAGAATATGTCTTTTTTGTTTTATAAGTATAGCTTGTAGTATTTGTTACTTGCTCTGTAGATTCAAAAGTATTATCATGGGTCCACTCAGGCAATGAAGAGGTATTAACATTAAAGGACCCTTGTATGCTAATTACAGATGTTTTTAACTCAATAGAGCTCCATGTAGTTGTGATACTTTCTTCAGGATTTGGAGTAAAAACAATTCGCAACAAACTTCCATAAGTTTTGAAATTAATTTTTGCCGAATTATTTTTAACCTCCGTGATAGGGAAATAGAAAGGCAAGTTGTAATCTTGGTTGTTTCCATCAATAGTAGTAGGCGGTGTTATAGTGCATTTTCCGGTATTATCCATCTCATAAATCCCCATAGCACCAGATACTTGGTAGTTATGAATATTTGCAAAATTTGCCGGTTTTTTCACTTTAAACTCAATTTTCAACGGATTGTTCTTCGGGTGATATCCGGTTGGTACGCTGAACTCTACAGAAGATGTGTCCTTCATTGCTCCACTTTGAAACAAAACATACACTTTTTGCTTTTTGTTTGAATCCCATTCGTAGTCGTACCAGCCGTCGGCATTAGGATCATCGGGTAAGCCTACCACACGTTCACGCTCAGGTAGTGTTACGGTAGCAGAAATTGTAATTGTTTCATTGTTTACTTGTTGGCCGTCAATTATTTCATTATTAGAACATGAAGCTAACAAAAAGACAATTATTACACTAAGGAGTAAATAAATTTTTTTCATTATTTTAGTCATTAAGTTTTAATTAATCATTCAAACCAATCGTTGCCGGCATCCTGCGAACCTTGGTCAATTGTAACTGTTGAAGGATCCAGGTAGAGCACATCCTGGTCTAAATACACTTCCCGCACCACAGCTACGGGTGCTACGTACACTAATTTTGTTTCTGTTTTTTCAATTTGATTCATAACGATATAATTTTTTTATTGTGCTTTTTGCACAGATTTGTTGCCGTGATTTTAAAATTCAACATTACGGGTATGACCGTTTCGATAGAAAATCAATGCAAAATTACAACAAACATTCTAAATAGAGTTCGAATTTCAAAGTCCGCACACCCTAAAAAAGTCCATCTTTGCAAAGTTGGACTCATTGCACATAATAGCCTATCATTTAGAAATCAATTGGTTTCGATAAGAAACAGGGGTCATGCCTGTTATTTTTTTAAAAACAGAGTAAAAAGCAGATTTACTGCTAAAACCACATTCGTAACCGATGGCTTCGATGGAGTATTTTAACTCTGGTGCTGCCAACATTTCTTTGACGGCATCGACTCGATAGGCATTCACAAATTGAAAAAAACTTTTTCCAATTTCGGTATTCAACACCTCTGTCAATTGATATTTGGGAATCTCTAATTGCTTTGCCAAATAATCCATATTGAGTTCGGGGAGCAGATAAATCTTTTCCTTTTCGAAATGTTGCAACAACTGCTCTTTTATATCTTGTTTATCAACAGCCGTAAGTGTAGAATATTTATATGGCTCCGAATTAACATCAGGCTCCACGCTTTCTTTGGGTACTTCAGATTGAAGCAAGCCGTAATAACTCAACATATAGAGCAACACCAAATAAGAAGCATATATGAAAACATGCAATACAACAGGCTCTATTTTTTGTAAAATGGTGAAAATGTACATAACAAAAATTGCTGTGCAAAGAGTAATGTAGAAAAAAGAGAGAACCAAAGTCCAGGTCAGATTTTCGGTTTTTCCTATATTTGAGACTTCTCTTTGCAGTCGACGCCTATGTTTTACAATAAGATAAATAGATAAAGGATTATAAACCAACCACGACAATACATTCACTACAGCGAACACCATTCTAAATGCAAAGTGTTCGTCTTTCTGAAAAAACACTTCCATGGGAAAACCATTCCCAATAAAATATATGTAACTTGCGGAGAGTATGAAAGGGATGAAATGCAGCAATTGAATCCATCGTAATTTAAAATTGGGTACTATAAGCGATCTGATATATACAAATAGGGCGGGATTGAATATAAGTAGTGCACTGGAATAAACAACATTACCGAAAAAAATGCGACCTAAAGCACACATAAAAAACTCAATAGCTAAGATAACCAACCAGCCTGACAAAACTTTATCAGACACATTGTTATTTTTTTTGATGTGCATAATTATCGACGCGAACAAACTGTGCGCGAAACCTATCCAAATAAGAGTCTCCATATATATCGTTTTTTACAGATTTTTGGTCTGTAAACTTTGCGCATGTAACACAAATAATTTTTGTGTTATTAATTTATACAAGCAGCTTAAATCTTGCCGGGTTTCAATTGTAAAAATGCAATAAGACGTCTTACCACCATGTCAAACTACAATCCCATCATAATGAGCAGTAACACAAACATGTTGATTCGTGAAAAATTTATTGTTTGTCGATTAATTTAAGCTGTGATACTTATAAATGTTATAATTTAACATTTAAGATTGTACAAAGGTATAAAAAATCATTTGTTAATTCACAATTTAATTAAATAAATAAATTGCTTTGTGTAATATTTCCACATTAAATTGTTTGTTACAATTTGGTTAATTACCAATATTTTCACTCAAAAAACAACCTTATAAACAGCAATAGAAGTTGTTAAATAACACAAAAACAGACGACTATTTTTTAAATCATTCCCCTATTTTATTTTTATCGCAAAGTCATAACTTAGATTGTTGTTTCTTCAAACGTAGCTGCTGAAATATTTTTTAAACGAAAAATAAAAAATATCGTCTACAAAAACTTTCTCAACCAACAATCGAAGATATTTCCCCTCCTTTGGAGGGGTTAGGGGAGGTTTATCATCCGTCAGACCGGCAATCGGTCAGACGGGCGGGTGAAACATTACAAAAAAACCACAACAAAAAAACAAATACCCGCCTATGAACGTTTTAAACCTATTGACACACAACCGAAACAAATTTCGTATGAAAAAACTGATATTTATTGCTTTCGCTACGCTGTGCATCCTGCAGCTGCAAGCACAAAAAAAACAACAGATGAACTACGACCAAGCATGGAAAAAAGTTGCCGAAATGGAGCAGCAATCGTTGCCCAAATCGGCATTGGAGGAGGTGAATAATATTTTGCGAAAAGCCGTTAGCGACAAAAATAGTCCGCAGGTAATCAAAGCACTCATTCACCAAGGGAAATACGATTTGGCGATAGACTCGCAAAACGACACCATTCTATTCCGCAACCTAACCGATATGTTGGCTAAATCGACCGACGTGGTAGAAAAATCGGTTCTACACTCCATGTTAGGAGAAATGTATCTTCAATATTATCAGAAAGATAGCTGGACAATAGACGAGCGTACCGCCTTGAGTGGCTATGTGCCCACGGATATGAAAGAGTGGACGAAAAACATCTTTTTCGATAAAGTAGCAGAGCATATCGGGGCATCATTGCAAGCACGCGAACAGCTGGAAATAGCACAGGTAGCACCTTACGAAGCGGTTGTCCATTTAGGAAAAGATTCGCGCCACTTGTATCCGTCTATGTACGATTTTCTTGCACTTCGTGCCATCGAAATATTGCAACAAATGGACGAAAATACCGATTTGAGTCGTTCGTTGGCAAAGAAAAACATCACGCAACAATCGCTTTTTGCTCCCGCCAACGAGTTTGTGAAACTCAATTTCAATCCGCAACCCGGTGAATATAATTTGTGGACATTGCAAGTGTATCGCGATTTGTTGCTATCGCTTAGTGAGCGAAAAGCAAAGGACGCGGTTACTTTGACCGAACTCAGCAAAATAAATTATTTATCCAAACTAAAAGCATCGCACGACAAATACGCGCTTCCATCGTTGCAAACGATGTTACAAAGCAGAGAGAACGACCCTTTTAGCGTGGAAATTGTAGAAGAAATAGCGGGTTTGCTCACCGAGCAAAAAGAGGAGTTATTGGAATCGGACAGCGTGAAAGAGGGAGAGATAACCAAGGAGTTATACGATTTACTGCAAAATACCATTCGCAAATTTCCCGACTACAAGCGTATTACAATCTTAGAGAACCAACTCGCGATGCTTACGCATCCGGAATTCAATGTTTCGGGCAACAGTTCCTTTGTACCCAACAGCAAAAAAATTATTACCATCACCTATAAAAATCTCAATACACTCACGGCTAAATTATATAAATTGTCGTCTTCTGATTATGTAGCAGGAAGCCGCGAAAGATATGGCGATAAAACCGAACGAAAAACATTTGTCAAAGATATTATTTTCACGCTACCACACAAAGCACCCTACTCCGAAGGAGAAATAGAAGGAGAAATAGATGTTACCAATTACGGCGCATATAAGTTGGAGTTTGATTACCCGGGCAGAAACAAAAACACGGATTATCGACAAGAGGATTATTATTTTGCCGTTACCGATTTGGCGGCATTTGCTCGCTCTCCCGAAAAAAACAAGTACGAGTTTTTCGTGGTAAACCGTGTTAACGGGCAACCTGCCAAAAACGCGGTGGTTAAAATATATGAAAGAAACTATAAAGCAGGCTATTATCAGTACAATTTCCTGAAAACAGTACATACAAACGATTTAGGTTTGGCGGAATACATGGCAACCCAAAAAGATGACAACGGAAACCTCTACTATCAAGTGGCTACGGACAAAGATACCGGCTCGTTTCTATCGCAAATGCCTTACTCCTATTACTCTTACTACGATAGAGAACCGGGAACTCACGAAAACCTAACAATTTTTACCGACCGAAGTCTGTATCGCCCAGGGCAAACCGTGTTTTTTAAAGCGATATCTACCACTACAAAAGATGATAAATCGGAAATTGTGCCCAATAAATCGCTCGAATTTATTTTGCGCGATGCCAACTACCAAGAAATTGCCAAACAAACGCTTGTTACCAATGAGTTTGGTTCTGTTTCGGGCGAGTTTGTACTGCCACAAGGATTGCTTTCGGGCAGTTTTGTGATTGTTACCAAAAACGGAAGAGTCGTTTTTCGAGTGGAAGAATACAAACGCCCCACGTTTGAAGTTACGTTCGATAAGATAGAAAAAACCTATAAATTCGGCGAAGAAATTACTTTGACGGGCAAAGCCGAAAACTATTCGGGTATCAAATTACAAAACGCCAACGTGAGTTATACCATCACTCGCCAGCAATCGTGGTGGTGGCGCTGGGGTGGCGATGCCGAGCAGTTTGCCGAAGGCAATATTACAACGGATGAAAACGGACAATTTGAAATTACTTTTACTCCACAAAAAACGGATGAAGGCACTTCATCGCGTTCCATTTACACGTTTAGCGTGGAAGCTACGGTAACCGATGTAAACGGCGAAACGCAGGTTGGAAATTATTCTGTTACAGTAGGCGATATTTCGATGATATTGAATATCGAAATACCCGAAAAATTAGAAAAATCATCCGCCGAAAAGATTCAAATTTCTGCCAAAAACTTAGACGGAAACGATATAAAAGCATCGGGAACATATCAAATTTTCTCTCTTCAGGAGAACGATTCTATTAACACGCAAGTATTACAGGGCAGTTTTGAAACCGGAGAACAAACCGCATGGAATGAGCAATTGAAAAAATTGCCTTCGGGAAAATATCGAATCAAACTGCAATCTGAAGACGACCGCGGAAACGATGTTACTGCCGAGAAAGATTTCGTGCTCTTCTCCTACTCCGATAAACGTCCGCCCATCAAAACCAACGAATGGTTTGTGGTGAAAAACAGTACATTCTCGTTGAACAAACCGGCTGAAATCATTCTCGGAGCAAATGATAACATAAACGTGCTATACGAACTATGGCAAGAAAACCGTTTATTGAAACGCCAATGGGTAAACATCAACACCGAAAACCGTTTGTTTACCATCCCGTTAAAACCGGAATATAAAAACAACGTAACGTTGATGTTGACGTATGTGAAAGAGGAAAAATTCTATCATCATTCCACGCAACTTGTTCCTGAAAAAGAAAAAACCGGACTGGAAGTAAAATTGGATATTTTCCGCGATAAAATCCGTCCCGGAGCCAACGAAGAGTGGCGATTATCGATAAAAGACGCCAACGGAAACCCTGCCGCGGCAGAGATATTGGCTTCGATGTATGATTTCTCGTTAGACCAAATTTTTCCTGCCCCGAAATGGATGTTGTCGTTACCCCAATTTTATAATTACAAAGTAGCATCCTCATTGCAAAGTGATCAATCTTTCGATGTAGAACAAGTAAACGGCTATATCCCCCAATCGTTGAAAAACATAGAGGCATTTACTTTTGACCGATTCAATTGGTATGATTTTTCGTTATTCGGTTATGGAAATAGGATGCTTCGCAGCAATGTTGTGGCTTATGGAGTAGCACCAATGGCAAAAACAGGCGCTGTTCAAATGGTTGTTGAAGATGCTCAAAGCAATTTTATAGTCGAAGAAGAGATGATGATTACAGAGGGCAACTTCAATACACCTCCACCAACACCAACTTCCGAACCCCAAATCCGCCGCAATTTCAACGAAACCGCTTTCTTCTTTCCGCAATTGCGCACCAACGACAAAGGCGAAACCCAAATTGCTTTCACCGTACCCGAAAGTAACACCAAGTGGCGTTTCCGTGTGCTGGCGCACGATAAAAACCTCAACACAGGCGAAACCGAGGCGTTTACCGTATCGCAAAAAGAGTTGATGGTTACGCCCAATATGCCGCGATTCCTTCGCCACGGCGACCGCACAAGTATTTCAACTAAAATATCCAATTTGTCGGATGGAGAAATCAGCGGAAACGTGAAATTAGAACTTTTCAATCCTATAACGGATGAAGTTGTAAATACCATTTCGGTAGAAAATCAATCGCAACCGTTCTCGTTGGCAAAAGATGCTTCCTCTGATGTTTCGTGGATGTTTGACGTGCCGAGCAATATCGATGTTATCGGCGTACGGATTGTGGCGCAAAGCACATCGTTCAGTGATGGTGAGCAACACGCTCTTGCCGTGCTCCCCAACCGGATGCTCGTTACCGAAAGTATGCGCATGGACGTAAACGGAACACAAACCAAGGAATTTATGATGGACAGATTGGTAAACAATCCATCGAATACCATCGAAGATTACCGATTGACATTGGAATTTACTTCCAACCCCGCGTGGTACGCCGTGCAGGCATTGCCCGTGTTGAGCAATCCCGAAAGCGATAACGCTGTTTCGTGGTTCGCTTCGTATTACGCCAATTCACTCGGAATGCACATTTCAAAAGCGTATCCGAAAGTTTCAGCAATGATTGAAGCGTGGAAACGACAAGGCGGCAATTCGGAAACATTGTTATCGAATCTCGAAAAAAATCAGGAACTCAAAAACGTGTTGTTGGAAGAAACGCCGTGGGTTTTGGAAGCCCAAAACGAGTCGGAACAAAAGCAAAAACTGGCACTTCTGTTCGATATCAATCGCAATCAGAATCTCACACGCCAAGCCATCGATAAGCTCAAAGAATTGCAAACCAAGCAAGGCGGATGGAGTTGGTTCAAAGGATTTTATCCCAACAAAGGTGTAACGCTTTATATCCTTTACGGATTCAATCAGTTGCAAGAGTTGAAAGCGATGGAAATTACCAATGATATTCGTTCTATGCAACAAAAAGCCATTTCGTACATCGACGACGAAACACTTCATAATTTCGAGCAACTGAAAAAATACAACAAAGATTGGCGAGAATTGAAAGTCATTCCCACACACGTTTTGGAATATTTATACGTGCGTTCATCGTACAATCAACCGTTGGATGCCAAAACAAAAGAAATGGTGGACTTCTATACTTCGGTAGTGGAGAAAAATTGGACACAGTTCGATTTATACGAACGCTCGCTCATTGCCGTGCTGATGCAACGAAACGGCAAACAAAACATCGTGCAAAATATTTTGCAATCGTATCGCGAACATGCTACTGTTTCCGACGAAATGGGCATGTATTGGGCAAACAACCGCGCACACGTGTTTATGTCGCAATCGGCAACATCTTTACATACGTTTATTATGGATGCTTTCCGTGTGGGCGGAGCCAAAGCCGACGAAATGGATAACATGAAACGTTGGTTGTTGAAACAGAAACAAACCCAATTGTGGGAATCTACACACGCCACCACAGATGCCGTTTATGCTTTGTTGAGCACCGGAACAGATTGGTTTTCGGCAGAAAACAGAACCGTTGTAACCGTTGCCGACAAACGAATTGAACCCGCGAAACAGGAACTTGGCACGGGCTATTTCAAAGAAACGTGGCACAAAACAGAAATTGCTCCGCAAATGGGACGTGTGAAAATTGAAAATAGCGGAAACTCTCCCGCGTGGGGCGCGCTTTATTGGCAATATTACGAAGATTTGGACAAAATATCGAAAACCGATGCGTCGCTGGATGTGGAGAAATTGCTTTTCGTAGAAAAAACCGATGCTTCGGGTACTAAACTTGTCCCGATTACGGAAACTGCTCCGCTGAAAGTGGGCGATAAAGTGATTGTTCGCCTGACCGTACGCACCGATCACGACTTAGAATTTGTGCATCTGAAAGATATGCGAGCAGCCGCATTTGAGCCTGTGGAACAACTTTCGGGCATAAAATGGCAAGATGGAACTCTTTATTACCAAACATCGAAAGATGCATCTACCAATTTCTATTTCGATGTAATGCCTCGCGGTACTTACGTGTTTGAATACGGCGTATTCGTTACCCGAACGGGTAATTATTCCAACGGAATAACTACTATTCAATGTATGTATGCGCCGGAATTTACATCGCACACGGCAGGAATCCGGGTAGAAGTGGTAGAATAAAATGGTGTTCCGGTACAAATATTGTTAAATTTAAAATGACTTTTAAACAAAATGTTTACTTTTGCGTCATAGTAAACAGCAATACAGAAATAAAACGTTCGTAAATATATAAAACAATGAAAAAAACAGTTATTACATTGCTATTCAGTATTATGCTGGGTGGTGTATTATTTGCTCAAGACAAATCATCGGTAAAATTTGACCGAAAAGAGCACAATTTTGGCACAATAAAAGAAGAAATTGGTGCCGTAACTACACAATTTGAGTTTACTAACACGGGAAAAACCCCAATAATCATCCAACGTGTGGCCACTTCGTGCGGATGCACAACACCCAGCTACACCCGCGAACCGGTATTGCCGGGCAAAAAAGGAGTGGTTTCGGCAAAATATTCAACAACCGGACGCCCGGGAAAATTCAACAAGTCGATTACCGTTTATACCAACGTTCCCGATACGATTTACACCCTCAACATCAAAGGAAGTGTAACACCCAGAGTGAGACAAGGTTCAATGGGCGAAATCATCAAAAAATAATTTCGCGCAACCATCACTGTAAAATTTATTCCCCCAATTGGGTAAAAATACAAGCCGAATAGAGTATCTTTGTGAAATACTTTATTCGGCTTTTGATTGCAAATCTGTATCGGTGAGCCGAACGAGTGCATTTATACAACTTTATTTTTTTACTCATTCACAAAATCAAAAGGAAGACCACCATGTATCATCCCGAAAACGAATCCAACTTCAAAGGACTAACCGTGAACAAAGGCATTAGCCAACCACCAAGCGTAAACCCCTATTTATCTAAACGTTCAGCACGCACATTGCATCCGGTAGATGTGTATGTAGATGGCGTACTTTCGGGCAATGTAGCCATTTTGAGCCAAGCCGTTACGTTGGTAGAAAGCTCCAATCCCAAACACCAAGAGAAAGCGCAATCTATCATAGAAAAATGTTTGCCACATTCGGGGAAATCAGTCCGAGTGGGGATTACAGGCGTTCCCGGCGCGGGAAAAAGCACCTCGATAGACGCGTTCGGTATGCATTTGTTAGAGCAAGGACACAAATTGGCAGTTTTGGCAATCGACCCATCGAGCGAACGCTCCAAAGGCAGTATCTTGGGCGACAAAACCCGCATGGAGAAATTGTCGGTTCAGAAAAACGCTTTTATTCGTCCTTCGCCTTCGGCAGGTTCATTGGGTGGCGTAGCTCGCAAAACACGGGAAACCATTATCTTGTGCGAAGCAGCCGGATTCGATTATGTATTTGTGGAAACTGTGGGCGTGGGACAATCGGAAACAGCCGTGCACTCTATGGTCGATTTCTTTTTGTTGATACAACTTGCCGGCACGGGAGATGAGCTGCAAGGCATCAAACGAGGAATCATGGAGATGGCAGACGGAATTCTTATCAACAAAGCCGATGGCGATAATATAGACAAAGCCAATATGGCTAAACGACACTTCGCCAACGCGTTGCATTTATTTCCTTTGGCCGATTCGGGATGGACTCCCGAAGTGCTTACCTATTCGGGCTACTATGGATATGGGGTTGCCGAAGTGTGGGAAATGGTGCATCGGTATATCGATTTCGTGAAAGAGAGCGGCTATTTCGATAAAAAACGAAATGAACAATCGACCTATTGGATGTACGAAACCATAAACGAGCGCATCCGAAACGATTTTTACTACAACCCGCAAGTGGCACAACTACTTCCACAATTGGAAAACGAAGTATTGTCGTCTCGCAAAAGCTCTTTTGTGGCAGCCAAAGAGGCGTTGGACAAATATTTTGCTCTGAAAAGTCATTAAAAAGACCACACCATGCCCGCAAAAATAAGCATTGTTATTCCGGCATATAATGTGGAAAAATATCTCGACGAATGCTTGAAATCGGTATGTAACCAGACATTGCAAGAGATAGAGATTATACTTGTTGATGATGGATCAACGGATAAAACGGCTGAAATTTGCAATCGGTGGGCAAATCGCGATAAACGTATCCGGCTCATCCATCAGGAAAATAAAGGTGTATCTGATGCACGTAATTTGGCAATTTCGTTGGCAACTGCTCCCTATATTGCATTTGTGGATAGCGACGACTGGATTGAGCCCGATATGTTTGCACAGATGTATGCACAAACTCAGAAAACGAATGCCGATATTTGTGTGTGCGGCGTATTTATTGAGCATCTGCACAAAACTAAAAAAACGGATAAAGGCAAAAAGGGCATCGTGCCAAAAAAAACGGCAATGTTTCGCCTTTTGTATGATACCCGATGGCATAGTTTTTCTTGCAACAAACTGTTTTTGAGAGACATTTGGAAAGAGGTGGAATTTCCGTCGGGGAAAGTGTTTGAAGATTTTGCCATCATGCACCACGTATTCGACAGAGCTCGTGTATTTGCTCATACCGGCACAACTCTCTATCATTACAGGCAGCAACCCGAAAGTATCGGGCATACCGGTTCAGTAGAGAAGAGTACCACTTTTTTCCGCTTTCTTTGCGATAGATATCAATTTTTGCAAGCGTACTCGTTGTTGAATAATTACGAGAAAAAACAAATATCTTTGCGGCTGCAAAAGAGAATGTTGCGGGTTTTTCAAGACGTAATAAACCGCACTTCGAAAGAAGAATCTGTCTTAGAAAAAGAATATATGCAAAGGAAAATTCAACAATACACCGGAAGTGCAGCTTCTACTGAGTCTCAGATAAAAAAGCAATTAAGAAAACTATTTTTTCTTCGCTTATTTGCCCGATTGGGAATACTTGATTAATTTCTTCTTTATACAATTTTTTTTCGGGAAAGATTTTATAAAAATACTCCCCACTCCATAAATGCGCTAAGTGGGGTCAAAATACCCAATAAGCATTGTTGTAATTCAGTTTTTCACTATCTTTGCGTATTGAAATATGATACAAGAACTTACCTACAATATCGCGGGTCATTTGCTGACAATAGAAACGCCGGATAGCGAACGTACCGAAAGTTTGCTGCCCTCGTTTGCTCCCTTCAAAGAATCGCGAAAAATGATTGCAGAAACCGGGATACTTTTTCGGTTCGCGGGAGATAAAAGCATCTCCTTTCCTACCGATGGTGTTCTGTTGGAGACCGTTTCATTTGCCACTCCCAAAACCGAAACGAAGATTTACAAAACGGAAAGTGGTTATTATATTGCTTCGCAAATTGAAAATGAGACGCATCGGATGACGCTCACCGAAGATTTGCACACGGTACATTCCGATATTTCGGTAACGCAACCGAAGGAAAACGATTTTCTGCTCGCGTTTATCACCATTGCATTTAATCTGGCAATCGCACCAACCAACTCGATAAGAATTCATGCCTCGGTTATTGAAAAAGATGGTGAAGCATTGCTTTTCTTAGGAAAAAGCGGAACCGGCAAAAGCACGCACAGCAGTTTGTGGTTGCAACATGTGCCGGGATGTACATTGCTCAACGATGATGCACCTATTGTGCGCTATTTCTCCACCGGCGAGGTACTAGTTTATGGTTCACCCTGGAGCGGTAAAACGCCCTGTTATCGTTCGGAACAAGCCAAGGTAAAAGCCTTTGTTCATCTGTACCAGAGTAAAGAAAACAAATTACAAAAGTTATCGGCAACCGATGGATTATCATCGCTACTGTTCTCCACCACACTGTTTAGAAGCTGTAAGAAAAACAAATCCGTTGTCTTCCACACGTTGATGAATATTTTGGAGCAAGTGCCTGTTTATCGGTTAGATTGCCGACCCGATGCAGAAGCCGTCAAACTGACGCATTCGCTCATTTCTGAGCAAAACAAATAGGAAGATGAACACTCTCTATGTTTCAAACAACCTTTTCTTTCAGAATATTGAGCAAGAGCTGGCAGAAGGGAAAAAGGTAAAAATAAGAGCCCGAGGCAACAGCATGCTTCCTTTTATTCGCAACGCAACGGACAATATTGTGTTGCAATCGGTAACCAAACCGCTAAAAGAAGGAATGATTGTTTTAGCAAAAACGGAAGAAGGGAATTTTGTTATTCACCGAATAGAAAAAATATACAATGATAAAATTATATTACGTGGCGATGGCAATTTGCGAAGCAGAGAGAGTTGCTTGCCCCAAAATATCATTGCATTTATCCCCACAATAATACGAGGAAGCAAAAAAATTGACGAAGGTAGTTTTTATTGGCAATTATATCGCTATATTTGTCCTCGCAATCCTTTTTTGCGAAGAGTTTTTTTAGCTATTTACCGCAGATTAGCTTTGAAATGAAAAAGCTAACATGAAATAGACAGATGTATTTTTTGCGAAATAATTGCATTCTGCATAATAACAAGAGACGATGAAACTAAAAGATAAATTGAACCTCCGAAAAGTTGGAGATACATACATGATGGTGTCCGAGAGCGACTCCGGAATAGATTACACACGAGTTATCAGCCTAAACGAATCAGCTGCATTCTTGCTCGAAAGCGTCGAAGAAAAAGAGTTTTCGCCCATAGATTGGGTAGAGTTGCTGATGAGCCGATACCAGGTATCGCACGAAACAGCTGCCGACGACGTGCAAACATTGCTCGAAGTGCTTACAAAAGCGGGCGTTATCGAAGAATAATTGCCATGCAGAAACAAAGCGAACGCCTGTTTTTAGAATTGTTGCAATGTGCTATTTGGAACAGGCAACCTAACGCTTCGCTATTTGAAGATTTGCGTCCGGAGATTTGGAATTCAATTTTTGAAACAGCATCCAAGCAGGCAGTACGGGCACTTATTGCCGATGTGATACTGGCTCTGCCTGCAAACTGTTTACCTTTAGAAAAACGAACGATAATGCTGTTTAAGCAAATAAATAGCATGGAGAAAATTAATCGTTTGGTAAACCAAACCTTAGTCGAAATTTGCAACAAATACCGGGAGCTGAATATTCCTGTCGTACTCCTCAAAGGACAGGGCGTAGCACAAAATTATCCAAAACCATTATTAAGAAACGCCGGTGATATCGACCTGTTTCTGTATCAAAAAGGCGATTATGATAAAGCCAATGAATGGGTAAAAGAACAGGGATATACCTACCATGTGGATGAAAGAGACGGGCATCGCGCTTTCGAGATGGGAAGGATTATGGTTGAAAATCATAAGTTTATAACTTTTTTTGAGAAAAAGAAATACAATCTACAACTCGTAGAGCTCTTGAATAAAATAATTACCGCAAAACGTTTTGATGAAATTGAAATTGAGGGCTTCAAAATGAAAACATTGCCGGCAGATCTGAATGCGTTTTATATATTTCTACATCTGTTTTTTCATTTCATACATGGAGGAGTTGGTCTCCGGCAGTTTTGTGATTGGGTTTTATTTTTAAAAACTCACCATCAGAATATTGATAAGGAAAGATTTACTTCTTTGGCAAAATCGTTTGATGTCTATTATTCCATTCAACTTTTTGCACAAGCAGCAATAGAATACTTAGGGGCTTCACCCGATATTTTTCCATTTCAATTGACAAAAAAAAGCAGATATTCGCGAATGATTATGGAGGAAATTTTTGTTGGCGGCAACTTCGGATTTCATCACACGCCCTACCTAAAACCCTATAATACTTGGACAAGACGATGGCTTATTTTCAAAAACACAGTTTCAAAAACTGTTCGTTTTGGCACCATCGCACCCCAGTATATGCTGATTATTCCCATAGTTTCATTAATAAGCAGAGGAAAAAAAACCTTGGGACTGTAACTATGCTTCGATTTATCAGACACATTGCCAAAGGATATTGGCTCAGAATTTGGAGTATAATTATACTCGGCATTCTGGGAGTTGCGTTGTCTTTGTTGTTTGTTTGGTTTTCAAAAACAATAATCGACATAGCAACCGGAGATTTGGAAGGCGACTTATCGCTCTACGCCATTTTACTGGTAGTTTTGCTCTCTTTTCAAATTATTATCCGTCTGATTGAAGCGAAGCTAACCAATATGACAAGTGTGAAATTGGCAAATGCAACTCGCAACAAAGTTTTCACGCGACTGCTTTATATTCGTTGGCTGGATTTAAAATCGATGCACAGTGGCGATATGCTTACCCGCATTATCAGAGACACAGACGATTTGGTTGGTCTGATTATCAATGGATTTCCTACCGCCATCACAGCTACTTTGCAATTTGTTGGTGCACTGTTTATTTTACTGAAACTAGACCCGATGCTGGCACTTATTTTGGGTGTTATCATGCCTTTTATCGCTATTTTTAGTAAAACCTACTACAAGCAGATGCGAAAATATACCATGCAGGTAAAAGAAAGCGAAAGCTCTATCACTTCGCTCATAGAAGAATCGATTCAAAATCAGATTGTTATTCGCACGTTTGAACAACAGGAAAACGAACGAGAACGTTTAGGAAAATTGCAATCACAACTGCATGCACGTGTAGATAAACGAACCAATGTTTCCGTTTTTGCCAATGGATTGATGAGCGTGGCTTTTAATGGCGG
This sequence comes from uncultured Dysgonomonadaceae bacterium, assembly GCA_964631255.1. Classification (GTDB taxonomy): domain Bacteria; phylum Bacteroidota; class Bacteroidia; order Bacteroidales; family Dysgonomonadaceae; genus JBGZFC01. Next base: position 33,719 of record CAZVWS010000010.1, on the reverse strand, counting down.
ATATATGGCGGCTTTTTTATGGAGCGTATTTGGTCTGGCAAAAGGTGCGATTACATACGGTACAGTAACTGCCTATTTGCAATTAGTAGCTCGTGTGCAACGTCCGTTGTTTGATTTGATGCGTCTATTGCCAAGCATTATTGCAGCCAAAGCCTCGGTAGAAAGGTTAGCTTTTCTCACCGATTTTGAAACCGAAGACACCGGCGAAAAAATATTCCTCGACAGAGATGTTACGCTTCAAATAGAAAACATATCTTTTGCTTACGAAGATGAAGTGCCAATTCTTTCCAATTTTTCTTTTGTTGCCACAACCGGAAAAATGATTGCCGTTATGGGCGAAACCGGTGCCGGAAAAACAACATTGTTGCGTTTGCTTTTGGCTCTTGTGAAACCGGAAAAAGGTCAGCTTAAATTGAAAGGAAATGGCAAAGAAGTGGAAATATCGGAAAAAACACGCTCCAATTTTGTTTATGTGCCGCAAGGCGGCTCGCTGTTTAGTGGAACAATTCGCGAAAACCTGCTCATCGGCAATCCCGAAGCTGATGATGCCGCGTTGAACAAGGTTCTGAAAACGGCATCTGCCAACTTCGTTTTCGATTTGGCGCAGGGTTTGGATACGGTTATTGGTGAGAAAGGCGCACGATTATCGGAAGGACAGGCGCAGCGTATTGCCATTGCTCGTTCGCTATTGCGCCCCGGTAAAATTTTGTTGTTAGACGAAGCCACCTCCGCCCTCGATGTCGCCACCGAAAAACAATTTCTCACTAACCTAAAAAAAGAGATGGGCGACAGAATTATCCTCTTTATCACCCATCATCCCGAAGTCGCTAATTTTTGCGACGAAATTATAAATCTGTAGTTCTATCGATAGAGCTATCTACCTATATATCTAATCGTTAGAATAACGAAACCAATACAAACAACCAATGTGCCGCAATGCCGGCGCACAATCCGCCAACGGTGTGCGATAAAATGGCTTTACCGGTTAGTTCTCTGTAACCCAATGAATCGAGCATGGCGGTATGCGTGCTGAGGTAGCCGCTCCAACACATTCCCATAGCGGTAAAAACAGCAATGGCGTTTCCATCTATCAGTCCTTCTTGGATAAAGCGTGGCACCAATCCCAACGCGGCTCCTACGGCACCCAACGAAGTGATTGGGAAAGCAATAAGCGCGGGATTTTCAAAACCAAACAACCATTCGAATACGAAATTTATTTTTCCTGCCAAGTAAGGCAACAGGGCGATACCTTCGTAGGCACTTCCGGTATATCCGTCGGGACCGGGTCCAAAGGTCAGAATCATCACAAAAGTAGAGATAATCAATACCCCTGGAATGATTGCCAATCCTAAATCGACACCGGTTTTTCCTCCATCGAGAATTGCATTGAGCATACGAAGAAATACACTTCCTTCCGATTTGAATGAAATTTGTTGTTCGTCGCCACCAACTACTTCTTCCACCTTAAATTGTGGAAATTCTTTCAGAATTGATCTTTGCATCAATCGGGTGGAGACGATACTGCCAATAACAGCGCCTACCAATCCAATAACGGCTGCCGAAGCATAACCTTTTCCGGCCATGAAGATGATAACAACCAATCCCATACCAAAAGCCGTTCCGAAATTGGTGAGCGAAATGAGTTGGTACTTTTTGAAGTATTTGCTAAAATTGGGGTCTTTTGCCAAACTGATGATGGCGGGATTGTCCGACAAGAAGGTCATGATAGCTCCCAAAGCTGCCACACCCGGCAAGTTGTAAAGCGGTTTCATAAGCGGTTTCAGAATAACCTCCAACAATCGGACTACTCCAAATTCGGTAAGCAGTTTGCCCAAAGCACCCGATAAAACGGTAATACCCATGATGTAAAGCACCGTTTCGATGAGCAAACTATAAGACGTTTGCATGATGGTGTTGAGCATGTTGGGCAAAGTCATTTTATTTCCGATGAAGGAAAAAATGGCGAAAAAGAGAATAAGAAATATCGCGGCTTCTATGCGACGGCGTGTTAAAAATTTGAATGATTTGAATTGCATGATTCTCCGTTTTTATACTTTTTAGTTGTATTAATTCGAGTCGTATTCTATTTTCTACAAAAGATAGGCTATAGGAAGAAATTGCTATTGCCGTTTTCTTGAAAAAACAATTCTATACAAAAACAAAAAAAGGAATAGAATGTAAAAGTTTTTCTATTCCCTTATTTTTCAGAGGTACCTGGCGGATTCGAACCGCCGTACACGGTTTTGCAGACCGCTACCTAGCCACTCGGTCAAGGTACCGAATCATAAAGCGGATGCAAAGATACAACAATCTTTCGAGATAGCAAACAATTGGACGTTTTTTATTCGCTACCCAATTTTTCGTCCTTCGTTTTTCTATCGAAAAGTAGGTTTCCTACTCATTTTCACAAAAAAAACAACAACCGGACTAACCGATTGTTGTTTTTTATAAAGTGTCGTATTTTTAGAGCGATGAAAAAAGTTCTTCTTTCAAAGTCAAAAATAATCTGTTCTTATTTCTCTATTCCGACCATTTCTACATCGAAAATCAAGTTAGAAAAAGGATGAATAGCACCCATACTTTGCGCACCATAAGCCAATTGGTAAGGTATGTATAATTTCCATTTGGAGCCAACGGGCATCAGTTGCAATCCCTCTTGCCAACCTTTGATTACCTGGTTTACATTAAATGTAACCGGTTCTTCTTCCATATTACTATCAAAAACAGTTCCATTGAGCAATGTACCGTGGTAGCGCACTTTCACTCTGCTTTCTGCAGTTGGGATTTCGCCGTTTCCTTTTTTTATTATTTCGTATTGCAAACCACTGGGCAGTGTTACCACTTCGGGTCTTTTTGCATTTTCCATCATGAATGCTTCACCTGCTGCAATGCTGTCTTTATATTGCAACCTCATTTCTTCTTCGTGTTTTTTCATTTGAGCTTCTTGCATTTTATTCATCTCCTTCTGAACAAATGCGCCTGCTTCGGCACGAGAGATAGGCATTTCGCTGTTTTTCAAAACACTTATAATTCCGGCAAGAAATTGGTCATTGTTTACTTTTTGTGTAGAATCTAAAGCCGCCAAATCGCTGTTAAGTTGTGGTATCATTTGTTCAACCATTTGCGTACCAAGACTCAGACCTTTGATATAAGCCGATTCTTTTGGGTCTTTATTCATCGCTTCTTTCAACCCTCTGATAAAATCGTTTAATTTAGGTCCGTTCAATTTGTTCAACGAATCTTTTTTGTGTTTTAGCTCTTTTTCCAATTTTTGTATCATTGCCGAGTCGGTCATTGTAGCCATTCGGGCTTGGTATTCGTAGTCGAGCATGGTAGTATTTTGCATAACACCGGATTGTTCCAGAAATTGTACCAAACCTTGATCAGCCAAATTCACTCCGTATGCATAAGATAAGCTATCGAGCGAGTTATTCAAAGAAACTTTTGAACCGGCAGTTTTGTTGCACGAAACGAGCATGACACCACTTACAACTACCGCACCGAGTGCATAAAAAAATCTTCTTTTCATTTTTCTTTTTTTATTAATTTGATATGAATTTGTTTTACTTAATTAATTCCGAGTAGTTCTACGTCGAAAATGAGTGTTGAATTGGGCTCGATAGAGTTTCCGGCACCATGTGTACCGTAAGCCAAATCGGACGGAATAAACAGACGCCATTTAGAGCCAACGGGCATCAATTGTAAAGCCTCTACCCAACCTTGTATCACCTGGTTTACACCAAATACGGCATGCTGACCACGTTGTACCGAGCTATCGAACACCGTTCCGTCTAACAATGTACCGTGATAGTGGCATTTTACTTTGTCGGTAGCTTTTGGCTTTTCGCCTTTACCTTCGGTCAAAATTTCGTACTGCAATCCGCTGGGCAAAGCCACGACGCCACTTCTTTTTTTATTCTCTTCGAGGAATGCAAGCCCCGCTTCTAAATTTTTATTCAACATTTCGTCTTGTTTTTTACTGAAATATTCTTGTATTATTTGATTTGCTTCTTGGGGAGATAAGTCGGTAGATTCATTACCCATCACTTCTTTGAATGCTTTCGTAAATGATGCCACATCCATTTTATTTAAACCCGAGTTCAAAAAATTGGAAGCCATACTCATACCCAAGGCGTAACTTAATTTTTCCATTTCTAAATTTTTATTTTGTAATTTGGCAACAAAAGTACAATTTTAATATGGAATAACTTCGCATTTTGCAGATAAAAAACTATATTTGTGGTGGGAAGGACAAAAAATAAAACTAAAAAGTCAACAAATCTAAAAGTCTTGATTCTTGAATCTTGGTTCTTGATTCTTGGTTCTTGATTCTTGGTTCTTGGCTCTAAAATTATAAACAAATGAAAAAATTAGTTATTCTTACCGGTGCAGGAATGAGCGCCGAAAGCGGCATCGCTACTTTTCGCGACTCGGACGGTTTGTGGGAAAAATATCCGGTAGAGCAAGTTGCTACACACGAAGGGTTTGCAGCCAATCCACAATTGGTTCTCGATTTCTACAACCACCGTCGCAGAGAGTTGCTTCAAGCAAAACCAAATCAAGGACACCTACTTTTGGCAGAATTAGAAAAAAACTTTGAAACTTACATCATCACACAAAACATCGACAACCTACACGAACAGGCGGGAAGTACACATGTGTTACATTTGCATGGAGAGCTGATGAAAGCACGTTCCACCAAAGACGAGACGCGTATTTATGAACTGTCGCCCGAAAAGTGCGATATACACATTGGCGACAAATGCGAGTTGGGTTCACAATTGCGACCACACATTGTTTGGTTTGGCGAAGCAGTGCCCATGATAGAACCCGCCATCGAGTTGACGCAACTGGCAGATATTTTTGTAGTTATCGGCACTTCGATGAATGTGTATCCGGCAGCAGGTTTGCTCAATTACGTGCAAAAAAATGTCCCCGTTTTCTTAATCGACCCGAAAGATGTGCGAACAAATCGTGCCGACATTCACCACATCAAAAAAGGTGCATCGGAAGGTGTTGCCGAACTAATAAAACTGCTACAATAACCAAAATTTCAATTGATGTAATATAGGGTACGATTTACATTTAGAAAAAAATAGGTATCTTTGCTTTCCTCAAAAAAACGGGAATAAGAAAATGGCAAAAAAAATTGCGGAAACGCCAATGATGAAACAGTATGTCGAGATAAAACAGAAACATCCCGACGCTATCTTGCTGTTTCGAGTTGGCGACTTTTATGAAACTTTTTCGGACGATGCCATCGTTGCTTCAGAAATATTGGGCATCACCCTCACAAGGCGAGCAAATGGGTCGGCACAGTTTGTAGAACTGGCTGGATTTCCGCATCACGCCCTCGACACCTATTTGCCCAAGCTGGTGCGAGCCGGAAAACGTGTGGCCATTTGCGACCAATTGGAAGATCCCAAATTGACAAAAAAAATCGTGAAACGTGGCATCACCGAGTTGGTAACGCCTGGAGTTTCTATCGGCGATAATATTCTCAATCACAAAGAGAACAATTTTTTGTGCGCCATCCACAGCAAAAACAGACAATTCGGCATCGCTTTTCTCGATATTTCAACCGGCGAATTTCTCACTACCGAAGGCACAAAAGACGATATAGACAAACTATTATCGGGCTTCTCACCCAAAGAGATTCTCATTGAACGGGGCAGCAAAAAAAGTTTCGAGGAGAACTTCGGACCACACTATTTCCTATTCGAGTTAGATGATTGGATTTTTACCGAAGATGCCGCAAACGACCGCCTGTTAAGCCACTTTCAGACAAAAAACCTGAAAGGATTTGGCGTAGAAAACTACTCGCTGGGCATCGTGGCATCGAGTGCCATTTTACACTATTTAGATATCACGCACCACACCCAAATAGGACATATCTCTTCGCTAAAACGCATTGAAGAAGAGCGATATGTACGTTTGGATAAGTTCACGACTCGCAGCCTGGAATTGGTGTCCACCATGAATGAAAGCGGCAAAAGCCTGCTCGATATTTTGGACAAAACCACTTCGCCCATGGGTGCACGACTGCTTCGCCGTTGGATTATGTTTCCCCTGAAAGATATAAAACCCATAGAAGACAGACTAAACGTGGTGGAGTATTTTTTTCGCGACACGGAACTCAAAAAATTTCTGGAAGAAAAATTGTCGCTCATCGGCGATTTGGAACGTATCATCTCCAAAGCAGCCGTCGGCAGAATTTCGCCACGCGAGGTGGTACAGCTAAAAGTGGCATTAACGGCAATCAAACCTATTCGTGAAGCTTTTTTGGCTTCGGACAACACCAGTCTACACGAAATCGGAGAAAAACTCAACCCATGTCTTTTGATACGTGATAGAATTGAAAAAGAGATAGTTGCCGACCCTCCAACACTCGTTGCAAAAGGAGGTTTTATCCAAAAAGGGGTCGATGCGGAATTGGACGAGTTACGCGAAATTGCCTACTCGGGCAAAGATTATTTATTACAACTGCAACAGCGCGAAAGCCAGAAAACGGGCATACCATCGCTCAAAGTTGCTTTCAACAATGTTTTCGGTTATTATATCGAAGTGCGGCACACGCACAAAGACAAAGTCCCCACCGACTGGATTCGCAAGCAAACGCTCGTGAATGCAGAACGATACATTACCGAAGAGCTGAAAATGTATGAAGAAAAAATATTGGGTGCCGAAGAGAAAATTATCGCTCTCGAAAACAAGATTTACACCAATCTGGTGCAGAGTCTTATCGACTATATCCCTACAATTCAGATAAATGCAGCCATGATAGCGCGGGCAGATTGCCTGCTGTCGTTTGCCAAAGTTTCGCAACAAAACAACTATATTCACCCCCGAATAAATGAATCGGAAGCAATCAATATTAAAAACGGACGACATCCGGTAATAGAAAAACAGTTGCCTCCGGGCGAAGTTTTTGTGCCCAATGACCTCTATTTGGACAACAACACACAGCAAATCATCATCATTACCGGACCAAACATGGCGGGAAAATCGGCTCTTTTGCGCCAGACTGCTCTCATTACCATCATGGCACAAATTGGCTGTTTCGTGCCGGCAGAATCGGCAGAGATTGGGTTGGTTGACAAGGTTTTCACGCGAGTAGGTGCATCAGACAACATCTCGATGGGCGAATCTACTTTTATGGTAGAGATGA
>CAZVWS010000010.1:0-26541 GCA_964631255.1 uncultured Dysgonomonadaceae bacterium | reverse complement strand
AACGAGGCGGCAAATATTTTGAATAATGTAACCCCAAAAAGTTTGGTTTTATTTGATGAATTGGGAAGAGGAACAAGCACTTACGATGGTATTTCTATCGCGTGGGCAATAGTTGAATACTTGCACGAACAACCCAAAGCACGTGCAAAAACACTTTTTGCCACCCACTACCACGAACTGAATGAGATGGAAACCTCGTTTAAACGTATAAAAAACTTCAATGTTGCCGTAAAAGAAGTTGATAACAAAATAATTTTCATCCGCAAACTGTTGCCCGGCGGCAGTGCGCACAGTTTTGGTATTCATGTAGCCAAAATGGCTGGTATGCCGCAAAGTATCATCAAAAGAGCCGATACCATTTTGGGTGAAATGGAGGCAAACAACAGAAAAGAGGGGCTAAAAAAACCAATCAGCGATTTCATTGAAAAACGAGAAGGTTACCAACTCAACTTTTTCCAATTGGACGATCCTATTTTGAGCCAAATTCGGGACGAAATTTTACATCTGGATGTCAACAACTTAACACCTTTGGATGCATTGAATAAATTGAACGAGATAAAGAAAATTGTGAAAGGTAATTAGAGAATACCCAATCTCTTATCACTCGCTTTTCTTAATTTTTGGTTGCGAATCATCTGTGGGGATGATGATGGTATCGCCGGGTTCTACCAAAATCTGTTTGTTGCTGATGGCAGAGGTTTCGTTATTTTGGGTTTGTTTTTTCTTTTTCTTCGAGAAAATTCTGAAAATCCAACTATCGGCAATTGTTTCCGCGGCACGAGTAACTTCAAAAACACCCTGATCTACCCGTGTGAGCGCGGTATCGACACTCAATCCCAATTCCTTGTCGTGCAACAAACGTGGGAAAACTCCCTCGCCATGATTGATGGCGTGAACAGTTTGGTTGAGTTCTTTCATGGCTTTGTCCGCTTTTACCGATGTGGTATTCAGATTTGCCATTATATCGGTAAGTTGTGTCGTTACTTTGCTATCGTTTATCAGAATTCCCAAATCGCCTTCGCCGTTATTTATCTTGTTGGTAATGGCGTTGATATCTTCCATAGAATTATTCAGTTTTCGTGAAGCCAGACCCAATTGGGTTGTCAGTTCGTTGCTATTCAGCAGATTGGATAAATCTCCATCGCCTCTATCTATTTTATCTGTTACCGACGTCAGATTGGACAGGGTTTTGGTAACTTCTACCAACATGATTTGTGCTTGCGCAATCATGCCTTGTATATCGAGCCCTTCTTCCACGGTCAAAAAATCGTCTTCCTCAATGATACCGGTTTGCGGTGTGCCGGATGAGATGAGCACAATTTTTCCGCCCATCAATCCCTCCTGCCCGATTTGCACGGTTGAGTTTTTGTAAATATAATCGGAATAACTATCTCTGATTGACATGGTTACTATAACCGAAGAATCGGAAATGATATTGATATTTTTTACCGTGCCCACGTTTATCCCCGCGAAACGCACGTTGTTGCCAATCATGAGTCCGCGTATATCTCTGAATGAGGAGTGGATATCTTTGGTAGGAGAAAATAAATTTCCTTTGCTGCCGATAATATAGATGGCAATTACAAATAAAACTACTGCTGCCGCAATAAATACACCTAAGCGCAATGCTCTTTTCGTATTTTTCATAAATTCCTGTTTTTCTTTTGTTTCATTAAATAAAATAATCTCGTATCTCTTTGTCTTCGCTGTTGCTCAGTTCAGCGTATGTGCCTTGCGTGTAAAAAACACCATCTTTTATTATTTTGATGATGTCGGTAGCAATTTTTGCACACTTCATATCGTGGGTAATAATGATGGATGCTGTGTTATACTCTTCCCTAATTTTTAAAATCAGCTCACTTATTTCGCCCGATGTTACCGCATCTAATCCGGTTGTGGGTTCGTCGTAAAGGATAATATCGGGTTTCAAAATCAGCGTGCGTGCCAACGCGATTCTTTTTTTCATTCCCCCCGACAGTTCTTCGGGCATTTTATCGATGGCATCCAATAACCCGACGCTTTTCAACGCCCGTTCTACCAACTCTTCGCTATCGTGTTTTTTATCCACAAATTGGGTTCTTCTAATCGGGAATAACAAGTTATCTCTCACGCTCATGGAGTCGTAAAGCGCACCACCCTGAAACAGATATCCTACACGTTTTCTTATCTCGTTTAGCTCTGCATCGTTGCAGGCAAGTATATCGGTTCCGAGTACATCAATTTTTCCGGCATCGGGTTCTATGAGCCGCACAATACACTTGGTAAGTACCGATTTGCCGATTCCCGATTTGCCAACTATACCCAAATTTTGCCCGGCAGGCAAATTCAAATCTATGCCCCGCAAAATATGTTTTTCGCCAAACGATTTATACAATCCTTTTACAACAATCACGTCCTCATTTTTCATATTTCAGCTTAGAGTATATTGGTTATTAACACAAAAATCAAATCGATAATAAAAACCGTGAGCGATGCCGCCACCACAGAGGCGTTTGCCGAATACCCGACAGATTCTGTGCCTTGACCGGCATTGTATCCTTTATAACAACCTATCAGCCCGATAAAAAAACCGAAAAAGATGGTTTTGACTGTTGCCGGGATTATATCTTGAAAACTCAACATATCGAATGCCCGATTGATATACAAAGAGAAAGAGGTGTTTTCGAACACGTTTACCGCCAAAAATGAGCCTAAAAAACTAAATGCATCGGCAAAAATGACCAAGATGGGAACGGTAACGGTTGTTGCCAAAACACGCGATGCGACAACAAATCCCAACGGTTTTGTACCCGAAACTTCCATGGCATCAATCTGCTCGGTAACCCGCATGGCTGCAATTTCAGCACCAATGCCCGAACTCATTTTGCCGGCGCAAATGAGGCCGGTAATAACCGGTCCTAACTCGCGAATCATTGCTACAGAAATAATGCCGGGCAATAGCGTTTGCGCTCCGAAATCGGACAACACCGGATTCATTTGCATGGTGAGAACCAAACCCATGATGAAACCCGTAATACCAACCAAAGCAAATGATTTGTTTCCCAACGAAAAACCTTGTTTTATCAATTCTCGGTGTTCAAACGGAGGTTGAAAAAACTGTTTGATAACGTTTTTCGTAAAAATAAACATCTCGCCCAAATCAATAAAAAAACCGTTGTACCGATTTCGGGTTTCTTCTTTGATGCGGATTTTATTTATCGAGAATTGGCGCGATTTTATCTTTTTTACATTTATTTTTCTCATCCAATTGATTATAAATTAAACAATTACTGTTATTTACAAAATAGCACTTTGATATAACATTTGCCACGAAAAAATTGTTTGCATTTTTGGCTCTGTTTTTGTGTAAATTTGGTTTTTAACCTTTTACGAACGAAAAATATAGTGGATATGGTTTTTTTGATTCTTTTTTTGTAACTTTGAACTATAGATACATCAAAACAAAAAAATCATCCTTTTTTTTAGAAAAATGATATGAAGCACGACACATTGACTCATTTGGGTAAAAAAACAGAATACCGACAAGACTATGCACCCGAGATGTTGGAATATTTTGAAAACAAACATGCGGGCAACGATTATTGGGTAACTTTTGACTGCCCCGAGTTTACCAGCTTGTGTCCAATAACCGGACAACCCGACTTTGCAACCATCCGCATCGATTATATCCCCGATGTGAAAATGGTGGAAAGCAAATCGCTCAAACTATATTTGTTCAGTTTTAGAAACCACGGTGCTTTTCACGAAGATTGTGTCAATATAATCATGAAAGATTTAATAGAGCTGATGTCGCCCAAATATATCGAGGTTACGGGTATTTTTACTCCTCGCGGGGGCATAAGCATCTATCCGTTTGCTAATTACGGCAGAAGTGGTACAAAATATGAGAAACTGGCAGAAGAAAGACTTTTCAACCACCAATTTCCCATATAAAAAATAATGCGGTAAGTTGGATTATTCTGCTTGCTGCAGTTCGTAAAATCTGACCCAATCAATGTGCATTTCTACCGGTAGTTCAGCCGCATTGACACTGCCAACCCAGCTTCCGCCCAGTTGCATATCCATCAGCAGATAAAATGCTTGATCGGCAAAAGGGAATTGTCCTTTGTGTTCAGTTTCTATACGCGGATAATTTTTTGTTCGGGTGTCGTTCACGTAAAACACCAAGCTGTCTTGGTATTTCTCCAAAGCATACACGTTGTAATTGTTGGGATTGATTCCCACAACAGAACTCGCGGCAGGGATATCTTTGATTCCCACGTTTTGGGTGTAATTAGAATGCACGGTTTGGTAGATTAATTTGTCGTGATTCAATCTTTCCAAAATATCAATTTCGCCACCCATTGGCCACTCGGCTTGTTCGGGCAGCATCCAGATAGCAGGCCATGCACCTTTTGCCGATGCCAATTTTGCCCGAATTTCCAAACGACCCAAACCGAAAGTTTTTTTATCTTTCGTATAAACTCCTCCGGTTAGATAGGTTGCTGTATCGTTTGACAAATCGGTGTTTTTTATTCCTCGCAACACGAGATTTCCGTCATGTAACCGATACAATTCGTCGTGGTTGCTCATATATTTGTTCCAATCGTTTTTGCCACGAGGAATTTTAGACCATTTTGATTCGTCCAGTTTGTCGCCATCAAAATTTTCTTCCCAAACCAATTTCCAGGGGCTCGAACTTTTATTCTCTTTTACATTGTTGCAAGCTACGGCAATCAAGAGCAAAAATGCCAAAAAACCAAGATATTTTTTCATCTGTTTTTCAATTTTATTTGTGGATACTTGCCACAAATATACGAAACAAAAATTGAATCGAGTCCATTACACAAGCAAAATCCACACGAATGCAAAACTTTATCTCATTACAATAGCCCAATATTCAAAAAATCCATTATTTTTGCAATATAAACAAATTCATTTTCAAATGCGTATAAAAGAAATTTTACAAGCCATCGAACAATTGGCTCCACTTCCTTTGCAAGAAAGTTTCGACAACAGCGGACTACAAGTTGGTGATTCGTCTAAAGAAGCTACCGCGGTTTTGCTCTGCATCGATGTAACAGAAAACGTGCTGGAAGAGGCTATTTCACTGGGTTGCAATCTGATTATATCGCACCATCCACTGGCTTTTCATCCGTTCAAATCGCTTACCGGACGCAATTATGTAGAGAGGTGCATGATAAAAGCGATACAAAACGACATTGCCATTTATGCTTCGCATACCAATCTGGATAACGCCGTGCACGGTGTCAATTTTAAACTTGCCGAGATGCTAAATCTGCAAAATGTACGTGTATTGAGTCCACAAAAAAATGCGTTGCTCAAATTGGTTACGTTTGTACCTGCATCGCATGCCGAATACATCCGAACCGCCCTGTTTAATGCCGGTGCCGGCAATATTGGCAACTACGACTCGTGCAGCTACAACCTGCTGGGCGAAGGTACTTTTCGGGCAAAAGAAGGTGCGCAACCTTTTATTGGTCAGATAAACGAGATGCACACGGAAAAAGAGGTTCGGATAGAAACGGTTTTGCCAAAATTTAAACAAGAAGAAGTGTTACGTGCCTTACTCGCAGTGCATCCTTACGAAGAACCGGCATACGATTTCATTCCCATTGCAAATGACTGGACGCAAGCCGGTAGCGGTATCGTGGGCGTTTTGCCCGACGCACTTCCCGAACAAGAATTCTTGTATCTGCTCAAAGATGTATTTAATTTGTCCAATATTCGGCACACGAAAATGCAAGGAAACGAAGTGCGCGACGTGGCTATTTGTGGCGGGTCGGGGGCTTTTCTCATTCCGCAAGCTATCGTTTATGGTGCCGATGCATTTATCACGGGCGAAGCCAAATACAACGATTTTTACGATGTGGACGGACGTTTATTGTTAGCAGTAGTTGGGCATTATGAATCCGAAATTTGCACAAAAGATATTTTTTATGATACGATTACAAAAAAATTTCCTAACTTTGCGGTTCATAAATCGGCATTCGATTCGAATCCGGTAAAATATCTGTAAAAAAAAGCGGTAGGACTGGGTCCCGCAATTACAGAGAAATGTGGTAGTACGAAAACAAGAAACGTTTTTCTATTGCTGCATTTTTTATTTAAACAATCAATTAAATTCAACAGAATATGGCAACAAGAAAAAAAACAACCGAACAGGAAGTCTCTGTAGAAGACAAACTGAAATCTCTGCACAAGCTGCAATCTTACTTGTCTGAAATAGACAGAATAAAAACTTTGAGAGGGGAACTTCCGTTGGAAGTGGCTGATTTGGACGACGAAATAGCCGGTTTGGGTACTCGTATCAATAACTTTGAATTGGAACTGAAACAGTTGGACGAGGACACCAAATTGCAAAAAGGTAAAATAGAAACCAGCAAAATAAAAATTGAAAAATATACGAAGCAACTGGAGAATGTGAGAAACAGCAAGGAGTATGACCATCTATCGAAAGAGAACGAATATGAAGCTCTGGAAATAGAACTTGCCGAAAAACACATACGCGATTATACACAACAATCTAACAACATCCATGAGCAAATTGAGGCTTCTAACGAAAAGTTGAAAGAGAAAACTGCCGACTTGGAGCACAAGAAAAAAGAGTTGGACGAGATTGTTTCTGAAACCAAATCGCAAGAAGAAAAAATTCGCGACAAAGCCAAGAAAACAGAAACTTTGATTGAGCCTCGTTTGCTTACAGCATTCAAACGCATTCGCAAAAATGCTCGCAACGGTTTAGGCATTGTGCCCATACAGCGTGGAGCGTGTGGTGGTTGTTTCAACAAAATTCCACCTCAAAAACAGATGGATATCAAATTGGGGAAAAAGATTATTGTTTGCGAATATTGCGGACGAATCATGATTGACCCCGAAATGGCAGATTAAACAGGCTGTTTTTTAGTCCGTTAATAAGAAAAAAACAAACAAAAAAAGAAAACCGACAACGGCATTTTTACAAATTACGCCGTTGTCGGTTTTTCGGTTTTATAAAATGTCGTTTACCGACAATTAAAATTTGAAAGTGAATCCACCCATGGCATGGAATCCTTGCGCCGGATGTCCAAACATTATATCATATTTTTGTGCAAAAATATTGTTTGCTTTCAGATGGAGCGAAAACAAATCGGTGATATTGTAAACGGCATCCAAACTTACATCATGGATATTGTCCATCTCTAAGTTTTCACCCTTCAGATAAGTCCATCTATCCCCTCGAAAAACATAATTCATTCCCAATTTCAAATTACTCCAAATTTGCAGATTTGCCCCAAAATCTACTTCCCAGCCCGGCAAATTGCAAGCTTTTATGTCATCTGTCATAAAATCGTACATGAAATCGTATAAGATGGCATCTTTTACGGTATAAAAATTCTTTTTCAACCGGAGTGTAACATGCAGCGGTGCCCAAATATTGGACTGAATCATTCCTCCAACATGCGAGTGAGTCAGATTGGCGTAAATGGGAATCAAACTTTCCTTGATAGCCCATTGCGAATGGTTTGAATAGGATTGATTAAGAATAAGGAAATTCTCGTTATCAATCTGTTTATATCCACCAAAAATATCGAAACGGAAACCATTGACTTCTCCAATTTTTGCTCCAAGTTCTATATCGATGGGCGAAAATGCCGGCTTGGTTTTGGCTGCAAACATCGGATCCATATATCGCGAATGTTGAAGCATCTGTAAAAATGTGTTGTGCCTGAATCCACCGGTAATGTTAGCATACAAGGAGGAGCGCTCGGTAAAATTCAACGACAGATGGACATTTGGTGTTACACGAACTCTTGTTTTATTGGCAAGCTGAAACAACACATCGGCTCCCAAACGAGCTTTCCAACTCATGCCCTCGAAACTCACATAAGGAGTTGCACCGGTAAACATATAGTTTTTTATATCTTCTGCTTGGTAAAATGTGGCAAAAAATTGCCCGTCAACTCCAATTTTGCTATCGCCATCCAAAAACGGTTTTGCCAATTGCAGCCTGGCATCCAACTGGTTACCGGCTATTGGGTCTGAAGTGGTTGTTTCACCAAATTTGGTAGAAAAATTTTTGAAATCGAAATACCCTTCGTAATGTACAGATGCAGATTCGTCCGATTTTACCGCCGCCTGTGCATTGATTACACCCACTCGCTGTATTTCATCGTCAAAAAATCTGAAATTGCCAAAATTATTTCCATAATAGTTGAATCGAGAATGCAGATAAGAGGCATGTAAGCTTAGCTTGAACGCGTCGAAAAGGTGGTCGTAATTCAATTTAGCGAAATTATCCATGAAGAAAAGCTTGTTGGAAGTCGGTTCCACATCTCCCACATACTGCACTTTTCCGTTGCTCGAATTATGAAGAAACGTAAAAGCCAACATGTCTTTTTCTTTTTCCAAAAGTCGGTAACCCAATGCTCCATTCATATTGCCGTAGTTTCCCGCATTCAGTTTGATATATCCTTTTTTGGTGCTGTAAGGTATTTCGGTCATGATACTGCCGGGTTGCGGCAGAGCTATTTCCAAAGAAGGTGTGGTGCGTCCAGCCCAAGTAGAATAATTGGTATTGGGTTTTTGAACGGT
The DNA here is from genome assembly GCA_964631255.1 of uncultured Dysgonomonadaceae bacterium. Taxonomy (GTDB): domain Bacteria; phylum Bacteroidota; class Bacteroidia; order Bacteroidales; family Dysgonomonadaceae; genus JBGZFC01. The sequence continues at coordinate 17,967 of CAZVWS010000010.1, read as the reverse complement.
AGTTTTGGGTAGTGCGGGTAAAGATGTTATTTTGTTGGCGTCTAACAGAGTTGGGTTGAAATCGCGTTCTAACTCCAGTTGTCGGCGCAAAAGCGAATCTTGTGTTTGACCAAAAACATTGGTAAATGTCAGTAGCAAAGCTATAAAAATATATTTTTTCATTTTATTTGTATATTTCTCGTGTTGCAATATTTTTTTGTTGCTTATCAGTTATTGAGTCGTTCGTTTATCATTTGTTGGATATCGGGTTCGTTGCCTTTGTAGTTCGATTTCAAACTTTCGAGATACTGTTTCGCCTGAAAATTATCACCTTTGGCTTTGTACGTATCCGATAGCACGATAAGTGCGCGTGCCATCCAATACTGGTGTGGCGTACCTTTTTGCATGTAACTCTTCACTTGCTGTTCGGCTCGGTCGTACGATTTCCAGCGGAAATAGGTATCGGCAAGTATAAATTGCGACTCGGCTCCGTATATGCTGCGTGTGTCGTTGGCAACAAATTGAAAATCGCTCATAGCTTTCTCCACTTCGTTGGTTTGCTTGTATGCTTTGCCTCGAAGATATCGGGCTTCCGTAGCAACCTCTGCCGAGAGATTGGCATTTTCGAGCAAGGCAGTTGCCGCACGTGCCGCTTCAAAATAGTTACCCAAATGCGTATGCGTGCGCACCATTCCCATTTGACCAATTTGTCGGTTAGATGCGCTACGGGCTGAGGCTGTCAATCGGGAATAATCTGCCAACGCTTGTTGGTAATTGTTTTTATTGTACTCAAATTGAGAAACATAAACAAGCGCATTTTCCAAAAACTTGGGATTGCTGGCATCTATTACCCTGCGGAAATATGGCATTGCTTGCTGTTTATCGCCTTTTTCATCAGCAATAACTCCCAGATAATAATTGGCATCGCTGTTGAAAGCGCCATTCGGGTAACTTTGCAAGTAGCGTTGCATGGCTTGTTGGGCTTCCATTTTTTTATCTCGCATATATATCCCTTCGGCGGCGAGAAAAGTGAGTGAATCTTGTCGGGAAGCCGATATGCGCATTCCTCCGGGCAAAGCATTGGCATAGGAGACGTAAGATTGTATGTCGTTGATTTCTCTATAAACGGTTTCGAGCGACAACAAGGCGTTTCGTGCATCGTCGGAGCCGGGGAAATTGGCAATCACATTTTTGTAAGTAGCGATACTTTGCTGATGATTGCCGATGTTGAAATACAATTGACCCAACTGCACTCCGCCCAAACTCGCCAATGGACTGCGCGGATAATCCGATACCAATCGTTTCAGTACGCCAATGGCCTCATCTTCTCTGTTGAGCATGGTGAGCGCGCGACTTTTCTCGTAGAGTGCATCATCATAATATTGCGAATTGGGGAATCGGCGCATCAACTCATCCAACGCGTTAATCTTTCCTTGGTAATTTCGCTGCAATCCCAAAACGAATGCACGCTGATATGCAGCATAGTCTGCCACGGCAGGATTGGCATCGGCAGCCTGGGCATAATATCGTTCGGCTTCGGCAAATTTTCTGTTGAAATAGTAACTGTCGCCCACCCGATTGAGCGCATCGGCATATTCAGCTCGGTTACGATTTGTTTCCACTTGCAGGTAGCGTTGAAAAGCAGTTACCGCTTGCCCATATTGTTGTTGTTTGAAGCGGGCATATCCCAAGTTGTAGAATCCCAGCGAATAGTTGTCTTCTGACGAGGAAGCGTTTTGGGTAAATTGGGTGAAATCGTTTGCCGCACTGGTATAATTGTTTAATCTATAATAGGTTTCGCCACGCCAATAGTAGGCTGCATTTTTGGCATTACTGCTGTAATCGCCCACCCCGATACTGCTGCTCAGATGCTGTATGGCAGAGTTCAGATTGCCATTGATAAAATCTTGTGCACCCAGTTGGAAAAGCACCATTTGCTTGGCTTCCAATATTCTTTTTCCGGGTCGTGCAATGCGGTTGATGGCGTTGAGAGCCGCGTAATAATCTTTCGTATTGATGAATGTAGCAGCAAGAATATCATTTACCTGCTCTGTATATTTTGAATTGGGATATTCGCGCAAAAAACTCTCGAACAGCGTTATCGATTCGCTAAACACCGAAAAATTGGTTTCGTGTGCCAACAAAGCGTAGTTAAAAAGAGCTGTTTCGCGGGCTTGCGGGTCAAAATTTTGGCGCGAAGCTGCCTCAAATGCCATTTGTGCTTGCTGTTTTTGGTTGAGTTTAAGATAGGTTTGCCCCAATTGCAATTGTGCATTTTGTGTGAGAGGATCGGCCTCGCCAATGGCTTGTTGAAACATATTTACTGCATCGGAATAGCGAGCAGCTTCAAAATAGGACAATCCCATGAAATAAGCATCTCCACGAAGTGGTTGCGTGGTATGATTCATATAGTTTTCGTAATACGGGAGGGCTCTATTTTCCTGTCCCAGACGATAATAGCTATTACCAATCACCCGATACATTTCTGCCAAGTGTTGACTGCTCGGGAATGTGTTTACAAAAGTATCTGACAAACGAATGGCTTCGTCCAGCCTTCCATCGAAAAAAGTTGCTTGTGCGGTGTAGAAAGCCACCTCTTCGCGATATTGCGGGTGGTCGCGTAACTGATTGAAACGCTCCAAAGCCGCTTCGGCATTGCCTTTGGAATAATCGATATAGGCATAATAGAAATTGCCAGCGTCCGAATATTTTTTACTGTTTTGCGAAAGCAAGCCAAAAAGTCGAGCCGCATCGTCCTTTTTTCCCAATTGCAAGTTTGTGTAAGCCGAACGAAAAGCAAAATCCTCTTGCTCTGCTGCCGTCAGATAGTCGATGTTGGATTGTTGAAACCAGAAATCGGCAAGTTTCCAATCTTTTTTATCAAAATGAGTGGAGCCTATCAGCATGGTCAATTGGTTGCGATGAATGGTTTCGGGATAATCGCTCAAAAACGCTTTCATCTCTTCGCCGCTATTCTCCAAACCACGGTTATAGGCAGAAACTGCCAGCATATAGGCTGCCTCTTCTCGTAAAGTTTGATCTTGGCTTTCGCCAATAAATAGATTCAATAGGTCTTGTGCGCCTACATAATTTCCGGCAATAAACATCTCTTTTCCTTCATCAAAATATTTTTGGGACGAGGCTTGGTTATACGCTTGTTGTGCCGGTAGGATTTGCACGGCAAATGAAATCAGTAAAAGCGATAATATTTTTTTCATATCATTTTTCAATTTACGACTTTTATTTTTCAATATTTAAACTATTTTTCTGGAATACAAGATGAAGAAACTATTTGTTGAGTAATTTTTCTACTCCGGTGCGGATGGAGTCCAATCCGAAAAGAGAGGGATTTAGATTTTCGGGCGCAATGAATTGCAAAGCAGAAACATCGTCCTGTGCAAACAATTGGCTGAAATCGTTTACTTTGCAACGGAAAAACATATCTACCGTGTGCACTTCGAATCCGGAATAGAGATAGATATTGGGGATGGAAAACAGATATTGGACAGAATTTACAACAAGGCGTGTCTCTTCTAACACTTCACGACGAACGGCTTCTTCAGCTGTTTCGTGCATATCGATAAATCCACCCGGCAAATCAAACGTGTCTTTTGCCGGTTCTTTGGCGCGCGTAGCGACCAAAATTTCGCCTTTTTCGTTTTCAATAACTGCCACGATAGCAGCCGATGAGTTGAAATAATAGGTGAAATTGCAATCGGTACAATGTTTCGATTTTTCGTTGTTTATCACGAAGTTTTTTGAACCGCAAATAGGACAAAAAATAAATTGTTGTAGTGGATGCGACATATGATGGATATGATTTTTATTGAATTTACGCGCTTTTTTCCGATTTATTTGGTAAAAAAATATACCGAAAAGAACAATCAGAAAAGAATTATTGAGCCAAAATTGTTTTACCAAAAGGTAAAAATGCCAATTTCATCAGTTTGAAATGCTGATTACCAAACGGAATGCCTACAATGGTTATATAAAAAAGTAGACCAAAAAACAGGTGCGTCAACACGATAGGAATTGCTCCCACAAATAACCATATAATATTCATAATCAGAGACAAGCATCCTGTCGACGATTGGTTTTTAATGATTTTTTTGCCAAATGGCCACAACGCAACTTCGGCAAGCTTAAGTGTTTGCAGTCCAAATGGAATACCAATAATGGTAATAAAGAGTACAAAACTGGCTAAAATATATTCGATGGCAATAAATATGCCACCGAATAAAAGCCAAATTAAATTGCCTAAATCTTTCATCTAATAGCAATTACCTCAATTTCTACGAGAGCATTTTTGGGTAATGATTTTACTGCAAAAGCCGAACGTGCAGGGAATGTATCGCCAAATTGTTTGGCATAAACTTCGTTCATCTCGGCAAATAGCGACATATCATCCAGAAAAACAGTGGTTTTCACAATGTTATTCACATTCATGCCGGCAGCAGAAAGTACCGCTTTGATATTGATGAAAATTTGTGTTGTTTGTTCTTTGATTTTTCCGGGAACAAAATTTCCTGTTGTTGGGTCAATGGGAAGTTGTCCCGATAAGAATAACATTCCGTTTGCCTCAATTGCCTGACTGTATGGACCTATGGCCGCAGGCGCGTTTGTTGTTGAAATAACTTTTTTCATCTTCAGTTTGTTGTTTAAATATTAATAGAAATGTATATAATTTTTATTACTGATACACAATTGGTTACTATATTGCCGCCATTCTTTGTTTTACAACTTCATAAATCATGACACCGGCTGCAACCGATACGTTGAGCGATTGGATGGTGCCCACTTGCGGAATGCGTACCAGCTCGTCGCAAATGCGCAAATGCTCGGGTGCAACTCCCATATCTTCGGCACCCATTACTATGGCTGTGGGCACAGTCAAATCCGGTTGGGTGTAATAGTTGGCTGCTTTTTCTGTGGCAGCAACCACTTTTACGCCACTATTTTTCAGAAAGAGAATGGCTTCTTTCAAGCTATTTTCTCGGCACACGGGCAACGAGTGTAATGCTCCCGCCGAAGTTTTTACGGCATCGGCATTCACCGAAACGCTTCCGCGCATAGGTATCACAATGGCATCTACTCCAGCCACTTCACAAGTGCGAGCAATTGCTCCAAAGTTGCGCACATCTGTAATTCCATCCAACAAAATAATAAACGGATTACGACCCTGCTCGTATAAAAAAGGAATTATTTGCTCCAATTTTTGGTACGTAACGGCTGTGGTAAAAGCAATTACACCTTGGTGATTTTTGCGGGTGATACGGTCAATCCGTTCCAAAGGTACTTTTTGCATCGGAATATCGTAGTTTCTCAATACGTTTTGCAATTCCTTGAACAGTTCTCCGGACAATTCTCTTTTTACCAATACTTTGTCGATATCTTTTCCGGCTTCAACCGCTTCTATCACGGCACGAATGCCGAAAATCATCTCTTTTTCTTTCATTTATTCCTTTTATCTTGTTTGCACAAAGGCAAATAATTCAACTATTTAGCATCACTTTGGCGTTTTCTATGGCTTGTTCGGTAGTTTCTGCACCACTCAACATGCGGGCAATTTCTAAAACACGCTCTTGCGACGTTAGTTTTTTCATATTGATGGTGGCGATTTCGCTTTGTTCGTCTTTATAAACCAAGTATTGCGAATCGCCTTTGGCTGCAATTTGCGGCAGATGCGTGATGACAATAACTTGCATCTTTCGGCTCATTTGCTGCATGATAGTTGCCATTTTTGCCGCTATCTCGCCCGAAGTTCCGGTATCTATCTCATCAAAAATAATGGTTGGCAAGGCAATTGCACCGGCAATCATGTTTTTGAGAGAAAGCATCACTCTCGAAATTTCGCCTCCCGAAGCAATCAGCTCAATTGGCTGTAAAGATACGTTTTTATTTGCAGAGAAAAGAAACTGCACGTCTTCATTTCCATGTATATCGGGTTGGGGCTTTTCTATCAGATGGCACTCGAATCGGGCATATGGCATGCCCAATATGCTGATTTGCTGCGTAAGTTGCTGTTCGACAGAAGATACCGACGCTTGCCTTTTTTCGCTTAGTTGCTGCGACTTGGCAATCATTTCTTTCTCTTTTTGGGCGACCAATTTTTCTTGCTGCTCCAATTGTTCGTCCATCGAATGGATATTGAGTAATTTCTGCTCAATTTCCGATTGCAGTTGCATCAATTCGCCCACATTTCGTGCGCCATATTTTTGTTGCAAATCATAGAGTAAACTCAAGCGGTCTTCAACTATTTGTTGGCGTTGTGGGTCAGACTCTATTTTCTGAAAATAGCGAGATGCCTCTTCGCGCACATCTTTCAGTTCCAGATAGGACGAATGCACTCGCTTGGACAACTCATCGGCTTCGGGAAAAAGATTGCTGATTGCCGACAGATTGTCGGATGCTGTCTTTAGTTTTTGTTCGATATTCTCTTCCTCGCCCGAAAAAGTCTGTGCAACCTGATACAAAACCGATTTAATATCTTCGGCGTGCGTCAAGGTGGATAATTCGCTTTCCAATTCCGTTTGCTCATTGGCTTGCAGCTTGGCTTCGGATAACGTATCCAACTGAAATTGAAGATAATCTTGCTCTTGCTTTATCTCTTTCGATTGTTTTTTGAGCGATTTCCATTTGTTGTTTTCTGCTTGAAATGAGAGAAAAATCTGCTCGAAAGCCTCTTTTTCTGCCTTGGCAAATGCCAATAAATCGAGGGCATTCAATTGAAAAAGATTATCGTTTAAGGAAAGATTTTGATGCTGAGAATGAATATCGATTAGCTTGTCGCCCAAGGTTTTCAGGTCGTTGAGATACACAGGAGAGTCGTTTACGAAAGCACGCGATTTCCCATTTATCCAGATTTCGCGTCTTATGATACATTCGTTCCCTTCAAATTGCCAATCTTTTTGTTGAAAAAACGACTCCAATTTGTATTCTGATATATCGAAAGTGCCTTCAATGGTGCATTTGCTCTCGTTTTGTTTGATGTGCCTTATTTCGGCACGTTGTCCCAAAATGAGTGACAGCGCGCCCAAAATAATCGATTTTCCCGCACCGGTTTCTCCGGTAATAACAGAAAATCCGGCACCAAAATTTATCGTCAATGAGTCAATCAGCGCGTAATTTTGTATAGAAAGCGATTTGAGCATAGGCTATCTCGATGATTTTGGTTTCCTTATTTTATCGAGTTCAGTAGTTCTTGTTGGGTAAATATTGCGTAAAGTTTCGTACGCTTGTTTTTTTTCTTGTTCGGTTGCTTCTATGTACACATTTGCCAATTCGTCCAATTTGGCATCGCCAAAAAGGGTAACCAGAACCAAATCGGGGCGTTGCGAGTAGAGTGTGGAAACGGTAGAAACAGAAGAAAATAATTTTGGTTTTCCTTTGTCTAAGTTAGCTGCCATTTCGTCCAATCCCAAACGATGATAATCGTACCACATTTGTCTGTACGGTTCGTAGGCGGGTGTATTGAGTGCATCGGCAATGGCGTATCGGCTGCGGTCGCTGCCAAAAGTCTCCCATCCGGGCCAGTTGTTGGGCTGCACGTTGGTGGCGATGGATTGCATATTTCTGAAATAGGGTGTTCCGCCAAAAGGCGACATGGAGTCGAAATCCATACCGAGTATCATATACACATAAAATGCAATTGTAGCAACCAGATTGTCTTGTATATTGTTGATATCGAACTCCAAGGCTTGGTATTCAACATAATCGAAAGTAAAAGTCGGATCGCGAAAATTGACCAAAGTAGTGGTGTAAGTAGAGTTGAATACCGGTCTGCTACTCTGTATTTGTAGTTCACCATTGAAGGTGTTTGACGACATTTCGTTAATCAAGATTGTGAACGTGCATTCAATTCTTTCGTTTGGAAGAAAATTGACATTCGTCCACTTCCGCTCGTTTATAAAAATACGAAGTTGGTCTTCCAAAGTCCTCAACACCTGTGTGCTTCCTTGCACTTTGGCACTGTTGATACTTATTCTGGCATTCAATTCCTGCGCTTGTATGCCGATACTACAAAGCAACGCGATTATCCAGACTATCGTTTTTTTCTGATTCATTTTTCTCTCCGACTTTATAGGTTAAAAATGTACTACCAATTTCGGTATAATTTCAGTTCGTTTCTCAACACTTCCATTTCGGCTTGCATAGTCTTTACTCTGTTAAGCAAGTGATGCAATGCCTCAATGCCGGCAATATTGATATCCATTTCGTAGTGCCAACGGACGAATTGCTCTAAGTTTTCCAATTCAGAAACCTCTACAAAACGTTCGTTTTCTTGTTCAGATATTTCAATCAGACCCGACTCGAATAGCGATTTTACAAATGTTTCATCGATATTGTAAATACGCAAACACTCTTGGTATAAAATTCTATTCTTGTTCATTATTTTTTAAGTTTAGCAAGTTCGGTAAATAATTCGCTCTCTTTTGGCGACAGATTTTTTGGAATTTCTACTTTTATAGAAACAATTTGGTCGCCAAAAAGATTTTCTTCTTTATAAACGGGCATTCCTTTCCCTTTCAGTCTGAGTTTTGAATCGGGTTGTGTTCCGGGTTTAATTTTCATTTTCACGGCACCATGCAATGTGTCGATAATTGCTTCTCCTCCCAAAACGGCGGTGTATAAATCGATGCTGACCTGTGTGTAAATATCGTTGCCCAATCTTTTGAAACGCGCATCATCTGCCACAACGAAAGTGATGTACAAATCGCCGGCGGGCGCATCGTTTGCTCCGGGTTGTCCGTATCCGGCAAGTTTTATTTTTTGTCCGTTTGACACACCTGCCGGAATGGTAATACGAATGTTTCGTCCATCTACCTGAAGTTCCTGCTTGTGTGTTTGCATTGCCTGTTGTAACGTGAGGTGCAGCTCTGCCGAGTAGTCGCCACCTTTATATTTTCGACCGGCTCTGCCGGATTGGCGTTGCGAAAAACCGCTTCCGAACATCGAATGAAAAAATTCGGAAAAATCGGAATCGGAAAAATCGCCTTCGGTATAAAAGGTCTGTCCTCCTCCAAAGTTTGATGCACGTTGCTGTTGTTGGTATTGTTGTTGTGCTTTTTCGTACTCTTCGCCATGCTTCCAATTTTCGCCATATTTGTCATATTTGGCTCGCTTATCGGGGTCGCTCAATACTTCGTTGGCTTCGTTTAGTTGTTGGAATTTGCGCTGTGCCTCTTTGTCGTTGGGATTTAAGTCGGGGTGTAGTTTGCGCGCCATTTTTCGGTACGCCTTTTTGATATCGTCTGCCGTAGCATTTTTTTCTACACCTAATATTTTGTAATAATCAATGTATGCCATTTCAACCGTTCTTTGGGTTACAAATTTACACTAAAAATGTGGAACTATCATTACCGAAACAGGTAAATGAAGCTAATACCAATTTTAAAAAAGTCCAAAATTGGTTTCAACTACCTTAAATTCGGTTCTTCTATTCATTTGGTCGGCTATATCTTGCTGTTCGGGAGTCAAGTTTTGAATAAATTCTTCGGTCAAAACATCTCCCTCTTTCAGAAAATCGAACTCCTCCGTTCCTCTTTTGGATACCGTTTTGGGTTGCGATTCTCCATATCCGGCAGCTTGCAATCGTCGCTCGTCTATTCCATGAGCAATCAGATAATCTACAACCGATTGCGCGCGCCGCAACGATAGTTTTTGGTTATATTCTTCCGCTCCTTTTCTGTCGGTATGTGCCGATAATTCAATCACTATTTCGGGATTATCGTTGAGCAAAGCTATCAATCCGTCCAGTTCTTCTTTCGACTCGGGGCGCAGCGTTGCTTTATCAAAATCGTAGAAAATATTTTCCAAAATGACAGGTTTCGTGTATGGCGACATTTCAAAATCGACGTAATAGGTCGTGTCTTTTTCCTCCGGAATGGTGTACAGCGTTTTCTTTACATTCAGAAAATCTTTGGCATTAGCCATGAAAAGATAATTTACACCCCGATTGGCCCGAAATTGGTATGTGCCGTCTTTTTTGGTGGTATATACTTGCTGCGAGCCATCGGTGCCGATTACCGATATTGTAGCTCCTTGAATAAATTGGTCTTCTTTGTCCACAGCAAATCCCTCCACAATAACATTCACATCGGGATATTCGAAGGAGTAAATGTGGTCGCGTCCGCGCGCATCGCCCCGGTTGGAGCTAAAAAATCCTCGTTCTTTCTCTTTTTCAAAAGTAATTCCAAAATCATCGGCAGATGAATTGACCGGTTTTCCCATGTTGTTGACCATCCAACCGGTATTATCTCTATTTCGGGTAGCTACAAACAAATCCAAACCGCCTATGCCCGGATGTCCGGATGAGGAGAAATAGAGTGTGCTATCGTTGCGCACGAAAGGGAACATTTCATCGCCAGGCGTATTTATTTCGGCACCTAAATTCTCGGTAAACAGCACCGTGTTCTCGCTCAAACCGGCACGCCAAATATCTTTGCCGCCATATCCGCCCGGCATATCCGACACGAAATAAATGTAATCGCCCGATGGCGAAACCGATGGATGGGCGTATAACGAAACCGTGTCGCGTGCATTGATTACCAACTCTTGCCCGGCACTGAGTGTACCTGCTCCGCGAAGCGAATAATATATTTTGGTGGTAGTGGGCGACACATCGCTCATGGGCGAAAAGGTGTAGTACATATAATTTCCGTCTGGTGAAAGCGTGGCTGTACCTTCGTCCGATTTTGTATTTATTTCGGAAGTAATCACCGTAGGTTTTTGCCATTCGCCTTTATCGTTTTTTGTAGCACTAAAAATATCGTTATTTTTCATGCCTGTAATGGAGCTAATCGTGTCGCCTCGTGCATCTTCCCGAGAAGATGTAATGTAGAGTGTGGCGTCGTCGGGAGAAAGCATCGGACAGAATTCACCCCTGTTGGAGTTGAACAAATCCATGCGTCGCACAATGTATCGCGAGGTTTGTCCCTCCGATTCCATTGCAAAATCGACACCTTTTAATCCTGTAACTGCCAAATAGTTGTTGGGACTTAGTTTCAAAAAATCATCGTAGGCTACTTTTGCCTGTTTGTATTTGCCGTCTTTGTGCAACATTTGCGCGTAATGCAAATACATCAGCGTATCGGGATAGGCGTAACGAATGGCGTTGGCGTAAGACGTGATGGCGCGTTGCGTAGAATTTAGATGTCGATAAGTTTCTGCCATTTCAAACGCTACAACACCACGCATTGCCCGCTCATCTTGCTTTATTTTTCTGTACACTTTTCGGTACGTTTCGGAAGCAGCAAAATACTCCCCACGCAGATATTGCATGCGTGCATCGCTCAATTTCACGGGTTTGCAACCGGCAATTATTGCCAACAAAACGAGCGGAACGATATGTTTGGATTGGATATTTCTCAATACTTTCAGTTTTATATAATAAACAGATTTTTCGCGAAAATATTGTGAATACACCTATCGTTTGACTAAGTTTGAAGATTTATAGCGGTTTGCAAACTACTTGTCGAAATATTTTTACAAATAAAGCATGCGAATAGTAACGGTTTTGTCTTCTACCAGTTTGAATTTGACACTGCTGAATTTTGGCTTCTTTAGTTTTGGTTTGAAATTGTTGGAAAAAGCGATACCTTCTTGGGGGATTCCCAAAAAATTGCAGTCGCAATCGTTGTTTACATTTTCGTCGTGGCAAATTGCCAAAGCATATTCGCCTTCGGGCAAATCAGAAATAGTTGCAGTTACTTTATCTCCCCGAATGGGAACGCTAATTTTTCTGAGCTGTTTACCGTCGTTGGGAAAATCGCTCGCTTTATCAAAAATGCCAATTATTACATTTCCAACCGGCTTTCTAAAATTGGTTACAACAACGGTCAAATCGGCTGCAGAAGCCAATGTGCTGAAAAACACAGACGCGAGAATCATTACTAAATATCTCATAACAAAAATCATTTTAATTATTGGTTGCGAAAATTTAGACAATCGATTAAATCATTTGTTTAATTCCGATTTTCACAAAATATCCGAAATAAAGTTAATCAATGCCAATTGGTTTTATATGAGAAAATCACTTTCAATATGGTTTTTATTCCCGATTTGTTACCAAAATTTGAAGATAATTCATTACTTTTGTTGGCATTCAGATATCAGCCAATGAAGTCAATATACTTTTTTTATCATCGAACAGAAAATATTACATGAAATATCCATGAGCAAAATAAAAATCTTCAATAAACAGGAAAATGATAGTAGTTCGAAGACGGATGTCCTAAGTACGAAGTTGCTCAACGAAAGGATACACATCTCAAAAAAGGCTAATTGTCTACAAGTCTAATTGGCTTGGTTCTTGAATCTTTGCTTTTAAAATTATAAAAAGATGAATTATACAGACAAATACAATCTTTCGACTTGCCCTTTATTTGCCGATTTATCTACAGAAGAATTACATGATTTTTTAGAGCGTGCCGTTTCCGAAATTCGCTCGTTAGAAAAAGGCGTGCATGCTGTGCGCCAAGGCGATACAATAAATAATTTGCATTTGTTGGTTTCGGGATTGGTACGTGCAGAAATGATTACAAACGAAGGCAATTTGCTCGAGATTGAATTTATCGAAGCCATACGTCCATTAGCTCCCGCCTTTATTTTTGCCAACAACAATCGTTTCCCGGTAGATGTAATCACGATGGAAAAGTGTGTGTTTTACATTATTAAAAAGGATGTTTGGCTTGCCGAAATGCGACGAAACGAAAAATTGCTGACAAACTTTTTGCGACTCAATTCCAACATGACGGTATTTCTGTCGAACAGAGTGCAGATGATGTCTATCAAAAGTTTAAAAGGCAAACTGTCGCGTTATATTTTAGAAAACACCTCTAACCAAGAGAGCAGTTTTATACTGAAACGTACGCAAACGCAATTGGCAGAATACTTTGGCGTGCAACGGCCATCGCTTTCGCGCACCATGAACGAGATGATTGCCGAGGGTTTGATTGTTCTCGACAAAAAGCGGTTGCACATCGTAAACAGACAAAAATTGGAAACGCTGCTTTGATTTTTGATAAGTTTTGAAAGAATAACAAAACGTCCATTTCGCCATTTTCTGAAAGAAAATTGTTTAGGCAAAATGGACGTTTCGTTTTTTATATGCAGATTTTCTACTGCTGCGGAGCAACCAATGCGATGCTGAGTTCGTCCAACTGCGATTTTTCTACTACCGAAGGTGCATCAATCATCACATCGCGACCGGCATTGTTTTTGGGAAAAGCAATACAATCGCGTATGCTGTCCAATCCGGCAAAAATAGATACAAACCGGTCTAACCCGAAAGCGATACCACCATGTGGCGGAGCACCATACTGGAAGGCATTCATCAAGAAACCAAATTGTTCTTGCGCACGCTCTTCGGTAAAACCGAGCACGGAAAACATCTGTTTTTGCAAAGCACTATCGTGAATACGAATAGAACCGCCTCCTATTTCTACCCCATTGATAACCAAATCGTAAGCATTGGCACGAACGGCAGCCGGATTGGTTTCCAAGAGCGATATGTCTTCGGGTTTCGGCGAAGTGAACGGATGGTGTTTGGCAAAAAATCTGTTTAGTTCTTCGTCTTTTTCCAACAATGGAAAATCTACTACCCACAAACATTGGAAATTATTTTTATCTCGCAATCCCAGACGAGAAGCCATTTCCAAACGTAATTCGCACAATTGTTTTTGCGTTTTTTCGGTTTCGCCAGCCAATACCAAAATCAAGTCGCCGGGTTTGGCTTGGCAACGTTCGGCCCATTTGCGTAAATCTTCTTCGTTGTAGAATTTATCTACCGATGATTTGAGCGTACCATCTTCATTATATCTCAAATAGATTAGGCCTTTTGCCCCAATTTGCGGACGTTTCACAAAGTCAGTCAGTTCGTCTATCTGTTTGCGGGTGTAGGATGCACAACCTGTAGCGCAAATTGCCGCCACATATTCGGCAGAATCAAACACCACAAAATCTCTGTTTTCGGTCAAATCTTTCATCTCTATAAATTTCATTTCGAACCGAATATCCGGTTTGTCCGAACCATAGTATTTCATGGCATCGGCATAACTGATGCGCGGAAATTGTGGTAAGTCTATATCTTTTATCGTTTTAAAAAGATGTTTGGTCAAACCTTCAAACAGATTCAGCACATCTTCTTGATCTACAAACGACATTTCGCAATCGATTTGTGTAAATTCGGGTTGGCGGTCTGCGCGCAAATCCTCGTCGCGGAAGCATTTCACGATTTGAAAATAGCGGTCGAAACCCGAAACCATGAGCAACTGTTTGAATAGCTGCGGCGATTGTGGCAATGCATAAAACTCGCCTTGATTCATGCGCGAAGGCACTATAAAATCGCGCGCACCTTCGGGAGTTGAGCCAATCAACACCGGAGTTTCTACCTCCAAAAAGTGGCGTTCATCTAAGTAACGTCGTGTTTCAAACGCCATTTTGTGGCGCAACTCCAAATTTTGGCGCACTGCATCGCGTCGTAAATCCAGATACCTGTATTTCATTCGGATATCGTCGCCCCCATCGGTATCGGTTTCAATTGTGAATGGTGGTGTTTTTGAGGCATTGAGCACATTCAATTTGGAGACGATAATCTCAATTTCTCCGGTTGGGATATTGTGATTTTTACTCGATCTTTCGGCTACTTTTCCCGAAACTTGCACCACCCATTCGCGTCCCAATTTATTGGCTTGCTCGCAAAGTTCGTGGTTAATTTCTTGGTTAAACGACAATTGCGTAATTCCGTATCGGTCGCGCAAATCGATGAAAGTCATTCCTCCCATTTTTCGCACACGTGCCACCCATCCGGCCAAAGTTACTTCGTTATTTACATCGGCGATAGTGAGTTCGCCACAAGTTCTGTTTCTATACATGATTATTTATAAGTTTCTGTATTGAGTGTGCAAATTTACCAATTAATTTCATACAAATTCTCGTTGATTGCATAAAAAGCGATATTTTCAAACAAATTTCCAAAAAAAAACGTATATCTTTGTCGTTCCTACTTTTTAAAATAAGATTTATCATGCGATTTTTGATTCATATATTTCTATTCAGTTTGCTATTACTTCCCGTGCAAGCACAAAACAAGGAGATGGTTTGTAACTTGGGTTTTGCTTTCGAGATTAGCAACAACCCGAGATGGGGCGATAGCGAACCGGTTATTACAGAAGTTTTTCCGGATTCTCCTGCCGAAAAATTTGGATTGAAACCCAACGACATCATCCTCGAAATAAACGGAAAAGGCACTTATTTGAAACCACACAACACCCTTGTTTCGTGGTTTAATGAGGAAACGGACAAGATGTCTATTTCCATCCGAAATTTTGAAACGATTTTCAAAAACTATGTTATCCCAAAAAATTGTCGCGAAAAAAACGCAATCAGTGAAGCTCAATTGGCTTCGGTTTTTGCTTTTTACAGCTTGGAAGATGTGCAAGACCGAAAATTTATTATGCCTATTACCGTAAAACAGGAGTCGGAAGTAGATTTTTTCAACTATCGGACGTATGATTTCACGCCTCTCAACGAATCGACTTACGAATACGATGTGCGCATCAATGCCATTATTGCCAGGTCTTTGGCACAAATGGGTTTGGTTAGAGACACGGAAAATCCCGATTTCATCATAGAAACCTACTACAACTACCAAAGCAATAAGCTCTACAAACCCAATTCGGCAACTGCTAACAGCTATCAGTCGGTTTGGCGATTTGACATGCGAAACAAGAATATGGTAAAAATTCCGGTTTTCGATCCTTCGGAAGCCATTCGGATAAACGATGTAGCATTTACAATTGGTTTCGGATACAAAATTTACGACAAGAAATACGTAAATCCGGGCAGTCGTATTTTGGTTTGGGAAAGCGAGATAAATGAAAAATTGAGTGAAGATTACGGATTATTGAACTATTTGGAACTCAATTTGCCACTGATGATGAAGAAATTTCCCTACTCGGGGAATCCCAAATTTGGCACTTTCCACGTAACACTTACGAGGTATAATTTTACCGGTATCAGCTACGATATGAACGATTTAAGCACCGTAGTGTCCGTCGAGCCCAATTCTCCCGCGGCAAAAGCCGGAATAAAAACCGGCGACAAAGTGCTGCAGGTGCAAAACCAACCATTTAAACACACGGCACAAAGCCTTTCGCAAAGCTATCGCCGTTTTATAGCCGAAACCCTTCAATACAGAGACAAAAACAGCAAATACACCGATGCCAATGGCTTTAAAGAAGCAATGTTTTGGGATATTTCGCACTACAATACCATCGCCAAACAGATTAATAACAAAAGGTATAAATCGGCTTTTTCATATCTGTTCAATTTCAAACAGTATGTAGATTGGGACACGCCACCATTGATTACTTTCCGAGTGGAGAGAGATGGCGAGGAGATGATTTTTGAGGTAAAACCGATCATTCGCGAGCACGATCAGGTATTGGCAGATTGATTGTTTGGCAAGTTGTCCGATTTCTTTTTCACCTTGGGTTTAAAGGTTCGTTTGGTAACCGCATTCGTATCGCCTTGTTTGTCCTGTTGGCGATTTTTCTTTTTGTTTTGTAGCGATTTATTACCGCTTTTATTTCTATTGCCTTTTTTTCTGTTAAAACGGTTTTCGGATCGTGTTTTTTGAGGATTATAGGCAGGTGCTTCACCCAACTCTTCGGGAATTGGAATTTTGAAAATCACTTTCTGTAGAAATTTTTCTATCTGCGAAAAACGATATTGCTCATCGGGCGAAACAAATGTTATAGCCATACCCGAATCGCCAGCACGAGCTGTGCGCCCGATGCGGTGCACATAATCTTCTACGTCGTTAGGCACATCAAAGTTTATAACAAGCGAAATATCGTCGATATCGATACCACGGGCAACAATATCGGTTGCCACGAGAATATCTACCCGTTCGTTGCGAAATTCGCGCATTACATGGTCGCGTTCCGACTGTTCCAAATCGGAATGCATGGCATCAGCCGAAAGTCCCATTTGGCGTAAAGTTTTAGCAATTTCCTTCACTTTCTGTTTTTTGCCCGAAAACAAAATGACTTTATTCGGTTTCCGTTCTTTGAACAGGTCTTTCACAATCTCAATTTTTTGCGGTTCGTAACAGATATAAGCCGATTGAATGATGGTTTCGGGCGGACGAGCAATGGCAATGGTTATTTCTTCGGGATTGCGAAGAATGGTTTTTGCCATTTGTTGGATTTTGGGTGGCATGGTTGCCGAAAACATGATGGTTTGTCTATCTTTTGGCAGGAGTTTTTCTATTTTCATGATGTCGTCGTAAAAACCCATATCGAGCATTCTGTCCGCCTCATCCAAAATAAAATATCTCACGCCCGAGAAATCGATATCGTACAAATTGATATGCGAAAGTAATCTGCCCGGCGTGGCAATTACCACATCGGCACCACGTTGCAAGCCGTTTTTTTGCACATTCCACGCATCGCCGTCGTTACCGCCATACACTGCCACCGACGAAAATGGAGTGAAATACGAAAAGCCTTCCATTTGCTGGTCAATCTGTTGTGCCAATTCGCGCGTTGGAGCCATGATAATGGCATTTACTTTGTGCGCTTCGTGATTTTCGGTTTGCAGGTTATTGAGCAACGGCAACAGGAAAGCTGCCGTTTTACCCGTTCCGGTTTGGGCGCAGGCAATGATATCGCGCTTATTGAGAATAACCGGAATAGCCAATTCCTGCACCGGAGTGGTTTCTGTAAAATTCATCGCCGTGAGGCCGTCTAATAGGGAATCGCAAAGGGGAAGGTTGGTAAAAAGCATGAAATGTCAGATATTTTTACAAAGATAATCTATTTTTTTATCAGTATAATAAATTTACCCATTTACAAGATAAAAAAATAGCAATAATATTTTTTGGTTTCCAAAAATAATTATACCTTTGCACTCACTTTTTGAAGAAATGACCTTGGAGAGATGGCAGAGTGGTCGATTGCGGCGGTCTTGAAAACCGTTGAAGTG
>CAZVWS010000009.1:4920-50126 GCA_964631255.1 uncultured Dysgonomonadaceae bacterium | reverse complement strand
AACAAGAATAATAACTGACAAAAAGTGTCCACTTTTTTTAGGACGTGACATGGTGGTTGGTAAGTAGTCGCCTGTAAGGCGAAATTTTCATAACCGCATGTAAGCGAGGAACGAGCGCAGCTTGCGGCTAAGAATACCCCAAAAAAACCCGTCTGTAAGGCGGTACAAACTATTCGGTTTTCGGGGAGTTCATCAGACATCAGACATCGGTCATCAGACATCCGACAATAAAAAGTTTATTCACGCGTCAGACCGGCAATCGGTCAGACGCTCGGTTCGCCTCTATAATGGAGAAGGCTGGAGAGGGAGCTTCAGAAACCGACCAAAAAAGTAGAGACATGGCATGCCACGTCTCTGCCCAATTAAATCTGTGATTTTTCCTATTTAGCTATAATTATTTTTTCTACACGGCGGTAGTTGTCCGTTGTAGTTATTTCTAAATAATAGACACCGTTTGGTAAAGATGAAACATGCAACACTTGCTCGTTTTCTCTTAGTAGCACGGTTTGTCCCATCGCGTTATGCAATCTCAGATATTTCAGATTTTCGCACTCTATGTGCAACACATCGCTTGCCGGATTGGGATAGATGTGCCGTAATGGTGCTTTGAAAGCAAAACCGGCAAACAGCCCATTTTAAGAATCAATACATTCATTACCAATATATTAAAATACGAAACAGGGAATAAGGATAGAAATGTTAGTTAAAATCAACATTTATTGTATAATATTTGTATCTTTGTTGCAAATCAGAAGCAGGAAATACAATTGGATAGATGTCATCCCGTTTATTAGTCAAAAAAGTCTGTCGGTCTGAAAAAATATTTGCAACCAAATGAAAAAGAGACATACACTGCTATTTATTGCCACAACACGATACAAACAGGCATTGTTTTTCGTGTTTTGCATATCGCTCCTACTCTTACCACAAAGAGCTGTGTCTCAAAACCAAACAGACTATTACATCCAAGCAAAAGTTCTGTATCTGCTTGCCAAAAATGATTCGGCTCTGGCTTGCTTAGACAAAGCACTAAATGAACCTACGAACAATTCCGATTACGAAAAAATGGTGCACACGCTGTTGCTTCGCAGCCAAGTGGCTTGCAATTTGACCCTGTTTGAGTCGGCAATGGAAGATGCCATCCGGGCACACACCATCAGTAAAGATTTGCAAAAAGACAATCTGTTGGCTGCATCGTTGGTGGGCATAGGCAAAGTGCACTATTATATGTACAACGACTCGGTTGCCGAAAAATATTTGCAACAAGCACTTGCACTTACCTCGATAAACAAGCACAAGAAAGAGCGGATGATAACCGTAAATGCTTTGGCACAGCTCTATTGCGTGAGCAACCAAAACGAAAAAGCATTGCCTCTTATCGACCAATCGTATCAGTTAGCGGAGGAGTTGCGCGATACCTCCTATATCATTCAGAATTTGGGTTTGTATGCTTCCTACTACACCAACCTAAACAGATGGGATACCGAAAGAGTGAAACCCGAATACCAACAAAAAACCAAACAATACCTGGATGAAGCGCTACAATTGGCTTTAAAGAAAAACTACGTGATGCATATCCAGAATATCTATTTGCGTTTTTTGCGATACTACCGGGTAGAAAAAAAATACGAAGAGGCGCTGAAATATGCCGAAAAAATTATTGATATAGCCGAACCTACCAACTATTCGCTCCTTATACAGGTTTATGACCATTTGGTAACTATCTATGCCAAAATGGGAAATCCCGATTTGTCGGTAAAAAGCCACCAGCAATTTTATTCGCTCATGCAAAAGCAGTCGGACTACAACCTGCACCAATCGCTGCAGGATATGCGCGTGAAACACGATACGCAAGAAAAAGAGTTGCAAATTGCGCAGCAACAGATAAAGCTAAACCAACAAAAGACCCGCTTTCGATACTCCATACTTGCTACTTCTACGGCAGCAATCATCATTTTCCTGCTTTTATACATTATGTTTACAAGAAGGAAGCACAACCAAATTCTTTACAATAAAAACCGAGATTTAATCAAAAGCAACGCTACAAAGGACAAACTCTTGAGCATTATTTCGCACGATTTGAAATCGCCCCTTTTGGCACAACAAATTGCCATAGAAACCATGCGCAACGAGATAGAAAAATGCGACAAGGAGAGTATTTTATCCAATCTGAACGAGTTTCAAGACTCTACCGAAACGCAACTCAACTTATTACAAAACCTGCTCAATTGGGCAAAAATGCAATTGGACGACACACACTACAAACCCATATTTTTCGATATTTCGGATACGATTCGCGATACGCTGAGCGTTTACAAACTATCGGCTAAACAAAAAAACATATCGTTGCAAACCCATTTTGAAGGAAGCACCATGGCTTTTGCCGATAGGTCTATGATTCAGACCGTTTTGCTAAACCTGCTCAACAATGCCGTTAAATTTTCGTTTTCAAACACCAACGCCCAAATAACCATTGGCACAACGGAAAAAACCGATAGAATAACGGTTTATGTAGCAGACAACGGCGTGGGCATGAATGCAAAACAGATTGACAATTTGCTCAATACCGGCATTACGCACTCCACTACGGGTACCGGTGGCGAAAAAGGAAACGGCTTGGGATTGGTTATTTGTAAAGAGTTTTTGCAGATGAATAGCAGCAAGTTGCAGATAATAAGCAGCAACAAGGGTACAACCATATCGTTCGATTTAATAAAATAACGCGTGTAAAAAATTGACTAAGTGATGGAAAAAGAAAGTACAAAGATTATTTTAGTAGACGACCATGCACTTTTTCGCAAAGGATTGATTGGTGCATTGGGCAAAAATACCGATTTTCCTTACGAAGTAGTTGGAGAAGCAAAATCGGGCGAGGAGTTTTTTGCTCTCATCCAAAGCGGTTGCATTCCTGATTTGGTTTTCTTAGACATCATGCTCCCCGATATTACGGGTGTGGAAATTGCACGAAAACTAAAAACAGAATTGCCCGAGACAAAAATTATCATGCTCTCGTCCGAGGTATCGGAGGGGTTGGTAGAAGAGTTGTTAGAAATAGGGATAGAGGCCTATTTGAGCAAAATGTCCAACGAAAAAGACATACAAAGAGCCTATTTTGATGTGATGAACGGATGCCATTTTTTTGGACACAGCGTTACCAAAATGATGTACGATATATACCGCACAAAAAAATATCTGCAAGAAAAAGACCAAACCAAATCCATACAATCGGCAGAATGCGATTTGACGGAGAGAGAGATAGATGTTATCCATTTGCTGTGCGAAGGATTGCAAACCAAAAAGATTGCCGATAAGTTAAATTTGAGTACAAGAACCGTGGAAAGTCATCGAAACAATATTTTTCACAAATTGGGTTTTTGCAGCATAGCAGAATTGGTAAAATACGCCATCAAAATGGGATATACAAAATTGTAAAAAAACTATCCCTTTTTCACTCCGTTTTTCTCGTTTTTAAACAAAAGAGCAAATAATATCATCACTACCAACGAGTATCCGGCAAAAATAAACCACACGGTTTGCCAATCGCCAATCAACAACGATTTGGTGCCGCCGGCGACTGCCACATCGGTCCACTGACAATATTTATTTACAACAGCTTGCGCACCCAAAGTGCCGATTGTAGCACCTATGCCATTGGTCATCAGCATAAAAAGCCCTTGCGCACTGGAGCGGATGGAAGAATCTGTTTCCTGATTGACAAATAGCGAACCCGATATATTGAAAAAATCGAATGCCACGCCATACACCAGCATAGACAGCACCAATAGCCAAACGCCATCGCCCGGATTGCCTATTCCAAAAAATCCAAACCGAAGCACCCAGCCAAACATGGCAATCAGCATCACGGTTTTGATGCCGAAACGGCGTAAAAAGAACGGGATAAGCAAAATACATAGCGTTTCCGAAATTTGTGAAAGCGAAATAAGAATATTGGAGTGCTTCACACCAAAGGTTTGTGCATATTGAGCTGCCGACTCAAAACTGGAGATAAACGGGTTGGCAAATCCGTTGGTAATCTGCAACGAAACACCGAGAAACATAGAAAATAGGAAAAATATTGCCATCTTTTTCTGTTTAAACAGTTTGAAGGCATTCAATCCGGCGGCTTCCACAAACGATTTTTTCTCCACCCGCTTGTTTACCGGACAATTGGGCAATGTGAAGGCGTATAAAGCCAATGCAACGCCCACTATTCCGCTAAATATGAATTGGATAGGTGTAGTTTGATAACCCAAAATATCTACTGCCCACATAGAAAGAATGAAACCAATGGTTCCAAACACACGGATGGGTGGGAAGGCTTTTACCGTATCCAATTGGTTTTGCTCCAATATGCTGTATGCCACCGAATTGGAGAGAGCCAAAGTGGGCATATAAAACGCTACACTCCACGTATAAAGAGTGAAAAGGGTATAAAAATTGACTTCACTTCCGGCTTGTACGCCATACATGCCGGCGGCAATCATGAATGCGCCCGCCAGAAAATGGCAGATTCCCAAAAGCTTTTGCGCCGGAATCCATCGGTCTGCAATGATACCGATAAGTGCCGGCATAAAAATAGATACAATGCCCTGCACAGAGTAAAATATGCCGATGTGTGTTCCCAAACCTACCGGTCCCAAATAGCGAGACATGGAGGTAAGATACGCCCCCCAAACTGCAAATTGGAGGAAATTCATGATGATGAGCCTAATTTTTAAATTCATACAACGGTTGTTCTATTTTTGTAGTGAAAGATAGTTGTTTTTGTTAGTGTTTTAACCAGACCGATGGATTCAATTTGGTGTTTTTTTGCCACAATTGGAAGTGCATTTTAGCCAATCCCGTGTCGGGGTCGGTGTAGATGCGACCGAGCGACTGTCCTGTTTTTACTTTATCGCCTTGTTTTACATACAAATCGTAGATATTGTCGTAAAACGAAAAATACTCGCCATGGCTTACTATGATGCAGGTATTGGAACCTGCGAAAAAGAATACTTTTGAAACCGTACCGTCGAAAATGCTGCGCACATTGGCATTGCGTTGTGCCTGTATGTCAACGCCGTTGCTATTGGTGGAAATATTGTATTGGTTGTGCCGGTTTACTCCGAAACGAGTTACGATGGTAGAAGGACCACTCACGGGCATAGGTAATTTGCCTTTGTTTGCCGAGAAATTTTTAGATAGGGTGAACGATTCGTCTGATGCTGCAGATGCCGGTGTTTCAATTCTTGGTTCGGGTATGTTGGTTGGTTTGGCGGGTTCTGCTCGAGCTATTTCCGTCTCGTTTTTCGGAGTTTTTCGACCCGATTCTTTTCGTTTGGCTTCTTCTTGTTTTCGTTTTTCTTCCGCTTTGCGTGCACGTTCTGCAGCCTCTTCTGCTTTGCGTCGTTTTTCGGCTTCGGCAGCCAATCTGCGTGCTTCGGCTTCCCGCTCTTGGCGTGCCACTTCTTCGGCAATCAGTTTCTCTATTTGGGCATCCAATTTTCGCGCTTGTTGCTGTTTGTTTTGCAATGTTTTTTGCAACTCTTGTTGTTTGCCTTTGGCTTCTTCCATTTCCCGTTTGCGGGTTTCCTCTTCTTGTTGCAGTTTTTTCTGTTCAGCTTCTATGGCAGTCAGGGCTTTCTGTTTTTCATTTTTGGAGCGGATAAGCTCATTTTTTTTCGCCGATAACTCTTTGTTTTTCAATTTAATTTCTTCGGCTTGGTGTTTTCGCCATTTGGAGTAATTTTTGAGATATTGCATTCTTCGCAACGACTCGCCCAGCGATTTTCCCGAAAGGATAAAAAACAGTTTGTTCTCGCCTTGCTTACCCAACTGAAGGGTTTTGATGGCATGCGCATATCGTTCCTGCTTTTGTTTGAGCTCTTTGTCCAATCGCGAAATTTCGTTTTCCAGCAAGGATTGCTGCCTTTCTAATGCTACTATCTCCTGTCTTTGCAAAGAAATCATTTCTTTTCTGGAATCTATCTGCTTGTTTATCAGATTGAGCCTTTCCAGAATGGTACTTGTATGTTTTTTAACGTTCAAAAAAAGGCTGTTGGTGTTTTTTATCTCATCACGCAGCGTTTTTTGCTGTTTTTGCAAATTATCTATCTGCTTGGTTTGCGCCATCACCGAGCAAGAGAGAAGCAGAAGAAAAAGCAGGAACGATATTTTTTTCATCGAATCGAAGTTAAAATTCTTAATATGTCGTCCATCGTTCTTTTAGAATATCCGGTAGGAATTTTCATTGACAAAGAGAACGATTCGTCTTTTTTTATTTCGGAGAAATCCAATCCAACACTCATTTTTCGGCTGGGCGACTCCACCAATACATTCATTTGTGATGGAAAAGTTTGGTTTTGCACCATTTCAAAATTTCCGTATTGCCACTGCAACGAGTATTTTTTTTGTGGTTCTACCAAATGGGCGAAACTCACCCTGTCATTCCCATTGATAGTGAACGAGTAATCGATTGCCGAAATTTTGTCTGTGGCTTTCAATCGGTAATGTAAATCGGATGGTTTTTCGAATCGAAAAGCAGTAAAATCTGACGGTAGCACCTCTTCTTTTCCCGATACAAACAGTTGGTTGGTAAAAAGTGATTGTAGTGTTTGAAAATCGAATCCAACCGGATAAGTTTTTTTGAGGTCGGAAATAGATTCTTGCATGTATTGCTTGTTCATGCGGTCCAGAACGATAAGCGTGTCGGGTGTGATATAGATTCTGAACATTTCCACACCAAACAGGGGCTGAATAGAAATTTGCATGGCGTTGTCTTTTATCATCCGCAAACTTGCCCGGGAGCTGATGGAACGAGTGCCTGACGAGATATTTAAATTCAGCTTTGACGACAACGTGTTATATGCAAACGCGTTGTCTAAAATATCCAAAAAAAGTTGTGCGTTCTTTTTGTCCTCGATGGGCGTATAATCCGCAACAACCTGTTTTTTGCTCTTGCAACCCGAAAAAGCGATGAGCACTGCAAAAAACAGCAGTACGAAATATATTTTTTTGTTTTCTACATTCCTCATTTTGTTATTCTTCCATATACTGTTTTTGCTCTATTTTCTTATCCAAAGTTTTGGAATCGCTACCCAACTCTTTTGCTTTTTGCCACTGCACAAGTGCCTCTTCCGTTTCGCCGGTAACGGCAAGCACATCGCCGTAGTGCTCCAACACATCGGCTGAGGGTTCATCTTGGCTGTATTGCACGGCTTTTTGCAAATATATTTTTGCCATCACGTAAGAGCGTTGCATAAACAAAATCCAACCGTATGTGTCTAAGTAAGTTGGGTTTGTGGGTTCGGCTTTGATGGTGATGCCGCTCATTTGCTCGGCTTTGTCCAATTGCTTGTTGTCAACCGACAAATAGTAGCTGTAATTATTCAGAATATGCAGATTTTGCGGATTGAGTGCCAACGATTTATCGTAATTTTGAAAAGCCAGCTGTTTGTTCCCTATTGCATAATGTAAATCGCCTATCTGTCCATAAAAATCTGCTTCAAATAGCGGATTATCGAAGGTTGCTTTCTCCAATCCCTCTTGAAATATGCGCAAGGATTCGGGATAATTATTTTGCAAATATTTTGCCAATCCGGCATAGAAATAAAATTGTGGTGCTTCGGGAATATTTTTCATTGCACGGTCGGTAATATCCACAACTTGTGTAACGCTGTCGGGCAAAGCGATGCGCAACATTTGTTCGTATCCCACCGGGTTGGTAGGATTGGTCAGAGCATACACATCAAACTGATTGTAAGCTCCTTCTTTGTTATTTTGCAGCAAAAGTACATTGCCATACAGCAGATTCAAATCGGAATAATTGGGATATTGCTCGAAAAGCGACTGAAAAAGGGGGGTCACAATTTTGGTATCTTTCTCATTCTCTAACAAAATATCGATATATCTGGTTATGAGTTGCAGCTTCATTCCAATATCCATTTTAGGATTGGTGGTTGCTTTTGTAATCTCTGCCTCGGCAGCCGAGTTGTTTCCCGTTTTCTCGTAATAATTGACCATTGCCGGGATGAGAGCCGGATAATCGGCGTCCATTTCTTTTACCCGATTGTAGTATTTGAGCGCATTGTCATATTGCTCGTTGTGCAGATACAAATCGCCCATAACCATCGGATAGCGCAAGTCGGTTGGGTTTTTATCTATAATTTCCTGCATCTCTTCAAAGATTTTATCTCTTTGCCCCAACATGTTATACAGTCTGAACTTGTTCATCGTAATCACATCCGAAACACCAACAATGGATTCTAATTTGGTCAGGGTTTTAATGGCTTTTTTCAGCTCGCCGCTGTTGGAATATGCCTCGGCAAGTTCGTAGTAGAGGTCGGTTTTGTTAGGGAATTTTTCTATCATATTTTCATAGATGCTCACCACCTCCTCGTCCATATTCAATGCTTTGCAAATATTGGCATAAATAAAATTGTAATCGTAATTGTTGGGAGCGTAACCAACTGCTTTCTTAAAAAAATGGTACGCTTGTGTATTGTTGCCAAGGAAGCTATAAAATGCCCCCAATTCGGTCAAAACACTGGCGTTGGTGGAGTCTAACTCGTGGCAATATTGAAAATAATCGAACGCCTCGGCGTACTTATCTCTGCTTTTGGCATTGATGGCTTCGTAGTAGTAATAGTCGAACTTGCGTTGCTGCATTTCATCTATTTGCCACTTTTTTTGGGGCAACACCTGCGATGATAAGTTGGTTGGAGATAGCAGTGCCAGAAGCAAGCTAACAACAAAAAAAGAAATGTATATCTGTCTGTTTTTCATCTGATTATGATTTTCCGGTGTGTCCAAATCCACCCATGCCACGCTGGCTTTCGTCCAACTCATCAACCAATGTCCACGAAATGTGTTCGTGTTTTGCAATAACCATTTGGCAAATTCTTTCGCCATCGTTTATCACAAATTCGTCGGCAGACAAATTGACCAAAATCACCCTGATTTCGCCTCTGTAATCGGCATCTATGGTGCCGGGCGAATTCACAATAGAAATACCGTGTTTTATAGCCAAACCGCTTCTGGGACGGATTTGGGCTTCATATCCCTCGGGCAATTGGATGTAAATGCCGGTGGGAATTAGTGCTCGTTGTAGCGGTTTCAAAGCTATTGGTTCTGCTATATTGGCACGCAAATCCATGCCGGCAGAGTATGGTGTTGCATATTCGGGTAGCGGGTGGTTGGATGTGTTTACTATCTTGATTTTCATAATTAAATATGGTCTGTCTTGTTATGATTGTGCGAATTTATACATTTTCGGGCAATTATAATCGGAATTGATAAAATTTAAGGAAAAAATGTGTCCTTAAAATTGGATAAAACTTGTACCATAGGGAAAAAAATACATATCTTTGCGATATATGAGCGAACAGGATGACCTATTGAGAAAATTGCGAGAGACCATTTCCGAGCAAGGAATTGAGTCTCTTCATCTTTTGGAAGAGTTGATTCCCCTGGAGGAACAGATGGAATATTTTCGGTATTTCGATAAACTGCGAAGGGAGGATGCACCCTTTGTGCGCGATTCGGAAGTGAATATTTTGTTCTCGCCCGACGAACCCTATGAGCGCAAAAAGCGCAGCTTATCTTTGTTGGCTTCCATTCCCGACGTGAAAGCGTATCGCTCCATAGAAACTTACCACAGCAGTCCGCAAGAGCCTGAGTTGAAAAACTGGTCGGCAATGGCGTTGGTTAGCAGTCGCATTATTTTGAATTTTGAGTTTTTGGGACAACAGCAAATTTACATATCCTCCGGATTGGGCGGACAAGACAAGAAATTGCGTTTTTTCGTGCTTTTCACTACCGCGAACCGTGAACCGTTTACCGACCTGCAAAAAGAAATGGTAGAGCGTGAGTTCCGTTTTCAAATGCACCAAGTAGAGGTGGAAATTGAAAAATTGGAGGTTTTCGACAACTATTTTACGATGCTTCTGCTGATGCCTATGGATAAAGAGGTTCGCTCCTATTTCAACGCAGCCATTGAAGAGTGCAACCAATACGGCAATTTTCTCGATACCCGATTTGTTTTCACCAATACCAAGATATTGAGCGAAAAAGAGATAACAGCGTTATTATCGAAGAAAAGCAAGGACTAATCTCTGTTTCGTTTTCTTACTATTTTTTTGTCGCCGGAGCGTTTTTCCGTACCAAAGTTTCGTCCCTCGCTTCTGCCACCCTCTTTTGCGCCGAAATCTCTTTTTTTGTATTCACGAGGTTTGCGATTGTCTTCCCGTTTAAATTCTCTCGGTTTGCGGTCATCATCTCGGTTAAAATCGCGTGGTTTGCGGTCGAAATCCCTTTTAAATTCCCTCGGTTTAAAATTATCGTCTCTACTGTGTTCGCGTGGTCTGAACGGGCGATCTTCTCTTTTTTCGGACCGGTCATATTCCCTGCGCGGGCTCTCTTCCTTGTCCGATTCGTTTCTTTTGGAACGACGATAACCCTCTTTGGAGTTTCGTTCGTAATGGTTATTATCCCGGGCTTTTCGTTCCGATTTGGGGCGATCGTCTCGTTTTCCGGCAAATATTTCATATTCACGCATCTCGCACTCCAACGCGCCGTTGTATAAAAAATAACGTTTGGATGGTCGCAACCCTATTTTATCGAAACTCTCTTTGTGGTAGCTCAACACGTAGGCATTATATCCCATAAACACGTGCTTGAGTCTCTCTCCAATCATATCGTAAAGTTCCTCCAAATCCTCCACTTTCAGCCTTTCGCCGTATGGCGGATTGGTCATCAGTATGCCGTTTGGCTCGGGTGCTTCGGTGTATTGTTGCAACGATTTTACGCTGAGGTCGATGTATTTTTTCAGACCGGCATTTTTTATATTTTTTTCGGCAATGGCAATCATTTTGGGCGATATATCGGAGCCGTAAATTTTGTATTCAAATTCGCGTGAAGTGCTTTCATCGTTGTAAATATCGCTGAATAAATCGGCATCGAAATCGTTCCATTTTTCAAAGCCGAAACTCTCGCGATGTATGCCGGGAGGTATTCCCAATGCAATCATTGCTGCCTCGATGAGCAATGTGCCCGAACCGCACATGGGGTCGATAAATGACGTCTCGCCACGCCACCCCGATTTCAAAATCATGCCGGCGGCA
Organism: uncultured Dysgonomonadaceae bacterium; assembly: GCA_964631255.1. GTDB lineage: Bacteria > Bacteroidota > Bacteroidia > Bacteroidales > Dysgonomonadaceae > JBGZFC01. Next base: position 39,027 of record CAZVWS010000009.1, on the reverse strand, counting down.
AGCACTTCGCTTAGTGGCGCATCGCCTTGTGCAATACGGTAGCCGCGTTTGTGCAACGATTCGCCCGAGCTATCGAGCGAGAGGGTGCATTTGTTGTGCGAAATATGGATATTAAAAACCAAATCGGGGTTGGTAACACTTACCGAAGGGCGTTTTCCGTATCGTTCTGTGAACCAATCGGCAATGGCATCTTTCACTTTGTATGCCACAAACTTGGAGTGATGAAAAATGTGCGAGAAAACCACCGAATCAATAGAAAATGTTTTGTCTAAGGTGAGATAATCTTCCCAATTCAACTCCTTGAGGGCATTATACACTTCGTCGGCATTTTCCGCCTTGAAATTGTAGATTGGCTTCAAAATACGCAAGGCGGTGCGGCAGTGCACGTTAGCTTTGTACATAAGTGCTTTGTTGCCTGTGAAGGAAACCATGCGTGTTCCAATTTCTACATCGTTGGCACCCAATGCAATTAGTTCTTCAGCCAACACGTCTTCTAATTCTGCCATTGTTTTGGCAATGAGTGGAAAATTTTCCGATGAATTCATCTTATCAAGTTCTATATTCAGCTGCAAAGATAAACACAATTTATGACTTGTAATTTTCTGATTTGCTTTTTTTGCACAAAATAGATACAATTAGACAATTTGGCTGATTACAGTTGGTGTATTACGAAAAATATGCCGTTTTTTTTGTCAAAAAAATCCCGAAATGCCATATTTTCATAAGATTGCTTTTTTTATCTAAAAAAGCGGATGTTTTACCAACTGTATTTCGTAATTTTGTGTGTCAATTAAAAACCCAAAAGTATATGAAACTAAACAAAATCGGTTTGTTATTAACAACGTTAATTTTATCCATTTCAAGTATGAATGCGCAAAATTTTTCCGGCGACTGGAAAGGTGCCATCTCGGTGCAAGGTATTAGTTTAGAACTTATTTTCCATATCACGGAATCGGATGGTGCATACAGCACCACTTTAGATGTCCCGATGCAAGGAGCCGCGGGTGTTCCGGTAGAGAAAACAGAGATTTCGGGCAACCAAATTACGCTCACGATGGCTGCACTGGGAGCAAATTTTGAAGGCACGCTCACAGATAACACCATAGCGGGTACTTTTAAACAAATGGGACAAGATTTTCCATTAAATCTGACCCGATTCGAAGCTAAATTGTCCGGTAACCCGGCGTTAGTCAGCTCGGACGAAGAGCTTCGTGCCATTGCAGCTCTCGACAAAGGCAATTACAAGTACAAAGTATCCGATTACTTTGCCAGACCCAAAGCATCGGGTTTTCAACTTTCGCCAAACGGCAAATATCTGTCGTATTACGAAAAAGATGACCAAAACAAAAACCACGTGTATGTCAAAGAGATAGCCTCGGGAAAAGTGATTCGTGCCATCGAAGAAAAAGAGGAACTCATCAAAGGATATGGTTGGGTAAACGACGAACACCTTTACTACATGATGGATAACGGTGGCGACGAAAACTACCATATCTATTCTGCCGCCATCGACGGCTCCAACCCCAGGGATTTAACTCCATTTGCCGACGTGAAAGCCATGATTTTGGCACTGTTAAAAGAGCAAAAGGATATCATCATTATTTCGATGAACAAAAATAATCCGCAAATTTTTGAACCGTACAAACTCAACGTGAAAACGGGCGAACTGACTCAACTTTTTGAAAATGACGATGTAAACAACCCCATTCAAGGTTACGATTTTGACAAAGACGGCAATTTGCGCGCCTATTCCAAACTGGTAAATGGCACCGAAACAGAACTTTGGTACAAAGATTTGGCAAGTGGTGAGTTTAGCAGAATCAAACACAACAGATGGGACGATTCGTTTGGTATTCTTCGGTTTGACTATGCATCCAAAAACCCCGATCAAGCATACGTTATTTCCAATTTAGAGAGCGATAAAGCCGAAATTGTTCTTTACGATTTGAAACAAAACAAGGAGATAAAAAAAGTATTCTCCAACCCCAATTTCGATGTTTCGGGAATGGGCGTTTCGAGAAAACGTAACTGGGAAACAGACTATTTTGCCTACGAAGGAGAAAAATATGTGATTGTACCCGTAAGCCAAACCTACAAAGAGCTGACCGAGAGAATGAAAAAAGAGTTTCCCGGCAAAGAATTTTACATTACCGACTACGACGACAACGAAACAACTTATCTGCTCGTTGTGCAAAGCGACAAACTGTATGGAACATATTACCAGTACGATACGGCAAAAAAACAGTTTACCCTACTCTACGACCTCATGCCACAACTGAAGGAAGCCGATATGGCTGAGATGCGTCCCATCCAGTTTAAAAGTCGCGACGGACTTACCATTCACGGCTACATCACTTTGCCCAAAGAGGCTTTGCAAGGCAAAAAAGTGCCATTGGTAGTGAACCCGCACGGTGGGCCGCAAGGCATTCGCGATTCGTGGGGATTTAATCCGGAAACACAACTCTTTGCCAGTCGCGGTTACGCTACATTACAAGTCAATTTCCGCATTTCGGGCGGATACGGAAAAGAGTTTTTACGTGCCGGTTTCAAACAAATTGGTAGAAAAGCGATGGATGATGTAGAAGACGGCGTAAGATATGCCATCTCTCAAGGTTGGGTGGACGAAAGCAAAATTGCCATATACGGAGCCAGCCACGGCGGATATGCCACACTAATGGGATTAGTAAAAACTCCCGATTTGTATGCATGTGGAGTGGATTACGTGGGTGTTTCCAATATTGAAACCTTCTTCTCCTCGTTTCCAGAATATTGGAAACCTTTGCGCGATATGGTAAAAGAAATTTGGTACGATTTGGATAACCCCGAAGAAGCAAAAATTGCTCGCGAGGTTTCTCCATTTTTCCAAATAGACAAAATTACAAAACCACTTTTGGTGGTGCAAGGTGCAAACGACCCACGAGTAAACATCAACGAAAGCGACCAAATAGTTACCGCTTTGCGTGCACGTGGATTTGATGTACCATACATGGTAAAATATAACGAAGGACACGGTTTTGGCAGAGAAGAAAATTCGTTGGAATTCTATGAAACCATGCTCGGATTTTTGGCAAAATATTTAAAATAAATATCCGAAAACAAATATAACCTAAAAATCCGCTCGGCAACTTGAAAATGTGCCAGCGGATTTTTTATATTAGCCTAATTCTGCTATTTTTGTACAAAAATTGCCCATGCTACTCATCTTTGTCTCGATAGGTGTCGGAATTATTACCGGATATTTTTTTCGAAATTCCAATTTCGTGAAACATATCGGCACCCTGTTGAGTCTAATTATCGTACTGCTGCTATTTTTTCTGGGCATAACGGTTGGGTCTAACGAACAAGTGGTAAGCAATTTTGCCGCCATTGGCTGGGATGCGTTCGTGCTTACCATCGGTGGCACCATGGGTAGTATTTTGTGCGCGTGGTGGGTTTATCAAAAATTTTTTAAGAAAAAAAACAATTGACAGAATTATTTGTTTCACATACTACTCTCGTTCCGTTTTTGGCGCGAGAATATGGCACTTTTTGTTTATCATTCATACAGCATAGATACAAATACAAAATAAAAATCATTTAAAAAAATAATTATATCAATGAAATCAGACATTCAAATTGCAAGGGAAACATCTCTTAAAAAAGTAAAGGATATTGCCGAAAGCATTGGCATTCCGCGCGAAGAGGTTCAAAATTATGGCCGATACATGGCAAAAACTCCTATCAGCCTGCTGCACAAAGAAAAAATTGATGCAAGCAATCTCATTCTTGTTACAGCAATCACACCAACCAAAGCGGGTGTTGGAAAAACAACCGTATCCATTGGTTTAGCTTTGGGAATGAACGAGATAGGCAAGAAAGCAATTGTTGCATTGCGCGAGCCATCGTTGGGACCGGTTTTCGGTATGAAAGGTGGAGCTGCCGGAGGTGGATATGCCCAGGTATTGCCCATGGAAAATATCAACTTGCACTTCACGGGAGATTTTCACGCCGTAACCACAGCACACAACACTATCTCGGCATTGTTAGACAACTATATCTACCGCAATCGCGGCAATGAGAAAGCAATTAAAGAGATATTATGGAAACGTGTATTGGATGTTAACGACCGCAGTTTGCGTTACGTTGTAACAGGTTTGAACGGCTCTGCAAACGGCATTCCACAAGAAGCCGGATTTGATATTACAGCCGCTTCCGAACTAATGGCTATTCTTTGTTTATCGGAAGATGAAGACGATTTGCGTCGTCGTATAGAAAACATCTTGTTGGGCTACACCATGGATGGAAAATCGTTCACGGTAAAAGATTTGGGCATTGCCGGTGCTATTACCGTGCTGATGAAAGATGCCATCAACCCCAACTTGGTGCAAACAACCGAAAACACCGCAGCATTTGTACACGGCGGTCCTTTCGCCAATATCGCGCATGGATGTAACTCGGTTTTGGCAACCAAAATGGCTATGTCTTACGGCGATTACGTAATTACAGAAGCCGGGTTTGGTGCCGACTTGGGTGCCGAAAAATTCTTCAATATCAAATGTCGCAAAAGCGGTTTGCGCCCAAGATTAACCGTGATTGTAGTTACTGCACAAGGTTTGAAGATGCACGGCGGAACTCCCGAAAAACAAATAAAAGAACCCGATACGCAAGGTTTGCGCAAAGGTTTGGAAAATTTGGAAAAACATTTGGACAACTTGGCAAATTTTGGTCAATCGGTAGTGGTGGCATTCAACCATTACTATTTTGATACGCAAGAAGAGATTGATATAATAAAAGATTTTTGCGAGAAAAGAAATGTACCGTTTGCCATCAACGATGCTTTTACCGATGGAGGAAAAGGTGCAAGCGAATTGGCAAAAATAGTGGTGGACACAATCGAGAAAAATCCGTCGAAAGAGTTGAAATTCACATACAACGACGAAGACGATATCGAAACAAAAATCACCAAAATCGCTACTTCTATTTATGGCGCACGCGATGTGGTATTGGGCGAAAAAGCACTCAAAAAACTGAAAGGTATCGAAAACACTCCATTAGAAAAATTCCCGATTTGTATTGCAAAGACCCAGTATTCGTTTTCGGCTGACCCGAAGGCATACGGCGTAGCCAAAGATTTTAGATTGAAAATCAATGATTTGGTTATTAATCAAGGTTCGGAATTTATCGTGGCTATCGCGGGCGAAATGATGCGTATGCCGGGACTTCCCGCCGATCCGCAAGCCAAACGTATCGATATTATTGATGGAGAAATTGAAGGTTTGAGCTAATCAGCTTCAAACCGAATAGGTAAACCAAATAAAAATGGAGGCTGTTTCAAAAGCATCTCTATTCTGAAAAGAGAATTGGAAGATTAGATTTGTATTTTTGGGGCAGCCTCTGTTCCTTATGTTTGCCGTCTTATTTGTTGCTAAATTTCACTTGTAGCAAAGCGATTTCGGACACGGTGCCAACCCGATATTGTGGACCCACCAACCCAATACCCGAGGTAACATAAATATGTGTGTGTCCTTTTTTCAAATGTCCGTAGGCATGTTCAAAAGCCAATTGGGTAGCCACGTTTCCGGGGAATGCTTGTCCGTGATGCGTGTGTCCGTAAAGAGCAATATCTGCTCCGGCAGAAACTTCTTCTTGTAGGTTATTTGGGGTGTGGTTGAGTACTATAATGGGTTTGGAAAAATCTACTTGTTGCTTCTGAAGTAAATCGGACAAATTCATCCTATCTTCTATAATAAAATCCTCCCGACCAACAACATAAAAAACACTATCAATCAATACAGCCGTATCTCTCAATACAGTTATTCCCGCATCGTTGAGCCATTGAATTTTCTTTTCCGCTTCAAACCGATATTCGTGATTGCCGGTGCAAGCATAAACCCCCAACGGCGCATGTAGTCGTTTCAGTTCAACATCCATATCACCATTTTCAATGGGTTGAATATCCGAATCGAGCAAATCGCCTCCAAAAAGTATCAAATCGGGATTTTGTGCCATTATCAAATCGACATATTTACGTACATAATCTTTGTTGATTAAATAGCCCAAATGCATATCGGCAGCAAAAACAATACGCAACGCGCTGTGCCGTCCGCCCGACTTATCAATCTGCATATCCACCTCATTGACAGTAGGATTTTTAAATTTATAATTGCCAAAAAACAAAATTGCAATTACCGATAAAACCGAAAACGACCAAATTATTTTTTGAGTTTTGGGCGTTTGTTGAAGCAGCATTTTGGGAGAATGCAGGCTTCTTTTGACGATGATATAGACGAAATCGATTAAAAATATCAGACTACCGGCGTAAATGACAAAAAGCATCCAACTCGTGCCTTTCATCCGAATAAAATGGACAAAATGCGCGGGCAAATGGTGATAGAAGAAAAAACCGAAAACATATATCAAAAATTCTGCCGAAAAAAGAATTATCAGCAAAGCACGTATCGATTTATTGCCTTTAAAAACATACATACTTTTTAGAAAAAAGAGTATATTGAGCGTGCAATGAATGATGAGAGCAACAATGAGCGAACGCATATAATAATCTGAATATTAGTGTACTAAAAATATATTATTTGTCCGGAACAATATCCAGAACCACGTAATCTGACCGTGTGCCAATTCTAAATTTCCCGCCCCAAATACCCAATCCGGAGGATACGATAAAATGTGTACCGCCCATTTCGCGATAACCGTGTGGCAACTCATAAATGCGGTCTACAAGAAGCGAAACGGGGAAAATTTGTCCGCGATGCGTGTGTCCCGAAAATTGCAAATCGATGGTAGCATTTGCCGCTTCATTGAGATGGAACGGCTGGTGGTCTAACAAAATAGTAAATGTGCTGTCGTTAACCATTTCTTTGATTTGAGATATTGTTTTTCTGTTGGGGTTCGTTCTGTCGTCGCGCCCCATAACGGTAATTTCATCTTTTGAAACGACAGAATCTGCGAGCATGGTAATACCGGCTTGTGCATAAAAATGTGGATTTTCGTTCATGGCAAACATCCAATCGTGGTTGCCGGGACAAGCAAAAACACCCAACGGAGCTTGTAATTTTTTCAGCACATCTCCCATAGAATCTTTATTTACCGGGCGCAAATGGTTGTCGATAATATCTCCCCCGATGAGAATCATATCGGGATTTTCGGCATTTATCATCTCCACCCAAGTTTGTAACTCCTTTGCAGAAATGGTATATCCCAAATGTAAATCGCTAATCGCTACGATTCGCACCGGGCTTTCCATTTTTTCGGAACGGATGGTGTAATGCAATCGTTTTTTGTTGTGGTACTGTCTATTTCCCCACAAAAAAAGCAATGCAATTGTGCCAAACAAAATCAACGAAGTTGTTTTATTTTGACTAAAAATGGTTGCAACGGTTTGCTTATCTATAATATGCAAAAAATGATTCAAGAGTTTGAAAATATCTATACATGCAACGGCAATAAAGAGATAAACAAAAATCAGCAGCCACGATGTACCAAAAATATATCCAACCTTGGCGACAGACACAGGCATTTTTTCGCCAACAGTGAAAAATAAAACAAGACTTGCTATGCCTAATGCAAAAATAGAAACGAGCAATATTCTCCAAAAACCTATTGGCGGCAAAAGCTGAAAGAGACGCGTTGCCGTGTAAATATAGAGCGCAAGAAAAAGTGTAAAGATCAGTATAAAAAGAAGCGTTTGATTCATATTTTCTTTTTTTTGATGTAGGAATTATTCTCTACAAATTGACGAAAAAACTTACCCACAATGGTACCGAAAAATCAATTAGCATGCCGTGAAATATGGCTATCACCACAAAATCCTGACCACTGTATTTTGATATGATGGGCAGCGTTGTGTCCATTGTTGTTGCGCCACCTGCCGATATGGGTGCTAAATTGCCAAAATATTTTACAATCCATGGGGCAAAAATCAGTACAATAAATTCGCGCATGATATTGGCAAGCAGAGCCACTGTTCCCATTTCGGCACCTTTGTATTCTGAAATGATAATGCTCGAAAGCGAATAATAAGCAAATCCGGCTCCAACGCTCATGCAATCGGAAAGGCTGCGGTCGGGCAACAGCAAACTAACAAGGGCAACCCCGGCAAATGTGCCAACAGTAGTTGCCAGAGGCACAAACATGATTTGCCAACCAAATCGTCTGACGGTAGTAAACATGTTTTTGCTTGCTCCAATTTGCATCCCAACGAAAAATAGCAAAGCGTATAACACCCACTTAGAGATAGCGTGGTTTAGCATAAGCTGTGGTAACCAGCCCGTTAAGGCAAGCAACACACCCGCGGCAAACAAAAGCAGATATATGATAGACTGTTTCAATTTGGTTGTAAGCGATTGTAAATTGTATCGATAAATAGGTTTGCTGTTTCTGAATTCAAAGATAAACATTTTATTGTAACTTTTTTCACAACCGAATAAAAGTGTTTGTTTTGAGGGAGGAAAATTACATGACTCTGCATCAATCTAAGCATTCCGAAAAAAATATCCGACGACCGTTGTTACCAAACAAAAATCGCCGGATTATTACAAAATGTCAACTAATATCTATCCAGATACAACTTGTCAAATTTATAACTAAGACAAACATCTAATTATCTAATGTTTATCTTATATCTAACTACATGTCTCAGCAGTAAAACAAATGAAGGAGTGAATAAAAATCTACCCTTCAATTACTCTCTTGAAGTTTTTTATATCTTCCCGAATTATTTTCTCTAAAGCAGGAGTAAATAATTTCGCAATTTCGGTTCCTAAGTTCCCTGCCGGAGCTTCATAAGAGATATGTACCTGAATCATCGTTCCACCGTTACCCGTATCAATAAATCGAACCAACCCGCTGTTCACTACTTGCGAATCGGGCATACTTTTCCATTTGATGGATTCACCGGGAATATCAGAAACAATTTCACATTTCCATTCAAGATTTCCCAACCCACCGGGGATGCGGGCACTCCAAACAGAATGTAAGTCGCTAAGTTCGCGTACCGAATCGAGATGTTTCATAAAAAGAGACAAATTTTCAAGTCTGCGCCAATAGGCGTACACTTCTTCACGTGGTCTATTGACCGTGATAGCGGTTTCTACGAGAACTCGTTTGGCATTGGTAGTAGTATCTACACCCAACTTACTGTATAAGGGACAGTACCCTCTTGCCGCTCTATAAACCAAGGCACTGCCTGCAACCGCTTTCAGCAATTTGTTTTTCCCACGAAACATTCCTGAAAGGAGCAATATTCCCGAAGCAAAAGAAATCATTCGGTCGGTATTACCAACATTCTTTTTCCTGTTTAATTGATATTTTTTATATTCCATTATTTATTCTTTTTAGGTTTTCGAATTTTAACGAGAAAAGTGGATTTTTATCAAGTTCAGCATGTTTCCATTTTTTTGTGTTTTGCAATTTTCTTTCTGTTGTATAAATAAAACAAATGCAAACTTTGCATTGTTCTAATATTACTTACTAATAAAATTTAAATATATGAAACTACGTTCTTTGGAAGCTTTCTGGTTGTTGAAAAATGGTATTATAAATAGTTATCCCACGCTACAGGTTAATATAAAATGCGATATTGTGGTAGTGGGTGCCGGCATTACCGGGGCACTTATCAGCCACGCATTGCACAAAGCAGGTTATGACACTGTAGTGATTGACAAACGAGATGTAGCTACAGGAAGTTCCTCTGCCACCACATCCATGTTACAATACGAAATAGATACGCCACTAACGGAGTTGGCTGAAATGATAGGTGAAGAGGAAGCGGTTGAATGTTACCGGGCAGGGATAGATTCCATTCGCATTCTGGCTGAGTTGGTTAAATCTGAAAAATTGAATTGTGGTTTCGAATTAAAAAAATCTCTACAGGTTTCTCATTCAAAGAAAAACATTAAAAATGTAGAGAAAGAATTCCAATTGCGAAAAAAACACGGATTTCAAGTTGAGTGGCTCACATCGGAAGAGATAAGAAAAGCATATAATATGGAATCGCATCCCGGAATTCTTTCCCAAGAAGGGGCATCGTTGGATGCATTTCAGTTTACACACGAACTTTTTTTCAAGAATTATAAACGCGGCTTGCGAATTTTTGACCACACCCCGATAAAAAAAATAAAATATGAAGACACGGTAGAGATAACAACAGAAAACGGAAGTACAATTACTTGCAAAAAAATTGTTTTTTGTTCCGGTTTTGAAGCACTGTCGATGTTCAAGAAAAAATATGCCGATATTGTAACCACTTTTGCTTGTGTTAGCGAGCAAAATATGAACTTATACAATGAGTTGAAAGATATTTTGATTTGGGACACAGCCAATCCTTACATCTATCTGCGTACCACAGATGACAAACGACTATTGGTTGGGGGTGAAGATATTCCGTACAAATACAACCGATTAACAGATAAATTAAAAGATAAAAAATCAGGCAAACTCAGAGATAAACTTCAGAAACTATTTCCAACCATTAAATTTATTGAAGATTATAACTGGGCAGGAGCATTTGGTGTTACCAAAGATGGCTTGCCATACATAGGCGAACATCCCGATTTTAAAAATAGTATTTTCGTTTTGGGATTAGGTGGAAACGGAATCACCTTCTCGATTCAAGGGATGAGACTTGTTCTTAGTATTTTAGCACAGCAAGACGACAAGCTTCTTCACTACTATCGTTTCGACAGATTTTAAAAAAAGTCTAATCGTTTACAAATCTAAAAGTCTTGCATCTTGGCTCATGGCTCTTGTTTTAAAATACAAACAGATGAAACACTATATTTTTTGATTTTGTAGTGTTACATTGCAGAATGCCAATTCCATCTCCACTTTTTCCAAACATCACTTTTTTCATTAATTGAGAACATTTCGTTTTGTAATTATGTTCTATTATAAGAAGGTCTTGTTGCAAATGCGATGCAAGCCTTTAACACACACACAATCGAAACAATTGACATGGATTTTAAAATTGGAGAAACATATCATGTTATCATACCCGGATTTTCCCCAACAGTGGCACGAATTGATAACATTTCTGAACGTAAAGGGGAAACATTTTACTATATCTCGTTCCAAGAGGAGCATTTGTACACCATTTGTCGTGTAGTTTCAGAGAGAGCTCTGAAGGAGATGATAGAAAAATATGATAAAAACAGAGATCATTTAGATGATTTTATGATGAAAGCAGGTGCAGGACTTAATTCCGGAAGCAATACTGCAGAAATAATTGAAAAAGAAGGAATCAATTCAGAAATTAAAGCCCTGGCAAATATTGAGTTGATTTCGCAAAAGAAATAACAAATAAAATTACTATTATGGACGACAATAGAATGAAAGATAATATCGAAAACAATTCGAAGAGAAACAGCCTTGCCGAATCAATTATTGTAAAGTGGAAATGGAATGACTCACGACAAAAACGGATTTTTGAAGGTTTACGATTTGGAGGCACAGCCGAAACAGAGTATGATCTCGGTTTGAAATATCCGGAAGAATCTGTAGAACACGAATCTCTTTTGTTGTACGCCAATCAATTGGTTCACTTAACGGAAGTGGAGAAGAAAACGAAAATTTTCGACCTTTTGGCAAGCGAAGAGTGGCATTGGGAAACCGATGAAAGTAATAATTTCAACAAGAGAATAAACGAGTTATTTTAAACTTCAATCTCTACATAACCTCGACTTTTCTGAGAGCGATCCATACATTACGGGCGCTCTCTTTTTTAATAACATTATATTATTCCAATATATTAGTGTCCGATAAACACGATCAACTATTTGATAATCTGCATGTATTACAACGATAAGCTCCGTTCTTTTTTATATCAATAACGCACAGATTTACAAATTGTTACAAAGATATGCGTAAGTTTTATCGGGCAGCAATAATTCCAATACTTCGTTAAAAATTAAGCGGCATTAGTGCCGTAATATAATAGCTCTTTGACATTCTTCTTATTTTTAAGTATGTTCGGGTTAATGGCATACATTGCAAAAAATCGTTCCAACAATAATGCGTTATGGTTCATCACTTTAATATCTCGCATAGAAAAAGCTTCGCGTTCATCTTTGGGGATACTGAACCAGTGTGTAACTTTGGCAAGATTGACGGCTGTAAGCGATGCATTGAAGTGAAAATGCAGTTTGTTTTCATCCCTTGCCTGACAGTTGGCTAGTCCCGTGTGCTGTTTGGCATCTCGATATAGAAACTCGATTTGAAAACGGTGTCGGTAGATGTTCCATATATTCATTCCGTCATGGTTCAGATTGGTTGAGAAAAAAATCTTGATGTCTTTCACTTGTTTGTTTACTATGTGTTTCACGATGCAGACTTTTACTTTTCTCTTCAAAGCAACGGCTTTTACCACAGCGGAAAAAACCTGTATGCTTTCGTTTTGCTGTGCAAGAAGCGTAAAATATTTCATATCTAAATTGTTTACATCTACTGCACCGCCGTTGGTTTTAGGACGACCGCGCTTGCCTGTTTTCACGGGTTCTATAATGTATTGCAATCTAACGTCATCCCGAAAACGACAGACAACATCAAAACCTTCCTTTGTTAAAGCGTTAACAAAAGGTGCTTTTGAAAAAAAGCGTCCACTGCTACGGTCTTGGATATTTTTTGAAGTTCTGTTTTTCTTTTTATCAGTTCATCGGCATAAAAATCCAGTAAAGTTTGATTACCTTTACAAACGGTTTGAACAGCCTCCAAGTGCAGGGCGGTATGATTGTCAATGTCCGCGACAGCTATTCCCCCGATTTCCAAGCCCCAAAGCGCGCGGGATGAGCAGCCCAACCAGAAATAACCTACTCCGGCAGTTTTCCTGCCTGATTTAGGGATATAGCTTGGATCGAAAGCGATTACTTTGTTTTGCGAACAATGTGCTTGAATAATAGCCGAATTAAAAGCAAGAAAATCAAACTTCTTACTAAACTGATTGCGGTAATGCTGTTCGCCGTGTTTACCGTAACGAGCAAGTTGCAGGAAATTTATTTTTCCCTGAATACTTAAAATAAGCCAAAGAATGTCGATGATAAAATCTTTACGCCACTTACCGAGTGGTTTTGTCAAAGATGAAAAACTCTGCTCACAAAGCGAGTGATACTGAATTTTATTAAAGTTGTAAGTCTTGAAAGTCATACCTTATAAGTATTGGCAACACCTATAAAGGTGCTGATTTTCAATGACTTACACAAATATTTTAACGCTTATTTTGCTGATAGTCAGCAGATTAATTAAAAACTTAACGAACTGTTGTTTATTGTTCTATTCATTAAAAACGGAATCCTATAGTCGCTCCTAATCTTGAACGATATTCTAAGTGATTGTATTTACCTTTATCTACATCAGAATTGAGCTCTTTTAAAATGTAATTAACAGAAAAACTTAATGATTTACCGCCACTTAAAGAGTAATCAACTCCTATAGATGGTGATAAGAATAAGCCACCATTCATTTTAAATTCTACATCACGTATCTCTTCTCCCGGATTTATTAGAAATCTATTTGTTATAATATACTTTTTATTTACTACACCATAACCGGCTTTTAAACTTGCGAACGGAGAGAATTTTTCCTAAATTTAATCTATATCCTGTGGCTGCATAAACCGGAAACACAAATATATCATACTCCGGTGTATTTTTTAATTCTCTGTGATATATGGTATAAAAAGCCTACGCCACCACCAACCCAGAAGTTTTCTGTAACATTATATTGAGGAGTTACAAATATTTGCGGATATTTGAAGTTAAAATCATATCCAATTTCACTACCAAAACCCAATTCTACACTTACATCTACTTCTCCTTTTGTTTGAGTAAAAGTTCCAAATGAAACTGCTAAAATAAAAATAGCAGTAATAATAGTTTTCTTTATAAAATAATTTAAATTGCTTAACTTATTAACGGGGAAAATTTCCGGGTGCAAAAGGTAGCAATTAAAAAGAGAAAAAGAATTAAACAAAAAAAGATGAGAAATTACGAAACCTCTCATCTTTTTTATCTATTTTATTCAACAGCTTCTTACCAAGCAAACAATGGATATTTAGCCATAGATTCGTTCACTTTTTGGCGAACGGCACTGATGGTTTGTTGATTATCTACATTGGCAAGTACAGTGTCAATCATTTCCACGATATCGCCCATGAAATCCTCTTTCGCTCCGCGAGTGGTGATTGCGGGTGTTCCGAAGCGTAATCCCGAAGTTTGAAACGGGCTGCGGCTGTCAAACGGCACCATGTTTTTGTTGGTGGTTATGTCTGCTTCAACCAATACTTTTTCGGCAACTTTTCCGGTTAGGTCGGGGAATTTGGTACGCAAATCTACCAACACGATGTGGTTGTCTGTGCCACCCGATACTACTTTGTAGCCTTTGTCCATAAATGCTTTTGCCATGGTGGCAGCGTTTGTTTTAACTTGCGTTTGGTATGTTTTCCAAGAGCTATCCAACGCTTCGCCAAAGGCAACGGCTTTTGCTGCAATTACGTGCTCCAGTGGTCCGCCTTGCATGCCGGGGAATACTGCCGAGTCGAGCAGAGCTGACATCTTTTTAACTTCGCCCTTCGGAGTTTTCAATCCCCATGGATTTTCAAAATCTTTGCCCATCAAGATAACTCCACCGCGTGGTCCGCGTAGGGTTTTGTGGGTTGTAGATGTAACGATGTGCGCGTATTTGAGCGGGTTGTCCAACAATCCGGCTGCAATCATTCCCGCGGGGTGTGCCATATCTACCAAGAAGATTGCACCAATTTCGTCGGCAACTTTGCGGATGCGCGCGTAATCCCACTCGCGTGAGTAAGCCGATGCTCCGGCAATGATGAGTTTGGGGCGTTCGGCACGTGCCACGCTTTCCAATTGGTCGTAATCGACACGTTGGTCTTCCTCTCTCACGTTATATTCTATCGGTTGGAACATGATTCCGGAGAAATTTACCGGCGAACCGTGCGAAAGGTGTCCACCATGCGATAAGTTAAGTCCCATGAATTTATCGCCGGCTTTCAGGCAAGCGAGAAAAACTGCAGCATTTGCTTGTGCGCCCGAGTGTGGCTGTACATTTGCCCACTCGGCACCAAAAAGCTGTTTCAAACGGTCTATTGCCAAATTTTCGCTCAAATCTACCATTTCACAACCGCCGTAATAGCGTTTGCCGGGATATCCTTCGGCATATTTGTTAGTTAATACCGAGCCCATAGCTTGCATAACTTGCTCGCTTACAAAGTTTTCAGAAGCAATTAGTTCGATGCCTTTTAGCTGTCTTTGACGTTCTTTTTCGATGATATCGAAAATCTGTGTGTCTCTTTTCATCTCTATCTTAAGTTTAGAATGTATAATTAATTGCAAATATAGTAAACTTTGTTCATTATAAGAAGAAAAACACGATTTATTCTATCCAAAAACAATAAACTTTTGTTACCTTTGCACGAAATTAACAAATCTGATTTTCAATCATTATTAGTATGAATAACAATTATTTAAAAGAATCGGGGTTTGCAACCAAAGCAATCCACGGTGGTCATCAACCCAACAGTTTTGGTGCTCTTTGCGCTCCAATTTATCAAACTTCTACTTTCGCATTTGAATCTGCCGAGCAAGGTGGACGCCGATTTGCTTTGGAAGAAGAAGGTTATATATACACCCGTCTTGGAAATCCAACTTGCACCATGGCAGAAGAAAAAGTTGCCTTGTTGGAAGGTGGAGAGGCGTGTGTTTCGTCGGCTTCGGGCATTGGAGCCATCTCTTCGGCAATTTGGGTTTGCGTGAAACAAGGCGACCACATTGTAGCTTCCAAAACATTGTATGGATGCACCTACGCCTTTTTGAGCCACGGTTTGGCTCGCTATGGTGTGGAGGTAACTTTTGTAGATACACGTGATGTGGAAAACGTGCGCAAAGCCATTCGTCCCAATACAAAATTGGTGTATGTAGAAACTCCTGCCAACCCCAATATGTATATTTGCGATATTCGTGCCATTGCCGATATTTGCCACGAGCATGAAGATTGTAAGTTGATGGTTGACAATACCTATTCTACACCATATATAACTCGCCCGTTGGATTTCGGAGCAGATGTTGTGGTGCACTCGGCAACAAAATACCTGAACGGTCATGGCGATGTGATTGCCGGATTTGTTGTGGGAAAAAAAGAGTATATCGACAGTGTTCGCTTGTTGGGTATCAAAGATTTGACCGGTGCCAGCATGAGCCCGTTTGATGCTTTCCTTATCAGTCGTGGTTTGAAAACGCTCGAAATTCGCATGGAAAAACATTGTGCCAATGCACAAAAAGTAGCAGAATTTTTGGAAAGTCATACCAATGTGGAATCGGTACAGTTTCCAGGATTGGCATCTTTCCCGCAATATGAGTTGGCCAAGTCGCAAATGTCTCTACCCGGTGGTATGATTTCTTTTGAGCTGAAAGGCGGAATTGAAGCCGGAAAAAAACTGCTCAACAATTTGAAAATGATTGTAATTTCGGTAAGTCTTGGCGATGCCGAAACATTGATTCAGCACCCGGCAAGTATGACGCATTCGCCCTACACACCCGAAGAGCGTGCAGCAAGCGATATTAGCGAAGGACTTATTCGTATATCGGTAGGTTTAGAAAATGCCGATGATATTATTGCCGACTTGCGTCAAGCTTTGGATAAATTGTAATTTTTTTTCATAATAATTATTTTTTTCAATACCGCTTCATCCGTTTTTACATACAAAAAAATTGGATGAAGCGGTAAGTTTGTAGAGATTGCCCGGGTTGAACACGAAAGTGTCGGGACAGAACTGTTTTTTTTATATGAAACCAAATCGTCAGTTACTTATTTCGTTCCTCATTATTGTAGTTGGTGCACTGCTTTTTGTTACCGGCATAGGAAGGGTACATCTGTTTGATTGGGATGAGATAAACTTTGCCGAATCGGCTCGCGAGATGCTTATCACGGGCGATTACCTGAATGTACAGGTCAATTTTGAAACATTTTGGGAAAAACCACCATTTTTTATTTGGCTACAAGCCTTATCGATGAAAGTGTTTGGTGTGAACGAGTTTGCTGCCCGATTTCCCAATGCCATAGCCGGAATTGCCACGCTTTTGGTGCTGTTTTTTATTGGTAAAAAACTGAAAGATAGCTATTTCGGACTATTGTGGAGTGCTTGTTACTTAGTTTCGTTTTTACCGTTTTTTTATTTCAAATCGGGGATTATCGATCCATGGTTCAATCTGTTTATTTTCTTGGCAATCTACTATATTACACAATATTCATCGCCACAAAACAAGGGCAACAGGTATTTACAAGAGGTGTTGTCGGCATTTTTTATCGGGTTGGCAACATTGACCAAAGGTCCGGTTGGATTTCTGATTTTTGGGCTCTGTTTTGTGGTGTGGCTTCTATTGCAGCGATTGCGACTTCCTTCGTTCAAATGGTTGCATGTGGTTGTTTTTTTGGCGGTTTTTGCCGTGGTAGGCGGATTTTGGTCTATTTTGCAAATCGCAACCGGCAATTTTTCTATCATCCAAGATTTTATTGTTTACCAGATTCGTCTTTTTCAAACGCAAGATGCCGGTCATGCCGGTTTCCCGGGTTATCATTTCGTGATTCTGTTTTTCGGGGTTTTCCCGACATCCATTTTCGCGATGCTCACCTTTCGTAAAAATATTCTTCAAAACGAAAACAGTTTGCTGATGGCACATTTTTTCCGTTGGATGATGATTACTCTGTGGGTGGTTCTAATATTATTTACCGTGGTGCGAACAAAAATTGTGCATTACTCGTCCATGTGCTATTTCCCCATAACGTTTTTGGCAGCTTGGTATGTAGATAAATGGCTCACGAACAAGATAAAACCGCCCAAATGGGCTTTCGTCTTAACTGCCGTTATCGGCACAATTATCGGGTTGGCTGCCGGCATGGTTCCGTTTATCGATTCATTCAAACAGAAACTCATTCCACTCATTCAAGATGAATTTGCCAGAGGAAACTTGCAAGCATCGGGCAATTGGAAAGGTTTTGAGTGGATAATTGGACTTTTGCTCATCGTTTCGGTTCTTTATTTTGCCTTTTCATACAAGAAGAATGCAGTTTCGGCGTTGATAAGTCTGTTTGTGGGTTCATTGCTGTTCATCTATTTGGGTATGTATCACATCACGGCAGGAATTGAGCAATATAGTCAGCACGCGGCTATCGAATTTTACAAAAGCAAACGTGGCGAAGATTGCTATATCTATCCCATTCACAAAAGTTATGCGCACTATTTTTACAGCGACAGACAACCCCAAAATACAAATGCCGATAAAACATTTTTACAACAAGGCAAAATACAAAAACCGGCCTATTTTGTGCTGAAAAAGCAACGAACAGAAGAGTCCGATTTTGTACGCGAAACGAACAATCCGGTCAAACTTTACGAGAAAAACGGATTTATCTTTTACGCTCGATACCCCGATTTACACCAAAAATAAAAAAGCAGAGAAATGATTAACGGAAAAAAAATTGTAGTTGTGATGCCCGCTTATAATGCAGAAAAAACTTTGGAGCAAACCTATCGGGAAATTCCTTTTGAAATAGTGGATGAGGTAATTCTTACGGACGATTTCAGCAAGGACAACACGGTGCAAAAGGCGCGCGAATTGGGTATCAATCACGTGATTAGACACGAAAAAAACAAAGGCTATGGCGGCAACCAAAAAACTTGTTACAACAAAGCGTTGGAGTTGGGCGCCGATATAGTGATTATGGTGCATCCCGATTACCAATATACGCCCAAACTAATTCAGTCGATGGCTTATATGATTGCCAACGATGTGTATCCGGTGGCACTCGCTTCGCGTATTTTGGGCAATGGTGCCATCAGAGGTGGAATGCCCATCGTTAAGTACGTTGCCAACAGGTTTTTGACGTTTTTCCAGAATGTATTACTCAACGAGAAACTATCGGAATACCACACCGGTTACCGTGCTTTTTCTGCCGAAGTGCTTTCGTCGATAAAATTCAACCAAAATTCGGACGATTTTATTTTTGATAACGAAATGCTTGCCCAAATTTTTTATGCCGGTTTTGAAATTGGGGAGATGACTTGTCCAACCAAATATTTTGAAGAAGCATCTTCCATCAATTTGAAACGCAGTACCATATATGGGTTGGGAGTGCTTGGTGTTTCAATAAAATATCGGTTGTGCCGCTGGGGCTTGATGAAATCGGATTTGTTCTGACCAAAAAAAACTCGTTCTTTGATGAAGTAAATCATTTCGGAACGAGTTTTTTTATTGTGTTATTTTAAAGCGTTTGCCTCTTCGCGTATTTATTCAATAACGATTTTGCGTTTGTTGTTTCCAACTTGCAGAATATAAACTCCACTATTGAATTTAGACACATCTACTTGGAAGTTTGGAACGGTTACTACTGTGTTATACAAAACGTTTCCTTCCATATTGATAAGGCTTACTTTTTCGGGTTTACGTATTTCGGGGATGCTAACCTGCAGCATATCTTTTACCGGATTCGGGTAAACCAAGATTGAGATATAGTCTGTTTCGCTGATTGAAGAAGCATCGCAACCGGTGCCGTCTCCAACTATGTTGATTGGGCTTCCGTTGTTGTAATCTTGCACATCCCAAAATTTGCTTTTAGCAATTTCGGTTTTGCTTGTAAGCGCTCCGGGGTTGCCGTTGTCGCGATCTACCAAATAGATAGTACCCACTACGTCATCGTTTTGCAAATTAGGTATATCGGTGTACATATCATCCAAAGCGCAAGCATCAAAATTACATCCAAACATGGCAATTGCATACAAATTGATGTTGTTTTTCAAATCGATTTGCGACATGTTTTTGTTGTTGAAAAACACCAAGTGGTTTAGGTAAGGATTGTTGGATACATTCAGTTGGCTCAACTTGTTGTTTTCGCAATATAAAAATTGCAAATTTGTACATTGTGTTACATCTAACTCACTGATGGAGTTGTTCATCACGTATAATCCGCCCATATTATGATTTAATTTCAACGTATGGATAGATAAGTTGTTGTTTGCCCATAAAATCTGTAAATTGGTAGATTTGCTCACGTCCAAAGTTAAAATTTTGTCAGGATTGTTTTTGCATTCAAAAGCCATCAAGTCGCCATGAATTACTAATTCTGTGCCGGTTACTTTTACTTGTTCAAAAGCCAACCAGTTTACATTGTCAATTTGATGATAGGTGTACTGTCCCGGTGCGTGTTCAATCCAAAGAGGAGTGGAGGGTTGCTTGCCCATGAATGATAATGTTACCGTGGCATTTTCTACAACAGTCATATCGATGCGGGGAGTATTTGCCGGAGGACCGTCTTGACCGACTACAGACACGAAAGATGCAAAAA
Organism: uncultured Dysgonomonadaceae bacterium; assembly: GCA_964631255.1. GTDB lineage: Bacteria > Bacteroidota > Bacteroidia > Bacteroidales > Dysgonomonadaceae > JBGZFC01. Next base: position 18,690 of record CAZVWS010000009.1, on the reverse strand, counting down.
GCAAAATAGAGAGTAAAATTATTTTTCTCATAAATAATGAATTGATTAATAAATTTTTAATGAGTGGCAAAGATAATAAATTATTTTAAAAACAAACAAAATATTTTTTATAAATAGTTGATTTTCCATTTTTACCATTTATATAAAATTACGAGGACATTTAAAATCTAATCGCCCGCAAATCAAAAACTCTTTTATCTATGTTTCTTTTATCTTGGTTTTTTCATCTTGTCTCTTGATTCCAAAAAATTAAACAGATAAAAACGAAGTATTGACAAAAACTTTTTTTGGTATAAATAATAGGATAAAAGCAATAATTATATGAGAGATGAGGAAATTTTTTTGTAATATTGCACTTTCTTAGCAGGTTAATGAAAATCGTAAAGAAAATAATAAAAATTTTTGCAATAGTAGTTGCATGCATTCTCCTTTTGAATGTGTTGCTTGCCGTTGCATTTACTGTGCCGCGTGTTCAACAATACGCAGCCCAATTTGCATTGAAAAAACTAAAACCCAAGTTGAATACCGAAATATCTATCGAAAAACTTCGGATTCGCGGATTCAATTCGGTAACAATAAATGGCTTATATGTAGAGGACCAACAGAAAGATACGCTGTTGTATGCCCGGGAAGTTGCGGCGAAAGTAAATGTACTCGATTTATTTAAAAATCATTTGACCATCCAATCTGCTGCAATCAGCGATTTCACGGCAAACGTGTATCGTGAAACACCCGAAACTCCATTCAATTTCCAATTCATCATAGATGCTTTCGCTCCCGATTCGATAAAAATAAAAGAGCCTACTACCAATCCCCTGGCAATAGCCATGAGCAACATTCGCCTCCAAAATGGCGATTTGCGCTACAATATCCGCTCCAAGCCGGAAACCCCGGGCAAGTTTAATGCTTCGCATTTCCACGTAACCGATTTCAATCTGCGTGCCGATGTAACCTCGTTGGATATGAAAAATTTGGTGGCAGATGTTCGTTCGCTCAGTTTTCGGGAGAATAATGCCGGCATTTTGGTGGACAATTTGCAGGCAATGGTGCGAAGCAAAGACAGCAAACTGTGGAGCGATAAGGTTGATTTGCAATTCAATAATTCGCAAATCGAGATTCCCAAAGCCGTTTTCGATACCAAATCAAAACAATTTGAACTTAACGTGAAAAGCGCGAAGGCGCAACCCCAAGATATTGCCATTTTTACCGACCGGTTTTCGCATCTCAACAAACCTTTTGAGCTGGAAGCCGAAATGGAAGGACAACTTCCGGCAGTGGATGTGAAGAATTTATCTGTCAAATACGGAAACAATACTTCCTTTCATATCAAAGGATTATTGGCAGATTACAATAAATACAACACTTCCGATTTAAATATCAATATTGAGAATCTGAAAACAAATCCCGACGATTTGCAAGCACTCATCCGCATCGGGTCGCCCACTTTTGTTTTGCCCGAGCAAGTTGTGGCACTGCAAGATATGAATCTCAATTTGAAAGCAAAAGGCAAGCTAAACCATTTCGATGTAAACTTGTTGGTAGCAACCAAGCCCGGCAAACTCAGTTTCGATGGAGTGGGGAGCATGCAAAACAATTTTTCTAATATCGATTTGCAAGGAAATTTGGCAACCGAAAACCTGCAAGTTGCCGAAGTTATAGGAGAGAAAGCGGGCGTAGACGATTTAACGTTGAACACGTTTGCCCATCTGAAAATTGAAAAAAACAAACCGATTTCGGTGGAAGCGAAAGGAAATATTGGGTCGGTAACGTACAACGGATACCAATATAACCATCTTTTGGTGGATGGTTTGTATCGAGGAAACGAGATTTCGGGCGTGGTCTCTTCCAATACAGAAGATAACAAGTTCAATCTCGTTGCAGATATGCGCCTCAATAATCCGATGAAAATGAGTGTAAACGGAAAAATTGACAAATTGTTTCTTCCGCCGCTATTCACGCTCAAAAGTTGGCAAAATCCGTATCTGGTGGCTCGTGTTGATGCCAATTTGGAAGGAGAAAATATCGACACAATGATTGGAACGGTCGTAATTGACAGTGCTTCGCTCTACGACGATAATTTTATTTACAACCCCGGTACCATTAACTTAGAAGCTAAGTTGGACGAAACAACCGGAGACAAGAAAATAAAGATTGAATCGTCTGTCTTGGATGCCGAAATAACAGGTGACTACTATTTTTCGACCATCGGCAACGAGATAACCAATATGTTGCACAACCACTTGCCAACACTGATAAAACCGGCAAAAACAGTAAACAGCTCGGTCAATAATGCCTTTACTTTCGATTTGGTTTTGAAAAACTCGGAAGATTTATCCTACGCTTTCGCTTTGCCATTTATCAACGTTGAGCCGGGCAAACTACACGGCAGGGTAGATATGGCAGAAACGCCATCGCTGCAAATGAATGGACACTTGCCACGTGTGAAAGTGGGCGAAAACGATATTAGAGAAACCAAATTCGATTTGGTGTCGGGCACCAATAGCGGCATCAAATTTAATGCCAATACCTATCTGGTTCAAGAAAACGGACACATCAATGCCCGACTCAATACATTGGCAGCCAACGATTCCATTACAAACGGAGTGCTTTTTGACCTGACCAATAACGATACGCACGCCAATGGCGATATGGGAATTTCGGCTTCCTTCTCGCGCGATGAGCAAGAAAAACTCATTACCAATATAAACATTCATCCTTCCAATTTTTGGTTCAACCAAGAGTTGGTTACTATGCCGCACTCAACAATTCTCCTCGAGGAAGATAGAATAAATATCAGCGACTTTTCATTGCTGCAAGACGGTATGTTGTTGTTGGGAATTGATGGAATTGTTTCCAAAAAACCCGAAGAGAGCATCCGGGTTTTCTTCAATGATACCGAGTTGGGAAATATTCTTACGGCAATCAACGCCCCGTTGCTGAAAGGGTCTATCAACGGAGCCATTACCATCAATCAGGCTTTGGCAGAACCACAAATACAGACCCAAGACCTTCAAATAGAAAACTTGCGAACTGCAACCGATACACTTGGTACGCTATCATTAGATGGAAATTGGGACAGAGCACGTGCCGGTCTTAATTTAGATGTCAATTTGATAAAAAACAACATCAACTACATGGATGTACAAGGTTTTGTACCCATCGGAAAAACCAACCCGCTGGATGTGAAAGTGTTGATAAACAATTTGCCTTTGGCTTGGGTGCAACCTTTTACTGCGGAAACTTTTAGCCGGGTGTCGGGTTCGTTAAATTCCAATATCAACCTCACCGGCAAACTTTCCGAATCCATTACCAAAGGTTGGGTGGGCATAGATGAAGGCGTGATGACGGTTGCTTTTACCAACGTAACTTACACCGTGTCCGATACAATAAGTATTGCACCGGGCAGCATCGGGTTAGACGATTTGGTAATCAAAGACAACAACAACCACGAAGCACATCTGAAAGTGGCACTCACGCACCGCAATTTTAGCGGAATGGAGTACCAAGTAAACCTGAATATGGACGATTTTCTGTTGCTGAACAACGAAGAAAGAACCGATTTAATAGCGTACGGAAATCTCAAATTGAGTGGAAATCTCAACATAATTGGCTCCTCCAGAGGTATTTTTGGTAATGCCAATTTGCGAAACGAAAGTCGTTCCAATCTGACAATAGAAGTGCCCCAAACGGCAACAGCCGCCAAAAATAGCGGTGTCATTTACATAAACAAACAGCAGCAATACGAAGATAGTTTGGCTTTTCTGCGAAAAAAAGAAAATGTAGATGGCCTCAATACCCGCCTTAGCAGCGGTGTGCCAATAAAAATTCAAGCACTTTTGGATATAAACGAGATGCTGGAAGCCGGCGTACTCATCAACCCGGTTACCGGAGATGCGTTAGAAATAAACGGTAATGGCGAGTTGCGTGTTATTTTTGATTCGCAAGCAAATCCGGCAGTTCGTGTGTATGGCGATTATATTGCCGAAAGTGGCAGGTTTAAATACAACTTCCTGAATCTGAAATCCATCAATTTCAAATTGAAAGAAGGTAGTACCGTTACCATGGTCGGAAACCCCATGAGTACACAATTCAATATCTCGGCGTACAACGAAGTAAATGCAAATTTGGCAACGCTAAGCGAAACTTTTGCCACGCAAATGAGCAATACGCGCGTTCCGGTGCATGCTACTTTGGATATTCAAGGAAATCTGAATCGAATGAATTTGCAGTATGGCATTGAATTGCCCGACGCCACCGACGATATAAAACAACGTCTATCGAGTATGATTAGCACCGATGAGCAAAAAATTACGCAATTTGCCAACCTTATTGCTACCGGCAATTTTTATCCGGCAGGAGGTGCGCCTGTTGGCAACTTGGGCGACAATGCGTTTACCAATTACGCGGCATCGGCACTCACGCGTGGGTTGGATGCACTCTTGGCAAATGCTTTGAGCGACGATTGGACCATCAGTACCAATTTTGAAACTGCCGATGGCAATTTTGACACCATGCGCATGGGGGTAGATATCTCGAAGAGTTTCTTAGACGACCGTCTGCGCATCTCTTCCAACCTAAGCTATGGCGATAAAAGCATGATGGCAAGTCAGCAAGCATTCATGGGCGAGTTCGAGTTGGAATACGATATCAACAATTGGCTCATGATTCGTGCATACAACAGAGCAAACAAGCAATACTACAATCGCGCTCCTACAACGCAAGGCGTGGGTTTGGTTATCAATAGAGACGCCCGAAAATTTAAAGATTTATTTAAATTTAGTTTCAGGAAAAAAGATAACGACGAATAACAAATTATGAAGAGATTTTTTTTCTATATACTCAGTATTATTCTGTTGGCATCTTGCAATATTACAAAGAAAGTGCCCGACGGAAGTTATCTGCTGGATAAAGTAAAGATAAATACAGATACAAAAAGTGTGAGCGAATCGGACTTGAAGCCCTATTTGCGACAAAAACCAAATTCCAATATATTTCTTTTCGGTAAAGAAAAACTGAGAATTTACAATATCCCGAATAACGACTCCACTTGGCTCAACAGACAATTTCTGAAATTTGGTGAACCGCCCGTGCTGTATAGCGAGCGACTGACTGCTATCTCCATAGAACAAATCAAGCTGCAATTGCATAACAAAGGCTACCTCAATGCCGAAGTTGACACCACCGTAACCAAAGAAGACAAAAAAGCAAAAGTAGTGTACGATGTGGTTGGAAAAGACCCTTATCTGATTCGTAATTTCAAAGATTCAATACAGCAAATAGATACGCTGATTTACAAAATATTGAGCGACAAAAACAGGTTGAATGTCATAAAAAAAGACGATATTTTCGATTTGGAAGTTTTGGAAAAAGGTCGTGTAGAGATGTCTAATGAGCTAAGAAACAGTGGGTATTATAATTTCACGAAAGACAATTTCTACTATTTGGCAGATACCACGGCAGGTGTAAATCAGGTAGATTTGGTGCTCAGTCTCAATAACCCGACCGATAGCACCTTGCACAAAAAATATACCTTTGGCAATGTTACCGTACTAAACGGAGTAGATCCATTCATTTTGAACGACAGCACGCGCCATCATCTGCTGGATACGGTAGATTACAGAGGGATAAAAGTGGTTTCTGAAAGAGAGAAATTTATGCTGCCGCAAGCCGTCTATTACAACACGTTTATCCGCCCCGGAAGAACTTATTCAGACCGCATTGTGGAACGTACATACTCTTCGCTCAACCGATTGGGGTCTGTGAGCCAAACAGGTGTCAACCTAATTCCTGTTGAAAGACCCGATACGCATTACATTGATGCTGTTATTTCTATTGTTCCGGGCAATTTGCATTTCATGCGATTTGGGGTTGATGGTACCAACTCCAACGGCGATTTGGGTATTGCCACCGATTTGACATACGAGCACAAAAATATCTTGAAAGGTGGAGAACGATTAAGAATAAAACTGAACGGAGCATACGAATTTATAACAGCCACCGAGTCATCCGATAATATCATCGACCAGAGTTATTACGAATACGGAACCGAAGCGTTTCTTTCTATCCCGCAACTTTTGTTGCCTTGGCTGATGAAACGACTAAAAGACCAACCCTCGGCTTCAACCGAATTTTCTTTCGGCATCAATTTTCAGAAAAGACCCGATTATTTGCGGCAGTTTTTCAACCTATCGTCGCGCTTTCAGTGGTCGCGCTCGGGCTGGAAACTTAATCACATGGTAGAACCCATCGGGGTTACTTACATCCGTATGCCGTGGGTGTCCGAGAAATTCAAAGAAGAGTATTTGGGCGACAATACCAATCCTATTTTGCGTGCATCTTACGAAGAGCAAATGATTGTTCGCTCGTCATACACCGTATCTTACACCAATTTCAGAGCCAACGAAACCCGACCAAAATTCCCTTACAGATTGCGCAGCGGCATTGAAGTTGCCGGACATTTGCCCCGTCTGATTGGAGCATTGGGAGGCACGCGAGTAAATGAAGATGGACGCAGAACATTGCTCAAAATACCTTATGCCGAATATGTGAAAATAGATTTCGATTTTGCACCCACTCTCCCAATAGACCAATACAACACGTTGGCAGGACACATCGCTTTGGGATTTGCTTTGCCTTACGGCAATTCCATTGTTTTGCCTTTCGAGAAAAGATATTACGGCGGTGGCGCCAATGGTGTGCGTGGATGGAGTACCCGAACTTTGGGTCCCGGTGTGTACAACCAAAACGTGTTGGGATATGATTTTGCCAATAAAACCGGCGATATTAAAATGGATTTGAGCTTGGAATATAGACGCAAACTGACCAATTTGTTTGAAATTGCAGGGTTTGTAGATGCCGGAAATATTTGGACTATCAAAGCCTACAGCAACCAACCCGGCGGGTATTTCTCGTTCAATGAGTTTTATAAACAGATAGCCGCCTCCTACGGATTGGGTTTGCGGGTAAATCTCAATTTCTTGCTATTGCGATTAGATTTTGGGATGAAAGCACACAACCCGGGTCTGCCACAAGGCGAGCGATGGACTATTTTTAAACCGCAATTAAAACGAGACTTGGCGTTCCATTTTGCTATCGGTTATCCGTTCTAAAAAATGGTATAGTCAACATTTAAAATATAGGAGCTTTTTCCAACTCCAACAATTTCATCTTGCGCCACATACCACCGCCGTATCCGGTCAATTTTCCATTAGAACCAATCACCCGATGACAAGGCACCAGAATGGTTAAAAGATTTTGCCCATTGGCATTTGCGACGGCTCTTACTGCCTTTGGTTTCCCGATGGAAGCGGCTTGTTGGGCATAAGAAATTACCTGTCCGTATGGTATTTTCAACAGACTTTGCCACACCTCATACTGAAACAATGTCGCGTTGAAAACAAGCGGAACATCAAACGATTTGCGCTTACCGGCAAAATATTCATCCAGTTGCTTTCGCAATGCAATGTGATGTCTGTTTTTACCAATCGTGAGCGAAGTCTTATTTCCGAATGCAAGTTGGATGAAGTCTGATTCCATTTGGTGGTAATCGGCAAAATTAAGCATACAAATGCCGGTTTCCGTGGCGGCGGCAATCATATTGCCAATCGGTGTTTCAATGGACGAAATTTTTATTATCTGACCGGAGTCTGACGGGTTTGGCATAAAGTTTTCCATTACATCAATCAGTTTAGCTATTTCTGTTACCGATGATTTTGTTTCCTCCTTGTCGTGCAAAAAAGTGCTATTCTCTTTCAGCAGTTGCAGAAAATTCCGAAATGTGAGGTGATATTTATCTAAAAACCAGGCTCGTGTTTCTTGTAAATTTAATCCAAATGATTCCGGATTGATGGTGTCTGTTTTTGTTATCCGATGGTCTTCAATGAATTGGATTAACGGAAGCATTTTGGTGGGAATATGCTCCTCATTTTGAATCGGTTTGCAAAAATTACACGGACGATAACCCTTTTTTAGTGCATCGGCAACGGACGAAAAAGTCTCGCTGTATTTTGTTTCCGCGTATTGGTTGCAAGTCGGCAGACAAAAAATACCGGTTGTGTTGGATGCGTTCAATTTTTGGCTTTTCACTGTTTCCATTTGTTTGATTTTTTGAGATTTGTAAAGAAAAATATCGTCTTATAAAAAAACCGATTTATCGGCAAGCTGCTCTAATTCGCGAAGATGGGTCGCCATTAAAATCGCCATTTCGGGATGTTGCTTCTGAATAGATTGAAATATTTCTATTGCATTTTCTTTGCTTATACCCGCCGTAGGCTCGTCAATGACAAGCAGTTGTGGCTTTTTGAGCAGTGCTTGCGCCAGCAATAGTTTTTTCCTTTGTCCGCCGCTCAATGTTTCTCCATTTTCTCCAAGCCACGTATCCAATCCGTTAGGAAGCGATTGGAGCCAGCCGGATAAATCCACTATTTTCAGTACCAAGAGAATCTCCTCATCGGCATAATCTTGAAAATTTTCGCGCAACGAACCGGTCAACAAATAGGCTTTTTGTGTAATGTAGATACATTGAGGAGGAACAAGATGTTCTATCGTGTTTTGATTCCAAACCAAAGTGCCACTTTTGCGATATTCGGGATAAAACAAACTATTGAGCAACGTGGTTTTACCTTTGCCGGTTTCGCCAAAAAGAGCAATCCATTCGCCTTTTTTTATCTGTAAAGAGATTGTATTGGTTTCTACCGTTGTTTCGGGAATTTTTGCTTGCCATTGCGCAATTTCTATCTCTTGCAGATTTTCGCTGATTGTTATGGGATTGGTTGATTGTTTGTTCTCGTCAAAAATAGTTTGTATCTGAGCTATTTGTTGCGTAACCGAATTGCGTTCCGATTTTCCCGAAAACAACATCTCTGCCAACTCGGCTTGCGCCATTATCCCGAAGAAAATACCGATTGCCGTTTGCGCGTTGATGTCGTACAAATTCGATTGCCACAAAATGAAAGTTGCCACGATCCCCAATCCTAAACCAACGGTAAGTTGCAGGTAATACGAATTGGTTTGCAATTTTTTTTCCGTTTTTTCTAACTTGCTCAGTTTCTGTTTGTATTGCTCTATTACTTTTTGTTGCAAATGGTATTTTGAAATTTCGATTCGTCCTCTAAAGCTCTCTAACAAAAGTTGCTGATTCTCTTCTCGTTGCATTTTCAGATTTCGATATAATTGCTTGTTTCTTTGAAAAATGAATTGAGGAATCACAAATAGTACCAATGCCGACGACAGCAAGAAATACAAACCGATTGGCACAGCGTATCCCGATAAGAAAAACGCCAATAACACCATGGCTGCTATGCTGCCGATAAGTGGTAACAGCCACAAAAGCATGTGGTTAAGGATTTGCTCAACGCCGTGTGTGCTGTTTTCTAATAATTTAGCGTTATTATCTGCTTGTTTTCGAAAATAGGCGAAACGGGCAACTGATGAAAATATTTTGAGTTGCAAGCGGTGCTGCACATCCAAGGTTGTTTTGTGATTTTCCAACTTCTCAAAATATCGGGTAGCCGTGCGACTTAGGGCAAGCAGGCGAATTACGGCGCTGGGTATCAAGTACGAAAAAGTGGTGTTTGCTGTGATAAATACCAAACTGCTCATTGCCAAAAACCAACCCGATATTGCCGGCAATGCCACGAATGCCATTGTCCAAAGCAATAGCAACAGCACTCCTTTTGTCCATTTTAGGGTAAATGGTCGCAATATCTCTTTCAAGATGAATCTGTTCATTGGGCTTGTCGGTTTTTTCATTTCATCTGTTCTCCCCAATTTAACTCGATGGTTTTATTTGCAAGGAATTCAAATTCCGGCTCGTGCGAAGCAACGATAACCAATTTATCTTTCGCCATTTTCTCGATATACGGCAAAACTTGTGATAGAGTTTCTCTGTCCAAATTAGCTGTGGGCTCGTCCAAAATTACAACCGGTTTGGGGTGCGCCATTAATCGGGCGAGGGTTACCAATTGTCGTTCGCCACCCGAGAGTTGCTTGCCATTGTTACTTAAAACAGTTTGCCATCCTTTCTCCTTTTTTTGGAGAATTTTTTTTAGAAAATCGGGCGTTGGCATTTTGTTTTCACCTTCCAAAAAAACATTGTAGTGCAAAGTTCCGTCAAAAATGAACGGAAATTGGTTCATATAAGCACTGTTTTCTTTCAGCCACAGATGCGACCAAATGTTTTCTTTGCCATTTACCGATAGTTTGCCCTCTTCGGTAAATAGATTTCCGCTACAAAGTTTGAGCAGAGTAGATTTTCCGGAACCCGAAATTCCTTTTACCAACACCAATCCCGTAGTCGGAAACCCGAAATTGATTTGGTTCAACACTTTTGTCGCTACTTGCGGATAGGCAAAGCTCAAATCGTTTATTTCAAACTGGTTGAGTGGTATGGATACGCTTTCTGTTGTAGTGAAAACTTTTTGTTGCAAAAGTGGCATGATGTTATTTGCCGATGCCAACGCTCTATTTCTATCGTGGTACGCGCTGACAAATCGACGCAAATAGAAATAGAAATAGGGCACGAGTGTCAGTAAAAACAGGGCGTTTCTAAAATTGTAACCCACATTATAATACTTGCCCGGCATAATGCCTAATAGGCTCATCCCTAAATAAATGGCAACTCCGGCAATGCTCAATGTTATGAACAACTCCAGAATAGCCGACGACAAAAAAGCGACACGCATCACACCTGTTGTTGCCTTATTCAACTGTCGGCTTTTTTTACCCAAAAAACGATATTGTTGCTCAAAATTATCCAAATTCACAATTTCTGCAATGGTTTGCAGGCGGTTGTAAAAAACTGCCGAGTATCGGAGAAATAAATTGATGTGTTTGCGATGCATCGATTCGGCACCTATTCCTATGATAATCATCTGCATGGGGATTACCAAAACCGAAATCAACAGGATAAAACCAACCCATTTCTCTATCCAAAAACAGATAACCAACAGTGAAGTGCTGACAACGATAGAAGCCAATGCATTGGGCACAAACGAGGAGAAATATGATTTTAAATCGTCGGCAACTTTCGTCAAATACAGGGTGCTTTCGGTAGAGTCTAAGTTGTTGTTGTGCAGTAGAGTAGGATAGAGCTCTTGTTTTACTCGCGACACGATTTTATTTGCCGCATTATAATTCATGAGCGAAGCAAAATGGGCAAAAATATATCTTCCCGCCAAAAAAACCAGGGAGTATAGCAACCAATGCGGTCGCAAGATATTTGATGTGAGCCATGTAGCTGCAAAATTTGACAAAAACCAGCAAAAAAACACAAAACAAACCGCGCTTATCAACGTGAAAAACGCCGACCACAAGTAAATATCTTTTGAATCGGTAACTTTGTTGTTGAGCCAACGAGTTGCGGTTGGAGGTGTTAAACTCATTCTAATCGGATGCTGTGATTTGTAAAACCCGATGTTTCGAAAAGGATACAATGGGCTGAAGTGCAAAGATAATTATTTTTAGAAAATAAAACGAAACTACCGATAGCAAAACAAAAAAAGTAGAACAAATAAAATAAACCGACAAATTGCCGTTTCTTTACATAGACACGAGCCAAGAAATAGGAACATACAAGGTTCTATTCTTCGTTTCTTAAAGAAAAATAACTGATTTTACTTTGCAAATAGCACATTTTGCTATACATTTGTAAAATAAAACATTACACATTAAAAAAATAATCATTTTAATTATGGACCTTCACAAGTATCCGGCGGAACCTTTCCGCATCAAAACCGTTGAAACGGTAAAAATGAACACGCGCGAAGATCGCGAAAGAATCATTAAAGAAGCAGGATATAACACTTTTTTAATCAATTCTGAAGATGTTTATATCGATTTGTTAACCGACAGTGGTACCAACGCCATGAGCGATAAACAATGGGCTGGTATGATGATGGGTGATGAAGCATATGCAGGAAGCAAAAACTTTTTCCACCTCAAAGAATCGGTTAAAGATATTTTCGGTTTCGATTATTTAGTACCTACTCACCAAGGTCGCGGAGCAGAAAATATTCTTTCTCAAATCGCGATTAAACCCGGTCAATATGTTCCCGGAAACATGTATTTTACCACAACTCGTTACCACCAAGAAAGAAACGGCGGTATTTTCGTGGACATCATCCGCGACGAGGCGCATGATGCAGGTTTGGATATCCCTTTCAAAGGAAATATCGATTTGAATAAACTTCAAAAATTGATCGATGAAAAAGGTGCTGAAAACATTGCTTATGTTTGTCTTGCAGTTACTGTGAACTTAGCAGGTGGACAACCCGTTTCTATCGAAAATATGCGTGCCGTTAGAGAATTGACCAATAAATATGGAATCAAAGTATTTTACGATGCAACTCGTTGCGTAGAAAATGCTTACTATATCAAAGAACAAGAACCCGGATTTGCAGACAAAACAATCAAAGAAATTGTTCGCGAAATGTACAGCTACTCTGATGGTTGCACCATGAGCGGTAAAAAAGACTGTTTGGTAAACATGGGCGGTTTCTTGTGTATGAGAGACGAAGATTTGTTTAATGCTGCCAAAGAATTGGTAGTTGTTTACGAAGGTATGCCATCTTATGGTGGTATCGCCGGACGAGACATGGAAGCCATGGCTATTGGTTTGCAAGAATCGGTTCAGTATGAATATATCGAGCACCGCATCAAACAAGTACGCTACTTGGGCGATAAACTAAGAGCTGCAGGTATTCCTATTATTGAACCAACCGGCGGACACGCTGTTTTCTTGGATGCTCGTCGTTTCTGTCCACATTTGACACAAGAACAATTCCCCGCACAAAGTCTGGCTGCTAACCTATTCGTAGAATCGGGTGTACGTAGTATGGAACGCGGAATTATCTCTGCCGGACGCGATAAAAACACCGGTAAAAACCACGCTCCAAAATTGGAAACTGTACGTCTTACTATTCCACGTCGTGTTTACACATATCGCCACATGGACGTAGTAGCTGACGCTGTTATCAAATTATACAAACACAAAGAAGATATCAAAGGATTGCGCTTCGTTTATGAACCAAAACAATTGAGATTCTTCACTGCTAGATTCGAACATATTTAAATAGTGTAATTTTTAGCACTTTTTATGAATACGAAAGAGACAGTTGGGATATAATATCCGGACTGTCTCTTTTTTTTGAATTGGAAATAAGACCTCATTTCGACAAACCTCCTCAAGGTATTTTGGAAACAAAATATACTCACAACAATGAAAAAAATAAACGCCTTCATCTTCTTCACGCAGCCCGAGCAAGCGGCAAAAACCGTGGAAGAGTTAAAACAATCGGAACGGGTAAAAAAGATTTACCTGCTCACACCCGAAAACGTAACGGAGACCATCGCCGGATGCAAAAACATCGCGATTGACACGCTGCAAAGCACCGAAACCATCCGGAAAATTGCCGAAAAATCATCGGCAGATTACACGTTGATTTATCAAAAATCCACCGTGCTCAAACTCGGTTATTTCGCGTTGGAACGTATGCTGCGCATTGCGGAAGACGCCCACGCCGGAATGGTTTACGCCGATTATTACGCTGTGGCGAACGGCGAAAAGAAAAACCATCCCGTTATCGATTACCAGGAAGGAAGTTTGCGCGACGATTTCAATTTCGGCTCACTGCTTGTTTACAACGCCAAAGCTTTGAAAGATGCCGCCAAGCGAATGAAAACGGAGTCGTACCAATTTGCGGGATTGTACGATTTGCGGCTGAAAGTTTCGCAACATCAATTCTCTTTCTGCCGCAAGTCGGACAGCTTATA
>CAZVWS010000009.1:0-4910 GCA_964631255.1 uncultured Dysgonomonadaceae bacterium | reverse complement strand
CAACGAATATCTTTATACCGAGGTGGAAGAAGACACCCGCGCATCGGGACAGAAGATTTTCGATTACGTGGACCCGAAAAACCGTGCCGTGCAAGTGGAAATGGAGCAAGCCTGCACGCAGCATTTGAAAGACGTTGGAGCCTACTTGAAACCCAGTTTCGAGAAAATTGAGTTCGATAAAGGCTCGTCGTTCGAATACGAAGCATCGGTGATTATTCCCGTGCGAAACCGCATCAAAACCATCCAAGATGCCATCGCATCGGTGTTGATGCAGAAAACCGATTTCAAATTCAACCTCATCATCGTAGATAATCATTCAACCGACGGCACAACCGAGGCTATCCGTGAATTTCAGGACGAACGATTGATACACGTTATTCCCAATCGCGACGATTTAGGAATCGGCGGATGCTGGAATATGGGCGTGCATCACGCAAATTGCGGTAAATTTGCCGTGCAGCTGGATAGCGACGATGTGTATAGCGATGAAAACACGCTGCAAAAAATCGTGAACACCTTCTACGAACAGAATTGTGCCATGGTTGTGGGCACGTACCAGATGACCAATTTCGCGATGGAAGAAATTCCTCCGGGAATTATCGACCACCGCGAGTGGACTCCCGATAACGGCCGCAACAACGCCCTTCGCATCAACGGATTGGGTGCACCGCGCGCGTTTTACACGCCTGTTTTGCGGGATGTGAAAGTTCCCAATACCAGCTACGGCGAAGATTACGCCCTTGGGTTGAATATTTCGCGCCACTATCAAATAGGAAGAATTTACGATGTGCTGTATTTGTGTCGCCGTTGGGAAGACAACTCGGACGCGTCGCTCGACATCGTGAAAATGAACGCGCACAATACGTACAAAGATAGAATTAGAACGTGGGAATTGCAAGCACGCAAGAAATAACCCCTCTAACTCCCCAAAAGGGGAGAATAGATGGCTGTAACTATCTGGATTCTATAACAAATAATATAAGAAATAATCTATGTCTCCAACCAAAAATAATTCCCGGCATGCAAAGTCCCCTTCAGGGGATTTAGGGGTCGAACCATTAATCCATGTCGGCATTTTATTGCATCAACCGAAAATCCATTTCGAGTTACTTTCAGCCTATCAATTGCAGTGCGAAGAATTTCCCGAGGGCAATTATTCCGTGGAAATTTCGAATGGAAAAATTCTTTTCAATGATGTTCTCTACGATGAAATTACTTTTGAGGCAGATGACCTGCACACCGATTCGTTCGAACTGAAAGAGGTGATTATCGGCGTAAATTTTCATTGGGAACGGAGAGAAAACCAACGATTTTTGGGAGGATTGAAGTTTATGGTAGAAAACGGTGGTGTTTCGGCAATCAATATCGTCTCGTTGGAAGATTATCTCACCAGCGTAATCTCGTCCGAAATGAGTGCCACCAGTTCCGAAGAATTGCTCAAGGCGCACGCCGTAATTTCGCGAAGCTGGTTACTGGCGCAGATTCAAAAAAACAAATCCATTGTAGAAAATTATCAAACATCGTTTGAAACACCCACGGAAATCACTCGTTGGTACGACCGCGAAGACCACGCTAAATTCGATGTTTGTGCCGATGACCATTGTCAGCGCTATCAGGGAATTACGCGCCAATCAACCGATTTGGTGAAACAAGTAATCGACCAAACACGCGGCGAAGTGCTTACCTATAACGATATTATCTGCGATGCCCGTTTCTCGAAATGCTGCGGCGGCGTAATGGAAACGTTCGAAAACGTATGGGAAGCCATTCCGCACGCTTATCTACAAGGAAAAGCTGATATCGACAACACAAATTCATTGCCCGATTTAACCGATGAAGAAGAAGCCGACCGCTGGATTCGCACCTCGCCTCCCGCTTTTTGCAATACGCAGGATGCGAAAGTGTTGAAACAGGTTTTGAACGATTACGACCAGGAAACAGCCGATTTTTACCGGTGGAAAGTAGTTTATTCGCAAGAAGAAATCGCGTCGCTCATCAAAAACCGTTCGGGAATCGATTTTGGCGAAATCATCGCCCTCGAACCCTTGCAACGCGGCACTTCGGGGCGCATCATCCGACTGAAAATCATCGGTACACTGCGTGTAATAATTATCGGGAAAGAGTTAGAAATTCGTCGAACATTATCCAAATCGCATCTTTACAGCTCCGCTTTCGTAGTGGATGCCGATGACGAAAACGACGATGGTATTCCGCAACGTTTCACGCTTACGGGTGTAGGTTGGGGACACGGCGTTGGTCTCTGCCAGATTGGTGCGGCAATGATGGCGGAAAAATCATACCACTACGATGAAATTTTGAAACATTATTTTCCGAACTCGAAAATAAAGAAAAATTACTAATTAGATATTTCGCTTTGCTCAATATGACATAACTACTTGTCATTCTGAACGTAGTGAAGAATCTATAAAACTATAATGATGAAAAATAAAACTACCCGAAATCCCTGGTCTTGGATACCCACTCTCTATTTCGCCGAAGGACTTCCTTACGTGGTTGTAATGACCGTTGCCGTGATTATGTACAAGCGTTTCGGACTATCCAATACCGATATCGCGCTTTACACCTCGTGGCTCTATTTGCCATGGGTAATTAAACCGTTTTGGAGCCCGTTTGTGGATATTTTGAAAACCAAACGATGGTGGATTGTTACGATGCAATTGCTTATCGGAGCGGGCATGGCGGGTGTTGCGTTCACGTTGCCCACACCGTTCTATCTTCAAGCTTCACTTGCGTTTTTCTGGTTGATGGTGTTCAGTTCCGCAACGAATGATATTGCGTCCGATGGATTTTATATGCTGGCATTGGACGATTCGCAGCAATCGTTTTTCGTGGGAATCCGCAGTACGTTTTATCGGTTAGCGATGATTACGGGACAAGGTTTGTTGGTGATTTTGGCGGGTGGATTGGAAAAATCCACCGGAAAAGTACCGTTAGCGTGGAGCATCACATTTTTTATACTTGCAGGATTGTTTGTCGCGTTTTTTGTGTATCATAAATTTGCCCTTCCCCGCCCTACCTCCGATACCGGAAAGTCAGCCACCACTCCGGGTGAGGTTGCAAAAGAATTCGGTAGAACATTTGCTTCATTTTTCACTAAGAAAGGAATCGGACTGGCGATTGCTTTTATACTTATTTACCGATTGGCAGAGGCTATGTTGGTAAAGATGGCTTCTCCTTTCTTGTTAGACGGGCGCGATGTAGGCGGCTTGGGCTTGAGTACACAGCAAGTAGGTATTGTTTATGGTTCGGTGGGAGTTATCGCACTCACGCTGGGCGGAATTGTGGGCGGAATTGTGGCGTCGCGGCAAGGATTGAAACACTGGCTTTGGCCCATGGCACTTGCCATTACTTTGCCCAATGCCGCATACGTTTTTCTCGCATTTTTGCAGCCCGAAAGCTTTGTTTGGGTAAACGTGGCGGTCGCTATCGAGCAATTTGGTTATGGTTTTGGCTTTACCGCCTATATGCTCTACTTGATTTACTTTTCGCGCGGCGAGCACCCAACGGCACATTATTCCATCTGCACCGGATTCATGGCACTTGGAATGATGCTTCCGGGAATGATTGCGGGCTGGATTCAGGAACAAATCGGTTATCAAAACTTCTTCATTTTTATCATGATTGCTACCATCCCTACACTTTTGCTAATCCCATTTATGAAGGTGGATGAAGATTTTGGGAAAGCAAAAAGTAAACTAACCGAATGATTAGAAAAAACTACAAATCGAATATGATAACAAATAGCGACAAATCAGCAAATCAATTCAACAACGGCTTCACATTAATTGCCGATAGCGGAGCTACAAAAACCGATTGGTGTCTTCTTTCGGAAACGGGAGAAATAACCCAACGCTTTCAAAGCAAAGGCATAAGTCCTGTTTTTCAAACGCAAGAAGAAATTGCTGAGGAAATAAAACTTCATGTTCGTCCGATGCTCGAAAAGGCAAGTATATCAGCAATTTACTTTTACGGAACGGGTTGTATCCCCGAAAAAATACAATCGGTTAAAACTGCTGTTAGGGAATCGTTTCAAGTGAAAGAAATACAGGTTTACAGCGATTTAATGGCAGCTTGCCACAGCCTCTTCGGAAAGGATTCGGGCATTGCTTGTATTTTGGGAACAGGTAGCAATTCTTGTGAATGGGACGGTAGCAAAATCGTGAAACAAGTTTCGCCCTTGGGTTTTATTTTGGGCGATGAAGGCAGTGGTGCATGGTTGGGTAAGCGTTTGGTAGGCGATGCTCTTAAAAATCAATTGACCGATGGGCTGAAAGAAAAGTTATTTGCACAATTTGCTCTTACGCAAGCTATTATCATAGATAAAGTTTACCGTCAACCTTTTCCCAGCCGATTTTTGGCGAGTCTTACTCCCTTTGTTTTTCAGCATATTGGAGACGAAAGTATTCGCCAAATTGTAGAAGATGGTTTTACCGATTTCTTGGAAAGAAACGTTATGCAATACCAATATCGGGAGCTTCCTGTTAGTTTTGTGGGTTCTGTTGCTTTCTTTTTTGATGAAATATTGAGAGAAGTGGTGGCAAAAAAACAGGTAAAGATTGGCAAAATTGAAAAATCGCCTATGCCTGGTTTGGTAACGTATTACCAATGATAGTCGTCTTCTTACATCGAATAACAGCTGTATTTCTCAGAAAAATAATCAACAAGGCATTGTATTTGCACTTCGGAAAAAACTTTCAAACCATTCCTGTTTGGAAAAAATAAATTTTAAAAAAAAGAGAAAAATCGTTGACGAAGGCATCAAACAAAAACCCGTGCAACAAAACTCGCCAATCGTAACCTAAAAATCATTATCTTTGCATCTCATAAAAAACAGAACGATGCAAAAACCCTCCATACCCAAAGGAACGCGCGATTTTTCGCCCGAAGAA
>CAZVWS010000008.1:0-56321 GCA_964631255.1 uncultured Dysgonomonadaceae bacterium | reverse complement strand
TCCGAGATAGATGAAACTGCCACACTTTTGATGGTTTTTACATTTATTTCGTCCAGTTTTTTTACAAATAATTCACGGTCTTCCGTGTCCATAATTGCCTGAACAGGTGTTCCCAACACGCGAACGTTGTATTTTTCTAATACCCCCGATTGGTATAGCTGCACACCGCAATTGAGCGCGGTTTGTCCGCCAAATGCCAATAATATAGCATCGGGGCGTTCTTTTTCTATCACTTTTTCTACAAAGTAGGGAGTTACGGGTAGAAAGTAAATTTTATCTGCAGAGCCTTCCGATGTTTGTACTGTCGCGATGTTTGGGTTGATAAGAATGGTTTCTACATTCTCTTCGCGAAGCGCTTTCAGAGCTTGCGAACCAGAGTAGTCGAACTCGCCGGCTTCGCCGATTTTTAATGCTCCCGACCCCAAAAGAAGGGCTTTTTTTATGTTGTGTTGCTTTTTATCTTGTAGAATCATAACAGATTTCGTTTTTTGTAGATTGTAATTTGGATAGAGAAAAAATATTATAACATATTCACAAAATCATCGAAGAAAAAATCGGTGTCGGTTGGACCGCTGGCTGCTTCGGGATGAAACTGGACAGAATAAAATGGTTTGGTTTTGTGTTTTATCCCCTCGTTGGTTCCATCGTTCATATTGATAAAATAGGGTTCCCAATCTTTGCTCAACAGTTTTTCGTCGATGGCGTAACCATGATTTTGTGATGTTACAAAACAGGTATTTGTTCCCACCAATCGCACGGGCTGATTAGAACTGCGGTGTCCGTATTTTAGTTTGTAAGTATCGGCACCTGCTGCTTTTGCCAAAAGTTGGTTGCCCATGCAGATTCCAAAAATAGGCTTGTTGCCGTTCATCGCTTTGCGTAAAATTTCTACTGTGGCATCACAATGACTTGGATTTCCCGGTCCGTTGGAGATAAAAACGCCATCGTAGTCCATTTGGGTGAAGTCATAATCCCAAGGCACGCGAATGAGATGGATTTTTTTGGAGAGTAGATAGCGTATGATATTGTGTTTCACGCCACAATCTACCAAAACAACTTTTTTATCACCGGTTTTGTATTCTATTATCTCTTTGCAAGAAACTTTAGCCACTTGATTTTCCGTGTCGGGATTATAAAAATCGACCTCCTGTTCCTCGTCAAAAACTATTTTGCCAAGCATGGCACCTTTGTCGCGCAAAATTTTGGTAAGCATGCGGGTGTCAATTCCGTAAATGCCGGGAATATTCTCCTCTTTGAGCCAATCGCCAAGGCTTTTTATGGCATTCCAATGCGAATAGTTTTCCGAATAATCTTGCACGATAAGTGCCCGAACATGGATGTTTTCAGACTCAAAAAAATCGGAAATTCCGTTTGTTCTGCTGTTTGCCGGAACACCGTAATTCCCGATAATCGGATAAGTTAACGTAAGTATTTGTCCTGCGTAAGAGGGGTCTGTTAAGCTCTCGGGATAACCAACCATGGAAGTGTTGAAAACTACTTCTCCCGACGTTGTCTTTTCGGCACCAAACGATTTTCCGTAGAAGACTTGCCCGTCTTCAAGGATTAATCGCACCGGTTTGTTTTGATACATAGCGCGTACTCTATTTTATGGGTTGTTGTTTTTGATATTAGGGTACAAAGGTAGAAAAAAAATCGACTTTTCGGTTATGATTGTTGTATTATTTTTTTCGGCTCAGAGAGAAAGTAAAAGAAATTGAAACAAAAAAGCTGTTCCCATCAAATGAAACAGCTTTTTCGCGTATGAAAAAAAATAAAGATGTTGCTTGTTTTTTTACAACAAATCGCTTGCCAATTCAGAAAGCACGCTTCGTTCTCCTTTTACCAAATTCACGTGAGCAAAAATATTTTGACCGCGCATTTTGTCAATCATATACGCCAAACCGTTGGATTGCGAGTCGAGATAGGGCGAGTCTATCTGTTGCAAATCTCCGGTAAAAATCATTTTGGTATTTTCGCCGGCACGCGTGATAATGGTTTTCACTTCGTGTGGAGTTAGGTTTTGCGCCTCATCTATAATACAATAGGTTTCGGTAAGGCTTCTACCGCGGATGAACGCAAGTGCTTCTATCTCCAACTGTCCCGATTTTTGCATCTCGTCTATGGTGCGCATATCGGCACTGTTGCTACCCAATTGCGATTTTATCACGTTCAGGTTGTCGAACAGAGGTTGCATATAGGGAGCAATTTTTTGTTTCTCGTCGCCCGGTAAGAAACCCAAATCTTTGTTCGAGAGCGAAACAATGGGTCGTGCCAGCAATATTTGCGGATATATTTTGTTCTGTTTCAGTGCCGAAGCCAAAGCCAGCAACGTTTTTCCCGTTCCGGCTTTTCCGGTAATACCTACCAGTTTTATTTCGGGGTCGTTAAGCACTTCAAAAGCGAAAGCTTGCTCCGCATTCCGTGGCTGGATGCCAAAATTGGACTCTTTGTCAATTTTTTTGATTTTCTGTGTAAACGGGTTGTATCTGACCAAGACGCTGTTGCGCTCGCTTTTCAGAATGAAACATTGGTTTGGGTCTATTTGTGTATCGAAGGTAAATTCGTCGAAATCTACACCGGTGGGTTGTGCATAAATTTTGTCAATCAAATCGGGATTTATTCCTTCAAAAACCATTTCACCTCTATCGAAAATATCGATATCGGTAACTTTGTCGTTGATATAATCTTCTGCCATGATGCCCAGCGAGCGTGCTTTCATGCGCAGGTTAATATCTTTGGAAACAAGAATGGTTTTGGTTTTCGGGTCTTTTTCAGAAATTTCCATTACCACCGATAAAATACGGTTGTCGGAAGTGCGTTCCGGAAAAGCATCAGTAATTTTTTTGTTGTCGTGCGAACTGTTCACGATATATAATTTGCCGCGTCCCAGTCCCAAATCGGCTCCTTTTGTAAACAAATTGTCGTCCGTAATCATATCCAATTCGCGCACAAAAGCGCGGGCATTGAAGTTGATTTGGTCGTTTCCTTTTTTAAATTTATCCAACTCTTCCAACACGACAAAAGGCAGATAAATATCGTTTTCCTCGAAATTCTCGATGCACTTGTAGTCGTGCAAAATCACGTTGGTGTCGAGGATGAAATTTTTCTTCTGACTTTTGGCTTTTGTTGTACTTTTTGTTTTCGTTTTCGATTTACTTGTTGTGGTGTTTGTTGCCATGTTATGTATCAATTAAAAATGGATAATTGCTTTTGTATTACATTAAAAACGCCACAGCAAAAAAAATGTTTTGACCAATCGGGTTTATTTTGAGAAAAACGAAGCCAAAAAGCACGAATGCAATTATTGTTGGGATTTTTTTAATATATTTAAGTTTAAAAACTTACCTATTTTGCAAACCTCAATCATGCTTCTGATATTTTTTTCTAACTTTGCATCTTATTTTTTTGCAGATAGTTTGGAAACGTTTCATCAAGTCCCGATTTCGATTTTTATTAACCGCAATTCACAACTTGCAGCACACCATTTATCTGCCGATTTAACAATAGCATCAAAAATCAGAGTTAATAACAAAAGGCTCATTTCTTGGCTTCGCCGGCATTTGCGCCTATTTTTCTAAAATAATTACAACAACAGATTATGAAAAAAACAATTTTATCTTTATTATTTATGACAATAATCATAACTGCTTCAAATGCAGATGAAAATCCATTTTTTAAACCCTACAACACGCCTTATGAAACTGCTCCGTTCGATAAAATAAAAACAGAGCACTATCTTCCCGCTTTTGAAAAAGCCATAGCCGAACACCAACGCGAAATTGACGAAATTACGTTTATCAAGCAAAGAGCAAATTTTAAAAATACCATCGAAGCATTGGAAAATGCAGGCGAAATGCTGTCGCGCGTGAGCACTGTTTTCTTTAATTTGAATAGTGCCGAAAGCAACGACGAGATGATGGAAATTTCCCGAATAGTAAGTCCCAAATTATCGGAACACTCCAACAATATCAATCTGAACGAAATGCTGTTCGAAAGAGTAAAAGTGGTTTACAACGAGCGATTTACATCTGGTCTTAATGCCGAACAAATCCGATTGGTAGAAAAATATTACGAAGGATTTGAAGACAGCGGAGCCACGCTTTCTGCCGCCGACAAAGAGATTTATCGCGACCTTTCGATGCAACTGAGCAAAGCAACACTCGATTTTGGACAAAACAATTTGCGTGAAACAAACAATTTTGAGATGCTTTTGACAGACAAAGCCGATTTGGCAGGTTTGCCCGAAAGCGAAATAGAAGCCGCCGCCGCTAAAGCCAAAGCAAAACAAAAAGATGGCTGGTTATTTGACCTGTCTGCACCCAGCTATAGCGGGTTCATGAAATATTCGAGCCGCAGAGATTTGCGCGAAAAACTTTACATGGCATACAACACCAAAAGTATCAAAGGTGGTGAATTTGACAACCAAGAAAACGTGAAAAAAATTGCCAATTTAAGATTACAAATTGCCAACTTGTTGGGATACAAAAGCTATGCCGAATATGTTTTGAGAAAAAGAATGGCAAAAAATGACGAAGCCGTATTTGCTTTACTCAATAATTTGGCAACACCATTCATGCCCATAGCACAAAAAGAAGTTGCCGATGTAGCAAAATTTGCTACCCAAATGGAGGGCAAACCGGTTGAGATTCAGCCTTGGGATTGGAGCTATTATGCCGACAAATTGAAAGACCAACGCTTTAGCGTGAACGACGAAATGACTCGTCCTTATTTTGAATTGAATAATGTGAAAAAAGGAATTTTTGACTTGGCAACGGCTCTATATGGCATTCAATTTGTAAAAAATCCGGACATTGCCGTTTATCACCCCGAAGTAGATGCTTACAACGTTCTGGATGAAAATGGAGATTTTCTTTCTGTGCTTTATACCGATTTTCATCCGCGTGCCGGAAAACGTGCCGGAGCCTGGATGACCTCTTTCAAAGGTCAATATATGAAAGATGGAAAAGATAGCCGTCCGCATATCACCATCGTGATGAATTTTACCAGACCAACCGATTCTAAACCGGCACTGCTTACATTTGACGAAGTAAAAACATTCTTACACGAATTTGGACACGCCCTGCACGGCATGTTTGCTAAATCAACTTACCAATCGCTTTCGGGAACAAGCGTGTATCGCGATTTCGTGGAGCTGCCATCGCAAATCATGGAAAACTGGTTGATACAAAAAGAGTTCTTAGATAAATTTGCCACACATTACCAAACAGGCGAGAAAATGCCGGCAGAATTGTTGCAAAAAATTATCGATGCATCCAACTACAACACCGGTTACACCACATTGCGTCAACTTTCGTTCGGGTACCTGGATATGGCTTGGCACTCTATCGAAAAACCGTTTGATGGAGATATTCGTCAGTTCGAACAAAATGCCATGGCACGTGTACAATTGCTGCCCGTTGTGCCACAAACCAGTATGTCTGTTCAGTTTGGACACATCTTCTCGGGCGGTTACGCAGCCGGATATTACAGCTACAAATGGGCTGAAGTGATGGAAGCCGATGCATTCTCGTTGTTCAAGAAAAATGGTATTTTTGACAAGAAAACCGCCGCTTCATTCCGAACCAATATTTTGGAAAAAGGTAACACCGAAGAGCCGATGGAGCTCTACAAACGATTCCGAGGGCAAGAACCCGGCATTGATGCCTTGTTGCGGAAAAACGGCATTGAACCAAAAATTGCGCAAAAACCCCAAATCGTTAGTCGCAAAAAATAATTTTTTTGAAAAAATGGTGCAAAATCCTGTGAAATAAAAAACATCGGTTTTTTCAATAAAAAAGCATCCGTTTCATCCCGAATGATACTTAGATTTTATATCTTTGTGTTCCTTATTAAATTAAAGTGAGTATATGACTCGAAAAATAAAAAATGCGCTCATTTCCGTTTATCACAAAGATGGCTTGGAGGATATTCTTGCCATTTTGAATAAACTGCAAGTAAAATTTATTTCTACCGGTGGAACCCGTGAATTTATAGAATCTATTGGCTATGAATGTGCCGCAGTTGAAGATATTACAGATTATCCATCTATTTTGGGTGGCAGGGTAAAAACCTTGCATCCCCGCATTTTTGGTGGTATTCTTTATCGTAGAGACGACGAATCAGATAGAAAAATTATCAAATCATACGATATGCCTTCTATCGATTTGGTTATCATTGATTTATATCCATTTCAAGAAACAGTAGCTTCGGGTGGTTCGGAAGAAGAAATCATAGAAAAGATTGATATCGGTGGTATTTCGCTCATTCGAGGTGCAGCTAAAAACTTCAACGATGTACTGATTGTTGCTTCCAAAAACCAATACGAACCGCTATTAAAACTTTTGCAAGAAAAACAGGGCGAATCTGAAATAGAAGACCGTCGCCGTTTCGCGACCGATGCATTTGCTGTTTCTTCGGGCTACGATGCTGCAATCTTCCGGTATTTCAACCAAGGAAATGAAAATACGGTATTGCGTCTCTCTTTTGATGAGGCACATGCTTTGCGTTATGGTGAAAATCCGCACCAAAAAGGGATTTTCTACGGCAAACTGAACGAGGTGTTTGAGCAGTTGCACGGGAAAGAAATTTCGTACAACAACTTGCTCGATATAGAAGCTGCCATTTCACTTATTTCCGATTTCGATGAAACCGCTGTTGCAATTCTAAAACACAACAACGCTTGCGGAATGGCTTGTCGTCTGACTGTGAAAGAAGCTTGGCAAGCAGCTTTGGCTGCCGACCCGGTTTCGGCTTTTGGCGGTATCGTTATTACCAATCAAACCGTAGATAAAGACGCGGCAGAAGCCATAAACGAAATATTTTTTGAAGTACTCATCGCACCCAATTACACGCCCGAAGCACTCGAAATATTGTTTCAGAAGAAAAACAGAATCATTCTGAAACAAAAACAAGTGCAGAAAGCAAACAATCAGATACAATATCGCTCTTTGCTAAACGGTGTGTTGATGCAAGACAAAGATTTGGCTACGCAAACTGCCGACCAGCTAAACATTATAACGAACCAAGTACCAACCGACAAGGAGTTGGAAGATCTTTTGTTTGCCAATATTTTGGTAAAACACACCAAATCGAATGCCATTGTTTTGGCAAAGAACAAACAATTGATTGCCAGTGGAACGGGACAAACCTCACGTGTGGATGCGCTGAAACAGGCCATTGAAAAAGCAAGTACTTTCGGCTTCGACCTGCAAGGTGCGGTGATGGCTTCCGATGCATTTTTCCCTTTCCCCGATTGTGTGGAAATTGCGCACAATGCCGGAGTTACCGCCGTTATTCAGCCCGGTGGCTCTATCAAAGATGGCGAATCTATTGCATTCTGCAACGAGAAAAATATGGCTATGGCAACTACGGGTGTACGACACTTTAAACATTGAAAAAATGTCTGTTGGCAAACGAGTTAATTCTATTTGCCCAACACGATACGCAACATTATAAAAAAACATCAACAAGCCAAAGGTACACAACCAATGGCTAAATGCTAAAAATATGGGATTATTTTCTTTTACACAAGAATTGGCGATGGACCTGGGAACCGCCAACTCGATTATTGTGAACAATGCAGGAAAAATTTTGCTCGACGAACCATCCATCGTGGCGTTAGATCGCAAAACTGATAAAATGATTGCCTTGGGAGACAAGGCAAGACAAATGCATGGAAAAACGCACGAAAATATTCAAACCGTCAGACCATTGAGAGATGGTGTTATAGCCGACTTTAACGCTGCCGAACAGATGATTCGCGGCATGATTAAAATGGCTACAAAAAACAAAGGCGGGCTGTTTGCTCCTTCACTTCGTGTAGTTATCTGCATCCCTTCGGGAAGTACCGAAGTTGAAATTCGTGCCGTGCGCGACTCTGCCGAACATGCAGGCGGAAGAGATGTGTATATGCTGTTTGAGCCAATGGCTGCCGCGTTGGGTATAGGTATTGATGTAGAAGCACCCGAGGGAAACATGATTGTGGATATAGGTGGTGGAACTACCGAAATAGCCGTTATCTCGTTGGGTGGCATCGTGTCAAATAAATCCATCAAAATAGCGGGCGACGACCTCACCGAAGATATCATGGATTATATGGGGCGTCAGCACAACATGAAAGTGGGAGAACGCACTGCCGAGCAGATAAAAATAAACGTTGGTTCGGTACTTACCGAACTGCAAGACCCACCCGAAGATTTTGTGGTACATGGTCCAAACAGAATGACATCGTTGCCAATGGATGTGCCGGTTTCGTACCAAGAAGTTGCACACTGTCTTGAAAAATCTGTCTCGAAAATGGACTCCGCTGTATTGAGTGCTTTAGAGCAAACACCACCCGAATTATATGCCGATATAGTACGAAATGGAATTTACTTGACCGGTGGTGGTGCGCTTCTTAGAGGTTTGGATAAACGCTTAACCGATAAAATTGGCATTCCTTTTAAAGTGGTAGAAGACCCACTACACGTGGTGGCTAAAGGTACCGGAATCGCCTTGCGCAATATCGATAAATTTAGCTTCTTAATGAGATAATCATACAAGCGACAACGGTCATTGGTAATTCGGTTTTTCTGAAAAAGAATTGCCGATGACCGCTGTTTTTTAGCTTTTTCCATGCGAAATCTTTTTAGTTTTATTCTCCGAAATAGTTCGTGGCTGTTGGCAATATTGTTGGTTGTCTTCAGTTTCTATCTCGTATTTTCGCACAATTCGTACCAAAGAAGTGTATATCTTACTTCATCCAACGAGGTTACGACTTGGTTTTACCGAATTTCGGGTAATGTAAACAGCTTTTTTCATCTGCAGAAGAACAACAAAGAGCTGATGGCTAAAAATGCTCAATTGGAAAAAGAACTATTGGATTGGAAAAACCGATATAGTTCGGTTGATGCAGACTCGATGACGTTGGATGTATTTGCAACCGACTCTACTTATCACTCGCAGTTCAATTTCATCCCGGCTGAAGTGATAAACGTGAGCTTTTCGGGAGCAAATAATTTTTTGACTCTCGACAAAGGCACACTACACGGCGTGAAAGCCGATATGGGCGTTATCTCGCAAACAGGCGTGGTGGGTGTGGTGCTAAAAGCATCGCGAAACGCGAGTGTGGTTATTCCCGTGATAAATCCGAAATTCAGATTGAGTGCCAAATTATACCGTTCGGACAATACCGGTTCTATCTCGTGGAATGGCAATAACATAAAAATTGCCCAATTGAACGAATTGCCCAAACACCAACCTTACGAAGTGGGCGATACGGTGGTAACCAGTTTTTCCAGCATCTTCCCCAAAGAAATAGTTATCGGGTTTGTTACAGGAATAGGAAAAGCCAAAGACGACAAGTTTAATACGCTCGATTTGAAACTTGCAACCGATTTTCACTCCATCCAACACGTATTGATTATTGAAGACAACTTTTTTGAAGAACAAAAAGAGCTCGAAGAGGCAATATTATAAAACATGAAGGCTATCCAATTTTTCAAGGAACTGTTGATGTTCACCCTTTTGATACTGTTGCAAGTTTTGTTGTTGAACCGTATCACTGTTTTTGGAGTTGCCACGCCCATTTTGTATATCTTTTTTCTTTTGAAATTGCCACTGGACAGAAATCCCTATTATGTCATTATCTCGGGTTTCATTCTGGGATTTATTATCGATATTTTTTTAAACACGCCCGGCATGAATGCCGCTGCCACAACCATTGTCGCTACTTTTAGAAAAATTATTCTCGATTTGTTTTACTCCAAAGAAGAATTTCAGGAGCTGGTGCCCGGGTTGTATACGGGAGCTGCAAGATTCATCAAATTTGCTGTGGCAACTGTGTTCTTACACCTGACTTTGCTGTTTTTTATCGAATCGTTTACCTTGTTCAACCTGCCTAACACACTCATTCGCATAGGTTCATCGCTTTTGCTGACACTTGTTTTGGTATTCGCGATAGACGGATTACTGTATAAAAACGAAAAAAGTGCTCAATAACAACAAAGAATATTCCAAAAGAAAATATGTTATCGTCGCAATTGTGGCGGTAATTGTTGTTGTGTACTCTTTACAACTATTTAACCTGCAGATACTCAATACCCAATATCGAGATTTTGCCGATAGCAACGCCTTCTTCAAAAAAACACTCTATCCATCGCGCGGCTCAATCTACGACAGAAACGGTAATTTGCTCGTTTTCAACCAACCAACTTACGATGTGATGATGGTTGTGCGCGAGATGAAAGAGTTTGATACGGTCGATTTTTGTAACACATTACATATTGATAATTTGACCTTCCAGCAGTTGAATAGCGATATGCGGGATAAGAGGAAAAATCCGGGTTACTCGTCCTACACGCCTCAAATTTTTATGTCGCAATTGGATGTGCAAGAATATGCACTCTTGCAAGAAAAGCTCTACAAATTTCCAGGAATCTATATCCAAAACAGAACCGAAAGACAATATTCACGAGACAATATGGGGCTGATACTTGGCTATATAGCCGAAGTAGATAAAAACAAAATGGAATCGGACCCCTATTATGTGCGTGGCGATTACGTGGGCAAATCGGGCATTGAACTCTCGCACGAAGAGGATTTACGTGGCGAAAAAGGAGTGGAAATACTGTTGCGCGACGCGCATGGGCGAGTGCAAGGAAAATACAAAGATGGCGAATACGACAAAGCTCCCGTTTCAGGCAGAGATTTGAAACTATCTATCGATATCGATTTGCAAGACTATGGCGAGTATCTCATGCAAAACAAAATTGGAGCTATCGTGATGATAGAACCTGAAACCGGCGAAATTTTGTGTATGGTTGCCGCTCCAACTTACGACCCCAACTTGCTGACCGGCAAAAACTTTGTCAAAAACTATTTGGAATTAGAGCAAAATCCGTATAAACCGCTCATTAATAGAGCTGTGGCAGGATTGTATCCTCCCGGTTCTACCTTTAAACCCACACAAGGTCTGATTTTTTTACAAGAAGGAATTATCACACCCGAAACCAAATACAGCTGTTACGGAGGCTATGGCCCGCTGGGCGGTCGCCCCAAGTGCCACGGACACGCTTCACCGTTGGCTTTGCAATATTCATTGGCTACATCGTGTAACTCGTTTTTCTGTTACGGACTCAATGCCATGCTCAACAACAGAACAAAATATGCCTCTACTGTAGAAGCTTTTGAGGTGTGGAAAGAGCACATGATAGACCTGGGTTTCGGATACCGTTTGGGCGTAGATTTGCCTTCCGAAAAACGGGGTTTTATTCCCAATAGTAAGTTCTATTCCAAATGGTTGGGAACGGAAAAATGGCATGCACATAATATCATTTCTATAGCCATTGGGCAGGGCGAAATATTGTCCACTCCGCTGCAATTGGCCAATTTGTCTGCCATTATCGCAAATCGGGGATATTACTATACTCCACATGTGGTAAAAGAGCGAAAAGGTGCACCTTTGGATACCACGTTTACAAACAGACGCGAATCCAATATCAACAGGGAATATTTTGAATTGACGGTTGCCGGAATGGCGGATGCCGTAACACGAGGTACTTGCAGAGGAATCAATTTGGAACCCGATTTGGTGGTTTGCGGAAAAACCGGTACTGCCGAAAATCCGCATGGCGACGACCACTCCCTTTTCATGGGTTTTGCACCGCGCGACAACCCGAAAGTAGCCATTGCCGTGATTGTAGAAAACGGACGATTTGGTGCGAGCAACGCCGTGCCAATCGCGCGACTGATGATGCAGAAATATTTCAAGGGAGAAGTACCCGAACGCGACGCGTATATCGAAAAACGAATCGTGAATACAGCCATTTTGCCATACGTTTACAAGAAAAATGCTTCCGCCGCGAAGAATGACTCAACTGCCAATACCAAAACCCGATGAATAACGATGCCGAAAATATAAACGAAAAAGGATACGTGGATAGGGTGGTGGTACTCCTTTATCTGCTATTCGTGGTGCTCGGGTGGTTCAATATATATGCAGCCAGCTTCGATTTGGAAAATGCCGTGAGCATGTTTGACCTTTCGGGTAGGGCGGGCATGCAATTGGTTTGGATTGGAACTTCGCTGCTTTTGGCTTTCGCACTCATGAAAATAGATGTTGCCTTTTACGAAACCTACGCCTTTTTGTTCTATTCCATCGGTATTGTGTTGCTGATAATTACGCTAATTGTTGCTCCCGAAATAAAAGGCTCACACTCTTGGTTGGTCATTGGTCCGGTTCGGTTGCAACCTGCCGAGTTCATGAAATTTGTCATTGCGCTTATGCTGGCAAAAGCTTTCAACGCCTATGGTTTTCGGCTGATGGAAACGAAAAACCTATTGATAGTGAGTGGGATAATCTTGTTGCCTTTGCTGTTGGTAATTATGCAAAGCGAAACCGGTACAGCTTTGGTTTATTTGAGCCTGATTTTGGTACTTTACAGAGAGGGATTGCCCGGCGGAGTTCTGTTTCTGGGAGTGGCAGCGGTTGTCTATTTCGTTGTCGGAATTAAATTTTCTGATGTGCCGGTTACACCCATTTCGTTGGGCGAATTTATCGCGGCAATACTCATCATGGTTTTTTCGGCTGGTATGATTTGGCACTATGTAAAACGAAAAGAGGTTACCTATATTCTGCTACTGATTGCAGCCGTGCCGTTTGCCGTAAATTTGGTGCTTTCGTTTTTCGATAGGAGTTTTTCTTACGGTTGGGTCGCTTTGGTTTCGCTACTTGCCGTTACGCTATATCTTATCTATTTGCAGTTACGTTATCGTCGAAAAAAATATATGCTCATCCTGTTATTCCTGTTTGGCTCCATTGTTTTTGTAGAATCGTTGGAATATGTATTTTCCGATATTTTGCAGCCACACCAGCAGATGCGAATAAAAGTAACTTTGGGCATGGAACAAGATTTGCAAGGTTCGGGCTACCATGTAGGGCAGTCCAAAATTGCAATCGGTTCGGGCGGATTGATGGGGAAAGGTTTCTTGAATGGAACGCAAACCAAACTAAAATACGTGCCCGAACAAGATACCGACTTCATTTTTTGCACCATAGGCGAGGAGTGGGGGTTTTTGGGCTCCATACTTATCATCATTTTTTTTGCCATTTTTGTGTTGCGACTGTTGGCTCTCGCCGAAAGGCAAACCTCGGCTTTTGGTCGGGTTTACGGCTACGGTGTTGTCAGTATATTCCTGTTTCATCTGATGGTAAATATTGGTATGGTTATCGGGATTATGCCGGTAATCGGTATTCCATTGCCGTTTTTTAGCTATGGTGGTTCTTCATTGTGGGGATTTACCATTTTGCTTTTCATCTTTTTGCGGATAGACAAATCCAGAAAACGAAAATAAAAAAAGCGGATGTATGCTAATTTCACAATCTGCCTACATCCTATCAATTAGAACCCAATTAAAACATTTAATCCACTATCTTGGACACAATTTCTATTGAATAGTTTAAAATCGTGTCTTTTTATGCAAAAAAAAAATCGCAAAGCGTCTAACCTTGCTTCATACCCTGAATTTACAGCTGTTTTTTTAATCAAAAATAACTAAACTTAAAAAGTCCGTTTTCCTACGCTGAAAGCCAATTTTTCAACATAACAACCTAATTTGTTGGTTGAACAAACTGAAATTGAATTAGAATTTTTTTAAGCAATTTTTCAAGCATTTTTATTATCGTTATTAAGTCATATATTTATTGGTTAAAAATAAATAATGTACTCTGTTTTAGTAAACTAAACCCGAAAATGTATTATCTTCGCCGTTGATTTTTAAAACAATTATTAATTTCAAAAAACAAGATTTTCTTATGAAAAAGAATTACCTTATTTTATTATTCACAATTTTTTCTGCAGGTTTCCTTTTCGCGCAAACCCCAAATGCAGGAACTTTTGATGCAACATTTGGAACCAACGGTATCGTTTTGACACCGGTACATAACAACGGTTATACAAACGTTTCTGACGTAACTGTTCAACCCGATGGAAAAGCATTGGTTACCGGTTACTCCAAAGAAATTGGTGATAACTACGAAATGTTTTTGGTTCGTTACAACACAGATGGTACATTGGATACCAGCTTTGCTAACGGCGGTATCTACAAAACCCAACAAACTACCTTGAACTATTATGGTATGAGCGTAAAAGTTTTAGAAGATGGTAAAATTATTGTTGGTGGCCGTTTGTATGACTCTCCCAACTCTGACGAAGTAGTTTGGAAATTCAATGCCGATGGTACTTTAGACAGCACATTTGGTGTAGGTGGTATGGTTACTACTGACCTTACAAGCCAACAAAACTTAGCAGAAACTATGTTGATTCAACCCGACGGAAAAATCGTTACCGGTGGCTATGTTTCTGACAGATTTGCTTTGTTCCGCTACAACACAAACGGTACTATAGATACAAGTTTCGGAACAGGTGGACACTCTATCATCGAATATTTGCACCCAAGCTACTTGAAATCTATCGCACTTCAAGAAGACGGTAAAATTGTTGCAACCGGTATGAGTTTCTCTGATATCAACTACATCTCTACTATTGCTCGCTTCAACGCGGATGGTTCTTTGGATGCTTCTTTTGGCGATGCAGGTGTAAAAACTATTCCTTTTGGTAATGGACACGACTTCTCTGTTTCTGTAAATATTTTGGAAAATGGCAATATGTTGATTGCAGGACACACTTGGATTGAAAACATTCCACAATTGCAATACGACCTCATGGTATTCCAACTTAATCCTGACGGCGAAGTGGTAACTACTTTTGGTAACAACGGTTTCGCTACATTGAAAATTTCTCCATACGAAAACTATTTGTTCGACTCAGTTGTACAATCTGACGGAAAAATCCTTTTGACAGGATATACCGATTCTCCCGACAAAGTGGACGGTTTCGTTGCTCGCTTCACAAGCGAAGGTGCTTTGGATACCGCATTTGGTGAATCAGAAGGTTTTACAATAATTGATGTTGAAGGTGGAATTGAAAACTTCAACGGTGTAGCTCTTGACGAAAATGGTAATATTTATGTTGCCGGTAAATTATCTGACGAATACAATCCAAGACTTGTTCTTGCTCGTTTCGTAAACGATATTTCAACTAACGTAGAAAGCATCGAAACAGCTCAAAACCAACTTCAAGTATATCCAAATCCTGCAACAGATTTCATCAATGTAAATCCTGCTTCAGACAAAGTTTGTGATATCGAAATTGTAAACACAGTTGGTCAAGTTGTTTACAGAGCTAAAATTGAAGGTGCAACACAAATCAGCGTTTCTAACTTGAACGAAGGTGTTTATTTCGTACGTTCAAACGACGGAGTAAAAACTGCAACTCAAAAAATTATTGTTAGAAAATAATTATTTGTGAGGAATTTAGCACAAGATTATATGGTCTCGGCTCAATACTTTGCGCCGAGAGGAAAAGAAAGATTAATGTTTTTGGGAGAGCACATCTCCCAAAAACATTTAACTTCTACCGATAAGCTCATCGGTATCATTGGCGATTCGGGTGCCGGCAAATCGTCTATTATCAAAGGTATGTTTCCCGGTCTTCAGTTGTCGAACGACGACGATATTGTTAACCCCAGAAAAATAATGCAGGTACGCAACTCCTTCGACGATGTGGAAGATGCTACCACTTTTCATCTCGATATTCGCTTCCAAATGGCGTTTACGCAGATGTACGAAATAGCCGATTACGTGAACCTGATACTCGAGAAAAAACGACGTGTCGTAATCGAACATTTCAACCTTTTATATCCATCGCTCAATCGCAATGCCGATTTGATAGTAGGTATTGGCGAAGAGATAATTGTGGCTCGTCCAAGCCTGTTTGGTCCACTTCCCGAAAGCATTTACGACATGGTACACGAGTCGCTCAAATACCGAAAAATGGCGCACTCAGCCGAAGAAGTGATGATGTACGTTCTGGAAGAAGAATTTGGAATTTCGGATAGCGATTACTTCTTTTCTGATATTAGAAACGGATTTGTGCTGAAATTTCCGGAAATACCAAATGTTAATTTGGAAGAGCTGGAACAAGCCGTTCAAAAATATCTATCAAAAAACCTAAGTATCTCTTATTACGATGAAGACAATATCATGATAGGTGATAAAATTGTGCGTTGCGACGGACCCAGATTTCATGTGAAAAATACATCCGAAATCAATAATTTCTATTTGGTAAAACAGTTTGTACACGACCCCAAAACCAACACGTACTGTTTGGTGGGTTTGGTGGACGGATTTACCGACGATATAAAAAACAGAAATACCCACTATTTTCTCAAAAGAAAATAACAAATTCAGCATCTTTTTCCCAATTTGCATACCAACAGAAATTGGCTGTTTTTTTTGAAAGGGCACACAGAAAACCAAAATAAACATCCTCTCTTCTGTTTTTTTTTTGTACCTTTGCTGTTTAAAATAAAAATTCAACAAAACTTACAATTATCGTGGCTGATACAAAGTACATTTTCGTTACCGGTGGTGTGGTTTCCTCTTTGGGAAAAGGCATTATTGCCTCATCACTCGGAAAACTTTTGCAAGCGAGAGGATACAAAGTAACGATTCAAAAATTTGACCCCTATATCAATGTAGATCCGGGAACATTGAACCCATACGAACACGGCGAGTGTTTTGTTACAGTAGATGGACACGAAGCCGATTTGGATTTGGGACACTACGAGCGTTTCCTAAATATACAAACAACACGCGAAAACAACGTTACTACCGGACGAATTTACCAAACGGTTATAGAAAAAGAACGCCGTGGCGACTATCTGGGCAAAACGGTACAGGTAATACCTCACATTACCGACGAAATAAAACGCAACGTTAAACAATTGGGCATCAAAAACAAATTTGATGTCGTTATCACGGAAATTGGGGGAACGGTAGGAGATATCGAATCAACACCATTTTTAGAAAGCGTGAGACAATTGCGTTGGGAATTGGGAAAAAATTGCTTCTGCATTCACTTGACCTACGTACCCTATATTGCTGCCGCCGGCGAACTGAAAACAAAACCCACCCAACACTCAGTTAAAGAGCTTCAATCGCTTGGAATACAACCCGATATGTTGGTGCTGCGTACAGAAAAGAAACTCAACAACGAGGTGCTTCGCAAAGTAGCGCTGTTCTGTAATGTAGAAGTGGCTTCTGTGATGCAATCTATTGATGTATCCACTATTTACGAAGTGCCGGTGATGATGCAACAACAAGGCATGGATGCCGAAGTATTGCGCAAACTGAATATGCCACCGCGTCAAGAGGCAAATCTGGATGCATGGAAAGCATTTCTTCAGAAAAGAAAAGATGCCAAAAAAACTGTCCGCATCAAACTTATCGGGAAATATGCCGAGTTGCCCGACGCTTACAAGTCAATAAATGAGGCTCTTTCGCAAGCAGCCATCTACAACGACCGAAAACTCGTTTTAGACACTTGTCATTCCGAAACATTGAATGACGAGAATATTGCCGAAAAACTAAAAGATGCCGATGGCATTGTCATCGCTCCCGGTTTTGGTCAGCGAGGTATCGAGGGGAAATTTGTTGCACTCAAATATGCACGCGAAAACGATATTCCAACTTTCGGAATCTGCCTGGGAATGCAGTGCATGGTAATAGAATATGCCCGAAATGTACTTGGTTTAGAAAATGCCAACTCATCTGAAATGGACCCGAAAACCGATAACAAAGTTATCGACCTGATGGAAGAGCAAAAACATATTACCAACAAAGGCGCAACCATGCGTTTGGGTGCGTACGATTGTGTTCTGAAAAAAGGCTCTTTGGCACATCAAGCATATAATAAATCGAAAGTGCGTGAAAGACACAGACACAGATACGAATTTAACAACGAGTACAAAGACCGTTTGGAAGCAGCTGGCATGAAATGTACCGGCATAAATCCGGACGCTGACTTGGTAGAAATAGTAGAAGTACCCGAAAAAAGATGGTACTTGGGTACACAATTTCATCCCGAATACAACAGTACGGTCATTTCGCCCAACCCACTGTTTATGAGTTTTATGAAAGCTGCATCGCAAACAGCAGATATCAAAAAGAACAAACAATAAAAATTAAAAAGAATGTGTTACAGAGGATGTGTAAATCGTCCTCATTTCTGAAAGAAAAGAATGGATAAAAATACAATAATTGGAATGGTCCTCATAGCAGGAATTCTTATTGCATACACTTTTTTTACACGTCCCAGTAAGGAACAAATTGCAGAACAAAAACGACTTAGAGACTCTACCGAGTTGGCAAACAGAGCAGTTGCCGATGCAGCGAGTCAAAACCCGACCGACAGCACACCTCTTGCACAATGGAGTACCCAAAGCAGTGTGGAAGATTTTTTTGCAACTGGCAATAGTGCTACTACAGCAGCAGATTCCACGGCAGTTGCAAATGATTTGGTAACTACATTGCCTGCTTCCGATAGTTTGAAAAGCACGGAATCAGAAAAAATGATTACCTTAGAAAACGAAAAGATAAAACTGCAGCTCAATACACGTGGCGGGGCAATTGCTTCGGTGCAACTAAAAGGGCAAAAACGGCACAACCACGACAGTCTTTTCCTTTTTGAAGGCGACGAGGCACGTTTCAATTTGGAACTTGCCAACAGAAACAGCGTCATGCTCAATACACGCGACCATCTGTTTAAACCAATTGAAACAAACAACGACAGCACCATTATTCTCAGATTAGAAAACTCGCCCCAACAGTATATCGATTTTATATACACGTTGCCGGCAAACGAATATATGATGGATTTTGATATCCGTGTCGTGGGCATGAGCAATGGCATTCATCCCAATTATATGTCGAATTTCAAGCTGAATTGGGAGCAAAAATTGCGTCAGCAAGAGAGAGGTCGCACATTTGAAAATAGATATGCACGCATCCATTATAAATACGACGGACAAGATGTAGAAAAGCTGAGCGAAGCAAAAAATAGCAGCAAAGAGGTGTCGGAACCCGTGAAATGGTTTGCCTTTAAAGACCAATTTTTTAGCTCGGTAATTATTGCCGAAAAACCATTTAGCAACGTCATTCTTACCTCTAATCTGACCAACGAGAAAGATTACATCAAATTATACAAAGCCGAAAGCATGGTTCCGGTAACAGCCGAACCCGAAAAAGACGCTTTGCACGCCAATTTTAGTTACTATTTTGGTCCAAACCACTACTACACACTCAAAGATTACGACAAAAAAGCTGTTTCGGAAGACGAAAAACTGCATTTGCAAGAGTTGGTCTATTTGGGATATCGTTGGTTGAGTTGGGTAAACAAATATTTCTCTATTCCGGTTTTCAATTTCTTCTTGTCGCTCAACTGGAGTATGGGCATTATTATTCTGATAATGACTCTGCTGGTGAAATTGCTGATTCTTCCATTGACTTACAAATCGTTTAAATCGACTGCCAAATTGCGGGTATTGCGTCCGCAAGTAAAAGAAATTGAAGCCAAATATCCCGGCAAAGATTCAGAATCGATGATGAAACGCCAACAAGCCACCATGGATCTTTACAGTAAAGCGGGTGCAAGCCCCATGAGCGGCTGTTTGCCTATGTTGCTGCAAAGCCCCATTTTGTTCGCGTTTTTCTTCTTCTTCCCTTCGGCTATCGAATTGCGTCAGCAAAGTTTCTTGTGGGCAGATGACTTGTCCACGTACGACTCCATCATCAGTTGGAGTGGAAATATACCGCTCGTTACCCGTTTCTTGGGCAACCATATCAGTTTGTTCTGTTTGTTGATGACGGTTGTGAATATTTTCTATACCAAATACAACATGGCATCAACCGATACCGGGCAAGCCCAAATGCCGGGAATGAAATACATGCCAATTCTGATGCCTATTATGATGTTCTTTATTTTGAACTCGTACCCGGCAGGATTGAACTATTACTACTTCCTATCTACGCTGATAGCAATTGCTTCAACCTCGCTATTTAAATTTTTCTTGAACGAAGATAAGTTGTTATTGCAATTGGAAGCAAACAAGAAAAAACCGAAAAAGAAATCGGGTTTCATGGCTCGATTGGAAGAAGCACAAAGAATGCAAGAAAAACAAGCTCGCGAAAGAGCCAAACAAAATGCGAAAAATAATAGAAGATAGATTTTTGAAATTTTTCCTCTTCTGATTTATAAAAAAACTCTCCCTTTTGTGAAAACAGAGGGGAGAGCCTTTGTTTTAAGTTACTGTCTTAAAACGAGAGAAAAATAATGTAACCCCTCGACTAAATAGTCAAACGCAGAAAATAAGGTGCGGGAGCTTTCGACTAAACAGTCAAGCACAGAAAACAAGATGCGGGAGCCTTCGACTAAATAGTCAAACGCAGAAAGCAAGGTGCAGGAACTCTTGACTAAATAGTCAAGCTTTTTGTACATCCTTTGGTTTTATCGGGCTGCAATAAAAAAACTTTACCACACAATTATCTCATCTGCAAACAGCCAACCTCTTACAGCTGGATTAATGGTTGCCGTGATGCGAATAAATCGGGCATTGTGTGTGCCATTCCACTGGAAAGATTCGAAAAAAGTTCCCGGTTTATTGATTGCTTCATTGTTGTTGAACTTGGCTACCGTTTCATATTTTTCGCCTTTCTCATCAGATAAAGAGATAGTAACATCTTTTGGGAGCCAAATTTCGGCATTGCCGTTTTGCAAAAAGTTGATGCGTGCATAGCGAAGCGTTTCCGATTTTCCCAAATCTATGATAACATCAAAATTGGCACCGATAAAGCCTTGCCAAAACCCATCGCCATGCGAAAATCCGCCATACAGCCCGTCAATCAGTGTTTTTTGCCCGCCGGCAGGATAATATCTGTTGTAAGGATTCAGATACGCAATCTGTTTGCCAATAGCTTTGTGATAATCGATTCGTCGTTCCAAAACTTCGCCCAAAGGTTTGCCGTTGTGGAAAAGTTGGGTTTTTAGTTTTGCCGAATCTTTTACCAAAATAGGAGTGTTGTAAATGGCCGATTGGCTCGTAACGGGTGTGCCATCGGTTGTGTATCTTATCTCTACGGGCGAAATTTCGGAGGTTAATATTATGCTAATAGCTTTTTGCGTACTGTCGTTTTGCAACGATACAAACGGCTCTTTGCTCAACGTGTAGGTGTTGTAACCTTGTTTTTGTAAAAATGGAATATCTTGATTGACGCGTCGTTTGAAAGATTCCCACGATTTGTTTTCGGGATTGGTCCACGCCACTTCGGCAAGTGCCAGCATGCGCGGATAGAGCATGTACTCGGCATGCGCTTCGGTGGGGATATATTCTGCCCACATGTTTGCCTGCACGCCCCAAATCTTATCGACGTGCGTAGCCGCCAAGCTATCGGGAACGGGGTTGTACGAATATACTTGCTCAATGGGCAAGAACCCGCCAATGGCCTCGGGTTGCTTGTCGGGAGTGCCTTGGTAGCTATCAAAATAGAGATATTTGCCCGGTGTCATAATTACCCGGTGTCCGTTTTGTGCCGCTTCGATACCGGTTTTCTCGTCGCGCCACGTCATCACCACCGCGCTTTTATCCAATCCGCCTTCCAAAATTTCGTCCCATCCAATGAGTTCTCTTCCTTTGCTGTGCAAAAATTTTTCTATTCGTCTGATAAGATAACTTTGCAATTCGGCTTCGTTTTTCAATCCTTCTTTTTGTATGCGAGCTTGGCATTTTGGGCAATTTTTCCAATGCTCTTTGCTTGCTTCATCTCCGCCAATATGGATGAAAGTAGATGGAAAAATATCGATAATTTCTTGCAAAACATTTTCTAAAAAAACGAAAGTTTCATCGTTTCCAATACAAAATTCGCTACTTGTATATGGTTTACCGGTACAAGCTAAATGCGGGTAAACAGCCAAAACTTCCTCCGAGTGTCCGGGCATTTCTATTTCCGGAACGATGGTTATATGTCTTTGGGCGGCATATTCAACCAACTCACGTGCCTCCTCTTGTGTGTAATAGCCGCCATAAGCATTTGGTGTGCCTTGCGGTAAATATTTTCTGCCGGATGCCCACCAATCTTTCCAAAGCGGGTGGGTGCGCCACGCGGCAATATTGGTTAGCTCGGGATATTTTTTTATTTCGATACGCCAACCTGGTCCATCGGTAAGGTGCCAATGAAAATGATTGAGTTTGTATTGCGCCATGAGGTCGATCTGTTTTTTTAGAAAATCGAGCGAGAAAAAGTGTCGCGACACATCGATATGCATACCTCGATAGGCAAAACGCGGATTGTCTTCAATCTCTACATACGGGAGTTTCCGCGGATTTTGGCGCACCAATTGCATGTATGTTTGGATGGCGTAAAATAGTCCTTTCTCGGTTTTCGCGCTCATCCCGATACCTTTTTTATCGATATGCAGCGAATACGATTCGTCTGTTGGTGTCGTATTTTGGTTTGTGTTCAACAGCAGTTTAATCTCCTTGCCCTCGTCGGCAATATTCAGCGAAACGGTTTTTAGATATGATTGCAGATTTTCGGCAACCGACGGAGGCAATTGCGAAAAATTAAACCGAAAACCGGAAGAGATGTCTAACGAATCTTTTCCGGTTTCAATACTATTTGGTTGTGGAATGAGTTGCACAAACTCGTTGGCTTTTTTTGTTTTGGGGGTTTCGCTATTTTGGCAAGATGCCAACAAAACCAATGTCGCCAACAAAAAAAATGAACCTATTTTTTTCATACTACCGTGCGTTGTAAGCATTTCTTGGCAAATGAGGCTTGGCAGGAAACGCTATTTTGTTTGTATTTTTTAGTCCTTCAAATAATACTCGATGGAACTGACCACCCGAATATTTTTGATGTGGGGCGTGTTTGCATCGCGGTCGTTAATACTAAACTGACCTTGGTTTGCCGATTTTATTTTTCCCAGTTTACTGTCGGAGTCATTGGCAAATTTTTCGGCTGCTTCGCGGGCATTTTTAGTTGCCTCTTCAATCATTTGTGGCTTTATTTCATTGAGTTTGGTAAATGAGTAAAGCACATTGTATTGGTAATCGCTGCCTACCACTGCAACTCCTTTTGTGAGTAATTCGGCTTGCCGACCCAACAATTTTTGTACCAGCTCTACTTTGTTGGAGCTGACGGTAATGATGGATGTAATGTTGTATCGGTTATTGAAATTGTTTTGGTTGTATCGTTCGGCTTCCATATCAATCACTTGTGGTGCGGCAATACTGATTTCGTCTTGTTTTATACCATTTGATTGAAGAAATGCGATGATTGTTTCGTTTTTTGCATTCAAATTTTCGTAGAGCGTGGTCAAATTGTTGCCCACCTCTTTGTACACAATTGGCCAAATCACTTTGTCTGCCAACATCTCTCGTTCGGCAAGTCCTTTCACGTTTACTACTCTGTCTCTTTGCGAGAAAGAACCGATTCCACTTCGGATGGCAAGACCCATAATAATGAGTCCGATAGCCAAAATAGATGCTTCAATAATTCGATTTTTCATTTTGTATTCGTTTTTGGATTATTTCTATTTTGCGATAAAAGATGTTATCCCACGCTTCCTTCCAAACTGATTTGCAGTAGTTTTTGTGCTTCTACGGCAAATTCCATCGGGAGCTTGTTTACCACCTCTTTCACGTAACCGTTCACGATGAGTCCGATTGCTTCT
The DNA here is from genome assembly GCA_964631255.1 of uncultured Dysgonomonadaceae bacterium. Lineage (GTDB taxonomy): Bacteria > Bacteroidota > Bacteroidia > Bacteroidales > Dysgonomonadaceae > JBGZFC01. The sequence continues at coordinate 32,712 of CAZVWS010000008.1, read as the reverse complement.
TCTTCGCCCAACCCGCGTTGGTTGCAATAAAAAATCTGGTCTTCGCTAATTTTTGAAGTGGTGGCTTCGTGTTCCAATATAGCGGTAGGATTTTGAATATCGGTATAAGGGAACGTGTGGGCGCCACAATGGTCGGTAAGCAGCAAACTATCGCATTGCGAGTGATTTCGGGCATTATCTGCCTTTTTCGATATTTTTACCAATCCGCGATAACTGTTTTGGCTGCTTCCTGCCGAGATGCCTTTGGATACGATTCTGCTGCGGGTGTTTTTACCCAGATGAATCATTTTGGTACCGGTATCGGCTTGTTGGAAATTATTGGTTACGGCTACGGAGTAAAATTCTCCTACCGAGTTGTCTCCCGCCAATATACACGATGGATATTTCCACGTGATGGCAGAACCGGTTTCTACTTGTGTCCACGAAATTTTGGAGTTTTTGCCTTTGCAAATACCTCGTTTGGTAACGAAATTGTAGATGCCGCCTTTTCCGTTTTTATCGCCCGGATACCAGTTTTGCACGGTAGAATATTTTACCTCGGCATTGTCCAGGGCAATTATCTCTACAATTGCAGCGTGCAGTTGGTTCTCGTCGCGCTGCGGAGCAGTACATCCTTCCAAATAGCTCACGTACGAATCTTCATCGGCAACAATGAGCGTGCGCTCAAATTGACCGGTATTGGCGGCATTGATACGGAAATAGGTGGAAAGTTCCATTGGGCAACGAACGCCTTTCGGGATATATACAAACGAACCGTCGCTAAAAACTGCCGAGTTGAGCGCGGCATAATAGTTGTCTTTGTATGGCACCACGGTGGCAAGGTATTTTTTTACCAAATCGGGGTGGTGTTGTACCGCTTCGCTGAACGAGCTGAAAATAATGCCTTTTTCTGCCAACGTTTCTTTGTATGTGGTTTTTACCGAAACGCTGTCCATCACGGCATCCACAGCCACTCCGGCAAGCACTTCGCGTTCGTGAAGGGGTATTCCCAATCGTTCAAAAGTTTTGAGTAACTCAGGATCTACCTCGTCTAAACTTTTCGGGCCTTTCTTTTTAGTTGGGTCGGCATAATAGATAATATCTTGAAAATCTATTTCAGGAATATTCAGGTGCGCCCATTCGGGCATTTTCATTGTGAGCCAATGACGATATGCTTTCAATCTGAACTCCAACATCCATTCCGGTTCGTTTTTCTTTGCAGAAATCAAACGGACAACATCTTCGCTCAATCCTTTGGCAATGGTCTCAGTATCTACTTCGGTAGTGAAACCATATTTATATTCGGTATCGGTCAGTTCATTTAATATTTGGTCTTGATCTAATTCTTGCATTGCGTGTGTGATTTTTTTAGTAAGATCGGGCCGATCTGTGCTATTTTTAAATTAAGTAGGCTTTCGCTTTCCAATCATTCATAACAACCAAGGGGCACAATTTGTTTATGCAAAAGTAACGGTTTTTCGCGGATTTTTGAAACGTATCATATAGGTTTTCGCAATGCAGCATAGATGAACAAAAGCTTTCATAGGCTTGTTTATAATGAGGAAAACGATATAATATATTAAAAGTCAATAATTATGAAGAAAATTACATTTACATTATTTGCCGTTTTACTTGGCTTATCGCTATCGGCGCAAACCAGTTTTAAAGTAGATGCGGCGCACAGTTCCATCAATTTTAAAGTAAAACATTTGGGAATTACTTTCGTGAGTGGTAAATTCGATAAATTTGACGGCGGTGTTACCGGAAGTTTATCTAATCTCGAAAACTCACGCGTATTTTTTAACGTAGAAACTTCAAGTGTGAATACTAACGTGAAAATGCGTGATGAACATTTGCGCAGTGCCGATTTCTTTGATGTGGAGAAGTTTCCGGCCATGTCATTTGAGAGTACCAGCATTGAAAAGGTGGACAATGAAAACTACAAACTAAAAGGAATTTTGCAAATTAAAGATGTTTCGAAACCGGTTACTTTTGATGTAAAATACGGCGGCACAGTCAAAGGTAGAAATGGCGAAGATATTTTTGGTTTTGTAGCAAAAAAATCGATTAACCGTTTTGATTACAATGTTTCTTATGATCCCGAATTAAGCTCAATAGGTAAAGATGTGCACATTACGCTTTATCTTGAGTTTAAAAACGATACCAAAAAGTAAGACTACATTAATTTATAGTACAAAAAACAGGGCTGTGTTTTTGCAGCCCTGTTTCTGTTTATTGATGCGGATAAATTATTTTTCTTTAAGAAAAAATCGTGAAACCAAACCGTTGGGAATCAAAATATCTTCCAAATCGGAGTAGGGTACAGAAACCTCGATAACACCCATGGCGTATGGCGCAATTTCGTATTGGTTATAGGCGTAATGAATAGCTTTGTCGTCGAGCCAAAAATTGTTGTTTGGCGCAATGTCTTCTATTGTGAAAAATCCGTGTTCGTAGAGTGAATCGGGTTGTGTAACGTTGAATTTTTTCATCAAGTTTTGGATTATTTTTTCTGTCAATGGCTTGAAATAATCAGGTTTGAACAAATCTTCCTCAGCGAGAGTAACCAATCTGTTTAAATCGATATTGGTGTAAACCACATTGTATGAGCCGTGTGCGCCGCCCGTGTAGTCGCTATACTCCACGGCATAAGCCAAAAGTGAATCGCCTTGGTAGATGATTTTGTTTGTGTTGCTCATCTTGTACCAATACCATTGGGGTATTTCGTCTTGCAATCTTTTTTTGTCTTCGTAGTAGGAATTGGATAGTTTTTTGTATTCTTCGCTGTAGTCTGCCAAATATTTGTTCACGCTTTCTTGAGGAGCGAGTGTTTCAAAATCGGGAGAACGAAAAAAAGTTCCTGCAAAAATTTCTTGCAAGCGAGCCAACTCCTCTTTCCCCTGGAATTTTTTTGGATAGATAAATTTTATTTCTACATCCGAGTAGGGCAAAGTGGTGTCGTTTTCTACTAACAGCGGAATTTTTTCTGCTACTACAATACTGTCAAATTCTATTTTGGTGGAATTGCCTGTTTTTTTGCAAGATGAAAACAATCCTACGAAAGCAATAACGATGGCCGCGATGGGAAGAACAATGTTTCTTTTCATGATTTTTTTATTATTAAGTTGTTTTGCGCTGCAAATTTGGATAAACTCTTACTTTGTGTTTAAGTTAATCCAAAATGTAGCTTTATTTTATTACTGAATTATCTGTTTGATGGCTCCCAATTCGGGATAAAAAATAACCTGAATAGGTTGCTTCATATTATCGAACATTTTTTTTACAAGCACATCTTTTGTGCCAAATTGCACCACATCTGTCTCCATGTTTTTAACCGTTTGATTTTTAAATTCAATAGACAGATTCGCCTTGCCTGGTATATTATAAACCAATCCTTCGGTAAGTTTGTTCTCCATTCGCTGTAAATCACGCTCCGAAAGTTGCTCTTCGGTTTTTGGTGTTTTGTTTGTGAGTGAGAGATAGATGGGTTCGCCTGCCAAATTATTGGCATCTACCAGCCCCAATTTTTCCGAAAATCGTGCCACCACTCGTCGGTTGATGTTTTCCGAATCGGGAATTACGGTGATGGTGTGCTCAAAATATTCGGTCTGTTCGCCTCCGGCAAAAAGTTCGGTCAGTGCTTTCTCTTGTTTAGATATTTCGTCCATTACCACTTTGTAGGCATTGCCGTCGGGAGGCATATTTTCGGCTTCGCCGGTAAGAATATCTTGGCGACTTTGTCGCAAATCAAAAATTTGCCGAGCCACCAGTTCCGCCTGTTTGGCTGTTGAGCCCGCCATTAGCGTTTCCTGCGACAAGTACCGGCGTGGGTTTGGTACTGTTTGCGTGGTTTGCGGATGCTCCATTTTTGCATCGCGAGCAAATTGCGGTTCTGCATTCACGGACGCAATCACGCCATCTTCGCGCAACATCAGGTAGGGCTGCACCGTGTTGGAGCGAAACTCTACCATGAAAGAGTTTTCCTTATCGGCAATGCCTTTGTTTGCAACCGACAGATTTTGTATAGAGAAAACGGTTTTATTTTCCGTAATTGGATTTTCGATACCCAAATATCTTTGTGCATATTGGTAAAAGTCGCCTCGCACGTGAGTCGTCTTTTTTATTAAAAAAGTAATTTCAAACGATGTTTTCGGGAGCGAATAGACTATGCCATAATCGTTTGCTTTGATGGCATTGACGCGAGTTGTTTTTTGACCATACGCGCCGGTGGTTGCCAAAATTGTAATTAAAACGGAAAAAATAAAATGCTTTGCCATATTCTATGTTATTTTATTATGCGCCAGTTTTTTGTTAGAAAAATCTTATCTTGCCGCCTGAAATTCTTCGAGGAAACGAATATCGTTTTCAAAAAATAGACGGATATCGCCAATTTTGTACTTTAACATCGTGATGCGTTCAATTCCCATCCCGAGAGCGTATCCGGTGTAGGTTTTGCTGTCGATTCCACAATTGTCTAAAACATTGGGATCTACCATGCCGCAACCCAAAATTTCAACCCAACCCGTTCCTTTGCAAATGTTGCAACCTTTTCCTCCGCAAATGTGGCAAGTGATGTCCATTTCGGCACTTGGTTCGGTAAACGGGAAATAGGAGGGGCGCAGGCGAATTTGTGTGTTCGAGCCAAACATCTCTTTGGCAAAATAGAGTAATACTTGTCTCAAATCGGTGTACGAAACGTTTTTGTCCACATACAAAGCTTCTACCTGATGAAAAAAGCAGTGTGCCCTTGCCGATATGGCTTCGTTGCGATAGACACGTCCGGGACAAATGATGCGAATGGGAGGTTGAGACGATTCCATTACACGGGTTTGTACCGATGAGGTGTGTGTGCGCAGCACAATATCGGGGTTGCTTTGGATAAAAAAAGTATCTTGCATATCGCGTGCCGGGTGGTCTTCGGCAAAGTTGAGCGATGAAAATACATGCCAATCGTCTTCAATTTCTGACCCTTCGGCAATAGAGAAGCCCAATCGTTTGAAGATGTCGCAAATTTCCTCTTTCACGATAGAAAGCGGATGTCGTGAACCCAAAGCGATGGGGTAGGCAGTGCGCGACAAATCCAAAAGAACGGAGCTGTTGCCAGTTTTTTCAAATTGTGTTTTGAGCAGGTTTATTTTTTCTGTAGCTTTCTGTTTCAGTTCGTTTACACGCATGCCCACTTCGCGTTTTTGCTCGTTGGGTACCAAACGGAAATCGTCCATCAAAGCTGTAATGCAACCTTTTTTACTCAAATATTTTATACGTGCCGCTTCCAGTTGGTCGGCGTTATCAACGGTTAGTTGCTCTATTTCTGCAAGAATTTTATTTATTTTTTCTATCATTGTGGTTGAAATATCCTAATTGTGTAGTGCAAAAATACTATTTTTATTGCTATGAACCGATGTTTTAGTTAAAAGATTTTGCACAAATTAGAGTTAAATGCTTACTTTTGTTTTTCTAATATATAAGTTGCGTCATGCTTAGAATCATAAAATCATATATTTTGCAAAATGATTTGCTTTCGCCATCGGCAACGGTTATCGTGGGATTGAGTGGCGGTGCCGATTCTATGGCAATGCTGGATGTGCTCACGCTTTTGGGTTACCGATGCATTGCCGCGCATTGCAATTTCCATCTTCGTGGCGAAGAATCAGATAGAGATGCCGATTTTGTGAAGAAATGGTGTAAAAGCATTGATATTGAGTTTGTTTCTATCGATTTTGATACCACCGGATATGCATCCGATAAAAAGATTTCTATCGAGATGGCGGCAAGAGAGTTGCGATACCGTTGGTTTGAAATAATTCGGAGTGAATACCAGGCAGAAGCCATTGCCGTGGCCCATCACCGAGATGATTCGGTAGAAACGGTATTGATGAATTTGGTGCGAGGAACCGGCATTAAAGGTCTCACAGGCATCGCTCCAAAAAACGAGAAAATAATCCGTCCCATGTTGTGCACCACTCGCCAACAGATAGAAACGTATCTGAAAAACAGAAGCATACCTTTTGTTATCGATAGTACCAATAACGAAGATTTATATACTCGCAACTATTTGCGACTAAATGTATTACCGATGTTGCAAAAACTCAATCCATCGGTAACGGATGCAATTTTTCGCACCTCACAAAATCTGAGAGAAGCCGAAAAGATGTATCACGCTGCAACAGAGAGGGCGAAAAGTATCGTGTTCGATGGCGAAAAAATTGATATTACTGCGTTACTGACGGAAGCGTCGCCCATATCGGTTTTGTTTGAAATACTCGCCCCTTTGGGTTTCAATCCGACCGTGATAGAAGACGTGTGCGGTGCTTTGCAAGCCGAATCGGGGAAAATATTTGTGGGAGAACGATTTCGGATAATTAAGGATAGAGATTTTTTGCTTTTAGACCCAATTTCTACCATTATGGGAAATGAGGATGTCTTTTATATTCAATCGGATACAAGAGAAATGGAAGTGCCTATTCATCTGATATTTAGTCAAGAAAAAAAATCGGTACCAATCAAAAAAAATCGGCTGTGGTTGTATGCCGATATGGATAAATTGGCTTTTCCGCTCGTTTTGCGCCGTTGGCAACAAGGCGATTGGTTTATTCCGTTTGGTATGAAAGAACGAAAAAAATTGAGCGACTATTTTTCCGACCAAAAATTTAGTCTGAAAGACAAAGAAAATGCATGGATACTTGTTTCGGACAAGGAGATTGTTTGGATTGTGGGCGAACGTTCCGATAATCGGATTCGGGTAACCGACAAGACGGAGAATGTTTTCATAGCTCAATTTGTTACCGACTGAAGAAAAAATGGAACTTTCTCAGAAAAAAACGACTTCCGATGCAGCGTTTTCCCAAAAAATCCGTCTAATAAGAAAACCCTGATGCATAAAAAATTGTTATAAATAAAAAAGACCAGATAGATTATGAAACCAAACGTGATGAGAGATGTGTTGATTGTGTCTGCCTTTGCAGGCTTCGCCTATGCAGTAATGCGTAACTACAAACGCAGAAAAAGACGTGAAAGAGAAGCGCGCGAGTTTGTACACTTTCAACTCTTCTAAGAAAAACAAATTTCCTTCCTACAACTGTTTTTTTGTTGTCGGCTATTTTCGTTGATGTATTTTTAGTACCTTTGTGCTATTAAATACAAATGTAAAATAGTTGATACATTATTTTTATGCTAACAATCAAGGTAATAAACGAAAATAAAGCCGAAGTTATTCGCCGTTTGGCGAAAAAGAATTTCGATGCAACCGAAGTGGTTGAACAGATAATTGAGTTGGACAACGTGAGAAGAAATTCACAAACTCAACTCGATAACATACTTGCCGAAATAAACACCATTTCCAAATCGATAGGGATGCTCATGAAAGAGGGTAAAAGCGACGAGGCTACTGCCGCGCGTGAAAAAGTGAGTGCCTACAAAGATACTTCCAAACAGTTGGACGAAACCCGCAAAGATTCAGAAGAACGCATACAACAACTCTTGGTTACCATACCAAACTTGCCGCACGAATCTGTACCCGAAGGCAAATCGGCCGAAGACAATCTGGTTGAACGAACCGGCGGAATCATGCCTACACTTGCGCCGGATGCCATGCCACACTGGGAATTGGCTAAAAAATATGACCTCATCGATTTTGAACTGGGCGTGAAAATAACCGGTGCCGGATTTCCTGTTTACAAAGGAAAAGGTGCACGTTTGCAACGCTCGCTCATCAATTTCTTTTTAGATTGTGCACGCGATGCCGGATTCTTAGAAATTCAACCACCTTACGTGGTAAATGCCGCATCGGGATTCGGAACAGGACAATTGCCCGATAAAGAAGGACAAATGTACCATGCGCAGTTAGACGATTTGTATCTCATTCCCACCGCCGAAGTGCCGGTTACCAATATCTATCGGGATGTGATTCTCGAAGAAAAAGAACTTCCCGTAAAAAATACGGCTTACTCAGCTTGTTTCCGTCGCGAAGCAGGTTCTTACGGAAAAGATGTGCGTGGACTCAACCGATTACACCAATTTGATAAAGTGGAAATTGTTTGTATCGAAAAACCCGAAAATTCGTACCAGCGATTGGACGAAATGGTCAATTATGTGCAATCGTTGGTGGACAAATTACAACTGCCGTGGCGCATTCTTCGCCTTTGTGGCGGCGATATGAGCTTCACATCGGCACTCACGTTCGATTTTGAAGTTTTTTCGGCAGCGCAAGAACGTTGGTTAGAAGTAAGTTCGGTTTCCAATTTTGAAAACTACCAAGCCAATCGACTCAAATGTCGTTATCGCGACGAAAATCGTAAAACCCAACTCTGCCATACACTCAACGGAAGTGCGCTGGCACTGCCACGCATCATGGCTGCACTGTTAGAAAATAACCAGACTCCCCAAGGAATAAAAATACCCGAAGTATTGATTCCTTATTGCGGATTTGATATGATTGACTAAGTGCAAAAAGTAGGTGTTACGAAACAGAATTCGTGCAACAGAAATTACAGAACAAACATTAAATCCCCAAAAATATGCTTTTATCAGTAACTTGGAGTGTAGATCCTACCTTGTTCGAGGTTTTTGGACGAGAAATTCGTTGGTACGGGTTACTATGGGTAATTGGCTTAGCCGTTGCTGTTTACATAGTTCAACGCATTTATAACAAAGAAGATTTGTTAGAAAAATGGTTCGATTCGCTATTCATCTACATGATGGTAGGCATCATTGTCGGCGCACGATTGGGGCACTGCCTTTTTTATGAACCCGGTTACTATCTTGCCCATCCATTAAAAATATTATACGTTTGGGAAGGCGGACTTGCCAGTCATGGCGGCGTTATTGGTATCATTATTGCCGTGTGGCTCTATTCACGTAAAGTTACCAAACTAAGCATGTTGTGGACACTTGACCGGGTAATGGTGCCAACCGGATTTACTGCCGGTATGATACGTTTGGGAAATCTGATGAATCACGAAATTTACGGTGGTCCTACCAATGCACCTTGGGGGTTTCGATTTATAGACAACTTGCCCTATTGGATGCAAGGAGCCGAACCAATTTATACCGAACCGTCGCATCCCACACAAATTTACGAAGCATTGTGCTATTTTTTGGTTTTTGCCATCACCATGTATCTGTACTGGAGGACGAATGCAAAAGACAGACGCGGATTGATTACCGGCGTGGGCATTCTCATTATTTTCTTGTTCCGATTCTTCGTAGAATTTGTGAAAAACGTGCAAGAACCATTTGAAATAGCCATGCGAGACAACTCCGGCTTGATAATGGGGCAGTGGCTCAGCATCCCGTTTATCGTGTGGGGTATTTGGCTGATATGGAACTCTATGAAACGTCCTGCCGAAAAAGCAATCACACCCAAACAATCGGATTTGGAAAAGAAATTATCAAAAAAGAAATAAAAAATTTAAAGTATAAAGCTTGAAATCGGAGTCTCAAAAAAAATGCCGATTTCAAAAACTAATAACTTAATAAAAATATGTATAAACCATTTGAAATTACAGAAAATCTATTTTATGTTGGTCTGAACGACCGAATCAAACATTTGTTCGAAAATTTGTGGCCTTTGCCAAAAGGAGTTTCCTATAATTCGTACATCATCAACGACGAGAAAACCGCGCTCATAGACACCGTAGATATTTGCTATGCCGATATCTTCTTCCGCAAAGTGAAATCAGTATTGGGCGACAAACCAATAGATTACCTTATCGTGAACCACATGGAACCGGATCATTCGGGAAGCATTGAATGGATTGTTTCTAAATATCCTAATATAAAAATTATTGGAAATAACCGCACGGTTGGCATGTTGGAAGGATTTTACGGAATAACCGAAAATGTGCTGACTATCAAAGATAAAGAAGAACTATCGTTGGGTAAACACACGCTCCAATTTCATTTGACACCCATGGTGCATTGGCCCGAAACCATGATGACCTACGTGAAAGAGACCAAAACCCTATTTAGTGCCGACGCATTTGGCACTTTTGGTACTTTGGATGGCGGTATTACCGATACCCAACTCGATTTGGAGAAATACGAAGAGGAGATGATTCGCTATTACTCCAATATTGTGGGCAAATTTGGCTCATCGGTGCAAGCAGCACTCAAAAAATTATCGGGAGTGGAGATAAATACTATTTGCTCTACGCACGGTCCGGTATGGATAAAACAAGAAAATATAGCACGCGTTGTATCGCTCTACGACAAATTGAGTCGCTACGAAGCACTTGAAGATGGTTTGGTTATCGCGTACGGAAGCATGTATGGTAACACGGAACAAGTAGCCGAGGTAATTGCCGCTGCTGCAGCCCAACGCGGACTAAAAAATATAGTGATACACAATGTTTCTAAGAGCCATCAATCGGATATTATTCGCGATGTTTTCAAATACAAAGGAATTATTATCGGTTCGCCAACCTACAACAATAAGCTTTATCCGGCAGTAGAATCATTGGTGTCGGCATTGCTCAATCGTGGCGTGAAAGACCGGTTTTTTGGTTCGTTTGGCGGATTCACATGGGCAGGTGCAGCTGTGAAAAATCTGAAAGAGTTTTCGGATAAAATGGAGTTTGAAATTGTGTCTCCTACTGTAGAAATAAAACAATCTCTCAACGAAAACAGTGCACAACAAGCATATTTGTTGGGTGAAGCAATGGCTGCACGAATTCTTTCGGGCAAGCCGGTACAGGTAACGATAGAGGGATAAAATTTTTTTTATTGCTGTCCGATAAAACTCACGCACATCTTTGTAACGATTTGTAAATCGGTGTGTTATTAGCATTAAAAAAACGAGGTTTGCTATTACAACACGTGCTGATTATCAAATAGTTGATAGTGTTTATCGGACAGCAATAATTTTTTTTGTATTTTATCAAAACCAATTGGGGTTATTTTGGTTGTCGAGATAAAACAAAAAAAATCCTACAAAACATTGTTTTATAGGATCTGTTTTTAGCGGAAGCGGGGGGATTCGAACCCCCGGTACAGTTACCCGTACGTCAGTTTAGCAAACTGGTGGTTTCAGCCACTCACCCACACTTCCCGGTTGATTTTCTGACTAAATCGGATGCAAAAATACAAAAATATTTTCATCTTGTCAAACAAAATTGCGACTTTTATCCGAAAACATGCTACATTTGTGCAATCATTCTTAGTTTTTGAATTAATATGAAGCAAAAATCATCCAAAAAACGCAATAAAATTGTTCCGATAATATTTCTTTCGCTACTCATTCTTTGTGTGGCAGGATTTTTCATCGTAAGAAATTTGGTTTTCAAACCATTTGAAATAGAAAAAACAGAATATATTTATATAGACAATGAGAGTGATTTTGAGAATGTGATTGACCAACTCAATAAGAACGGCTTGCCTTCTGAAAAAATATTTCGTTTGCTGGCAGAACGGATGAATTATGGGTACAAAATAAAAAGCGGAAGATACGCTATAGAGCCAAAAACTACTATGCCTCAACTGATACGAATTTTGCGAACCGGACAGCAAACGCCATTGAACATCACATTCAATAATATTCGTACCAAAGAAAATTTAGCCGGGCGTATTTCGCGACAGTTGATGATGGATAGCTTATCGCTTCTAAACGCCTTGTATGATGCCGAAAAAGTGAACCGCCTGGGTTTTGACAGCACCACGGTAGTGGCCATGTTTATCCCCAACACATACGAAGTGTATTGGGATATTAGTGTAGATAGTTTTTTGGAGAGGATGAAAAAAGAGTATGACCGTTTCTGGAACGAGTCCCGATTATCGCGAGCAAAAGCACTGAATTTGACGCCCATCGAGGTTTCCGTATTGGCATCTATTGTGGAGGAAGAAGCCACTTATTCCGATGAATACCCAATTGTTGCGGGTTTATATCAAAACCGGTTGAAGAAGGGGATGCGCTTGGAAGCCGACCCGACCGTGAAGTTCGCCGTTGGCGATTTTGCCCTGCGTCGTATTTTGTTTCGACATTTGGAAATTGAATCTCCTTACAATACATATAAAAACGAAGGTTTACCACCCGGACCAATTCGCTTTCCATCCATCCGAGCCATCGATGGAACATTGCAACCCCAATCCCACAACTATCTGTTTATGTGTGCCAAAGATGATTTGTCGGGCAGACACAATTTTGCCACCACACATGCCGAACATGCACGAAATGCGGCACGATATCAGCGTGCACTCAACGAACGAGGAATCTATCGTTAAGCCAGATTGTTTTATTTTGTATTTCGATGGTTTGCCAGACGTTTAATCACGATTGATTTGTCGTCGTTAATTTGTGAAACGAGTTGTTGCATGTTGTCGAACTTACTATCGGGGCGTATAAAATCGATAAACTCTACGCTGAGCGATTTGTTGTATAGGTCGCCTGTAAAATCAAAAATATTAACTTCTATGCTAATTTCCGAACCGTTTTGAAGGGTGGGGCGGGTGCCTATGTACAACATGCCCTCGTGTGTGGTGTTGTCAAAATGTACCAAAACGGCATACACACCAAGTTGTGGAATTACTTTATATCTTTCCCATGCTTTTACATTGGCGGTTGGGAATCCGATGGTGCGTCCCACTTTATATCCTTCCACAATTTTTCCGGAAATACGGTAATTGTATGACAGTAACTGGTTTGCTTTTTCAATATTTCCGGCAAGTAGCAACCGTCGTACTCTCGATGAACTCACATCTTCGCCCTCCACGCGCAATTCTGTAGCTTGTTCAATACTCATTTTTGCCTCATCGGCATAGGATTTGTAGGCATCAAATCCTTCTTCTCTGTTGTGTCCAAACCGATGGTCGTACCCGATAATGAGCGTTTGTACCCCAATTCTATCTTTCAAAATAGTGGTGATGAACTGTTGCGCTGTAAGTTTAGATAAATCTCTGGTAAAAGGTAAGCTGAAGCAGTAATCGATGCCGGTTTTGCCTAATAAGTCCAGCTTTTCGTCAAATCCGCAAAGCAATTTTGGCTGATAATCAGATTGTAAAACTTTTCGCGGATGAATAGGGAAAGTGATAACTGCCGATGGTAATCCCAAGTTCTTTGCTTTATTTTTCACTTGTTGTATGAGATGCCGATGCCCGATATGTACACCATCAAAAAAACCAAGTGTAGCCACCGGTGACGAAATTTTTACATCTGTATATTTGGATAAATCAATAACTTGCAAAATAATTTATTCATTTATATTTTGATTGCTACAGTCAGAAAATAAGAGGTTTAGAATAAAAAAATTCCATTATTAATTATTATTTCTGTTGTGCAACCAATGATTTGACATTGTATTTTCGGAATAGTTTTTCTATTTGTTCTATCGCATAATCTATCTGTTGATATGTGTGCGTGGACATAAGCGAAAAACGGATAAGTGTATCGTTTGGCGAAACAGCCGGCGGCACTACAGGATTCACAAATACACCCGATTCAAAAAGTTCTTTGGTAATCGCAAACGTTTTCTCATCGTCGCGTATATAGAGCGGAATAATAGGTGTGGAAGTTGGTCCTACCTCAAATCCTCTCTCCTTGAACTGATTAATGGTGTAGTAGGTCAATTCCCAAAGAGTTCTTATTCTTTCGGGTTCCGATTGAATGATGTCCAGAGCAGCCGAAGCGGCAGCCGTTGCCGAAGGTGTGATGCTCGCGCTAAAAATATATGGTCGGGCATTGTGCCGCAGATAGTTAATGGTATGATAATCGCCAACGATGAATCCTCCAATGGAAGCCAACGATTTGCTGAATGTACCCATAATCAAATCTACCTCGTCGAGCAAGCCATAGTGGTCGCAAACACCTTTGCCGTTGTATCTTCTACCCAATACGCCCAAACCGTGTGCTTCGTCCACCATGATGTTGGCGTGGTATTTGCGGGCAAGTTTTACCAATTCGGGCAAATTTATTAAATCGCCCTCCATACTAAAAACACCATCTACCACAATTAGTTTAATCTTGTGCGGATCGCATCGCTGTAGCTGTTTTTCGAGCGATGCCATATCGTTGTGGCGAAATTTGAATTTGGTAGAAAAAGATACCCGTGTGCCTTCTATGATGGAGGCGTGATTTCTTTCGTCCCAAAGAATATAATCGTCGCGTCCGGTGAGCGAACCCAAAACGCCCTCGTTTACAGTGAAACCTGTGGAGAAAACAATCGCGTCATCTTTTCGCAAAAAATTGGCCAATTTTTTCTCTAATTCGATGTGAATATCGAGCGTGCCGTTCAAAAAACGGGAGCCCGCCATACCCGAACCATATTTTTTGGTTGCTAGTATGGCTGCCTCCTTTACTTTGGGGTGATTGGTGAGCCCCAAATAGGCGTTGGAGCCAAACATCAATACTTTTTTTCCGTTGATTATCACCTCCGTATCTTGGTCGCTCTCGATAATCCTGAAGTAGGGATAGATGCCCGCTGCTTTGTATTTTTGCGGTGCATCGTATTTCATCATTTTCTCTTTTAAAAGATTCATTGTATGTAGATAATTATCTTTTATTGAAAGTTTTGTTTACGCGCTTTGTTGCATTCGAGGCACAAAGATACTAATATTTTGCTTTATTCGGGCACGGTAAAAAAAATATAGCACCGAAAGCAATTTCTATAAACAATTTCAGGGTCTAAGCGTTAATTTAAGTAGAATCAGAAGAACAATAATAACAATCAAAATAGTAAACTATGGTAAGTAAAAAATTAGAAAAAGCTCTTAACGAGCAAATCAATGCCGAATTGTGGTCGGCATATCTCTATCTGTCTATGTCTATGGATTTTGCAAGCAAAGGACTGCCCGGCGTAGCCAATTGGTTCAAAATTCAGTTTCAAGAAGAACAAGACCATGCGCACAAATTCATGAACTACCTCATTGCCAAAGGCAACAAAGTAGAATTAAAACCAATTGAAAAAGTGCAAACAACTTGGAAATCGGTGTTGGAAGCTTTTGAAGAAACATTGAAACACGAAAAAGTGGTAACGGCTCTTATTCATGACCTTACTGCTTTGGCAAAAAGTGAAAAAGACTATTCTACCGACAATATGTTGAGCTGGTTTATTAATGAGCAAGTGGAAGAAGAAGAAACTGCACAAGGCATGATTGATGCGCTGAAATTGATTGGCGACAATGGTTTTGGACTCTACACTTTGGACAAAGAGCTGGCAACAAGAAGCTACACAGCGATGAATACATCTGCAACCGGAGAATAAAATAATCCGACAACGTGAAGTCTCTATAATGCTATCATTTAGAAACTATCACGCTAATAAACAGATTACCAGTATAAATTTTTTTAATTATGCAAAAGGCAAGGTAAAAATCACTTGCCTTTTGTTGTTTATTTTATGTAACCATCAATAAAAAAAACAGAGAATGTTCATTGTAGAGCATTCTCTGTTTTTGTCAATATCGATTGTTTTGGTTTTTAACCATCTCGATTTGTAATGCCGGAAAAATATATAATTTTGATAATCTGTGAATTAATCAGCAAGTTGTGCGATAAATTTTTCGGCATCGTTATACGCTTCTGCCATAACTTCTTGCACTACTCCTCCAATTTGTGCGGCAAGCATTGGCGAATTCATGCGTGAAATATAGGTATTGCCATCCTCTTTCTCGTAAACCGAAATACGACAAGGCATCATATTGGAGTAGATGCGAAGTTGGTCGTCGGAAAGTAGCTTGTGTGCATATTTTGGGTTGCAAAGTTCCAAAACTTTTACAGGTGCCACATCAAAACCATTTTTCTTCATGGTCGCTTGCAGGTCGTGGGTATAGGTGAGTTTCCATCCGTTGGCTGCAATGATATCTGCCAAGCGATTGACTGTTTCGTCAAACTTCCATTGACTTTTGCTTTCAAAAAACATCTGGTTCATGGCTCTTTATTTTTTTAATAAAACTTCGTCGATGGCTTTTTTCAGCGCGTCTTTGGGCAGAGCACCTTGTGCCATTTGTGGCGCTTCGCCCATTGGTACGAACAAGATGGTAGGTATGCTTCTGATTCCGAAATCGGCAGCCAATTGTTGCTCGGCTTCTGTATCAATTTTGTAGATATATATCTGTCCATCATATTCTTCTGCCAATTCGTCCAATATGGGCGCAATCATTTTACACGGTCCGCACCACGATGCATAAAAATCGATGATGGCGGGTTTGTCTCCCAAATATTCCCATTTTTCGGGATTTTTCTCATAGTTAGCCACTTTCGTTAAGAATTCGGCTCTGGTTAAGTGAATTGTTTTTGTCATTTTTTTATTGTTTAGTGAATTAATTTCTTCGTTTGAATTGGCATCTGCTGCCTTTTTGTTGTTGCTGCCACACGCTGTCCATAAAAAAAGTGTAGCTAATATACCGATAAATAACAATTTGTCTCTCATTGGTTTTCTGTTTGTATTTGGTTGTTTTATTCTTCTATTTCAGTACTTTCTGCTTTGTCGGGTGTTTTTTTCTTGAAAATATCAGCTACCAAAAACCCGATGAGAGCACCGTAAATCATCATTCGGTAAGGATTGGATGTGATAGGACATGTGCCCGATGTGCAGCCAATAAAATAGTAATAGAGATAACCGCCAAAGGTGCCTAATACTATTCCTAATATGCTAATACGGTGTCGTTTGAGTATATTTTTCATAAAATTTTGAGTTTTATTTTTTCTGTTTGTTTTCCTGGGAATGTTGATTAGAATAATCCGTTTTTCTGCTTATTTCGTGCAATTCATTACGCATTTCAGTAGGGGCAACACTTGCTTGTTTTTGAGTGAATAGAAGCAGTTTTTTCCGCTTTTTCGGCACTGAAGAATTCCTTTTGCTCGCAAATCGGTAAGATGATGCGATAGCAGCGATTGTTCGCATTCTATTCGTTCTTTCAGTTGAGAAACCGATTTTTCTGAACCATCAGAAAGTTCTATTACTGCCAGAAGCTTTATTTCGTTAGAAAGTGTTTTGAGCAAATAGGAAGCTTCTTGTAACTGGTTTTTTTCTATTATTTCCCTTTTCTCAGAATCCATTATTAGTAATAAAAATCATTCATATCTATATATGAACATATATTCATATATATTTGTTCACGGAAACAATTTATATTTTGGTGAAAATTTTTTTTGTATGGACAAATGTCCAAAGAAAAATGTTGATAGATTTTGCAAAAAGGACTAAGAGTATGAATTTTCGGGCATTACAAAGGCAAATAATAGGTAAGTTTTGCCTCGATAAGCCTGTGCGCGGAACGCGAAAATTTTTGCATACCGGCTTCTCTTTTGTTGTCAAAAATATCACCCAATCCAAAATAGTATCTGCCTTCCACATCAAAAGAGCCGATTTTGGTATTCAACTCCATACCTAATCCACCAACCAAGCCATAGTCAAACTTGTGTTGAATTTGTCCAAATTGTGTGCCTGCAGGTGGATTTTGAAGAAAATCGGTATTCGCTTTCACTTTATCGGACACCAAAAAACTAATTTGCGGACCTAAGTTTAAAATGAAACGTGTTTTATTGCCGAAATACACATGTGTCATGATGGGTATTTCTACGTAGCTCAGCTGGCGTGTATATGCCAATGTGCTGCCGGATGCAAACTCTTGTTTCCAACCACGTTGTGCAAAATTTACTTCCAAAATCATGCCCAAATGTTTTTGCGATAAATATTTTGCCGATATACCGCCATGAATTCCCCAACCGGTTTCTTGAAAAACTGTGGGTACGAAGTCAATAGACGGCAAAAGTACACCGGCTCCCGCACCCACAAAAAGCCGACTTTCGAAATCTGTTTTTTGCGCTTTTGCAGTAAATGAAGCGATTAAGCAAAACAAAATCAGCAGATGGATGCGGTTCATAATTCGCTTTTATTAATTTTCAGAACAACGCCATTGGTGTCATAATGTATTAAATAAAGACCGGTATTGATGAATCCTCCCCAGTTGTTTACCCGTTCAAAGTGAAATGCAAACTGGATAGTATTTACCTTTAAATTCTTGATATTTTGTTCAAAATTAACACCATATCTATGCAGTGCGGTAAGGAAATAGAGTCCGGTATCGTATCCCAACATGCCATATTTGGGATAAGTATTAATTAGGTCGCGATTGTACCATTTATTAAAATCGTCCAAAAACATTTTCAATTCCCTATCGGATTCATCGGCATAAAATGCAGAATAGAAATAGGTTCCTACTTTTTTGAAACTGTTTGTCATGCTCTTGTTGAATGTTTGCCACTCGGGATAGCCAAACAATCTGATTGTAAACTCGGGATTGCTCTGTTTTATTTTTTCAATAGCATCCAGCAACTGGCGTGTCTCGTTTGAGCTGCCTGTGATGGGCACAATTACGTTCTCTTGGTTGCTTTGCAATAGTTTCAGTAAATCGGCAGATAAATTGGTTGTTACAGTTACCTCTTTTGGTGTGTTGCTACTTTTGCGCAAATCTGTTTTTAAGACAGAACTGAAATCCTTTTTTTCGTTTCTGGTTGTGTTGGCAATGATTACATTCTCTTTTTTGAAGTTGCTCATAAAAGCGTCAGCTGCTTTGGAGTAGAGATAAGATTGCGGCGCGTTTACCTGAAAAATACTGCTATTGTTTTGCACCGTTTCATTTTTTGATGAGAATGGAATGACGTATTTGATGTTGTTTTTTTGTGCAAATTTTGCCAAAATGTTTATCTGTTCTTCCGACAGACCGCCAATCAGCAGATGCAAATCTTTCATTTCCATAGTGCCCAAAAGGCTTTCCAGCTTGCGTGTATCATTTTTTGTGCCAATATCGAAAACAAAAAGTTCTATGTTGGCTCCTCTGTTTTTTAATCTGTCCACGGCAATAAGAAATCCTTCGTAATACTCTTGCAAGCGAAGATGTTGGTTATCACTTTTTTCCAGAAACGGCAGCAATAAACCAACTTTTATCACATGCACATTTTCCGATTCCTTGTTCCTTTTTAGCAATTCGTTGGCACGCCATTCTTTATCGCCCACATTTTCGTCCAAATTTTTCACTTTTACAGGAATCAGCAGTTCCATATTTGTTCGCAATCCGGCTGCCAAAATAGAGTTGTTGCGTTTTATATCTTCTACCTCCACGTCATATTTCTTGGCAATTTGGTAGAGTGTTTCGTTGCGTTTCACTTTGTGAATCACGTTTTTCGTTTGTTGTTGGTAGGGTACAAAATCTTGCTTGCCTTCGGATAACGGAATGCGAATGGTTGTCCCGGTGCGAAAAGTCTCTACAGTAAGTCCTTGATTTGCAGCAACCAAATCTTCGGGTTTCAAAGAATAAGTACGTGATACGGAATAGAGTGTTTCTTTGGGTGCGATAACGTGGTAGCGGTAGGTAGTTTCGTCAGAATTGTTGGCACGAGTCTGCGGAATGAGTATCACCTGTCCCACTTCGATGTTTTCTGATAAACCGGGGTTGTATCTGATTATTTCGGTTACGGTAGTATTATACATTTGCGAAATACTGTAGAGCGTTTCGCCGCGCATTACCGTATGTGAGAAAGTGTGGTTCTGGTTGTTATATTGTGCCGATTTGGCTGGATTGGCTGTTGCCACAGCAGGGGTTGTACTATTATTGCTTACTTTGCCCGAAGTGGGTATGAGCAGTTTTTGTCCGTTTTGTAAACCGTTTTTTGCATCGGGATTGTATTGAATAATCGTTTCCTGCGAAACAGAAAAATTGCGAGCAATGCCGTATAAACCTTCTCCCGGCTTCACTTCATATTCATAAAACGATTGTCCGTTTCTTGATACAATTTTGGGTTTTGCACTCTGCGCAAAAAGCAGTATCGATGTCAATACAAAGAAAACAACCAAAGTAAATAGTTTGCCGGGTTTAAACTTCCTATTCATTTTTCTCTTTTTTTATAAGGTTTGCATTTTTATACCACTACAAAAGTACAAATAAATATCCAATTCATATTTGTTTGTGTGGTTTTAGCCAAATTTTTTGTTTCAAATAGATAATAAATTGACAAATTTGCCGAAAGAGATGTTTAGAAAACTCACTTTCGGCAAATACATTGGGCTAATTTCTTGACGAAAAATATTCCATTATTTTCTTTCGTTCATTGGCACGAATGATTGGGTATCACGCACGTTTTTATAAGCCGGACGAATGATGCGTTTGCTGCTGAAATTCATCTCTTCGATGCGGTGTGCCGACCAACCCACTATACGCGCCATGGCAAATAGGGGAGTGAAAACTTCAGCCGGTAAACCGATGGCATCGTAAACAAATCCGGAGTAGAAATCTACATTGATACAGGTACGTTGTTTCGCAGTTTGTTTTTTGTAATTCAAAAATACTTCAATGCCACGTTCTTCGATGAGTTCCATGAATGCAAATTCGTCTTCGCGCCCTTTTTCTTTTGCCAATTCTCGTGCCATCTCTTTTAATAGTCCGGCACGCGGGTCGCTGATGGTGTAAACGGCATGGCCTATTCCGTAAATAAGTCCGGTTTTGTCGTACGCCTCTTTATTCAAAATTTTTGTCAGATAAGTGTCAATTTCGTTTACATCGCTCCAGTTGCTGATATTATCTTTCATATCTTGCAACATGCCGTTTACTTTCAGATTGGCTCCACCGTGAAGCGGTCCTTTCAGCGAACCGATGCCGGCAGCAATGGCAGAATAAGTATCCGTTTCGGTGGAACTGGTTACTCTAACCGAGAAAGTGGAGTTGTTTCCTCCGCCGTGGTCGGCGTGCAAAATGAGGGCGAGGTCCAGAATTCTGACATCTAACTCGGTATATTGACCGGGTCCTTTTATCATGTACAGAAAATTTTCGGCTACCGAATTGTTTTCCATCGGGTGTCTGACGTGTAGTGAGCGACCTTGTTGGTCATGGCGCATCACTTGATAAGCGAGGGCTATGATTGTTGGAAATTTAGCAATCAAGTTGATAGACTGATTGATGAGATTGTCGCGAGAAATATTGTCGGGGTCGTCATCGTAATTATACAGTTCCAACACGCTTCGCGAAAGAATATTCATGATGTTTTTGCCTTGAAGCGAAAGAATATTCATGGTTGCTTTATGGTTGAGTGGCATGGTTTGTGCCAAAAGTTTGGAAAAAGCATCCAAATTTTCTCTTGTTGGAAGTTCGCCCGACAAAAGCAGATAGGCCGTTTCTTCAAATCCCAATCTGTTTTCTGCCTGTATGCCGTGTACCAAATCTTCTACATTAATGCCCCTGTAATATAAAATTCCCGGTATGGGTTTCAACGAACCGTCGGCTTGTCGTTCATAACCAACCACATCGCCCACGCGGGTAAGCCCGGCAAGAACACCGGAGTGATCTTCGTTTCTGAGGCCACGCTTCACGCCCATTTTGGAGAACAGATTTTTGTCGATATTGCTTGTTTGGGCAATGGAATCTGAGAGCATTTTTATGAGTTGTTTGTTTTCCATATTATTTGTTATTATTGAATTTCTAAAAATTTGATTTTGGTATTGCTGAATGAAAAAAGTTGTTTTTCATCCACATTAATACTACAACATTTTAATCACTTCATCGGCAAATTCTGAAGTGGAGAGCGAAGTTCCGTTATCCATAAATCGGGCTAAATCGTGCGTTGCATATCCTTTCTCAAACAAATTTTCCAACGATTTAGTGATGAGCTTCCCCGCTTCGTTCCATCCCATATATTCCAGCATCATTACGCCCGAAAGCAGCATGGAGCAGGGATTTGCCTTGTTTTTGCCCGCAATATCGGGGGCAGTGCCGTGTGTGGCTTCAAAAATAGCGTGTCCGGTATGGTAATTGATGTTCGCACCGGGC
This sequence comes from uncultured Dysgonomonadaceae bacterium, assembly GCA_964631255.1. Taxonomy (GTDB): domain Bacteria; phylum Bacteroidota; class Bacteroidia; order Bacteroidales; family Dysgonomonadaceae; genus JBGZFC01. The sequence continues at coordinate 10,983 of CAZVWS010000008.1, read as the reverse complement.
GCAATACCAATACCGCCCACCATGGCCGCCAACTGGTCGGAAATATAATCTCCGTTGAGGTTGAGTGTGGCAATTACCGAGTATTCTTCGGGTTTTAGCAGCGTGTTCTGCAGAAAAGCGTCGGCAATCACATCTTTAATATAAACTCTACCACTTTCTTTTGCCTCGTTATATGCCGCAATGGCAGCCTCTTCTCCAATTTCGGCTTTTATTTTGTTGAATTTGTTTTCGGTGAACGTTTGGTCGGGAAATTCGCGTTCTGCCAGCGCATAACCCCATTTCTTGAATCCACCTTCGGTAAACTTCATGATATTGCCTTTGTGAACGAGCGTTACCGATGGCAATTTATTTTCAATGGCATACAGGATGGCGGCACGCACCAATCGTTCCGTTCCTTCCATCGAAACGGGTTTCACGCCAATGGAAGTTGTTTCCGGAAAACGGATTTTTGCAACGCCCATTTCTTCCTTGAGGAATTTGAGCACTTTTTGCAGTTCGGGTGTTCCGGCTGCCCATTCAATTCCGGCGTAAATATCTTCGGTGTTTTCGCGGAAAATGGTCATATTCACTTTTTCGGGATGCAGCAACGGAGTTGCCACGCCTTTGAACCAACGTACGGGACGCAGGCAGACGTATAAATCCAGTTCTTGTCGCAATGCTACATTGAGCGAACGAATCCCTTCGCCGACAGGCGTTGTTAACGGACCTTTAATTCCGACCAGATAGGTGCGGAAGGCTTGCATGGTTTCTTCGGGAAGCCATGTTCCGACTTCGTTGTAGGCCTTTTCTCCGGCAAGGACTTCTTTCCAATCAATTTTTCGGGTTCCGCCGTACACTTTTTCGACGGCTTTATTGATAATTCGCTTTACCGATGAAGTGATTTCTCTGCCTATCCCATCACCTTCGATAAAAGGAATGGTGGGATTATCGGGAACGATTAATTGGTTATTTTGTTTGGTAATTATTTCCATAGTTATTCTTATTTTTTCATAGAATTCAAAGCAGACCCTGCTTTAAACCAACCGATTTGTTGCTCGTTGTAAGTGTGCGCGGCTTCAAAAGAATCTTTAGTGCCGTCGGGGTGGAGCAATTCTACGGTAAGGTTTTTGCCGGGTGCAAATTCAGTGAGACCAATAATGCTGATTTTATCTCTTTCCTGCACTTTGCCATAATCGTCTTTATCCACGAAAGTGAGAGCGAGCATCCCCTGTTTTTTGAGATTGGTTTCGTGAATACGGGCGAATGATTTTACCAAAATCACTTTCACGTTCAAATGTCGCGGCTCCATGGCGGCATGTTCGCGCGATGAGCCTTCGCCGTAGTTTTCTTCGGCAACCACAATCGAACCAACGCCGTTGGCTTTAAATTTGCGTGCCAGAGCCGGAACTTCGGAATATTCCATGGTAGCGGGGTCGAGCGTGGAATTGGTTTCGTCGGTAAACGCGTTCACCGCACCGATGAGCATATTGTCCGAAATATTGTCCAAATGCCCGCGAAAACGCAACCACGGACCTGCCATCGAAATATGGTCGGTGGTGCATTTGCCTTTCACTTTGATGAGCAAAGGTAAATCGGTATAATCGTTGCCGTCCCAAGCGGCAAATGGTTCTAATTTTTGTAATCGTTTGGAGTTAGGGTCGATGGAAACCTGCACATCAGCTCCATCAGCCGAAGGCGCCAGATAACCGGCATCTTTTACTTCGTAACCCAGCGGTGGCATTTCGTAACCTTTTGGTTCTGTCAATTTCACTTTTTCGCCTTTGTCGTTTTCTAATGAATCGGTGAGCGGATTGAAAGTTAAATCGCCGGCGATAGTAAGTGCTGCCACCAATTCGGGCGAAGTTACAAAAGCGTGCGTGTTGGGATTTCCATCGTTTCGTTTCGCAAAATTTCGGTTGAACGATGTTACGATAGAATTGGTGCGTTCCGTTTTTTCGTCGGTGCGTTTCCATTGCCCGATACATGGACCGCAGGCGTTAGCCATGATTACCGCGCCCACATCTTCAAATTCTTTCAAAACGCCGTCGCGTTCAGCAGTGTAGCGAACCTGTTCCGAACCCGGATTGATGATAAATTGTGCTTTTACACTCAGTCCGTCTTTTTTCGCTTCGCGAACGATGGAAGCCGCACGCGTTAAATCTTCGTACGATGAGTTGGTACACGAACCAATCAGACCCACTTCCATCGTGCGAGGATAGTTGTGCTGTTTTACCGCTTCGGCAAATTCCGAAATGGTGTATGCCGCATCGGGTGTAAATGGACCGTTGATGTGCGGTTCTAATTCAGACAGGTTGATTTCAATAAGTTGATCGTAATATTTTTCGGGATTTGCAACTACTTCGGCATCGGGTTGCAGGTGTTCTCTTATTTTTCGGGCTTCGTCTGCCACTTCTTTTCGTCCTGTACCTTCCAGATACGTTGCCGATTTTTCATCGAACGGGAAAATGGAGGTGGTTGCGCCCACTTCTGCTCCCATGTTGCAGATAGTTCCTTTTCCTGTTGCCGAAAGGGTTTCCGTTCCTTCGCCAAAATATTCGATAATGGCGTTGGTGCCACCTTTCACGGTAAGAATTCCGGCTACTTTCAAGATTACATCTTTTGGTGAACTCCATCCCGAAAGTTTTCCGGTGAGTTTCACACCGATGATTTTTGGCATTTTCAGTTCCCAGGGCAAGCCTGCCATCACGTCAACGGCATCGGCACCGCCAACCCCGATAGCAATCATTCCCAAACCGCCGGCATTGGGCGTGTGCGAATCGGTTCCCACCATCATTCCGCCGGGGAAAGCATAATTTTCCAGCACCACCTGGTGGATAATTCCGGCTCCCGGTTTCCAAAATCCGATACCGTATTTATTGGAAACATCGCGAAGGAAATTAAAAACCTCTTCGTTAGTAACTTTGGCAGTGTGCAAATCGGTTTCGGCATTTTTGTACGCCTGAATCAGGTGGTCGCAATGCACGGTAGATGGCACGGCAACGCTTGTGCGACCTGAATTCATCAGTTGCAACAACGCCATTTGAGCGGTTGCATCCTGCATTGCCACACGGTCGGGAGCGAAATCCACGTAATCAGTAGCGCGTTTGTAATCCTGAATTGCCACGCCGGGCGAAAGGTGTGCGAAAAGTATTTTCTCGGTTAGTGTTAACGACCTGTTAAGGATACTTTTAGCTTGTTTTATTTTTTCGGGGAGATGCGCATAAAGATTGCGAATCATGTCTAAGTCAAAAATCATAAAATGGATAGGTGTTTTTAATTGATTGATAATTATTTTGCTGTGATTGAATTTCTAACAATTGTAACAAGATAAAAGTTCGATAGAACTGTAAATTCCTTTTTGGAAAGAAAAAAGGTCGCTGGTATTATAGGATGTTTGTTCCGAAAGTAGTGAGGTAGGAAAAGGAATATCTCCTTTGAGTTTGGCACTTCCGAGCAGATGTAATTTCTGCCTTTATCCAAATCACGAAGGAGATAATTCAGAGGGGAAAATATTGAATTTTTCAGGGAAAAAACTTTATTTTTTCCACAACAACGAGCTGTCGCCATAACTCAAAAAACGAAAATCGTTTTCGAGTGCAAATCGGTAAATTTCTCTCCATTTTTCGCCAATGAAAGCCGAAATGAGTAGTAACAGAGTGCTTTGCGGTTGATGAAAATTGGTAATTATGGCGTCGGCATAATGAAATTGGTAGCCGGGAAGAATAATAATTTGGGTTGAAGCCAAAAGTGTATCTGTGTTGTTTCGATCCAAATAGTCGATTATTGCTCTTAAAGCATCGTTAGGCGAGATGTTCTCAAAATCTTCGGAGTATGGTTCCCATTGATTTACATATAGTTCGTTTGCATGTATGGTGGGATTCAACCATATCTTTCGACCCAAAAAATACAAGCTTTCCACCGTACGCATAGATGTTGTTCCAACCACGATAAGTGCTCCCCGGTGCTCCAAAATATCGACAATGGTTTGCTTTGCAATCGATATAAACTCGGCGTGCATGTGGTGGTCGGCAATGGTGTCGGACTTTACAGGTTTAAAAGTGCCTGCACCCACGTGCAATGTTACTTGACTGAGCGATATACCTTTGTCCGACAACGATTTCATCACTTCGGGAGTGAAGTGTAACCCACCGGTGGGTGCAGCTACAGAGCCTTCGGCTTTGGAGTAAACGGTTTGGTAGGTGGTGTCGTCTGCCTCTTCCGATGCCCGATTCAAATAGGGCGGAATGGGCAATTTTCCGGCAATCTCTAGTATTTCGGAGAACGTGAAATTGGGGTTGTCCCACGAAAATTCTACCAAAACACCTTCGTCTGTCGTTCCTTTTTTTTGTGCCAAAAGATTGGTATTCATGCCATTTGTCAAAATTTCCATCGTTAGTATATCTTCTTTCCATCTTTTGGCATTTCCAATCATGCAAAACCAGATGCAACTATTGTTTTGCGCAAAATTGTCGATATAATTGTCGGGGCAAGAAGGTGAAAGACAAAATACCTCAATGGAAGCTCCACTTGGTTTGTGAAAAAATAATCGTGCATGAATAACCCGCGTGTCATTAAAAATCATCAAACTATCAGTCGGAATATGGTGGCTCAATTTTCTGAATTCCGAAACAGATAAATTCCCGTTTTCAAACAAGAGTAATTTGGAACTATCCCTTTTCTGAAGCGGGTATTTGGCTATTTTGGAGTCGGGCAAATCATAGTTGAAATCGGCAATACGAATATTTTCTACTTCTGTTTTTTTCATTTTTTGGCAAACTTCATGCTTTTTTAATTGACAACTTTGTCGTATTATCCAACAAAATTAAGCAACTTTGTACTTGTTACAAAAAAATAGCGACACAGATTGAATGAAAAAAATTGAAATTGGAGATAAAGTTCGTTTCTTGAATACGACCGGAGGCGGTACGGTAAAAGGATTTTTGAACAAACAATTGGTTTTGGTGGAAGATGAAATTGGTTTTGATGTTCCGGTTTTGATTACCGAGTGTATCGTGGTGGACGATGGCGAAAAAGGCAAGATTGAATCGAAATCGGATGCCGAATCAGCGCAAACTCTTTCAAATGATGCGCCGCAAGCAAAAATTGAACGAAACAACCATGTCCAAGAAACTATTGAAGGCGAAAAAATCACCACTTGCCTTGTTTATCTGCCCACGGATGAAAAAAATATTTCGCAAACCTCATACGAATGTTATTTTGTGAATGATAGCAACTATTATCTGTTTGTCAACTACATGAGCAGAGAAAATAATGCCTGGAAAAGCCGTTACAACGGTTTGGTAGAACCAAATACACAAATTTTTATCGAAGAATTTGACAAAACGATGCTCAACGAATTAGATAATATTTGTGTGCAATTCTTAGCATTTAAACACCAAAAAAATTACAGTTTCAAAAATCCGGTATCGGTAGAATTGTCCATCGATACCGTGAAGTTTTATAAATACCACACGTTTACCGAAAACGACTATTTCGACGAAAAAGCACTTACCTATTACATCACCCGAAACAACATCCCGGAACGCGAATTACTCATCTCGGCAGGAGATATAGAAAACGCGATGCGCGAAAAAGAGATGACCATCAATCATCGTCGTGCAAAGCAACAAATCACAAAGAAACCCGAGAACAAAATCTTAGAAATAGACCTGCATATTCACGAACTTTTAGACACCACCGCCGGCATGTCCAACAGCGATATGCTGGAGTATCAGTTGAAAAAGTTTAACGAGACAATGCAGGAGAATTTGAAAAACAAGAATAAAAAAATTGTATTTATTCACGGGAAAGGCGATGGCGTACTCAAAAAAGCGTTGTTAGCCGAGCTAAAAAACAAATACAATAAATGCTTCGTGCAAGATGCCTCTTTCAAAGAATATGGTTTTGGCGCAACCATGGTAACAATCAAATAATTAACAAACAATACAACATCGTAAACAAAATGAAAAAAATTATATCTATCGTCGTAATTAGTATTATATTGAGTGCGTGCAATATCGTGAATCAAATTGGCGGTGCCATCACCTTATCGCAATGCGATTATACCTACAACTCCATATCCAACATACAGATTGCCGGGCTAAATTTGGGGAATTCCTCCAATATTTCATTAGCCAATTTGGCAAAAATATCTACCATTCTTGCATCGGGCAATAAACAAAATATCCCCTTCAATATGACACTGAATGTGGATGTGAAGAATCCAAATCAAACAGTTGCTTTCCTCAACTCGATGGATTATGCAATTGATATCAATGAGATGGAGTTTGCAAATGGCAAAATGGACATACCCATTCGCATAGAATCCGGACAATCAAAAACGTTGCCCATCTCCATCGCTACCGATTTGACCGGATTGATGAACCGCTATTCGCAAGAAAGAGTAACCGAAGAGATGAGCGCGTTTTTAGGTGTGAAACCCGAACGTACCAAAGTTACACTACGTCTGTGGCCGAAAGTGATGGTTGGCAATACGCCAATAAAAGCTCCGGCAGCCATACCGGTTGTCTTTACCTTTGGAGGAAAATAATTATTTGGATGAGTAAAAAAAGTAAACAACAGCGGCATGCGGCAATATCCGAAATTTTGAGCAACAACGCCATCGACAGCCAAGATTATTTGCTGAAAATGCTTTTGGAAAAAGGATTCTCGCTCACACAAGCAACGCTATCCAGAGACTTCCGAGAAATGATGATAGCCAAAACGCCCGATGAGCGAGGGCTCTATTTCTATCGACTCCCTACATCAGAACTTGCTCGCCCCACAGCACAAAAATTTGGCATTACCACCTCTTTTTATCGACAGGGAGTGATAAATTTGGAGTTTTCGGGACAAATGGCTATTATAAAAACACCTGCCGGATATGCTATGGGTATTGCACAAGATATAGACAGCAACTTCATTCCGGGAATAATTGCCACCATTGCCGGTAACGATACCGTTTTGTGCATACTTCGCGAAAATGCCAACAAATTAGACATCATCAATTCGCTGAAAATACTTTTTTCTACGAAATAGAGGATACTTTAGTAGGAATTTAGTGAATTTATTCTGCGATTGATAGAAAAAATTTTGTTGTCGTTTTTTTATCTCACCCGACCTAAAATTGATTTGTTTGCCCAACAATATTTGTCCTTCAATATAAGGAAAAACGAATAGAACAAACAACCCGAAAAAATACCGATTACCGAACCCAAAATTATATCTTCGGCAAAATGTTGAGACAAATACACGCGCGAATATCCAACCAATATAGCCGTGATGCAGCAAAAAGCGGCTACAGTTTTACTTTTGACCATCAGCGCAATACACGTCATAAAAGCAAATGCAGCCGATGTGTGTCCCGACGGAAAACCGTTTGACAAATATAGTTTTACTCCTTCCACGAGCGGCAGTGTTATGTCGGGGAAGTTTTCTGAAAAATAGAGAGTTGGACGCGGTGTTTTGAAAACAAGTTTCAATCCATTGGTTACCAATACGTTGAAAATCATTGTTGCAAGTAAATAGATGGATGCCCCCAATTGATAAAATAGCAATACTATCACGAAAATAAATGGAATATTTTCACCAATATAGGTAAAATATTTGAAGAAAACGTCCAAAAGTGGTGTGTGATACCCGTTCATCATCAAATGTAGATCTCCTTTTTCATTCAATGAAACCAGCAGTAGAAGCGATACTAAAAATAGGATGTAGGGAACTAAAAAATAGGGTAGTGCTTGTCTGATTTTATCCATTTTCAACTTTTTTTCTTTCGGAATACAAAAGTATAATTTTATTGGTAATTTTTTTCAAAAAAAACTACCATATCTCCTAAAAGACATGGTAGCTTGGTTATTTTTAAGTTTCGGTGTGCTTATTGTACCGGTTCTAAATATTGTGCATAGCAATATCCTTCTTCGCCATCGTTATCACGCACCAACCACCATTGGTCATTGGCTTTGCTGATAAGAGTGATGATAGCACCGTGTGCAGCTTTACCCACGATTGGTTGGTCGGTTCCGGGTCCTTTTCTGATATTCAGGTTGCTTTCACGGGTTACTACTCGTACTTTTGAACCTTCGGCAGCAAATGCGTTTACGTTGAGAACCAAATCGTTGCTTTTGAAGTTAGGGTCAATTCTGTCATAAATTTCCCACATTTTGTCTTTGATGTCTCCCGAAGGAACGTCGCCGTTAATCTTCAAAACATTGTTTTCTTCGTCTACCGTTGCGCCATATTGCTTTGCAAGGTCAACCAATTCTTTGTATTTATCTAATAATGCCATAGTTTAGTTTTTTATTTTACATTAATTTCATTGATTACTTGTACCGGATTCAAAGCATTTACTTTTTCCATCAAGGTTTGCAAGTCTCTTTTGCGGATTTCTCCGGTCAATTTTACAACACCGTCTTTTACCTCGGCAACTACTGTACTGTGGTCTTTCAGAGCATCGGCCAATGCAGTTGTGAGAGCTGCGTCCACAGCTGTGAAATCGGGTGCAGGTAGTTCAACTACCAAATTATTTACTACCGATTTTACGTTTTTAATACCTGCTACAGCACTTTGAGCTGTTGCTTTTAATTCTTCGGCAGTTACAGTTCCGTTAAGTGTTACCACTTGTTTTTCTACAGATGCAACTACATTTGCCAATTCAGGATTGGCTGCCAAAGCAGTTTGAGCTGCTGTTTGTAGATCTGCATCGCTTACTTTTTTACATGAAGTTGCGCCAAATGTAAGCGCAAATACCAATGTTACCATTGATAAAACACGAAATAATTTCATAATTTTTTCTTTTTAAATGAATTAAACTTTTTGATATCTATTTTTTTAAACAATACAATATAATAAACGCACCTTTTGTAAAAAAGTTCTCAAAATAACCATATTTTCCTCAATAAAGAATCGTTCTAATGAGGTTAAAATATGCGGGTGTATTTGTGGCAATAGGGTTTGCTGCCTTTGTAGTCGTAATATTGTTGGTGATAATCTTCCGCTTTCCAGAAAGTGGATACGGGTTTAAGCATGGTTGCTACACGATAACCTTTTTGGGCTAAAATGGCGAAATATTTTTCGGCAATGGCTTTTTCTTCGGGTGTGGAATAGAATATGCACGACAAATATTGCGGCCCAATGTCGGGACCTTGTCCGTTGGTTTGTGTAAAATCGTGGGTTTCGAAAAACAGTTTCACCATCTCTTCGTAGCTTGTTTCGGTTGCATCAAAAACTACCTCTGTAGTTTCCAAATGGCCAGTATTTTTCTGGCACACTTGTTGGTATGTGGGATTTTCTACATGTCCACCCATAAAGCCTACGGCTGTTTCTTTCACGCCTTTGGCTTTCATGAAGTAATATTCTGTTCCCCAAAAACATCCCGATGCAAAATATACTCTTCGGAAATTGGGATTATCTGTTGGCACAAATTTCATCGAGATAGAGTTCACGCAGTGGCGAGTCTGTTTCTCGGTGTATCCTTCGCCCAAAAAAACATGCCCCAAGTGTGCGCCACAATGGTTGCACAGTATTTCGGTACGTCTGCCGTCGGCATCGGTTACACGTTTCACCGCGCCCTCTATTTCGTCGTCAAAAGCAGGCCAACCGCATTGGGCATCAAATTTATCTTCCGAGCGATAGAGTGGGGCATCGCATCTTTTGCACACGTAAGTTCCTACCGACTTATTGTTTAACAATTCGCCGGTAAACGGACGCTCGGTTCCTTTGTGAAGAATAACAAGCTCTTCTTCGGGAGTTAATTTATTATATTCCATATTATTTGTGGTTTTTTGGGTGGTCTTTTCCGTTTTTTGGGCACAAGCCGTGAGTGCAAACATTGAAAAAACGGTCATGAAAAATAATTTATACATTGTTGTAATGATTTATGCGAATTATTGTTCGCTTATTGTTGTTTTTTTTTGATATATTTTGTAAAACTCCAAAATCGCCGTTCCGATAAATACGCCAAATTGTCGTCATGTAGAAAAGCCTCTCTCTCGAAACTGATATTTTTATACGCTTCCAAGCCATTCTTGTAGATTATACATTTTATCAGCCATTCAACAATGTACCACAAATAAAATCCCACAAAGAGTAATTCCAACATCTGTCGGGTGTGTATCGATTCGTGGTTGAGTACCCGTTTTTCTAACACATTCAACTCTTTTCGGGCAAACACCACTCCAAAAAGATTGATTGCACGAAATCCCTTCACGGGTAGATATTTATTGTAAATTATTTTCAACTTTCTTGTACTATCTATTCTCAAAGATAGAAACATTACTTTTAATTTTGTAACTTTGTGGGCTTAAAAATAAATAAAACAAGATATGGAAAAGAATTTTTCAACCAATTTGCCTTATAAAGTAGCCGATATTTCGCTTGCCGATTTCGGACGAAAAGAGATAGATATTGCCGAACACGAAATGCCGGGATTGATGGCAATTCGCAAAAAATATGCAGCAGAAAAGCCATTAAAAGGCGCACGTATCATGGGCTCGCTGCACATGACCATACAAACTGCCGTACTCATAGAAACATTGGTAGAATTGGGAGCAGACGTGCGTTGGGCAAGTTGCAACATATTTTCGACACAAGACCATGCCGCAGCAGCAATAGCTGCAACCGGAGTTCCTGTTTTTGCATGGAAAGGCGAAACTTTGGAAGAATATTGGTGGTGCACCGAGATGGCTTTGCGTTTCCCCGATGGAAAAGGACCACATCTTATCGTGGACGACGGTGGCGATGCATCTCTCTTGGTACATTTGGGTTACAGAGCCGAAATAGATGCAAAAACTATCGACCGCAAAGGCTCGAACAAGGAAGAACAAGTAATTTTGGATACGCTGCACCGTATTTTGCAAGAAGACAACCAACGCTGGCATCGCACCATTGCCGATATGAAAGGAGTTTCGGAAGAGACCACCACCGGCGTACATCGTCTGTATCAGATGATGGAACGTGGCGAACTACTTGTTCCGGCAATCAACGTGAACGATTCGGTTACAAAAT
>CAZVWS010000007.1:0-56621 GCA_964631255.1 uncultured Dysgonomonadaceae bacterium | reverse complement strand
TTGTAAAAATAACTTTTATTTTTTACTGCTCGGTTTTTTTGAGGGCTAATATAGTGATGAAGTAGTTGAAATGTTCCGTACAAAACAGAAAAAGTGATTTTGCTTACCGAATCATACTTTGTATAATTCTGGATTATGTGTAAATTAAAAAAATTCAATAACAATGAAACGTATTTTTCTCTCCACAATTTTTTTCTTCTTGTTTTTAGGATCCATTTTCGCCCAAAACGGGGAAGAGTATTCCTATCGCCCTTTTGTTATGGACGGTTCGTGCGTATGGCTCACGCGGTATAATCCCGATTATCCCTCTGCCAGCGACCATAGACGGATAATCAGTAACGAGGATTCCGTGTATAATGGAAAAACTTACAAAAAAATATACGATTACGAGTATTGCAGCCAAGGCGAAACCGACAAGGTTTGCACCGGCATTATCCGTGAGGCGGACAAAAGGATTTTCTACTTGGGAGAGATGCCGTATGGAGAACCGCTAACCGGAGAGGAACGATTGATTTACGACTTCAATTTAGAAGTTGGCGAAGAAATTTCTTTTCCATGGTCGGAGACAGAGAACCACCTTTTTACTGTATCGCGCATCGAAACCTTGCTTGTGGAAGGGGTATGGAGACGTAAGTTTTTTTTCACCACTCAAGACACAAAGGAAGAACAGGCAGGTTTTTGGCTTGAAGGTATTGGATGCGAGCTTGGATTGGTTGTTCCGTTTAGTCCAATTCCTACATATACAGGCAATCCCCAATTCAGATGTGTGGTGTCCAGTGGAGAAATTATTTATAAAGCGTCGGCAGACGACGAGTGCTATTGCGAAAAAGACCCTACCTACATTTCGGAACAAAGCGGAATGAGAGGTGTACATCTCTTTGTAGTGGACAAAACGCTTTTTATTCAGACCGATAGTGAGGATATTGACCGAATTGATATTTACACTTCCGACTCCAAATTACTCCTAAGTCATGCTTTAGGCGAAATCGGTGGCACAATTGAAATTCCGCTGAACACTCTACAAAAAGGAACGTATATTGCCGTGCTACATACAGTATCGGGGAGCAAAGTTGGTCGATTCGTGCTACAGTAACACATGGAAAATTACCCTATTGCAAAAACAAACCCGCCTGACTGAGCAAAACAATCAGGCGGGTTTCTTCATTTTATTTTATAAAGGCTTACTTTATAACCACTTCGTAGGTAACCGGTGTGCCTTTTTTGTACATTGCCAATACACCGCAATAATCCTCGAACGACAGGCGGCAAGCCCTCTCCAATTTGTCTTTGGGCAAGTTGTCCCCTTCAAATTCGTAAACAACGTGTAGCGAAGTGTAGTGCATGGGATGCTTGTCTGTCATCTCGGCATCAATGCGTACCTCGAAATGTTTGATGTCGATGCGCATTTTTTTCACAATCTCCACCACGTCCAATCCCGAGCAACCCGCGGCAGCAATCAGTAACAGTTTTTTCGGACGGGGTCCGGCATCATCGCCTCCGGCGTCGGTTGCCAAGTCAATGGTAATGGTGTGTCCATCAATTTCTGTATCGAAAATATTGTTTTTTCGCCAGATAGTTTTTACTTCATGTTTTATCATTTTCTTTATCTGTTTTATAATTTGTTTGTTTTTATTCATAAACAACCCAAGCATATTTTAGTTCAAAAGGTGTAAAAACGAAATCAAAGAACTTGCATTATATGTAAAAAATGCAAAAACAGATACAAATGGTAAGATATTAATTTACAAATTGCTATTTTTGCAAAAAAATACAGCATGATCGATAAAAACGCAAAAGTACTTCTTGTTTACACCGGTGGCACTATTGGTATGATAGAAAATACCGAAACCGGTTCGTTAGAGGCGTTCAATTTTAGCCATCTTCAATCGAAGGTGCCCGAGTTGCAACGACTAAACTTTACGGTTGATATTTACCTGTTTGACCCACCTATCGATTCGTCCGAAATTACCCACGCAAATTGGCAAGAAATTGCCGAAGTGGTCAATAAAAATTACGATAATTACGATGGGTTTGTTATTTTGCACGGCACCGATACCATGTCTTATACGGCATCGGCATTGAGTTTGATGTTCCAAAACTTGACCAAGCCGGTAATTCTCACCGGTTCGCAACTGCCCATTGGCAAACTGCGTACCGATGGAAAAGAAAACTTGATTACTGCCCTGGAGATTGCTGCCGATAAAAACGAAGAAGGCAGAGCCATCGTGCCCGAAGTTTGTGTTTATATGCAAAACTTGCTGATGCGTGGAAACCGAACAACCAAGGTAAGCTCCGAAAATTTTAGCGCGTTCAATAGTCCCAATTATCCTTATCTGGCTGAAGTGGGAATAGATATCCGTTATCACAACAAATTTATATTGCAACCCGATTTCGACCAACCCGTTACATTCAATTACAATCTGGATAACAATGTGGCAGTTCTGAAACTTTTTCCCGGAATTCAAGAAAGTGTGATCCGGTCGATCCTGTCCGTGCCCAATCTGCGCGGAGTGGTTTTGGAAAGTTACGGCTCGGGAAATGCGCCTCGCAACGAGTGGTTCCTAAAATTGCTGCAAGAGGTGGTGCAGCGCGGTGTGGTTGTGGTAAATGTAACCCAATGTTTGTACGGCAAAGTGGAGATGAATAGATACGAAACCGGACGACAATTAGAGAAAATTGGTATCGTTTCGGGACACGATATGACCACTGAAGCCGCTTTGGCAAAGTTGATGATTTTGCAAGGTTACTACGATTCGGCCCAGGAAATAAGAAAAAAGATGACTGTTTCCTTGCGCGGCGAGTTGTCCGAATAGCATTTGGTTTATTTCGTACTGTTACTTTATTGTCAAAAAAACTATCAGTTTGTTTCTATACGCACTCAATTACTCGGATACAATAATCAAATAGTTGTTTGTGGTACCTAATAATAAAAAAACTAAATAAAATTGTTTTTTTAGTGGAAATGATGTAATTTCGTACACTGTTATCACAGCACCCCAATTTGTATTATGTTCTGTAATTACAAAGCATTAAAAATCAAAAAAATAAAAATACAATTATGGCAAATCAAAAAAATTACTTAACCTGTGATGGCAATCAGGCAGCAGCCCATATTGCCTACATGTTTAGTGAAGTAGCCGCAATTTATCCCATCACCCCATCTTCTACCATGTCAGAATACGTGGATGAGTGGGCAGCGGCAGGAAGAAAAAATATTTTCGGACAACCGGTATTGGTTCAAGAGATGCAATCCGAAAGCGGTGCTGCCGGCACCATGCACGGCTCTTTGCAAGCCGGAGCTCTTACAACTACATTTACAGCATCGCAAGGTCTTTTGCTCATGCTTCCCAATATGTACAAAATTGCCGGTGAACTATTGCCGGGCGTTTTCCATGTTTCGGCTCGTGCATTGGCATCGCATGCCTTATCTATTTTTGGCGACCAACAAGATGTGATGGCAGCTCGCCCCACCGGTTTCGCCATGTTTGCTACCGGGTCGGTACAAGAAGTGATGGATTTGGCTGCTGTAGCGCATTTGGCAGCAATAGAAAGCAGAGTGCCGTTTATGCACTTTTTTGATGGATTCCGCACCTCGCACGAAATACAAAAAGTAGAAGCACTATCTAACGAAGATTTAGAACCGCTAATTAATTACGAAGCCCTGCAAGCATTTCGCAATCGTGCCCTAAGTCCCGATTCGCCCGTGGTACGCGGTACAGCACAAAATGACGACATCTATTTTCAAGCACGCGAAGTCAGCAACCCATTTTATGATGCTGTGCCCGAAATTGTAGAAAAATATTTGGAAAAATTGGCTGCCGTTACCGGTCGCAAATACAACCTGTTCGATTATTATGGCGATGAGTCGGCAGAACGCGTCATTATTGCTATGGGCTCTGTTACCGAAACCATTCGAGAAGTGGTAGATCATCTCAATGCGCAAGGCGAAAAAGTGGGTGTGGTAGCAGTACATTTGTATCGCCCATTCAAAGCAGAAGCCTTTATTTCGGCAGTACCCAAAACCGCCAAACGCATCGCGGTACTCGACAGAACAAAAGAGCCGGGAGCAGTAGGACAACCACTCTATTTGGATGTGAAAGATTGCTTCTACGGAAAAGAAAACGCGCCACAAATTGTGGGTGGTATTTATGGACTTTCGTCCAAAGATACTACACCGGGACAAATTCTGTCGGTATTCGAAAATTTGGCGATGGAGTTGCCTAAAAACGATTTCACAATAGGTATTGTAGATGATGTAACATTCAAATCGTTGCCCGTGAAGAAAGAAGTAGTAATGGACGAAACCGCCTACGAAGCCAAATTCTACGGATTGGGTTCGGACGGAACGGTAGGTGCCAATAAAAACTCCATCAAAATCATTGGCGACAATACAAATAAATACGTACAAGCATATTTTGCCTACGACTCCAAAAAATCGGGAGGTTTCACTTGTTCGCATCTTCGTTTTGGGGACAATGCCATCCGCTCTACCTATCTGGTAAATACACCCAATTTCGTGGCATGCCACGTTCCGGCATATTTGCATCTGTACGATGTTACACGTGGACTAAAAAAGAACGGAACTTTTCTTCTGAACTCACTTTGGAGCAAAGAAGATGTTGCCAAACACTTGCCCGACCACGTGAAAAAATATTTCGCCAGAAGAAATATACAATTATATATAATCAACGCTACCGCCATTGCATCTGAAATTGGGTTGGGAAATAGAACCAATACCATTTTGCAATCGGCATTCTTCAAAATATCCAACGTTATTCCTTTTGATTTGGCTGTGGAACAAATGAAAAAATTCATTGTGAAATCGTATGGAAAAAAAGGAGAAGAAGTAATTAACATGAATTTTGCCGCCGTAGATCGTGGTGGCGAGGTAGAAAAAGTAGATATCCCTGCAGAATGGGCTGATATTCAAATTGGCGACGAAGCAAAAGACGATGCGCCACAATTTATTCAACAAGTAGTTCGCCCCATCAATGCACAACGCGGCTATGACTTGCCCGTATCTGCATTCAGCGGACGCGAAGATGGAACGTGGGATGTTGGCACTACCGCTTACGAAAAACGTGGTGTAGCAGTAAATGTTCCTGTGTGGAATGCCGAAAACTGTATTCAATGTAATCAATGTGCTTACGTTTGTCCGCACGCAACCATTCGTCCGTTCGTGTTGGATGCCGATGAGCAAAAAGCTGCCGGCGACAATATCGATATATTAAAAGCACAAGGCAAGCAATTTGAAGGCATGGGCTTCAGAATCCAGGTAAATGTACTCGATTGCTTGGGTTGCGGCAATTGTGCCAATATTTGCCCGGGCAAAAAAGGACAAAAAGCATTGAAAATGGTGCCAATCGAATCGCAATACGAAAACCAAGAAAATTGGGATTTCATGGTTGCCAATGTCAAGAGCAAAGCTCATTTGGTAGATACCAAACTGAATGTAAAGAACTCGCAATTTGCCACTCCGCTTTTCGAGTTCTCGGGTGCTTGCTCGGGTTGCGGCGAAACACCATATATCAAACTGATTACTCAGCTCTATGGTGACCGACTATTGATAGCCAACGCTACCGGTTGTTCGTCTATCTACGGTGCATCGGCTCCCGCTACGCCTTACACAACAAACGAAGAAGGCAAAGGTCCGGCTTGGGCAAACTCGCTTTTTGAAGACAATGCCGAATTTGGATTTGGCTACGTATTGGCTCACACAAGCATGCGAAACAGGATTTTGGATTTGATGAATCAAGCCCGTCAGTCTGACGATTTCTCGCCCGAAACCAAAACCATCTATCAAGAATGGATTGATAACAAAGACGATGGCGACAAAACAAAAGAATTATATCCCGCCATTATTTCGGCAACCGAGTCTGTGGATAACCCAGTTGCGCACGAAATACTTTCGCTCAAAAAATACCTGATTAGAAAATCAATCTGGATTTTTGGTGGCGACGGATGGGCATACGATATTGGCTACGGTGGCTTAGACCACGTGTTGGCTATGGGTCAAAATGTCAATGTACTGGTTCT
This sequence comes from uncultured Dysgonomonadaceae bacterium, assembly GCA_964631255.1. Taxonomy (GTDB): domain Bacteria; phylum Bacteroidota; class Bacteroidia; order Bacteroidales; family Dysgonomonadaceae; genus JBGZFC01. The sequence continues at coordinate 50,585 of CAZVWS010000007.1, read as the reverse complement.
CGACACAGAGGTTTATTCCAATACAGGCGGACAATCGTCCAAATCTACACCCACAGCTGCAGTAGCCAAATTTGCAGCCGCCGGCAAACGTGTGCGCAAAAAAGATTTGGGACTCATCACTTCAACCTACGGTTATGTATATGTGGCGCAAGTGGCAATGGGAGCCAATCAAGGGCACTATCTGAAAGTGTTGAAAGAGGCAGAAGAGTACAACGGACCATCGCTCATTATTGCATACTCACCCTGCATCAGCCACGGTTTGAAACGCGGAATGGGATTTGCTCAAGCCGAACAAAAAGCCGCTGTTGATTGTGGATACTGGCACTTGTGGCGATACAATCCGGCATTGGAAGCCGAAGGCAAAAATCCGTTCACGCTCGATAGCAAAGAACCCGATTGGAGCAAATTTAATGACTTCTTGCTGGGCGAAGTACGCTATACGCAGTTGTTGAAATCGTTCCCGGAACAAGCACAAGAGTTATTTGATTCGGCAAAAGAAAATGCACAATGGCGTTATCGCTCTTACTTGCGCATGGCAGAATCTAACTACTCCATTCCGGAAAACAAGGCAGAAACAGAAAATAAAGACTGATAACAGACAGCACATTATTTCGAAATAAAAATTGTAAAAGCGATGTCAAAATTCATTTGATGTCGCTTTTTTTCTTCACCGGAAAGAAAAAATAGCTACCTTGCTCTTGATAATTTACTTTCAGCCTTGTTCTTGTTTCTAAAATTATATACAGAAGAAACCAGGTTTAGCCTTTTGTTTTTTATTCGTATGGAAATGAAATAAAGATAGAAAAAATCGATAATTATCAGATTTACAATTCAATGTTTTGAAAAAAACAATAATAAATCAAAAACGCGAAAAATATGTTTTAAAACATGTTTTTAATTAAATATTTGAATGTGAGACCAATACGTCTGCTGATTAACTTTTTTTACAAAATGATTAAATAGACTTAACAAAATAATTTGATAGATAATTTGGTCAAAAAAAAAGAAAGAATTTACTTTGGGGATAATTAAGGAAAAAATTCACTATTTATTAGGTCTTTTTCTTTCTGAATGAATAAATCAATGCAGAAAACATTAGTGATTTTTAAACCATCGGCAATCCAACGCGGATTAGTTGGAGAAGTGGTTTCGAGATTTGAAAAAAAAGGTCTTCAAATTGTCGGGCTCAAGATGGTAACCCTCACTGATGAAATCTTGGATGAACATTACGCGCATTTAAAAAACAAAACATTTTTCGGACGAATCAAACGCTCCATGCAAGCAAGCCCGGTTATTGTAATGGCAGTGAGAGGAGTTGGAGCAGTTGCTGTTGTGCGAAAAATGACCGGAACAACAAACGGCAGAGAAGCGGAACTTGGTACTATCAGAGGCGATTTTAGCGTAAGCATGCAAGAAAATATCATTCACACATCAGATTCGGAAGAAACGGCACAAATCGAACTAAAAAGGTTTTTTAATGAAGAAGAATTGTTTGATTTTCCTCAATTATTAGAAGCGGTTATTTATGCTAATGACGAAATATAAAAGCATTAACCGGATTAGAAATAAGAACTAATTTAAAATTATGCAGTTTAAAAGCTTATTATCGAACGCAAAAGTATTATTTACTGTTGCATCCGTGTTTATTACACTCAATGCCTTCTCTCAAAAATATAAAACCCAAACTCGTTCAGAGGTTGAGTACAAACAGCTTCACAGCTCCAGCTTCAATAGCAAAAACAACAAACTTTTTGCCGACGGAATTCGGTTGAAAATGGATATGTCTGCTCTGGATGAAGCCGAAGCAAGAAGAGAAATAGACAAAACTGAAATTCCTGCCGATGATATTTATGGTGGTATTTGGATAAATTCAAATGTAAATATTTATGGCGCACTCAAAAATAAAGCACCCGAATCGTTCAAAGTAGAGCTCGACAATTTCACTATGCCACACGAAGGCAGAATGACCTCCAATTTTGGAACACGCCACCGTCGCTACCACTACGGAGTAGATATTAAAGTGCAAGTGGGCGATACTATTTATGCTGCATTTGACGGAAAAATTCGTGTAAAACAGTACGAACGTCGCGGTTACGGAAAATATATCGTGGTGCGTCACCTGAATGGTTTGGAAACCGTATATGGACACTTATCCAAATTTTTGGTGGACGAAAACGAATTTGTAATGTCGGGTCAACCCATTGGTTTGGGTGGCAATACCGGAAGATCTACCGGACCACACTTGCATTTCGAAACACGCTTTTTGGGCAAACCAATCAACCCCAATTTCCTAATCGATTTTGATAACAAAGTTTGCCATCGCGACGAATATATCGTAAATAACAGCAGCTACAGAAAAACAACCACCCGAAGTTCGGTAGTGTCAAACAAAGGAGCAAGCAATTACCAAGCTCCCAAATCTACCGCCAACAACAAGTATGTGGATGGAAGTGTGAAATATCACCGCATCAGAAAAGGCGATTCATTGGGCAAAATTGCCAAAAAATATGGCGTAACAGTAAATAAACTCTGCAAATTAAATAAAATGTCATCTAAGTCAACTCTACGAGTAGGAAAATCATTACGAGTTTCTTAAGATGTTTCGTGTTTTCATAATTTTGAGAAGGTGCAAATTTTTAGGAATTTGTGCCTTTTCCTTTTTTTAATTACCTTTGTTTTATATAAGCAACTATCTATTTATTTTTTACCTCAATGGATACAACCAAAAAACAATTTGATGAAGTAATAGCCTTTTGTAGAGAGGTGTATGCCAAAAAATTGCAAGACTACGGCACGTCGTGGCGCATCATGCGTCCGCACTCCATTACAGACCAAATTCTGATAAAAGCCAAAAGAATTCGCTCCATCGAAATAAAAAAAGAGAGCAAAATAAACGAAGGTATCTTCCCGGAATTTATTGGTATTGTTAATTATAGCGTTATTGGGCTGATACAGTTGGAGTTGGGATATGTAGATGTAAAAGATTTGGAGTCGAAAAAAGCCATCGACTTATACGATAAATACATAGATAAAGCACGCCGACTGATGTTCGATAAAAATCACGACTACGACGAGGCGTGGCGCATGATGCGAATAAGTTCATATACCGATTTGATTCTCATGAAGATACAGCGAACGAAAGAGATCGAAGACAACCAAGGAAAAACATTCGTTTCCGAAGGTATCGATGCCAACTACATGGATATGATTAATTATGCACTTTTTGGACTGATTAAATTGCATTTTGGCGAATAATAGAATCATGGATAATAAAAACTACGTCATCCAATTTTTTGTAGAACTGTCCCGGCTCATTGTTGGTGCAACTTTCATGTTCTCCGGTTTTACGAAAGCCATTGACCCCATGGGATTTGCATACAAAATACAAGATTATCTGATTTCATTTGGTCTTACCAATTTCTTTGCATTGGCTTTGCCCATGGCAATTGTGATGATTGTAGCAGAATTTTCGATAGGAGTTTTTGTTTTATCGGGCATCTATCGCAAGTTTTCGGCTATAGCGGCTTCGCTTTTCATGCTGTTTTTTCTTCCGCTCACTTTGTGGATAGCCATAAAAAATCCGGTAAAAGATTGTGGCTGTTTTGGCGATGCTTGGGTAATTTCCAATTGGGCAACGTTTTACAAAAATATTCTGCTTTCTGTTTGTTCTGCAACTATTTTGGTGTTTTGGAGACGGATGACCCCCGTCTTTACCACGTACACAGCTTGGATGACAGCACTTTTTGGCATTCTGTTCGGTTTGTTTTTTTCCATTTACAACGTGCTCAATCTGCCTGTATTCGATTTTCGACCATATAAAATTGGCGATAACATCCCGCTCAATATGTACGTAGACCCTTCTAACACAGATTTGTACGAAAATATATTTATTTATAGCAAAGATGGTGTGAGTAAGGAGTTTACCATGGATAATTATCCTTGGAATGACTCTACTTGGGTATTTGAAGATATGCAAGTGAAATTGATTAGAGAAGGAGAAAAACCAGAAATAGAAGATTTCTCCATTCACTCACTTTCGGGTGATATAATGAATCCAAGTAGTGTGGAAACAAGCGATATAACAACGCAAATCCTGTCCGACACCACATACACATTTCTGATGGTTTCGCCAATTTTGCACGAAATGAACGAGCGACACTTGGCTGCTTTTAATCAAGTAAATCAATTGGCACAAGAACAAGGACTCCCGTTTTATCTGCTTACTTCGTCCACAACAGAACAGATAGCTGAATGGTACTCGGCGTTTCTTTTGTCGGACAAAGCGGCAGGAAATGCTCCGTTCCAGTTTTGCCATGCCGATGAGCGAGTGTTAAAAACGATGATTCGTTCCAATCCGGGGCTTATTTTACTGAAAGAAGGTACCGTTATCAATAAATGGGCGGATAACGAAGTGAAGCGTGTAGCTAAAAACATGCAAAATAATGATTTCGAAAAATTGACAAAGCCAAATAAAAATATCCCTATTACGTTGGTAGTTATCATTATTTTATTTTTATTGCCAATCATATGGATAAAATATTTGGATTATAAGATTGTGAAAGAAAAATCTGAAGTTTAAATCAATACAAAAATATAAGAATATGAGAAAAAACATTGTAGCAGGAAACTGGAAAATGAACAAGAACCTGCAAGAAGGATTAGCTTTGGCAAAAGGATTGAATGATGTATTGCGTCAGAAAAAAGTTAATTGCGAAGTTATTTTGGGCACTCCCTTTATCCATTTGGCACAAGTGTGTGCCGAGGTAGATACGGACAATATAAAGATTGCCGCGCAAAACTGCGCCGACAAAGCATCGGGAGCATTTACCGGCGAAGTTTCGGCAGAAATGGTGGCATCCACAGGGGCAAAATACGTGATTATCGGGCACAGCGAGCGTCGCGCCTACTATAGCGAAACACCACAAATTCTGAAAGAGAAAGTAAAATTGGCACTTGCCAATCACTTGATACCCATTTTTTGCGTGGGCGAAATCTTGGAAGAGAGAGAGCAGGAAAGACACTTCGAGGTGATAAAATCACAAATAGAAATGTCGTTGTTTGAACTTTCTGATACCGATTTTTCTCCAATTGTTTTAGCATACGAACCCGTTTGGGCCATTGGAACCGGGAAAACCGCTACGGCAGCGCAAGCACAAGAAATGCACGCTTTTATCCGCTCCATCCTAACCGAAAAATATGGCAAACAGATTGCCGAAAATACCTCCATACTTTACGGTGGCAGTTGCAACGAGTCCAATGCCAAAGAGCTATTTTCTAACAAAGATGTGGATGGCGGACTCATTGGTGGGGCATCGCTCAGCGTTGAGAAGTTTTTGCCGATTATCGAAGCGTTTTAAATTTGCAATAAACCAAAAATAAAATGAAAGTAATTTATAAGAAACCTGTATTGGTGCTCTGTTTTTTGGCAGTTGCTCTGTTGTCTGTAGTTGCGCAGAGCAATAGTAAAGCCATTATTGATGAGCTGACAACCGACTCGCCCGGAAAAGGGACAGTGCGTGTTTATGAAGACGAAAGCATCAAGCAGATTTTGGGACGCAGCATGGCGCCGCCCCGCACTGTCTATTCCACTCGCGATGGCTCAACCCAGTATGTAAAAATGCGCGGTTATAAAATCCAAGCATTTTCGGGAAATAACCAACGCACTTCTAAAAATGAAGCCTATTACAAACAAGGACTTGTAAATACGTCATTTCCCGAACATGAAACCACCGTTTCGTTCGATTCGCCATTTTGGCGGTTGCGGGTAGGCAATTTTAAGTCGAGAGGCGATGCAAACGAAGTGTTGAGGTCTATGAGAACCACTTTCCCCTCGTTTGGAAAAGAAATGTATATAGTTGTAGATGAAGTGAAAATACCGGTTTCGGAGCTTCAATGATAAAAAACGAAAAAATGCAATCGGAAGAATTAGAAAAAAACAGATTGATTATATCGAGCCAAATTAAAGAGGCTATCTCCTTGTTAGGAGAAGATGTAAATCGCGAAGGGTTGATTAAAACACCCGAGCGTGTGGCAAAAGCCATGCAACACCTTACCAAAGGTTATTGGCAAAACCCGGAAGAAATATTGCGTTCGGCGCTTTTTAAAGAAGATTACAGACAAATGGTTATTGTGAAAGACATCGGGTTTTTCTCGCTTTGCGAACACCATTTGTTGCCATTTTTTGGTAAAGCGCACGTGGCGTATATTCCCAACGGATATATTACCGGCTTGAGCAAAATAGCTCGTGTGGTTGATGTGTTCTCGCATCGCTTGCAAGTGCAAGAGCGTTTGACAACACAAATTAAAGATTGTATTCACGACACGCTAAATCCGTTGGGTGTGATGGTTGTGATAGAAGCGCAACACATGTGTATGCAGATGCGTGGTGTAGAAAAACAGAACTCTATAACCACCACTTCCGATTTTACCGGAATTTTTAACCAGCAAAAAACACGTGAAGAGTTTATCAATCTAATCAAATAGTCCGGGAATAGTTGAAAACAGGCAACACTATTTAGTTATAAAAAGAGAACGAGTATCGACATATTATATATGCAATACCCGTTTTTTATATTTTTGTCGGGGTACCAGGATTCGAACCTGGGACCTCCTGCTCCCAAAGCAGGCACACTAACCGGACTGTGCTACACCCCGAAATACGATTTCATCTGAAATGCAGGTGCAAAGGTACTACTTTTTTGAATAACAACAAAAACTTTGCCCGTTTATTTTTTAGAAAAAGCAGGTTATTGCGTTTTGCATTGATTGGGGCAAGCATTAAGATAGAGAAATTGACATTTTATTACCTTCAAATGAAAATGACGTCGTAAAATAGAATTTGAAACTTAAATTTGCTAAGAATACAACACTATTTTAGCCACAACCCGAATCAAGTATCTATTATTTTTTTTATCTTTGTAGAAATATGCACCAAATATTCTATCAATCCGAATTCGCGCTATGTTGGATATTTTAAAAAACGACCCTTGGTTGAAGCCTTACGAAAAAATAATAACGGAAAGGCACAATTTTTTCTTAGAAAAAGAGAAAGAATTAACCCAAAACGGAAAAATTAGCTTAACCCAATTTGCTTCCGGATACCATTTTTTTGGTTTAAACAAAACCGAACATGAATGGATATGCCGCGAATGGGCACCACACGCTACCGATATTTTTTTGTTGGGCACCTTCAACAACTGGCAGCGTTTGGAGTCGTTTCGTTTCAGCAAGCAAGCCAATGGTGTTTGGGAATTGAGAGTGCCGCTAAACCGGATAGAGCACGAGCAACATTATAAACTCCTGGTTTATTGGCAAGGTGGCGTGGATGAACGAATACCCGCTTGGTGTAAAAGGGTGGTGCAAGACCCGCACACCTACGTGTTTTCGGCACAGGTTTGGGAGCCCGATGAGGTATACCAATTCAAGATAGATCAATTTGTACCCGACACATCACCACTCCTTATTTACGAATCGCATGTGGGCATGGCAACCGAAGATGAAAAAGTAGCCTCTTACAACGAGTTTCGTGAAAATATACTGCCCCGTGTAAAAGCCGCCGGATACAATGCTATCCAACTGATGGCAATACAAGAACATCCCTATTACGGTTCGTTTGGCTATCACGTGTCCAGCTTTTTTGCTCCTTCGTCGCGAAGCGGTACACCCGACGAACTTCGACAACTCATTGATACAGCGCACGAAATGGGCATTGCCGTTATCATGGACATCGTGCATTCGCATGCCGTGAAAAACGAAAGAGAAGGCATCGCGCGCATGGATGGCTCTTACGATTTGTATTTTCATTCCGATGCAAACCGCAGATATCACCAAGCGTGGGATTCGCTCTGTTTCGATTACGGCAAAAACGAAGTCTTGCATTTCCTGCTATCAAACTGTCGATATTGGATGCAAGAATACAAATTTGACGGTTTCCGATTTGATGGCGTAACATCTATGCTGTACTACAGCCACGGTCTGGAAGAACATTTTGTAGATTACAACGATTATTATAACAACCGCCAGGACCCCGATGCCATTTGCTACCTCACACTTGCCAATAAACTCATTCACCAGATAAATCCGCATGCCATCACTATTGCCGAGGACGTAAGCGGAATGCCCGGTTTGGCTTTGGATATCTCATCGGGAGGATATGGATTCGACTATCGTTTGGCAATGAATATCCCCGATTTCTGGATAAAACTCATCAAAGAGCAAGACGAGAAATACTGGAAAGTTTCCACTATTTGGTGGGAGATGACCAACAGACGCGCCGACGAAAAAACAATATCTTACGCCGAAAGCCACGACCAGGCTCTCGTGGGCGATAAAACAATAATCTTCCGGCTGATTGATGCAGATATGTATTGGTATATGTCAAAACTGACCGAAAGTACCCTCGCTGTGGACAAGGGTATCGCTTTACATAAAATCATCCGATTGATAACTGCTTCCACGTTGAATGGCGGCTACCTCAATTTCATGGGCAACGAATTTGGTCATCCCGAATGGATCGATTTCCCGCGCGAAGGAAATAACTGGTCTTATAAATATGCTCGAAGACAATGGCATCTGACTGATGATAAAAACCTGAAATATCACTATTTGAGCGATTTTGATAAAGCGATGCTCGGCATGATAAAATCGGAAACCAATTTTCAAAACAGTACCATTTTGCAAGTTTGTGAAAAAGACTACGACGGCATACTTGCATACATGCGCAACGATTTGCTATTCGTTTACAATTTCAATCCCACTCAATCTTTTGTAGATTATGGCATTTTAGTTGCGCCGGGTGAGTACGAATTGATATTGAACACAGATAGCCCGCTTTTTGGCGGATTTGGACTGATAGATGAATCTGTCCACTATTTCACGCACTACGATGTACTCTACTCCAAAGAAAACAAAGGCTGGCTCAGGATGTATTTACCGGCTCGTTGCGCGATAGTGCTCCGCAAAAAAGAAGGAAAATAAAAAAGTTGAACCCTCTCAAATAAAAAAGTAAAATTCAGAAATGAACATTACAGAAAAAAAAATTTCTACATCTGCTCCCGACGCTTTGTATCCAATCAAATTTGAACCTATATGGCGAGAAATGATTTGGGGAGGAGAAAAAATTTCGCAACTCAAACAGCTTAAATTGCCCCAAAAAGGAATTGGAGAGAGTTGGGAAATTTCCGGATTAAGCGAAAATCCATCGGTTGTTGCCAATGGATTTTTATCGGGAAAAACATTGATTGAAATCATACAAATATATAAAAATAAGCTTGTTGGCGGAAAAGTGTACGACACCTTTGGGGATATTTTCCCGCTACTGATAAAGTTTATCGATGCACAAAAAAACCTTTCTATCCAAGTGCATCCCAACGACAAACTCGCCAAAGAACGACACAATTCGTTTGGTAAAACCGAAATGTGGTACGTGGTGCAAGCCTCGCCTACGGCGTTTTTGTATTCGGGATTTGCAACCGCTATCTCGGCGCAAGATTATCCGAAAAAGGTGGAAGACAATACTTTCACCGATGCACTGAAGCGATTTGACGTGAACGAGGGCGATGTCTTTTTTCTGCCCGCCGGGCGTGTGCATGCTATCGGTGCCGGCTGTTTAGTGGCGGAAATACAACAAACGTCAGATATCACATATCGTATCTACGATTACAACCGGAAAGACCAATCGGGAAATATGCGTCAGTTGCATGTGCAAGAAGCCATAGATGCCGTGAATTTTGATGACGTCAAGGTAGATAAAATAGCGTACACCAACCAAATAAATAACCCGGTAGAATTGGTAACATGTTCCTATTTTACCACCAATTTGATAGAAACTGTCGGCAGTATGCAGCGCGATTATTCTGCGCTCGACTCTTTTGTAGCCTACATTTGCGTTGATGGAAACGGGGTTGTGAAAGACGACAAAAACAACGCCATTGCCATTGGCAAAGGAGAAACCATTTTGTTGCCGGCAGAAACGTATCGGGCAGAAATATCGAGCGATAACAGATTAAAGATTTTAGAAACATTTGTGCAATAGAAAAACCAAACAAAGAAGATGCGTGGTATTTTATTAGTAAATATGGGTACACCCCACGATTGTACCCGAAAAAGTGTGCAACATTTTATTGGAGAGGTGCTTGCAGATCCATTGGTTATGGGAAAACCCAAATGGATGTCGCACATCTTGGCAAAATATATTGCCCCATTGTCATCCCGTAAATCGTTTGGAAAATACAAACAAATTTGGTTACAAGAGCCCACACCTGCATCTCCGCTGCTATACAACATGCAAAAATTGGCTGCTGCTTTGGAAAAGAAAAAAAATATTCCGGTAGAAACCGCTTTGCGATATGGAGAGCCAAATATTGAATCGGGACTTAAAAATTTGGAGAAGAAATGTCCGCTTTTACACGAAGTTATAATTTTCCCATTATATCCGCAATACGCCCAATCTACTACGCAAAGTATTGTAGATGAGACTGCACGCCTGTTTTTTCAACATGCACATTCGTACAGAATAAAATTTGTAGAACCCTATTACAACAACCCGGCATATATCAACGCCTTGGCGAAAAATGCACGCAAATACATGGAAGGAATCAATAAAGTGGTATTTTCCAGCCATAGTTTGCCGGTAAGTCAGATAACTGCCGGTTGGAAAAAAGGCAAAGAGTTCGATTATCTTTTCCAACTAAAAGAGACTATTCGGTTGCTGTGCGACAAGTTGCAAATTGATTCGCAACACGCACTTTTGTTGTACTCCTCGCAGCGTGGCAAAAACTGGTTGAAACCGTTTCTAAACACGGATATAGGAGATTTGCCCAAATTGGATTGGAAAAAAATTGTGGTGATTTCGCCTTGTTTCCCGACAGATAATTTAGAAACTTTATACGATATAGATATCGAGGCTCGTGAGTTATTTATGCGCGCCGGAGGCGAAAAATTTGTCTTCGTGCCATCGCTCAATGATAACGACGAGTGGGTGGACGCCATTTGGGAGATAATCTCGTGAATCGGTCAATCCGGATTTTAAGTTTTTTGTTATAATAATTTGTTACCGTTAAATAAATGCAATTTTGAGCTGATTGTCAAAATAATAAGATAAAAAAACAGCTGTCTCATTTTTTTTTGTAATTTTGCAACATATAATTGTCATTAGAGCAATGTGTATTTTTTGCCTTTGACCAAGTTTAATGAAAAGTAGAAAATAGATGTTTCAACGAAAATACAACCACAGTGGATAACCTTATTTCCCTTAATATCTCATAAATCAGTTACATAAATGCAATTGAATGCAGCGCATGTATCTGTGCAATGCAGATAAATATCTTTTCCGAAAAAAAACAGTCAAAAAAATATTACGTCTTACCTCCACATTTTTATAAAATGAAAAAAAATATCACCGGCTTCTTTTTTATATTTCTCTCATTCGTGGCAATGAGTCAAGTAAATACTTTTGAAGAGGCAAAAAAACAACTCAACCAAAAAGGAGAAATTTACTTTAGTTTCCAAGCTGACAGGCATTCTCTGAAAGAGTTAACAAAAATAATCAGCATAGATAAGTTCGATAACAACACGGTTTATGCTTACGCCAATGCCAAAGGATTTGGCAAACTTACAGAAAAAGGAATCAAAAGCATACAATTGTTGCCCCACCCGGGCGAGGTAGACAATGTTGCCATGTCGTCAGATGTGAAATCGGCAAAAGCATGGGATACCTACCCAACCTATAATGCCTATGTGGAGATGATGGAAAAATTTGCCAGCGATTATCCCGAAATTTGCCAATTAGAGGAGTTTGGCACATCAGTAGAAAATAGAAAACTACTTTCTATAAGAATCTCCGACAATGTTGGTCAAAAAGAAGACGAACCGGTAGTTTTCTTGACATCTACCATGCATGGCGACGAAACCACAGGTTATATTTTGATGCTTCGTCTTATCGATTATTTCCTCACCAACTACGGACAAGATGAAAGATTAACAAATATTGTCAATAATACTGTTTTGGTTATCAATCCTTTGGCAAACCCAGACGGAACTTATGCCTCCGGCAATAACACCGTAAACGGTGCCACCCGATACAATGCCAATTATGTGGATTTGAACCGAAATTTTAAAGACCCACAATGGGGCGATAATCCCGATGGCGAGCAGTACCAACCCGAAACATTGGCGTTTGCAGAGTATGCCAAAAATAATAACTTCACTTTGGCTTTCAATATTCATGGTGGAGCCGAAGTATTAAATTATCCTTGGGACACGTGGAATAAAAAATCTGCCGATAATGATTGGTGGCGAAAAATTTTGCAACAATATCTGGACGTGGTTTATGACAACAGTTCGGGCTATATGACCTATTTGGGCGGCATGACAAATGGAGCTGATTGGTACGTAATAACCGGTAGCCGACAAGACTACATGAACTATTACCAGAATTGCAAAGAATTTACATTGGAAATTTCGGACGATAAATTGCCATACGCCAGTCAGTTACCTTCTTATTGGAATTACAATTACAGGTCGTTTATCGACTTCATCGAGCAAGCTCATAAAGGTTTTAAAGGCGTTGTCAGAAACGAACAAGACAGCACTATCGGAGTAAAAGCAAAAATTTTTATTCCCGAGTACGACAAAGATAATTCGCATATATACAGCATGGAAGAGGTGGGCAACTACCACCGAATGGTACGCAGCGGAACTTACAACGTGGAATTTTCTGCTCCCGGATACGTTACGAAAACAATAAATAACGTGCAAGTGGACGAAAACGACTCGTTGCGCTTAGATGTGAAACTATGGAAAGGTGTTCCCGAAATAGATTTTGAAACCAAAGATACCGTCATGTTAAGAAGCATGCAAGTAGAATTTAAAGACTTATCCAAAGGTTACCCAACTGCTTGGGAATGGACTTTTGAAGGAGGCGAGCCGCAAACAAGCAATTTGCAAAACCCAACCGTTGTCTATAAAAACGAAGGTACATTCAACGTAAAATTGAAAGTAACCAACGAAGTAGGAACTGCCGAATTGGTAAAAGAAGATTATATGGTGGTAACCATTTCAAACAGTATCGAAAATTCGGAAACCGATTTCTTTCAGGCATTCACGCAAAGTAACTCGTTAGTTATTGATACGCAATTCGATATAAAATCCATCACTATCGCCGATATAAGCGGAAAAGTGATTTATAAAAATTCGTTGCAAGCCGGACGTAGTACGATAAATACCGAAAATTTTGCTCCCGGCATTTACATCATCAACGCTTATGCAAACAACAAGCAGATAACAAGAAAAATAGCCATAAACTAAACATAACGAAACACTACACTTTGCCCTCGTTTCTTCGATGGAACGGGGGCTTTTTCCATCTTTGCAATCCAAATTTTGATGTCAAATTCGCCTAAAAAGTAAATATATGATACAATGTACAAGATTACTTTGCCTACTTTGCCAAAGGTTATCGGTTTTTTTTGTAATTTTGAACCGTTTCTATAAAGTAAGGTGTAAAACCATACAATTTATATAAAATCAATCTACATCATCAAATTATAATATGAATATTTCATACAATTGGCTGAAAGAATATCTCACTTTCGATTTATCGCCACACGAAACTGCCGAAGCACTCACTTCCATCGGTTTGGAAACCGGAAGTGTGGACGAAGTAGAAACCATCAAAGGAGGACTTAAAGGACTGATTATTGGTGAAGTATTGACTTGCGAAAAACATCCAAACTCAGACCATTTGTCGCTCACAACTGTAAATATTGGCGAAGGCAATGAACCCCTAAAAATTGTATGCGGTGCGCCCAATGTAGCTGCAAAACAAAAAGTTGTGGTTGCTACTATCGGGACAAAACTGTATGCCGATGACCAAGAGTTTACCATCAAACGCTCCAAAATACGTGGAGAAGAATCGTTTGGCATGATTTGTGCCGAAGATGAAATTGGAATTGGAAAATCGCACGACGGCATTATGGTGCTACCTTCCGATGCGAAAGTGGGAACCCCGGCGAGCGAATATTTTCATATTAAAAGCGATTTTGTACTCGAAGTAGATATCACGCCAAATAGGGTAGATGCTGCTTCGCATTACGGTGTGGCGCGCGATTTGGCTGCTTATCTCCACCAAAACGGGAAACCGTATAAACTCGTAAAACCATCGGTGGAGAATTTCAAAATAGATAAAAAAGAAGGCGGTATAGATGTAACGGTTGAAAACAGAGAGGCTTGCCCCCGATATTCGGGACTTACCATTCGTGGAGTGAAAGTACATGAAAGCCCCGAATGGCTTCAAGAAAAACTTCGACTCATAGGCCTGCGGCCAATCAACAATATCGTGGATATTACCAATTTTGTTTTGCATGAAACCGGACACCCTTTGCACGCGTTCGATGCAAGCCAAATTGTTGGAAACAAGATTGTTGTACGCACCGAACCCGAAAATACAAAATTTATTACGCTCGACGAACAAGAGCGGGAACTACATGTCAACGACCTGATGATTTGCAACGCGGAAAGCGGGATGTGTATAGCCGGCGTTTTTGGAGGGTTAAAATCGGGAGTAACCGAACAGACTACCGATTTGTTTTTAGAATCGGCATACTTCAACCCAACTTGGGTACGAAAAACCGCCCGAAGACACGGTTTGAGCACCGACTCATCTTTCCGTTTTGAGCGTGGCGCCGACCCAAACAATACTGTTTACGTGCTTCAGCGTGCCGCCATGCTTATTCAAGAAATTGCCGGCGGTGTGGTGGAAGGCGAAATCAGAGATATCTATCCCGAAACAATAGAAAAACCACGTGTAGAAATTACGTTCGAGAAAATAAACCAACTTATTGGGCAAAATATTCCAAAAGAAGTTGTATGCAGCATTTTGAAAACACTTGATATTGAAATAGAAACCGAAACGGAAACAACTCTCCATCTGCGCATCCCGACCTATCGGGTAGATGTGCTGCGCGATGTAGATGTAATAGAAGATATACTTCGTATTTACGGGTACAACAGCGTGAAAATTGACGAAACGTTGCAATCGAGTTTGTCATACCAAACACCAACCGACCGCAAATATAAAAACCAGACATTGATTTCGGAGCAACTTACGGCAAACGGATTTAGCGAGATAATGAACAACTCGCTCACTAAAAAATCGTATTACGAAAACAACCCGATTTTTCCGCATCAAAACAGCGTACCACTTCTCAACCCGTTGAGCAACGACCTCGGTTTCATGCGCCAAACTTTGCTTTATGGCGGATTAGAAAGTATTGCCTACAACCTCAACCGAAAACAAAATACACTTCGTTTCTACGAATTTGGTAACTGTTATTTTTATAATTCGGAAAACCAAAACGACGAGAAAATATTGGCTCCTTACACAGAGCAAACCAACCTGGCACTCTGGATTAGTGGCAAACGACAAGCAAAAAATTGGGCAACTCCCGAGACTGATAGCACAGTTTTTGAGTTGAAAGCATTTGTGGAAAATATTTTCAAACGAATGGGGTTAACGCCAAATCAACTTGTTATAGAACCACTGCAATCCGAAATATTCAGCAACGCCATGTCGGTGAGCACACGTAGACAAAAAATTGGCTGTTTTGGCTCGCTCTCTGCCCATTTGCTCCGGAAATTTGATATAGAAACAGAACTGTTTTTTGCCGAATTAAACTGGGATGCCTTATTGCAAGAGACCGAAAAAACGACAATAAACTACACCGAAATTTCAAAATTTCCGCCCGTGAGCAGAGATTTAGCTTTGCTGATTGACAAAAATATTACATTTGCCCAAATTGAACAAATTGCGAAAAAATCGGAGAAAAAACTTCTGAAAAATATCACCCTTTTTGATGTATATGAAGGCAAAAACTTGCCCGAAGGCAAAAAATCGTACGCGGTAAATTTCGTCTTGCAAGACAACGAAAAAACGCTTACCGACAAACAAATTGATGCAGTAATGCAAAAAATTCAACTAAATCTGGAAAAAGAATTAGGCGCACAATTGCGATAATAAAAAAAATAACAATTATAATAAGGAATGTGGATGAGTAAAATCTGCCACGTTCTACAATACAAAAACTATGGGAAGAGCATTTGAATATAGAAAAGCTACAAAACTAAAACGATGGGGGAATATGGCTCGCGTGTTTACAAAATTAGGAAAACAAATTACCATTGCTGCCCGCGAAGGCGGTCCCGACCCCGATACAAACCCACGCTTGCGTGTATTGGTGCAGCAGGCAAAGAAAGAGAACATGCCCAAGGAAAACGTGGAACGCGCTATCAAAAAAGCGACAGACAAAGACGTTTCCGATTACAAAGAGATGGTGTACGAAGGTTATGGTCCGTATGGCATTGCCATTGTGGTAGAAACTGCAACCGATAATCCAACGCGAACCGTGGCAAACGTGCGCAGTTACTTCAACAAGCATGGTGGCTCACTCGGAACTTCGGGCAGCTTAGAATTTCTTTTCGACCACAAGTGCGTTTTTAAAATCGCCGAAAAAGAGGGAATTTCTCTCGAAGATTTAGAACTCGAACTCATCGATTTTGGTGTGGATGAAGTAGTTGCCGACGAAGGCGATATCATACTTTATGGCGAATTTAAATCTTATTCGGATATACAATCGTATTTGGAGGAAAATGGTTTTGAAATTCACTCGGCAGAGTTTGAAAGAATTCCTACCGATACCAAGACCCTGGATGAGGAGCAACGTGCTCAAATAGAAAAGCTATTGGAAAAATTTGAGGAAGACGAAGATGTTCAAAACGTTTTCCACAACATGGAAGGCTAATAATAAGCGTGTAACGCTACAGAAAACGGAAATAGGCAGGAAATTTGGTTTTATCAATTTCCTGCCTATTTTTCTGCTGACAGTTAATAGCAATAGCTCGAAAAAATCTTTCATTTTGAAAAAAATAATTATTATTTAATTTTTTATTGAAATAATTTGGTAGTTATTTATTTCCTTTTTATATTTGCATCGTGGTTTTTTCATAATAGTATTAGATTTAAGGTTAACAAATTTGGCAGGATGTCGTGAGACGCACTGCCAAAGTTTTTTTTGGGCATTTCAAACCATAAATCGCAAATATTTGGCAAAATATTTCCTATCATAAACAATCTTTTTTACTTTTGTAACAACAATTTATCCGTATGCAAAACAAATTATATCTTTTTATTATTACAGTTTTTGCCATTTTGGCAATTGGCTGCTCAAGCAACAAAAAAGAGTTGAATCAAGAATTGAACAAACTTGCCGTCAATTTGAATAAATCGGCTCCAGTTATGTTCGATATAAATACCCTTTTTTTGGGTGCAGAAGTTACACCCGATAATGTCTTTCAATACAAATACCAAATCGTAAATTCCACAAATCCTGCCAAACTGGTAGATGCCATGGAAGAGCAAACGCGAGCAAATATCAAAGAGGCATTTCTGATGAATCCTGATTTGCAGATTTTTACGGCAAACAACGTGTCCATTGATTATGTTTATACCGATTCTTTGGGTAAAATAATAAAAACCATACATATCAAACCGGAAGATTACAAATAAATAATACATCAAATAAAACATGAATCATTATTTCTACATAGACAGTCAGGGAAAACAGAAAGGAACATTTTCTGTAGAAGAGCTAAAGCTGGAAAATATTCGCAAGGAAACCCTCGTGTGGACTCAAGGAATGGAGCAGTGGAAACCCGCCGGCGAAGTACCCGAATTGGCACAACTTTTTTCTTTTGAGCCATCGGTTCAGGATTCGTACCAAACATATAGCAACGCCGATTTTAACCAAACGACCAATCAGAAACCTGCAAAACCAAAAACTTGGCTCATAGAATCAATTTTGGTAACCGTGTTGCCGTTTATGTTTTGTTGCAATATTTTCAGTTTGCTCGGAATTATTGCCATTGTAAAATCGATGCAAGTAGATACCGATTATGCTCGGGGCGATTACGATTCGGCAATGCAATCGTCGAAAGATGCCAGAAAATGGACACTCATTGTTTTCTGGATAACCATCGTGTTGGTATTGCTTGCCATAGCCGCAACGATATTTGCGATTTTCTCCATCGGTTCACTCGCTGGAATCAGAGAACTATACGATATTTAAATCAAAAAAACTTTTTATAATGGAAAATCAAAACTATGGCGAAAGCCAGACACCTCCCGATTACAGAAGTACGTATGCAAATACCAATCCACCGGCAATGCCTCCGGTAAACGAAATTCCACCAATGAAACCTACAACTTGGTTGTGGCAGGCAATTGCTATCACGTTTTGTTGTTCTCCTATTTTTGGAATTATCGGAATTATTTTTGCTGCAAAAGTTAATTCACTTTATTACAACGGACAATACGACGAGTCTTTGGTTGCTTCAAAAAGAGCCCGTATGTGGGTGCTAATTGGTCTGATTGTGGGTATTGTGGGTACAATTGTTTCCATGATTGTTATGTTTACAGGCGGTTTTGCCGAGTCGCTTAACCAAGCATTGGAAAACAACGCGAGCGATTATAATTTTTAATAAAACCTGACTTTTGTCCGCCAAACATAAAATATGGATTGGTGCCGTTGCAAGCATTTTGTTTGTAGCGGCACTTGTCGTTTTTTTTGTGTTTGATCCGCAGGATGTGGCTATTTTTCCCAAATGCACTTTTAAAACTGTAATCGGCTATGACTGTCCCGGATGCGGTTCGCAACGAGCCATCCACGATATACTGCATTTGCATTTTGCCGATGCTTTTGCTCACAATGCGCTGATGTTGTTGCTGATACCTTACATTATTTTAGGCTTTTCGTTGGAGTTCTTAAGCTTGAAAAAACGTTTCCCTCGCATAGAAAAAATATTTTTTGGCAAATGGGGTGCTTTGGCTGTTGTTTCCATTATTCTCATTTATTGGGTGTTGAGAAATATATTTTAACCCATCTGTCGCACAGCAGTTTAAAGATTTCTACTTCTCCATCATTTTTCCTGCGTCATCAATTTTTCTTTTAAAAATTTTCCGGTATAGGAGTTTGTGCACTGTGCAACCTGCTCGGGTGTGCCTTCGCAAACAATATTACCACCCAAATTTCCACCTTCGGGACCTATGTCAATAATATGATCGGCGCATTTAATAACTTCCATGTTGTGCTCAATAATCAAAATGGTATGCCCTCTACTCAGTAGGGAATCAAATGCTTGCAGCAGCGTTTTGATGTCGTGAAAGTGTAAGCCGGTTGTTGGTTCGTCAAAGATGAATAGAGTAGGTTCTGCTTTTTCTTCACCCAAATAATACGCCAGTTTTACCCGCTGGTTTTCGCCACCCGAAAGGGTAGAGGACGATTGTCCGAGTTTGATATAACCCAGTCCAACATCTTGCAACGGCTTTATTTTTTTTGCAATTTTCTTTTCGGTGCTTCCTTTTTGTGCGGAGAAAAACTCCAACGCCTGATTAACCGTCATGTCCAGAATCTGGTGGATGTTCATGCCTTTATACTCCACTTCCAGCACTTCGGGCGAAAATCGCTTCCCGTGGCACGATTCGCATTCCAACTGAATGTCTGCCATAAATTGCATCTCGATGGTGATAGTACCTTCGCCTTTGCACTCTTCGCATCTGCCGCCATCCACATTGAATGAAAAGTAAGCCGGATTAAAACCCATTTGCTTGGCAAGAGGTTGGTCAGCAAAAAGTTTTCTGATTTCGTCGTATGCCTTTAAATAGGTAACGGCATTGGAACGGGACGATTTTCCGATAGAATTTTGATCGACAAATTCAACCGATTTTATCAATTTTAAATCGCCCGAAATGCCGCCAAACTCTGCTTGTTCTAATGCAGTTCCTTTGTAATAGTTTTGCAAAGCATTGTACAGCACATCGTTTACCAACGACGATTTGCCCGAGCCGCTCACACCCGTTACTACCGTCATCACACCCAACGGAAATTTCACATCTATGTTTTTCAAATTGTTTTGGCGTGCACCGTTTACTTGTATGTAGTTGTTCCATTTTCGTCTGCTTGTAGGAACTTTTATCTGCTCCTCGCCGGTCAAATATTTCACGGTAAAGCTATCGGTTTTCTTCTTCAATCCCGCCACTTTGCCTTGATACATCACTTCGCCTCCCAATCTTCCCGCATTTGGTCCAATGTCGATGATGTAATCGGCTGCTCTGATTATTTCTTCGTCGTGCTCTACCACCACAACCGTATTGCCAATTTGTTGTAGATTTCGCAGCACTTGTATCAGCAGGAAAGTGTCGCGCGAGTGCAAACCGATACTCGGTTCGTCCAAAATATAAAGCGAGCCAACCAAGCTGCTGCCCAACGAAGTAGCCAGATTGATACGTTGGCTTTCGCCACCCGAAAGTGTGTTAGATAACCTATTGAGCGTGAGATAACCAAGACCTACTTGAAGTAGAAATTGCACCCGATTGTTTATCTCTGTGAGCAGACGTTCTGCAATTGCAGCGTCGGTTTGGTCGAGCTGTAACGAATCCATAAACTGCTTCAACTCCGTGATAGGGAGCATCACGAGCTCTGTGATAGATTTACCGCCCACTTTCACGAAGTTGGCTTCAGGTTTCAATCGTGTGCCTTTGCATTTGTGGCAAGTGGTTTTGCCCCGATAACGTGCAAGCATCACTCTGTACTGAATCTTGTACATGTTTTGTTCCAGCATCTGTACAAAATCATTAATTCCGTATATTCCCAGCGAATGGTTTCCATTCCAAAGTAAATCTTTTTCCGATTCGTTTAAATCGTAATAGGCTCGGTGTATGGGGAAATCGGCTTTGTAGGCGTTTTGCACAAATTCTTTGCGCCATTCGCTCATTTTTTCGCCTCGCCAACATTGCACGCACTCCTCGTTTACCGAGAGGCTTTTGTCGGGGATTACCAAATTTTCGTCAATCCCAATTATTTTGCCAAATCCTTCGCATTTGGGGCATGCGCCCAAGGGACTGTTGAAATTGAACATCCATTCGGTTGGTTCTTCAAAAGTGATACCATCTGCCTCAAACCTGTTGGAAAAGGTATATGATTCGATATCGTTTTCTGTCCAAAACTGCAAAATACATTCGCCATCTCCTTCCAGAAAGGCAGTTTCTACCGAGTCCGATAACCGATTGATGGTGGAGTTGTCTGATGAGCAAGATAATCTGTCGATTACCAATCTGATGTCTGCATGTTTCGGTAACTTTTTTTCGGACAACAGGTCTTCAATTCGGTAAAAATCATCTGCCACTGCAACCCGTACAAATCCTTCTTTGAGCAAAATTTCCAGTTGTTGGCGCAAGTCTCTGCCATTTCTCAACTGAATGGTGGAAAGCACAACCAAGCGCGTGCCTTGTCTGTATTGCAGCATTTTGTTTATCACATCTTGCACGTAATGTTTTTTTACAATTGTGCCGGATATGGGCGATATGGTTTTCCCGATTCGTGCAAAAAGCAAGCGCAAATAATCGTATATTTCGGTAGATGTGCCCACGGTAGAGCGTGGGTTTCGGGTAGTTACTTTCTGTTCTATGGCAATGGCTGGCGGTATTCCCTTGATGTAATCGCATTCCGGTTTGTGCATTTTTCCCAGAAATTGTCGGGCGTATGCCGACAGACTTTCTACATATCTTCGTTGTCCTTCGGCATACAGCGTATCGAAGGCAAGTGAGGATTTGCCCGAACCCGATAGTCCGGTTATTACCGTGAATGTATCGCGTGGGATGTTGATATCTATGTTCTTCAGATTGTTTACCCGTGCACCTTTTATTTCGATATGATTGGTTTTTGCCATATTTTTTTGTTTAACCCACAAAGATAACTACTTTTTGATGTACAATAAAGTGTGGTTAGTTAGAAACTGTTTAAAAATGTTTCATCTGCCTATTTTTTTATTGGACAAAATTTTCACTTCCTTATGTCAAAAACGTTGCAGATGTTCATAATAGACAAAATAATACCTTTTTTTAGCCCATTTTCCCAAAAAAAACCGTATTTTTGTCCTATTGGAAAAATCAATTATATAAATGACAAACGTTACCATTATGAATATAATGCATCCATTTACTTTGCCATTGACTCACTCTGTACATGTTTTCGCCATTTTGTTGGCTGTCGTACTTTTCGTACCCATTCTACTGAAACGAATAAATGTACCCAGTATTATCGGTCTTATTATCGCGGGGGTTATCATTGGACCTTTTGGTCTCAATCTAATTGATAATCAGCATCAAGGAGTGTCCATGTTTTCTACCATCGGGTTACTATATATCATGTTTATTGTGGGCTTGGAACTCGATTTGAACGAATTTCTTGCCAATAAAAACAAAAGTATCGTCTTCGGTTTTTTAACTTTTATAATACCCATTTCCATTGGTTTTCCCATTTGTTACTACTTGTTGGGATACGATTTCAATGCCAGCTTTTTGACGGCGAGCATGTTTGCTACGCACACATTGGTAACTTATCCGATAGTTAGTCGTTTGGGAGTTGCTAAAAATCAGGCAGTTGCAATAACGGTGGGAGGTACTATTTTGACTGACACGGCGGTCCTTATCATTTTAGCACTCATATTATCCAACACCGGAGGTGGGCTCAACTTGATGTTTCTGGTGCGATTGGTTTTGTCGTTAGCTATTTTCACAGCCATTGTTTTTCTAATAATACCAAGGGTTGCGAAGTGGTTTTTTCAGAAAGGTGGGGGCGAAAAATATTCCCATTATATCTTCGTGCTATTTATCGTGTTTTTCTGTGGATTTTTGGCAGAACTGGGTGGTATTGAGCCTATAATAGGAGCTTTTGCCGCAGGTTTGGCATTAAACAGATTGATTCCGCACACATCGGCATTGATGAATCGGGTGGAGTTTTTCGGCAATTCGCTGTTTATTCCCATTTTTTTGATTTCTGTGGGTATGTTGGTCGATATTTCTGTGGTTTTCAATGGAATGACGACTATTATCATTGCTGCCGTTCTCACCGTTACCGCCATTTTTGGTAAATGGTTGGCGGCTTTCTTCACACAAGTTATTTTTAAATATTCCAAAATCCAACGAAATATTATTTTCGGACTTAGTAGCTCTCACGCGGCAGCAACCATCGCCATCATAATTGTTGGATTCAATGCCGGTATCTTGGACGAATATATTTTGAACGGAACTATTATTTTGATTTTGCTCACTTGTATTGTCGCGTCATTTGTAACGCAACACTCAGCAAAACAATTAGCCGTAAGCCAAGAAAATGCCACACTTTCAGAGTCTGATTTGGGCGCGTTTGGGCAAGAAAAGATATTGGTGCCTATCGCCAATCCGTCCAATATTGGACACCACGTGGAGCTTGCACTGCTAATGAAAGACAAATCGTCTGTGAACTCTGTTTCGCTATTGGGAGTTGTGCCCAATAACAAAGCTGCCGAAAAAAATATTGTCTCTTTCAGAAAGCAATTGCAAGATTTTATTGAAACGGCAACAGCCGCCGAAATAGATGTAGATACCATTACTACCATAGACCACAACGCTGCCAGCGGAATTGTGCGCATCGCTCGTGAACTGATGACGGATATCGTAATTTTGGGATGGCCCGGAAAAACTGGGGTACTGGAAAAATTGTTGGGCGATAAAGTCGATTTAATCATCAAAAATGTAGATAAAAATCTATTTATCTGTCATATAGAACAAGAGTTGATAACGCACAAACGTCTTGTCGTGATTTCTCCGCCATTGGTAGAAAAAGAGGTTGGTTTTAATCTTTGGCTCTCAAAAATTGTGAAACTATCGCAAGAACTATCCATACCCATCTTGCATTTGGGACATCCCGAAACGCAAGAAATTATTGCCAACAGGAAGAATTTGAGCGCACCCATCACTTTTCAGCCGTTTGTAGATTGGCAAAACCCGGTGCTGTATGGCGATATAATAAAGGAGGATGATATGATAATTTTGGTTTCGGCGCACCAAGGATATATTTCTTATGTCTCCACGCTCGATCATTTGCCAACTCGTCTCGAGGAGCGATATCCGCGCCATAGTCGCATCGTGATTTATCCCAAGCAACGTATTGTGGAAGGATTGTTGGAGAGCGACGACTCGCTGTTTATTCCATCCAATTTTTAATCCTTTTTTGTCGTTGCTCGCAAAATCTCTCTTTTTCCCGGAGGCCCGGGCAAACGTTCAACCAAAAAACCGGCCTGTTGCAGCATTCGCCTAACAGAGCCTTTGGCACAATAAGTAGTTAATATTGCTTGCGGATTGCAAATGGAGAATATTTTGTCGAAAATGGCTTGACTCCACATTTCTGGCTGTTTTTCGGGTGCAAAAGCATCGAAATATACGATGTCAAAGTATTCGTTGGTCTTCAAATTGTCCGGATTGCTGAAATCAATTTGTTGTTTCAATAGCCAAAAATGAGGTGTTATTTGCTGCATCACCTCCCATCGCGACGCGTGTATTTCTTCAAAGATATTTGCTTTTGTGGGTTGAAGCAGTTCCGCGTAATTCAATTTTTTTGCATCCGTCGCGGATATGGGATATAGTTCGAGCGAAGTGTAAAAGATTTTTTTATCCATCTTTTCACTTTCCAAAGCTGATAGAAAAGCATTCAACCCTGTACCAAATCCAACTTCCAATATTTTTATCTCCGATCTTTGGCATTTTCGCAAAGCGGATGCAATAAAAATATGTACAGATTCTTGAATGGCACCGTGTACCGAATGATAATGCTCGTCCAGTTCGGGTACAAACAACGTGTGCGACCCATCTTCCGTAATCTCCAATTTATACCTCATAATTCAAACAAAATTAAAAAATTAATTGTTTACTCCAAGCGTATAATGGACTGTTTTTACTATTTTTGTAGATAATTAAATTCAAAATCAGATGAAGAAATATACTTTACTCCTTTGGCTTTTGTTGGCTCTGTTGGCTTGCAATACCAAAGAAAATCAAAAAAACAACGTGCTTACCGTTACAATAGAACCTCAGCGTTATTTCTTAGAACAGATTGTGGGCGATAAATTTATTGTGAATACATTGGTGCCCCCCGGTGTGAGTCCCGAAACATTTGAGCCATCTCCCATGGCAATGATTAATCTGGGCAAAAGCAAGCTCTATTTTAAAGTTGGTTTTTTGGGTTACGAAAATGCGTGGACTGAACGCTTAAAAGCGAATAATGCCGAAGTGCAAACAGTGAATTGCTCCGATGGAATTGAATTGGTTTTTGAAGAACATGGTGCCGGCTGCACGCACGATGAACACGCTCACCACGACCATGACCATGCTTCAGCTGCCGACCCGCACGTGTGGAGCTCGGCCAAAAACGCCGTTCTTTTTGCCGGAAATATGTTGGATGCTGTGGTAGAACTGGATACGGAAAATGCCGATTTTTATCGGGCAAATTTCGAAACGTTACGCGAAAAAATCATCCAAACCGATTCTGTAATCCACCATTTATTGTCGCAACTGCCAAGTCGCAGTTTTGTTATTTACCATCCGGCATTGGGATATTTTGCCCGCGATTACAATCTGACACAGCACAGTATCGAGTTTGAAGGGAAAAATCCTTCGCCCGCACAAATGAAGAATTTGGTCGATTTGGCTCGTACCGAGAATATACGGGTTATCTTTGTTCAAAAAGAATTTGACGAGAAAAATGCAGAAGTTATAGCGCAAGAAATTGGAGCTAAGTCCTTTGTGATAAATCCTTTGTCTTATAATTGGGATGAAGAATTGATTCGGGTAGCACAAATATTAGCCGATCAAGAAAAATGACACCTATCGTAGAAATAAAACAGTTGAACGTTGCATATCCAAACAAGCAGGATGTGCTAAAAAATGTGTCGCTCACGGTTTATGACAACGATTTTCTTGGTATAATCGGACCCAATGGCGGAGGCAAAACATCGTTGTTGAAAGCCATTTTGGGATTGATTCAGCCTGTTTCGGGCGAAATTTTGTTTTACGATAATGGAAAACGGGTGCACCATCTCAATATTGGTTATTTACCGCAAATAAACCAAATAGATAAAAAATTTCTAATCAACGTGCGAGAAGTTATTTTGTCGGGATTATCCCTTCATGGCAAGTTTTTTAAACACTATTCGTCGCACGATAGAAAAAAAGCATTTGCCGTTGCCGAAAAAATGGGAGTAGAAAGTTTGCTGGACAGAGCTATTGGAGAACTTTCGGGTGGGCAGTTGCAGCGAGTACTTTTGGGACGTGCCATTATCGACAATCCCAAACTCATCATTTTGGACGAACCGAGTTCGTATGTCGATAAACTTTTTGAAACCAATTTTTATAAATTGTTGGGCGAAATAAACAAAAAAATAGCCATCGTACTTGTTTCGCACGATGTGGGAACCATCATTTCGCAAGTAAAAAATATTGCATGCGTCAATCAGTGTTTGCATTACCACAGCGGAACCGATATTTCTCAAAACTGGTTGCTGAATGCGTACAATTCTTGTCCGATAGAAATATTAGGTCACGGCGATTTGCCACACCGTGTGCTGCAGCAACACAATTGTCAACACCATAATAATGAGTAAAATATGTCGGATATATTGTTAATTATATTAGCAGCCGTTTGTGTTGTAGTTGGGGCAATTGGTACGATTGCGCCCGTGCTTCCGGGTGTACCACTTGCGTGGTTAGGTTTGCTGATTCTCAAATTTGTACCTTCGGTAAAAGATGAAATCTCTTGGTTTCTGGTAGTTTTATTGGGGATAATTACGATAGTTGTTACCGTTTTAGACAACGTGTTACCGCTTTGGGGAACCAAAAAAATGGGAGGGAACAAAAAAGTAGTTTGGGGTGCGACCATCGGTTTGTTATTTGGTTTCTTTCTTGGTCCATGGGGGATAATTTTTGGTCCTTTCGTTGGTGCTTTTTTGGGTGGATTGCTTTCCGGAACCAAATTTTTACAAGCCTTCAAACATGCTTCGGGTGCTTTTATCGGTTATATTTCCGGATTGGTTGTCAAACTGATAAGTGTTGGGTTGATTGTTTTCTTCTTTGTGAAAGCCCTTATCTAAAAACAAAAAAAGTAGAACCCGGCATTTTCCGAATTCTACCAATATTTTTTATCGCTTGGCAATAAAGTTTCACCTCTTTTTTGCCAAAAATTCGGCTATCTGTATGGCATTGAGAGCCGCACCTTTGCGTATTTGGTCAGAAACAGTCCAGAATGACAGCCCGTTTTCGTCTGCCAAATCTTTTCTGATGCGTCCCACATAAACCGGATCTTTGCCGGCAATATCCAAAGGCATTGGGTAGTTGTTATTCGTTGGGTCGTCCATCAATACCGCTCCTTCCGCATTTGCAAAAGCGTTTTTTGCCTCCTCTACCGAGATGGGTTTTTCAGTTTCAATCCAGGTTGCTTCGGAGTGTGCACGCATTACCGGAACACGCACACAAGTAGCACTTACTTGGATGTTGGAGTGCATTATTTTTTGTGTTTCGTGATACATTTTCAATTCCTCTTTCGTGTAGCCGTTTTCGGTAAACACATCTACTTGAGGAATCAGATTGAATGCGAGTTGGTACATGAATTTGGAAATTGTTGGCGATTCGCCGTTTGCCAATTGTTTGTGTTGTTCTTCCAATTCAGCCATAGCAGTGGCTCCGGCTCCCGATGCTGCCTGATAGGTAGCTACACGTACCCGTTTGATGTGGGTGATATTTTCTATCGCTTGTAGTGCTACAACCAATTGAATGGTGGTGCAGTTGGGGTTGGCAATGATGTTTCTGGGGCAGTTTAGCGCGTCTTCGGCGTTTACTTCGGGTACAACCAACGGCACGTCGTTTTCCATGCGAAACGCACTCGAATTGTCAATCATTATAGTGCCAAATTTGGTAATGGTTTCTGCAAATTCTTTCGATGTGCCTCCACCGGCGGCAACAAACGCGATGTCTATTCCCTTGAAATCGTCGTTGTGTTTCAGCTCTTTCACAACAATGTTTTTCCCTCGAAAAGTGTATTGTGAGCCCGCGCTGCGCGAAGACCCGAATAAAAACAGCTCTTTTATTGGGAAGTTTCTCTCTTCCAAAATGCGAAGCAATTCTTGCCCTACAGCTCCGCTTGTTCCTACTATTGCTATGTTCATATCTTTTTGCATGATTTTCTGTAACTATAAAAAAAAAGAAGACAAGGTTTTGCAAAACCGTTATCTTCAATAGCTTCAATTTGTATTTTTCTTTTCCTAAATTTCTTATTTTACCGCTACTTTTTTAACGATATTTCCAATTTTTACTATGTAATAGCCTTTGGGAAGGTTGATGTTGTACTCATTTGTGCCGTTTTTTACTTTTTCGGAATGAACTTTTACTCCCACGATACTGAAAATTTCGAGAACTCCTTCTTTGTCTTTGGGTAGATTTTCTACAACCAACTTGTTGGAAACAACGTAAATCTGAATATTAGAGAAACTGGATTCCATGGCAATTTTCTCTTGGGCTTGCAGGTTATTTGCTGTAATCCCAAAGCCGAAAAGCATAGAAAATGCCAATATGAAAATCAGGTAAAATCTCTTCATTGTACTCATTATAGAACACAAAGATAGAAATAATGTTTAATTATTTGCGTTTTTTGTTGAAAAAAATGGACGGGTCGTGTAATTTTTTTATGTTTTTCTCGTTGCTGATTTTTTTATACCAAGTGATATTTCTATAAATCTGCATATAGTATACTTGTAATCAATAGGATATCTAATTGTCTGATTCGTGTAAACTTTATAAAGAAATATTCATTCCTTCAAAAGCCAACTCGGTATTCTCGAATATTTCTTTAGCTTCGGCTAACAACGGTTGTAAATCTTTGTAGCGAGAAGAAAAATGCCCGATAACCAACTTTTTCACATTAGCCAGTTGCGCAATTTGTGCCGCTTCTTTTGCCGTAGAGTGAAATGTTTCGTGAGCACGAGCCACGTCTTGCTGCATAAATGTGGCTTCGTGATAGAGTAAATCTACACCTTGTATGTATGGTACAACGTCGGGGAAAAATGCGGTATCGGAGCAATAGGCATATTTCCGTGGGGGAAGCGATGGAAATGTCAGTTGTCTGTTTTTGATTACTTTACCGTTTTCGCAAACAAAGTCAGCCCCGTTTTTTATATTTTTTATTTCACTTATCGGAATTTGGAAAAAATCTATCATCTCTTTGCGGATATGTAATGGTTTCTCTTTTTCTTCAATCAGAAAACCGTTGGTAGCCATCCGATGTTTCAGAGGAAAAGCCGATATTTTTATGTTATTGTTTTCCAGCAAAACCGAAGCTTGGCTTTTCTCCATTTTTATGTGATGAACCTCGTAGTGCGAGTTTTTATTGAAATAGTTCAACGTGGGATGCAACAAAAGATTGGCCTCTTCGTGGGCATGTACATAAAGTTCGCTTTTTCTGCCCAAAAGATTGAGTGTAGAAATCAGTCCGGGCAATCCAAATACATGATCGCCATGTAGATGCGATATAAAAATGCTGTGCAATTTCCCAAAACTCGATTTATATTTTCTCATTTGCAGTTGCGTGCCTTCGCCACAATCTACCAGAAAACTTTTGTCGTTGAAGGTAATCAATTGTGCCGACGGGTTGTGTAGCGTGGTTGGTGTTGCCGAACCGCATCCCAATATTTTTATCTCGAATGGAGTCATCTCTATCTATTGTATATCAATGAGTTTGTGTATTTGTAAACTGAGTTTCCATCGCGGGCTTTGCTTAATTAATTCCACACAATAAGCTACATTATCCGGAACTATCTGATTATTGCAAAAAATGGGACTGATAAAATAGTGTTTTGCCTGTGGTAGTAATGAGATATCGGGCAATAAATCTCCCTGTTTTATAGGGAAACGCAATTCATCTACGGCGGGTATTATTGACTTAATTTTTTCAAAGTTTTGTTTCGGGCTGCAAGCAATATAATCCAATCCCGCAGGCAAATGTCTGGTGCCGTTGGTTTCTATGGCTTGTTTGTATCCTTTTTGTTTAAAAAAAGCAATGATTTCTTCGGTTAATTGCAACGTTGGTTCGCCACCGGTCCACACAATCCATTTGCAAGGATAGGGTTTTATTTTTTCAACAATCTCCGCCGCATTCATCCAAACGCCTAATGCAAAATTTGTATCGCAAAAATTGCAAGACAAATTGCATTTGGTAAGACGAATAAAAATGGATGCTTCGCCCGTTCTACCGCCTTCGCCTTGCAGCGAATAAAAAAATTCGTTAACCTCCAGGTTCATAGATGGCGGATGTTTTTGGTGTTTCGCTCACTTCTACGGCATACAATTCGGGTATCATTGGTTTGAAAATATCGTATAACATTTTTGCAATATTTTCTGCCGACGAGTTGAGCGGATGCATTATATCGTTCAGGTTGCGGTGATCGAAATGTGTATCGATATATTGTTTTACCACTTTTAGTTCGTTGTAATCTTTTACAAATCCGGTACTATTCAGCTCTTTGGCACGCAGATGAACGGTAACCACGTAGTTGTGCCCGTGCAGTCGGGTGCAAGGGTGGTCGTCGGGTAATCCCCAAAGCGAGTGGGCTGCCGAAAAAGAAAATTGTTTACTTATTTTGTACATGTTTTTTTTTTACTTTTTTTGTTTGTCGTTCTCATTGGACTTTTGTGCAGTGGGAGCAAGATATGAAATTACCGGATAGTGGTCCGAATGTTTTATTCGGTCAACCTTTGTTTGATAAGCTTTCATATTTTTGCTGTGTAAAATATAATCGATTCGAAACAGAAAAAAATCTTGATGATAAGTAATACCGGGTCCAAAACCATTGGATACATAAGAGTCGTTTAGCCCTGTTTTCATTCTGTTATAGGCATAAGAGATAGGCGTATCGTTGAAATCGCCACAAATAATCACATTCTCGATGCCGGTATTGTCTATTGTTTTTTTGATTAATTTGGATTGTAGTTCTCTTTTTCTGAATGCTCTGCCCATTCTTCTTCTGATGTTGCTCGCAACATCCTCCAGATTTACCTCGTCGCTGTTTTGTATAAACTTGCTGTACAGCTGTTTGTCTTCTGCCGAAATCTGGTTCGATTCTAAGTGCACGTTTGCGACCACATATTTTTCTCCATCAATATTTAAGGTATAAATTGCAGCACCGTTGTATGACTTTTCAAAAACAAATTCTTCTTTGTTTTCGATGGGATATTTCGAGAAAAAAGCCAATCCCCAAGTGTAATATTTGTTTGAAAACGGGAGTTGTGTGATGGATTTGTAGGGATATTTGTTGAGAATTTTGTTCACATCCCTTTGTGTAATCATCGAGTTACCGGTTTTGCTAATCATATACTCTTGCAAGCAAACAATATCGGCATCGGTATCGGCTATATATTGCAGCAGCGGGCGTTTGGTTTCATTCCTTTCTTGTTCATTCTCAAATGTTTGAACATTGTAGGTTAGTATTTTAATGCTGTTTTCGGGGATATCTCGTTTAGAAATGTGTACCGGAAAAAAAGTTTTAATCGGTTTGGCGCAAATCAATAACGAAGCGAGCGAAAACAACGCCAACCACCATTTTTTTGTGATTATCCACAAAATGAGATATAGGATATTGGCTAATAATATAAGTCCGAATCCGAGTCCCACGTAAGCAAAAAGATTGGTTTTGTGTGGTGGCATTTTCCAAGCCAAATACGACGATAGGAGTAGTCCTATCATAACGATATTGGTTGCAAATACCAGATATTTGACAAATCGTCTGAAGGTGAATTTTTTATTTTTTGCTTGCATCGAATAATCTCTTTTTCTCATCGGCAGACAAACTGCTGTAGCCTGATTGCTTCAATTTGTCTAAGATAGCGTCGATGGCTTCTTGTTCGTTGTGTTTGCGTTGGTTGTAGTCGCCATCGCTTTCGTTTCGTTTATATGTAACTTTCAGTTTCGATTTTTTTGTTGGTTTAAACAAATTGACAAACCAATCCATGCATTTACCCATCCAAGCAGTAATGTCGCGTCCTTTTTGATATTGCAAAGCAAAAAAATAACCCGCCAAACCACCGCCTATATGTGCGATATGTCCACCCGGATTAGCATCGTTCCCCAATGCCAAAAAGTCCAGTATGAAAATACCCAAAGCTATGTATCCGATTTTGACAGAACCCAAGAATAGAAGGTTTATCCGCACATTGGGTCGATAAAATGCAGCTCCCATCACCACAGCCATTACCGCAGCCGATGCACCAATAAGTGGCGGATATATTTGCATCATCGCCCATTCGGTTTGCATATTCACGTAATAAGGGATCGTGTTGAATGCTGCAATATAGATGATTGCTCCACAAACTCCCCCCAAGATATACAAGCTACCCAAAGTGCGGCTACTGAAATATTGTAAAAAAATGCGACCAAACCAATAGAGCCACAGCATATTAAACAAGATATGTAGAAAATCTACATGTACAAACATGTATGTAAATGGTGTCCATACCCGATGAACCAGCATTCGGAAATTTGCAGGTACTCCAAAAAGGCTGACCAGATTCAGTTGACTGATGTCAAATAGTTTGGCTATCAACCCGATAGTGGCAATTGCCAAGAATACAAACGCGTTGATATAAATAATTTGTATCAGTAAATTGCTGTTTCTGTATTTATATTTTATCCGTTCAAAAATATCTGTCATTGGGTTTACTTTTTTTCTTCCAGTAAAGTATCAAGAAAATTCCAAACAACATACCGCCCAAGTGAGCAAAGTGTGCTACATTGTCGCCTTGTAGATTTGCCATACCCAAAAATAGCTCCAGCGCACCATATCCCAAAACCAGCCATTTGGCTTTTATCGGGAATGGAAACGGGATAATGAACAATTCGGCATTGGGGAATAGCATACCAAAAGCCAACAAAATACCAAAAACCGCTCCCGATGCTCCTACCGTTACAGAGTTCAGTATCACATTAAAGTTGGCTTGTATGGTATCTACATAGTTCATGTTTTGTTGTAAAATATCGTACCCGTTGTTGTAAATATCTGCTAAAATTTCGGGGCTGAGGCTGTTTTTTAGCATTTGTAGGCGGATAAAAGTGATAAGCATCTGAATGAGAGCTGCACCAACGCCGGTAACAAAATAGTAAATCAGAAATTTTTTGCCGCCCCAGATGTATTCCAATGTTCGTCCAAACATGAAAACGGCAAACATATTGAAAAATACGTGCCCAAAAGAAGAAGGGCTATGCAAAAACATGTAGGTAAACAATTGATAGATTTCAAAACCCTTGGATCCAATATAATGCAGCCCGAGAATGTCTGCCAAGTCAACTCCATTTCTTAAAAAAACCACTTGAGCTAACCAAACAATTACATTTATTATGATTAAGTTTAGGGTAATTGGAGGTATCGATCCTCCAAAAGCAGACCTTGTATTGTTCATATTCATATTGCAATAGTAAGTCGCAAAAGTACATATAAATTCGTACTATTTGTGGCTTTTTTGCCCAGAAAAGTTTTTTTTTAAAGAAAATCAAATACTTTTTACGTTTTTTCTTGATTGTTATAAAATAATGATTTATATTTGGGGCGTATAAATGTGTGGCTTTGCCCAACTTAAAGTTTGTTTAATTTTTTATTAACGTTTTTTATGAATAAATCAGAACTAATTAATGCAGTTGCCGAAAAATCGGGACTTAGCAAAGTGGATGCTAAAAAAGCATTGGACGCAACATTGGAGGCAATTGCCGAAGAAGTGAAAAAAGGTGGAAAAGTGGCATTAGTAGGATTTGGTACATTCTCTGTATCTGAAAGAAGTGCAAGAAAAGGTATCAACCCAAGAACCAAAGCTCCTATCAACATCGCCGCTAAAAAAACAACTAAATTCAAAGCCGGCTCAGAATTGTCTGACCTATAGTTGCTAAATTAAAGAGTTAAAAAAGGGACAAATCGATAGTTTTGTTCCTTTTTTTATTTTGAAAAAATGTTGAGCAACAAATTTGGAACAATCAGGTAATTCTCATACAGATTGTTATAAATATTTAAGAAAACAATTTTGTGTTTTTTAATCAGTTTTACTTGTAGAAATGCAGCGTAGCAAAGAAACAACTGTTTAATGGTGGATACGTAAAACAATTATTCTTTTAAGTTGTTATTCAAATTACAAACCGTAGAAACTACGTTTAAAAACAAATAGATAAATAAAGCGGAAAAGACTGTTTTTTTGCTTTTCAATAATTATTATATGGCTAACTTATTGGAAATAAAAAATCTGCATGCAATTGTAGAAAACAAAGAGATACTAAAAGGAATCAATTTAGAAGTAAACAGAGGCGAAATTCATGCCATTATGGGACCCAACGGCTCGGGCAAGAGTACGTTGTCTTCTGTACTTGCCGGAAATCCAAAATTCGAAGTTACACGCGGAAGCGTACTTTTCGGTGGCAATGATTTATTGGAGATGGAACCCGAAGATCGTGCCCGCGAAGGAATTTTCCTGAGTTTTCAATATCCGGTAGAAATACCGGGTGTGAGCATGGTTAATTTTATGCGTGCCGCTGTAAATGAACAACGAAAATACAAAGGCGAGGCACCCATTTCGGCATCCGATTTTCTGAAACTAATGCGCGACAAACGCGAATTGTTGGGAATGGATAGCCAATTGGTGAGCCGTTCGGTAAACGAAGGTTTCTCCGGAGGAGAGAAAAAGAAAAACGAAATTTTCCAAATGGCAATGCTGAAACCTCAGTTGGCAATTTTGGACGAAACCGATTCCGGATTGGATATTGATGCACTACGCGTGGTGGCGTCGGGTGTTAACAAGTTGCATACCGATAACGATGCCGTTATCGTTATTACCCACTACCAACGATTGCTCGATTACATCAAACCCGACAAAGTACATGTGCTTTACAACGGAAAAATCATCAAATCGGGTGGCCCGGATTTAGCTCTCGAACTCGAAGAGAGAGGCTACGATTGGTTAATAAACCCGTAAACTTGAATAATAATGATAGAACAAC
The DNA here is from genome assembly GCA_964631255.1 of uncultured Dysgonomonadaceae bacterium. GTDB lineage: Bacteria > Bacteroidota > Bacteroidia > Bacteroidales > Dysgonomonadaceae > JBGZFC01. Next base: position 15,645 of record CAZVWS010000007.1, on the reverse strand, counting down.
AATATATAGATTTATTTGAACAGTTTCGTGGTGAGATTGATAGTAATTCTGTAGAAGGAATGAACCGACATCGAGACGCAGCTTTCGGTGTGTTCACAAAAATCGGATTTCCAACTTCCAAACAGGAAGATTACAAGCACTCCAACATTGCGCGTACTTTCGATGCCGATTTGGGACTCAATTTACGGAATATCCCAATCCCCGTAAATCCTTACGACGCTTTTAAGTGCGATGTGCCAAATCTTTCTACCTACGTCTATTTTCTCATCAACGACCGATATTATAACAAAGTGCAAAATCCTACACCACTGCCAAATGGCGTGTTCGTGGGCAGTTTGCAAGATTTCGCGCAACAACATCCCGTCGTTTTCGAAAAATATTACGCCAAAATAGCCGATTATTCCGACAATGGAGTGGTCGCCTACAATACCATGTTCGCGCAAGATGGTTTCGTGGTGTACGTGCCTAAAAATGTGCAGGTTGAAAATCCGTTGCAATTGATAAATATACTTCGCGGAGGAGTGGATTTGAATGTAAATCGTAGAATTCTTATCATTGCCGAAGAAAACGCGCAGGTGAAACTGTTGGTGTGCGACCATGCTGTGGACGATGTACACTTCGTAGTAACGCAAGTAACCGAAATATTTGCAGCAGCTTCGGCACAAGTAGATTTTTATGAGCTGGAGGAAAATTCGGTGAAAGTTACACGTATTGCCTCACTTTTTAGTGAGCAAATGGAAAATTCCAATGTGGTAACGAGCGGAATCACGCTTCACAACGGTTATACACGTAACAATTACCGTTTTCGTTTGTTGGGCGAACATGCCGAGGCACATGTGGGCGGATTGGCAATTTGCGATAAGGAACAGCATGTAGATAATTACGCTTTTCTCGACCATGCCGTACCCAATTGCCTGAGCAACGAGCTTTTCAAAACCGTGTTGGACGAAAAGGCTACCGGAGTTTTCTGTGGAAAAATTCTTGTGGAAAAAGATGCGCAAAAAACACAAGCGTACCAAACAAATCGCAATTTATGCATATCGCCCGATTCGCAGATGTTCTCTAAGCCGCAATTAGAAATTTATGCCGACGATGTGAAATGCTCACACGGTTTAACTACCGGACAATTGGATCAGGATGCACTTTTCTATCTTCGGGCTCGCGGAATCGATAAGGAAGAAGCTCGCCTCTTACTGATGGTGGCTTTCACACGCGATGTATTGGATTTAATCCGTATCGATTCTTTGCAAGAGAGATTAGAACATCTGATTAACAAACGTTTTCGTGGCGAATTGCTCCGATGCGGAAATTGTAATGTGTGTAAATAGCTATTGGCTTTTTGCATTAACCCCTCCGTTTCGCTCGTCTACTTTGCTAAAGGGGGCAGTCGCGCCGGTCATTAATTAAAAGATTCTGAGTTCGCAAATTTCCCCTTAAAATAAGGAGAGAGGTTATGAATGTCAAACATCATAATAAGCAATCCGAAATGAACATCAATAATATACGCAAAGATTTCCCCATACTTTCGCGGCAGGTGTATGGCAAGCCGCTCATCTATTTAGATAATGCCGCTACCACGCAAAAGCCGCAACGAGTGATTGACAAAATTACCGAAATGTACACTTCGCTCAATGCCAATGTGCATCGGGGTGTCCATTTTTTGAGTCAGGCGGCAACTGATGAACACGAAAAATCGCGTGTACGCGTGCAGAAATTTATCAATGCCGCATCGCCCAACGAAATTGTATTTACACGCGGAACTACCGAATCCATCAATTTGGTGGCATCGTCGTTTTGTCGTGCTTTTTGCAAACCCGGCGACGAAATTCTCATTTCGGCTATGGAGCACCATTCCAATATTGTTCCTTGGCAATTGCAAGCCGATATTACGGGTGTGAAATTGGCTGTTGCGCCCATCAACGATAAGGGTGAATTGCCGTTGGATGAACTGGAGAAAAAAATTACGTCGCGTACCAAACTCATTTCCGTTACCCATATCTCCAACGTGTTGGGAACGATAAATCCCATCGAGAAAATTGTGGCGATGGCGCACAAACACGATATACCGGTACTTATTGATGCTGCCCAATCAGTGCAGCACGTGGCAGTAGATGTGCAGAAAATTGATTGTGATTTTCTGGTTTTCTCGTCGCACAAAATTTATGGTCCCACCGGCGTGGGCGTTCTATACGGCAAAGGGAAGTGGCTGAATGCCATTCCTCCGTATCAGGGTGGGGGAGAAATGATTTCGTCGGTTTCGTTCGAGAAAACAACGTTTAATGAGTTGCCATTTAAGTTTGAAGCCGGCACACCCGATTTTGTGGGAACTACCGCTTTGGCGTCGGCACTGGATTATATTTCTGAAATTGGTATCGAAAAGATTGCCCAGTACGAAGATGAACTGCTTCAATACGCTACCCAAAAATTTCTCGCCATTCCCGGAATGCGTATTTTTGGCACAGCCGAAAATAAAAGCAGCGTGATTTCGTTTCTGGTGGACGGTGTTCATCCGTACGATATGGGAACCTTGTTAGACAAAATGGGCATTGCCGTACGCACGGGGCATCATTGTGCCGAGCCGCTGATGCGCCGATTTGGCATAGAAGGTACTGTTCGTGCATCTTTTGCATTCTACAATACCAAAGAGGAAGTGGATGTGTTGATTGCCGCGATAGAGCGGATTGCGAAGATGTTTTGAAAAAGAAAAAATTTATAACAAAAATGGGAACACTTTTAGGAGAAAGTGTTCCCATTTTTAATATCCCAATTCCGAAATCCGAAATCCCAAATCATTCTACATTCTGTCCGGCACATCAATTCCAAAGAGTTTCATTCCTTTTTTTATCGTCCATGCTATGTTTTTTGATAAGGATAGTCGGAAGGCACGCAACGATTCATTTTCTTCACGCAACATGGGCGATTCGTGATAAAACTGATTAAATTCTTTCGCTAAATCGTACACGTAGTTGCCGATAAGCGAAACGTTGTATTCCGTACCGGCTTGTTTTACAACGGTTTCAAATTCTGCCAACAATTGCACCAAACTTTCCTCTTTCTCCGAAAGATGAATGGAAGTATCAAATTTCTCGGGAATTTCAATGCCTTGTTCCGTTGCTTTGCGCAAAATGGACTGGATGCGGGCGTGCGTGTATTGAATGAACGGACCGGTATTTCCGTTGAAGTCGATGGATTCTTTCGGGTTGAAAGTCATGTTTTTCTTCGGATCTACTTTTAAGATAAAGTATTTTAATGCTCCAAGTCCAATCATTTGAGCGATGTTTTCGGCTTCTTCCGGCGAAACGCCGTCTAATTTTCCTAACTCCTGTGAGGTTTCGCGGGCAGTATCAATCATTTCTTGCATCAAATCGTCGGCATCTACCACAGTGCCTTCGCGCGATTTCATTTTGCCTTCGGGCAGCTCCACCATTCCGTAAGAGAAATGCATCAATCCTTTTCCAAACTCAAAACCGAGTTTATCCAGGAGGATGGAAAGCACCTGGAAGTGATAGTTTTGCTCATTACCCACCACGTAAATCATCGTGTCGATAGGGTAATCGTCGAAACGAAGTTTGGCTGTGCCGATGTCTTGCGTCATATATACCGATGTGCCGTCGGAACGGAGCAGGATTTTTTCGTCCAACCCTTCGTTGGTCAAATCTGCCCATACCGAACCGTCTTCGCGACGTGTGAAAATACCTTCTTCGAGTCCGCGCAACACCTCGTCTTTTCCGGCGAGGTAGGTTTGCGATTCGTAGTAAATTTTATCGAACGAAACGCCCATTTTCTCGTACGTTTCATCGAAACCGGCATACACCCAATTGTTCATCATTTTCCAGAGATTCACAGTTTCGGCATCGTTGGCTTCCCATTTGCGAAGCATTTCGCGTGCTTCGCTCATCAGAGAGGATTGTTCTTCGGCTTGTTCTTTCGATAATCCGGAGGCTTGCAATTCAGCCAATTCGGCTTTGTAATTCTTGTCGAAAAGCACGTAATATTCGCCAATCAGGTGGTCGCCTTTTTTGCCCGACAATTCGGGAGTTTCATTATCGCCCCACTTTTTCCATGCCAACATCGATTTGCAGATGTGGATGCCGCGATCGTTCACAATATTGGTTTTTACTACACGTTTGCCGTTGGCAGCAAGCACTTCGCACAAGGCGTGTCCCAACAAATTGTTTCTCACGTGTCCCAAATGAAGCGGTTTGTTGGTGTTGGGCGACGAATATTCCACCATGAAAAGCGGCGCGTCGTCGGCAACAGGCGTGAATCCGAAATCGGGTTGTGCTTGTATGTTTTCCAACAGATTGATCCACACGAGCGATGCGATACTCAGGTTCAGAAAACCTTTTATCACGTTGTATTCCACGATGACAGGCGATTTTTCTGCCAAATACGCCCCGATTTCCTGTGCCGTTTGTTCGGGATTCTTTTTCGATATTTTTAATAGCGGAAACGTTACGAGCGTGTAATTTCCCTTGAACTCTTTTTTTGTTTTTTGAAGCGTGATTTGCGATGCGTTCACGTCGGCATCGTACAGCTCTTTTATAGCACCGATGATGGCGGTTTGTAATATATTTTCGATATTCATTGTTGTGAATTTGCCGGTTGAGAGTGCAAAGATAAGAAATTTTTGTAGTTATTAATAGATGTCTCGAAAGTGGGGTGCAGCGCACCGAAATTCAATCAAAAAAAATTGAACAAATACGCTCTATTTATTTTTTGTGTGAAATATCAATCATCATAGAAAAAGGAAACATTCTTATTTAGCCACTCATAAAATAATCCTATATCAGATATTTGTGGGAGTGCGTTTCGCCACATTTCCAGCTTCTCTTCCGTGAGAGCGAAAATGTCTTTTTCCATTTGCTCGATACGTTGCAGGTATCCGGTGTTGTTTTTATTGACCAATTCTGTCATTTTCAGGTAATGGTAACCGTCGGAGCGACTGATGGGGTAGACTTGGTTTTTCCATTTCATGGCGTATGCGTTGAGCGGGCAGTTTTTTATTGTTTCATCGTATTGCACCAATGGCGGAAGGTTTTTGCCGCCGCGAACCCAAAGCGGAATAGATACACTGGTTTCGGGAAACCCTACCTGCACCCACACGGTGTTTAGGTCGGGCGATTCGCCTTTCTTTACGCCTTGTATCAGGATGTTGGATGCGGAGCCGTGACGGGTAATCATATCGTCGGACGAGATGAAATCGGTTTGGTATCCTCCTTTTTCATATACTTGGCGATAATCCATATCGAATACCGGATGGTAAAAGCAACGGGAGAAATCTTGTAATACCGTTTGGTAATTGAGTCTGTTTTGTTGTTTTGCCTCGGCAAATATTTTTTCGGCCGTTTGCCGACGGATAAATCCGTAGCCCACATCGGGTGTTCCTGTTTCGGAGTAATTGGTGCGAAGCACGTAGCCATCGGGTGTCGTGTTTGCATCAAATTTGGTCCACGTGTGGTTGTTTACCTCGTAGAAAGCGGCTCCGCCATCGGCATCAATCACGCCGAAGTGTGCCGCTAAACCCATGGGGCGGGGGTGGGTGTCGAGTAATTTCTCAAAATCGGCGAGCGATGCACAGGTTTGCAGGGCAAGTTTCATGAAAACGCCTTCTTGGTCTTTCACAGAAGTAGTGTCGCCTTGGTTTACGTTGAATGATGCGCTGTTCATAATGGCGAAACCCGCGCTGTTGGAACCGCCCCACACGTTTTTACCTTCGGTGTCGTAGGAGTTTACCAACCCGATATAACTGTATTTGCCGTCGGTGAAATAGCGCATACTGTTTTCCAGATCGTCTGTGTCGCGTAGTTTCCAAATCATGCTTCGCCCGTCGGGCGTGGCTTTGCCGGAAATGACGGCTGTGGTGCAAGAAATTGCTTTCTCCGGAATGGAGAAGAATAGACATAATAAGATAATGACCAGATCTCTCATGTTATTTCTTTCTGTTGAAGATAGTTGTTTGCAAAAATTGATACAAAAAAACTGCCCAAGAGCAGCTTTTCCTTTTTCTTTCAGAATGAAGGTTTTTTGTTTATCTCAATGAAACAAAAATTTCTTTTCCTTCCTCTTCCAAATTCAATTTTCCTTCTCTGGCTAACCAGCCCATGGCGGCATACAAATCTTTTTCTGTTAATTTAGTGGTTTTTTTTACCTCTTTTACGTTCTGACGACCAGCTTCATCCAGTACAGTCCATACTTTGCCGGCATTCATTCCAATTTTTTCAATCATTTTTTGTTTGTTTTTTGCTTACACCAACTATTCAATTATTTATTTTTAGTGCAAACTGGTTATTTGTTTTTTCTGAATTAAATAATGAAATAATTTTGTATTTACAGCACAAAGATAAGATTTTTTTCATTAAAAGCTAAACTTTTGGCAAAAAACAGATTCTCGTCTGCGCTTCTATTCAAATTGTTTACTATGACGGTATTGGTTCCAAAAGTAGTTTGCTTACTTGTTGAAGCAGCGAGTGGTGGCTGTCATTTATAATAACCCTATCAGACAATTTCAACCGCTCTTGGTCCGACATTTGGCTTTTTATGCGCGAGTTGATTAAATCCATATCCATGGCATCTCGGTTTCTTATTCTTTCTACCCGAATGGACAAGGGTGAAACAACTGCCACAGCCAAATCTACGTGTTTCCTGAAATCCGCCTCAAACAAGATGGCAGTTTCTAAAACCACTATGGGGGCATTTTTTTGTCGATTTGTCCAATCAAGGAAATGTTTTGCTACTTCGGGATGGATGATGGAGTTGGCAAGTTTCAGTTTCTGTGGGTCGTTAAAGATAATTTCAGCCAATCTTTTCTTATCGAGTTTGCCGGAGGCATATAGTTCTTTCCCGAAATGTTGGGAGAGTTTTTCTCTGATAGTGGACGATGTGTCGTTTAGTTTTTTTGCTTCAAAATCGGCATTGTAAACCGGAATATCGTGCAGACGAAAAATATTGCAAACAACTGATTTGCCACTTCCTATCCCGCCTGTTATGCCAATTTTTATCATCGGTAAATCAATGTTTTTCTATCAAAAACTCTACTGACGCAGGCGAAATGCGCGGATTTTGGATGGACGAAGGTTGGTGCGAAAGTTTCAATTCTACTTTGCCGTCTTCGTTGTTGCTAAATTGGTGGTAATTGAGAACGATTTCAAAATCTTCGGGAGCAATTTTTTTGTATTCTTCCAAAACCACAGAAAAAGAGACTTCGGCTTGCGACGGAAAGAATTTCACATCCACGTTTTCGGGCACATTTCTTGCCGTGATAGGAATTTCAAAACTACGTTCGGTATATTCATTTACCGGAATAAATATTTCTACTTCGTCCGGTACAAATTTGACGCCCTCTATTGGTTGTATTTTTATTTTTAGCTGGGAGGTGCTTTTCAGATTATTGATAATGGTATATTCGGTTTTGGCATTTTTTAGAGCCGATAAGTTTTTCCCCGATGCGTATGCTTTTACCTTTTTAGGGATAAAAGAAGTGCTGTCTGCAACCAAATTGGCTCTGCTTGTGGATATTTCTCCATCAAACACCACTTTTAGTTCTTTGTTTTGCAGCTTAGATGTTACCAATGAAATGCTCGCGGGCGAATAACCACGTAACTGGGTACCCGAAAAAAGTGGCGTTCGGATGAGTTGGATAAACTGATTGCCCTGTATGGCGTTTACATCCGCTTCTTTCTGTTTTTTGATGTCAATCTCTAAAGAGTCTCTGCCGAGCGAAAGGTCGTATCGGAATATTTCGGAGCCTTTATCAGCCAATCGCACTTCGATGTATTCGGGCAAAGGCGTATCGAACACAACATCGTGCGGAATGTTGGTGTATTTTAGAGGTATTTTGTACGTACCCTCTACATCACGTTGAAAAAACAGCATCAACCAAAAAATAAAGGCAATGACAAAAAAGCCAAGAAATAACACGAGGTTCTTCCAATTAACCTGCGAAAGAGCCGACTGGAGGCGTGTTCCTATATTTTTTAAAATTGATGCCGCTTTCATTGTAAAAGTGGGGTGTGAAAATTAGTTGGCAGCTACATCGTTTGATGAGGCGTAAACAGATGTTTTCTCCATTTTCAAACGCACGCCATCGGCAACTTCTACCAGAAACCAAGTGTCGCCAACCTCTTTTATACGACCATGAATACCGCCTGCCGTAACCACTTTGTCGCCCGCTTTCATTGCTTCGCGAGCTTTTTGCAAAGTTTTTTGTTTTTTTTGTTGTGGACGAATCATGAAAAAATAAAATACCGCGATGAGTGCTACCATCATCAATATCATGGTAGATGGTGAGCTTCCGCCGGTAGCGGCTTGTAATAAAGTGTTCATAAATAATTTTTTTTAATGTTTTAGAGTTAATTTTTAAAGATAATATTTTCTTTTCTCAATTGCGACACCACAGCGTCCAATACACCGTTGATGAATGTGCCGCTTTTAGGTGTACTATATGATTTGGCAATTTCAATATACTCGTTGAGCGATACGCTGGTGGGTATGCTCGGGAAAGTACAAATTTCTGCCAGAGCTACTTGCATAATCATGAGGTCCATGAAGGCGATGCGGTCAAAATCCCACTTATCGGTATTCTCTTCGATGAGTTTTCGGTATTTGTCTTCGTTGAGAATGGCATCGTGCAGCAGTTTTATTGCAAATTGTCGGTCTTCTTCGCTTTTAAACATAGGCAGAAGTGGTTGATCGGCTTCCGATTTTTCTGCAAATTGTTTGATGGTTTTGAGAACGAACGTTTGCACAATTTCTATATCGTCGTTCCAATAAATACTTTCGTCTTCCAACAATTCGTCCAGCGTTTCATTGCAATAGATGGATTGTTTGAATATTTTTCGCCAAAACTCGCGATCGGCATCAAAACTCGTGTCTTCGTTAGCAATGTAATCGGCATACGTTTCGGATGCGAGAATCTCGTCTAACAGGTTTTTTATAAACGTGTCGTTTTCTGTCCACGACATGGGTCTTTCAGCAATATATTTGTTGAGTTGCTTATTTGTGGATAACTGTTGGATAAACTTGTTGTCGATGAAACGAGTATTGGGATTCAAATCCTCGTCGGTTGGCAAAAATTTGTTTCGTTTGGTTTCAATCCGCAATTCTTGGGTTCTGGTAAGCTCCAGCATCAAAATAAGTAGGTAGTGATAAAGGTCGTAAGATTTTTGTAATCCCATCAACAACTCTTTTTCAACGGTTCTTAAATCTTTATTCGGATTTTGATACCACGAGTAAACAATCTGTATAATTCTTGTGCGGATTAAATTTCTATTTATCATTTTTTTGAATGAGCATTTTAAGTATGCAAAAGTAAATATTTTTTTCAGACAATCAAACTGAAAAACGAGGAAAGGCTGTTTCTTCCAAAAAAATATTCCTATCCTCGTTATTTCATATCGAAAAATACAGTTCTTATTTTTCATAGAAAACACTTTCTCCTTTTTATGAATTCATTCGCCAAAAATAATTATCTTTGCGGTTTATTGAATTTGTAAATAATCAACAACTGCCGCCAAGAGCGCAAACCCCAAAAAAATATGTCTGTAACCATACAACAAGTGAACGATAAGGAGACGCTTCGTAAGTTCGTGAATTTTAGTATTCAATTATATAAAGGCAATGAGTTTTTCGTTCCTCCGCTCGTTTACGAAGAGATGACAACTCTCGATAAAGAAAAAAATCCGGCTTTTAAACATTGCGAATCGGCTTATTTCCTGGCATATAAAAACGGCGAAATCGTGGGGCGGATTGCTGCCATTCTCAACCACAAAGCAAATCAAACCTGGGACGAAAAAAATGTACGTTTCGGTTTTGTTGATTTCATTGATGACGAAGAGGTCTCTGATGCCCTTTTCAACGAAGTAGAAAAATGGACTCGTCAGAGAAATATGTCAAAAATACACGGACCCATGGGGTTTACCGATTTCGACAACGAAGGGCTTCTGATAGATGGCTTCGATAAATTGAGCACCATGCAAACCATTTACAACTATCCGTATTATGTAACACATTTGGAACGATTGGGTTATGTGAAAGACCACGATTGGTTTGAATACCTCATTCCCGTGCCCGACGAAGTGCCCGAACGATTTATGCGAGTAGCCGAAGTAGTGAAGAAAAAATTCAGACTGAACGTAGTAAAACTCGACAACAAAAAAGAGGTTTGGGCATACGCACGCGAAATATTTTTGTTGCTCAACCGCTCATACAAAGATTTGTATGGCTTTGTAGAGCTCACGGATGAGCAGATAGATTACTACGTGAAAATGTATATTCCCATGCTTCGACTTAATTTCCTCTCGCTGGTATTGCGCGAAGAAGACAACAAACTAATTGGCGTAGGCATTGGCTTACCAAGTATGGCAAAAGCGTTGCAAAAAGCCGAAGGCAAATTTTTACCCACCGGTTGGTATCATCTCTACAAAGCATTGAAAGGACGAGACAACAAAATTTTGGATTTGTTGTTGATTGGTGTAGATCCCGAATACCAAGGCAAAGGAGTGAATGCGCTTATATTTAGTCAGTTCATACCCGAAGCAATCCGTCTGGGTTACGAGTTTGCCGAAAGCAATCCCGAGCTGGAAGTAAACACCAAAGTGCAATCTATGTGGAATGATTTTAACGCCGTGCACCACAAAACACGCCGAGCATACATGAAAATTTTGGAATAAAACGGGATATAATAAAACAACGAACAAGAGCAATTGCAAGAAACTAAGATAAATAAAAAAAGGAGAAAAACAGAAAGTGACAGATTTAGAAAAAGATAATTTATCGCACAACTACAACGAAGAAGGTATAATAACCCTTGAGCCGCGAGAACATATTCGCAGGCGTCCCGGCATGTATATCGGGAAATTGGGAGATGGCTCCTCTTCCGACGATGGAATTTATGTTTTGCTCAAAGAAGTTTTAGATAATTCTATCGACGAATACATGATGGGTTTTGGAAAGGCCATTGACGTAACTATTGAAAACGGACATGTTGCCGTGAGAGATTACGGGCGCGGTATTCCGTTGGGAAGTGTGAGAGACGTTTCTTCCAAAATGAATACAGGAGGGAAATTTGAGGACGGGAATTTTGAAAAATCAGTCGGGCTCAACGGTGTCGGAATTAAAGCGGTAAATGCTCTGTCTTCCTCCTTTTTTATCCAAAGTTTTAGAAACGAAGAGTCCAAAAGTGTAGCTTACGAAAGAGGTGTCGTGGTGGAAGACAATGCACTACAACAAACCACGCAAGCCAATGGAACATTGGTGGAATTCACTCCTGATAAAGAAATTTTTGGCGATTTTCAGTATCGAGATGAGCACATTGAGCCGCTTCTGAAAAATTATGTCTTTCTCAATATCGGGCTGACAATCAGTTTTAACGATAAAAAATTCTTCTCCAAAAACGGGCTGGAAGATTTGCTGAACGAAAATCTGACCTCCGAAATTCTGTATCCCATCATTCACCTGCATGGCGAAGATATCGAGGTAGCAATCACGCACTCCAACCAGTATGGCGAAGAGTACTACTCGTTTGTGAATGGACAACACACCACGCAGGGCGGTACACATTTATCCGCTTTCAGAGAAGCAACCGCGCGGGTAATCAAAGAGTTTTTTGCCAAGAATTACGAGTTTTCCGATATTCGTAGCGGTATGGTTGCCGCCGTGAGTGTAAAAGTGAAAGAGCCCGTTTTTGAGTCGCAAACCAAAACCAAGTTGGGCTCGCGCGATATGTCGCCCAACGGCGTGTCGGTCAACAAATTTATCAGCGATTTTCTGAAAAAAGAGTTGGATAATTATCTGCATAAGCATCTGGAAACAGCCGATATTTTGCAGAAAAAAATCCTCGATTCGGAAAAAGAGCGAAAAGCCATATCGGGTGTAACCAAATTGGCACGCGAAAGAGCAAAAAAAGCCAATCTGCACAACCGCAAATTGCGCGATTGTCGCATCCATTACAACGATGCCAAAGGAAAAGATTTGGAGGAAACTTGCATCTTTATTACCGAGGGCGACTCGGCAAGCGGTTCTATTACCAAAAGCCGAAACCCGAATCTACAAGCCGTTTTCAGCCTTCGGGGTAAACCGCTCAACTGCTTCGGACTTACCAAAAAAATAGTGTACGAAAACGAAGAATTCAATCTTTTGCAAGCCGCTCTCAATATAGAAGACGGCATGGATGGATTGCGTTACAACAAAGTGATTATTGCAACCGATGCCGATACCGACGGTATGCACATCCGACTGCTGTTGCTCACTTTTTTCTTGCAGTTTTTTCCCGATTTGGTAAAGAAAAATCACGTTTATATTTTGCAAACCCCACTTTTTAGGGTGCGCAACAAAAAGAAAACCCGCTACTGCTATACCGAAGAAGAACGAATTTCGGCAATCAGCGAATTGGGACCAAATCCCGAAATTACACGATTCAAAGGATTAGGCGAAATTTCTCCCGACGAGTTCAAGCACTTCATTGGCAAAGATATACGTTTGGATAAAGTAACCATGCGCAAAGAAGATTTGCTGAAAGAACTTTTGGAATTTTACATGGGTAAAAATACCCCCGACAGACAAAATTTCATTATAGAAAATTTGGTTGTGGAAGAAGAAGACGTGGCGTAGTTTGTCGTAAAACAATTGTCTGAAACTAACAAAACATTGCTTGTTCTCACAACTTTGTGGAAACAAGATGAAAAAAACTAAATAATGCAAGAATCTCAAGTAAATACATCGGGCAAAACAGCACCGGACAATTGCCGAACGGCACTTTTTCCCGGTACTTTCGACCCATTTACCATCGGGCACGAATCTCTGGTGCGTCGCGCTTTGGAATTGGTAGATAAAATAGTAATTGCCATTGGCGTGAACGAGGCAAAAAAAACCTATTTCTCCTTAGAAAAGCGCATCGAGATGATTCGCCAACTCTATATAAATGAGCCCCGGGTTCAGGTAGAAAGTTATGACTCGCTTACCATTGAATTTGCTAAACAGATTGATGCCCGATATATTTTGAGAGGAATCCGTTCGGTAAACGATTTCGAATACGAGAAAACCATTGCCGATATGAATCGCACCATTTCCGGAATAGAAACTTTCGTGCTGTTCACGCAACCCGAATATACACACATTAGCTCCACTTTGGTCAGAGAATTGCTCAAATATGGACACGATGTGAAACCGTTCATTCCCGCCGGGATGAGTTTGTAGGCAGAATTCACAAAAACAAGTAAGACTTGTTCTATCCAACAATTTTTTTTAAAACTCTATGAAAAAAATACTCCTCCTTTTATATGTAACCCTTCTTTGTGCTTCATCGGCTTTTGCCCAATTCAGACCAAGTGCCGATGGCTTGAAACTGGACAGAACGCTCCGTCTCATACAAGGTCTGTATGTAGATGATGTAGATTCCGAAAAACTTACCGAAGCGGCTATTCGTGCCATGCTCACACAGTTAGACCCACATTCGCAATACCTTAACAAAGACGAGGTAAAAGCATTGAACGAGCCGTTGCAAGGCAATTTTGAAGGAATTGGTATCTCTTTCAATATGGTTACAGATACTTTATACGTAATGGAGGTGATTTCGGGTGGCCCTTCGCAAAAGGTCGGAATTATGCCCGGCGACCGCTTCATTTATGTGAACGACACGCTCATAGCGGGTACCAAACTGAAAAACGAAGATATCATCAAACGCTTGCGTGGTTCAAAAGGAACGTCTATCGATGTGAAAGTTTTACGTCGCGGGATGAAAGATTTGTTAGATTTTCGTATCGTGCGTGATAAAATACCCATTTACAGCATAGATGCAACTTATATGGTGGATAATGATACCGGTTATATACGCTTGAGCAGATTTGGCGCAACCTCGCACGAAGAGCTGCTTACAGCCTTAAAAAAACTCCAAACGCAAGGCATGAAAGATATTATTTTAGATCTTACGGGCAATGGCGGCGGTATTTTGCAAACGGCTACCGAAATTGTCAACGAGTTTCTGAGTCAAGACAGACTTATCGTATATACCGAAGGTAAAAACCAACCCCGATTTACCATGAACGCCAACTCCAAAGGGCAATTCCTTACGCAAGATATGGTGGTCCTGGTTGATGAAGGCTCTGCATCGGCAAGCGAAATTTTGGCAGGAGCCATACAAGATTGGGACAGAGCAGTTGTGATAGGTCGACGAACATTTGGCAAAGGATTGGTACAACGTCAGTTGCCATTGCCCGATGGCACTATGATAAGGCTAACGGTAGCAAAATATTATACGCCTACCGGCAGAAGCATACAAAAACCTTACGAGAGCGGAAAAACGGAAGATTACAACCGCGATTTGTTCAATAGAATGGAGCATGGCGAGTTTATGCACGCCGATAGCATCCGGTTTCCCGATTCGTTAAAATATACCACGCTCATAAAAAAACGAACCGTGTACGGTGGCGGTGGCATCATGCCCGACTATTTTGTGCCGGTGGATACAACCATTGTAACCAAATTGCACCGAAATCTTATTGGTAAAGGCATCATTACTAAATTGAGTTTGAACAAAGTAGATGGAAATAGGAAAAAACTGTTGAAAGATTTTCCATCAGTTACTCGTTTCAAAAACCAATTTCAAATTCAACCTGAATGGATAGATGAGATGAAGGAAATGGCAAAAGCGGATAAAATTGAGTGGAACGAAGAAGAATTTTCGAAGTCAAAGGATTTGATATTTACCCAAATAAAAGCCCTGATGGCAAGAGATTTGTACGACTCATCGGCCTATTTTACCATTATCAACGACGAGAACGATATTTTTAAAGAAGGGCAGAGAATTATTAATGACAAACAAGCATATAACCGTTTGTTGAATCCCTAATCGATTCCTGTAGAATATGAACAATGAACAACCAAAGCGGTTTTATTTTCCAGAATTAGATGGACTTCGATTCTTAGCATTTATTCTTGTTTTTGCTCATCACAACCCTTTTTTCTTGACAGTTCCATCACTCGTCTTTCTAAAAGCTTACGGATGGTTGGGTGTAGATTTGTTTTTTGTTCTTTCGGCATTCTTATTTACCCGGCTACTTGTGGAAGAGTATAAAAAAACAGAAAAAATCAGTTTTCGGAAGTTTTATATACGCCGCATTTTTAGAATATATCCGGTTTATATTTTGTTTGTATTGGTCAGTGTCCTTTTCCTTTACGTTACAAATCACACCTTTTCTGATATAGAATTTATAAGAATTGCGGGTCTGGTTACCTTTACCGACAATATCATGACCGCAATTTATGGATACCATTCATTATCAACATTTTCACATCTCTGGACAATTTCGTTCGAAGAGCAGTTTTATCTTTTTGTGCCTCTAACCATTTGGCTATTAGTGAAAATGACAAAAAAAAGGAGAATTATTTCTCTGTTTGTCTTTATGTTTGTTTTTGGTGTATTGAGACAACTTTTAGTTGAATCCATGGAAGAGTTTGCGGCGGTATGGTTGCTTCCAATCACTCGATTTGAGTCTATTCTTGGAGGTGTAATTTTGGGTTTTGGAGGTTACAATTTTTTACTGAAATATTTTTCTCCGCTCTTTGCTGTCTTATTAGGAATTTTATCTTTTTTCGTATTTACGCTTCTGCCTCCATTGGAAGAAAATTATTCTTACGTTGCAGTTTATT
>CAZVWS010000006.1:0-62662 GCA_964631255.1 uncultured Dysgonomonadaceae bacterium | reverse complement strand
ATGTGAGATATGAAAATAATTGTATTGCAGGATGAATTAAGATTGTCTGATGCCACTGTATTAATTGAGTTTTTTTACGTTATTAATGTATGTTTATGTTTTTTCTTGCTTTTCATTACATAAATTGTGTCAATGTTTGCATCGTATTAACTAGATGGTATTCGCAACTCTAATCCGTCGTTTCAATTTGAAATAAATAGTTTATATCTTTGTCCAACGTTTTTCTTTTTTTGTTTTAAAAAAAGCATGAATTTCATAATGTGCAGATAATGAGCGATGTATTTATTTCTTATTCATTCGAAAATAATTTATCGAACAAATTAATATAAAAAAATCAGTATAATATTTTGCTAATTCAAAAAAACGTTCTATATTTGCACCCGCAATTTGAGGAAAGGCAATTTATTTTTCTCTCTTTGGATTGTGATGAGGCCGATTCGTCTATCGGTTAGGACGCCAGATTTTCATTCTGGAAAGAGGGGTTCGATTCCCCTATCGGCTACTATTAAAAAATAAAACGAGAGAGTCAAATACAAATGGCAAATCATAAATCAGCAGAAAAAAGAATAAGACAAGCTAATGCACGTCGTTTGTCTAACAGATATGTTTCGCGTACGGCAAGAAATTTTGTGCGCAAATTGCGTGGAACTACCAACAAGGAAGAAGCTAAAAAAATGTATCCCGAAGTTTGTTCTATGTTAGATAAATTGGCAAAGAAAAGAGTTATCCACCCAAACAAGGCGAGCAACTTAAAATCTAAATTAGCTGCGCACGTTAGTGCATTGAATTAAAAATTATTTCATCTAAATAATAGTTGAAGCCGAGCATTTTTGTGTTCGGCTTTTATTGTATCTGAATGCATTCATTGGTTTTATTACGCCTGCTACTCGCCTATATCTATTTATTTTTGTATTTTTGTAGAAGTCATTAAACAAAGAAATAATATGTTGAAACATCTGGTTCTTTTTAAGCTTGCCGAGGAGGCAGAAGGAAATACAAAAATTGAAAACGCGCTTATTATCAAACAGCGATTGGAGGCGTTAGCCGGGGTGATTCCTGAAATTGTGGATATAAAAGTCCATTTGAATGGAGAAGGAATGCCTGCGGGCAATTACGACATTGTGCTGGATAGCGAATTTGAAAACCTAAACGATTTGAATGCGTATGCAACACACCCTGCGCACTTGCAGGTGGTGGAATTTATCGGGAAAGTGCGCACGGGCAGAGCGGCAATAGACTACGAATTTTAGAGCGGTTTTTAACCGCTTTTTTTAATGCTAAAAAAATGAAAAACCATTGGTAGAGTGGCATTTTTTTTGTAAATTTGTTCGATTTTCTATGACAGAAAATATTGCTAATAATAAATTAAAATCCAGACAGATAATATATCCATTAAAATGACAGAAGAAGAAAAAAAATCGGCAAGTAGTAGCTATTCCGCAGAAAATATTCAGGTGCTCGAAGGTCTTGAAGCGGTGCGGAAGCGTCCTGCTATGTATATAGGCGACGTGGGCGATAAAGGTTTCCATCATCTTGTTTACGAAGTGGTGGACAACTCTATCGATGAGGCGCTTGCCGGGTTTTGTACCGAAATAAATGTTGCAATAAACGAAGACAACTCCATAACCGTAACCGATAACGGACGCGGTATTCCTGTAGATTATCACGAGAAAGAGCATAAATCGGCTCTCGAAGTGGTGCTCACCGTGCTGCACGCAGGCGGAAAATTTGACAAAGGCACTTATAAAGTTTCGGGCGGATTGCACGGCGTGGGCGTATCTTGTGTGAACGCCTTGTCGCAATACTTGAAAGCCGAAATACACCGGGGCGGCAAAATTCACGTACAAGAATATTCCAGAGGAAAACCCAGTTCGGATGTACAAGTAGTGGGCGATACCAATAAAACCGGAACCATCATCACTTTCAAACCAGACGAAACTATTTTTATTGTTTCCGAATACCGATACGAGATATTATCTACCCGCTTGCGCGAGTTGGCGTTTCTCAACGCCGGTGTATTACTTACGTTGACCGACAAGAGAGTTGTAAAAGAGGATGGCTCTTTCAAATCCGAAAAATTTTATTCAGACAACGGTTTGGAAGAATTTGTACGCTACATAGACAAAGCCAAAGAGCCACTCATCACGGAGCCAATTCATATCATTACTGAAAAAAATGGCATCCCCATTGAGATTGCCATGACATACAACTCCACATACAACGAAAATGTGTTCTCGTATGTGAATAATATCAACACCATAGAGGGTGGAACGCATCTCACCGGTTTTAGAAGAGGACTTTCGCGCACGTTGAAAAAATATGCCGAAGATTCCAAAATGTTAGACAAGGTGAAAGTGGAAGTTAATGGCGATGATTTTCGCGAAGGACTTACCGCCGTGTTGTCGGTAAAAGTAGCCGAGCCCCAATTTGAGGGACAAACCAAAACAAAACTGGGCAACAGCGAGGTAATTGGCGCGGTGGATCAGGCTATAGGCGAAGCTTTGACCAACTATTTGGAAGAACGTCCCAAAGAGGCGAAAGTAATTGTGGATAAAGTGATTCTGGCTGCTACAGCACGCCAGGCAGCCCGCAAAGCAAGAGAAATGGTGCAACGGAAATCGCCACTTGCCGGAGGCGGATTGCCCGGAAAATTGGCAGACTGTTCGGATAAAGATGCCACCAAATGCGAAATTTTTATCGTGGAAGGGGATTCGGCAGGTGGAACTGCTAAGCAAGGGCGCGATCGGATGTTTCAAGCTATATTACCGCTTCGCGGAAAAATATTGAACGTGGAAAAAGTGATGCCGCATCGTGTTTTCGATAATGCCGAAATAAAAAATATCTACACGGCATTGGGCGTAACAATTGGTACCGAAGAAGACGCCAAAGAGCTGAATATCGAAAAACTTCGTTACCACA
The DNA here is from genome assembly GCA_964631255.1 of uncultured Dysgonomonadaceae bacterium. Taxonomy (GTDB): domain Bacteria; phylum Bacteroidota; class Bacteroidia; order Bacteroidales; family Dysgonomonadaceae; genus JBGZFC01. The sequence continues at coordinate 59,743 of CAZVWS010000006.1, read as the reverse complement.
AAGTGGTAATTATGACCGACGCCGACGTCGATGGTAGCCACATTGCCACACTCATTCTCACTTTCTTTTTCCGATACATGAAACCATTAATCGAAAAGGGACACGTGTATATTGCAACTCCTCCGCTTTATCTGTGTAAAAAAGGAAAAATAGAGGAGTATTGTTGGGATGACCGCCAAAGACAAGCTTTTATAGACAAATATGGCGATGGAAACGAAAACTCTATCCACACGCAACGATACAAAGGTCTTGGAGAAATGAACGCTGAGCAACTTTGGGAAACTACGATGAACCCCGACAAGCGTACATTGCGGCAGGTAACCATAGAAAATGCGGCCGATGCCGATATTATTTTCTCTATGCTGATGGGCGAGGAGGTCGCGCCACGCAGAGAATTTATAGAAGAAAATGCTACTTATGCGCACATCGATGCATAAAAAACAATGAATAACCCAATTGCAGGGCTGCTAAAAATTCTGCAATTGGGATTTTTTTTACAAAATAAACTGGACAAATACATGCTACAACCACCCAAACTACAATTCAACGACAAAGTCGTGATACTCTCGCCTGCCGGAAAAATTGATGAAGAATTGGTGTACAAAGCGGCATCTGTTTTCTCCGAATGGGGTTTGAGGGTGGAAATTTCTGAAAATGCTTTGTGCCAAACGGGCCGATTCAGCGGATTTGTTGAGCAGCGGCTTGCCGATTTGCAAAACGCGATGGACGACCCCGAAGTGAAATTGATTTTCTGTTCGCGTGGCGGCTATGGAGTTGTGCATTTGTTGGACAAACTCAATTTTAATCTGATAAAAAAATATCCCAAATGGATTTTGGGATACAGCGATATTACCGCTCTGCATGCCGCTTTGCAAAGCAATAGAATAATGTCTATACACGGTCCCATGGCAAAACATTTTGCCGAAGAAGGCAGCTCGGATGTCGCGGTCAGATTTACCAAAGCCATACTTGCCGGCGAAATGGTAAACTATGAAATTCCGGTTTCCAAATATGCTCATCTCAACAGAAACGGACGAGCAGCCGGACGATTGATGGGCGGAAATCTGGCTGTCTATTGTAGTATTATTGGCAGCGATTTCAATAAAATCCGCAAGGGAGGGGTGCTTTTTATTGAAGATATAGGCGAGGATCCGTACAAAGTAGATAGGTATATCTATCAGTTGAAACTTGCCGGGGTATTTGAACGAATTTCGGGATTAATCGTGGGACAATTTACCGATTTTACCGAAGACAATAATATGTATTCGGCTTTATACGAGTCTATTGCGGCGGCAGTTGCCGAATATTCTTTCCCGGTTTGTTTTGATTTTCCTGTTGGACATGTCAAACTCAATTTTCCTCTCGTGATGGGAAAAAAGGTGATATTATCCGTCAAAGACGACAAAATTATTTTCAAACAATATTAATTCTATTTTTTTAATTTTTTCTGACACATGACACTATCAACTGAATTTGTATTACTTATAGGATCTTTCCTTTTTTTCGTGAGCATGGTTGTAGGTAAAGCGGGACACAAATTTGGTGTTCCTGTTCTTCTGCTATTTTTGCTCGTAGGTATGGTTTCCGGAGGCGATGGATTTGGTCTCCGCTTCGAAAATATACAAATTGCACAAGCCATCGGAACGGTTTGTTTGATTATCATTCTGTTTTCGGGAGGTTTAGATACCAAGTTTGCAGAGATAAAACCGGTAATAAAACCGGGAGTTGTTTTGGCGACTTTGGGGGTGTTTGTAACGGCAATAATAACCGGTTTTTTTACCTTTTGGCTTTCTAAAAACTACTTCATGAGTTTGGGAATGGGCTTTTTGGGTGCCATGCTTTTGGCTTCTACCGTATCATCAACCGACTCGGCTTCCGTATTTGGTATTCTTCGCTCCAAAGGACTTTCTTTGAAAAATAATCTTCGTCCTTTGCTGGAATTAGAAAGTGGTAGCAACGATCCCATGGCATATATGCTCACTATCACACTTATCAGTATCATTAACTCGGGCGATAATCCCAATTATTGGATGGTTGCGTTGAGCATTGTAGTTCAGTTGGTTGTTGGTTCTTTGTTGGGCTATTTTTTGGGAAGATTCTCGGTAAAAATTATCAATCGAATCAAAATGGATAACCAATCACTTTATCCGGTTTTGTTGCTCATAGTAGGTATTTTTATATTTGCCGTAACCTATTATCTCAAAGGTAATGGTTATTTAGCTGTTTATATTGCCGGTTTGGTAATCGGAAATTCCCGATTTGTTCACAAACGCACTTCCATGAGTTTTATGGATGGTTTCGCTTGGATGAGTCAAATTCTACTGTTCCTTACATTGGGGCTTTTGGTAAATCCTCACGAATTGATTCCGGTACTTATTCCGGGACTACTTATCGCACTATTCATGATATTTATTGCCCGCCCGGTAACTATTTTCTTGTGTTTGATTCCATTTAAAAAAATATCTTTTCGCGACAAAAAATATATCTCTTGGGTAGGATTACGCGGCGCTGTACCAATTATTTTTGCCATACTTCCGCTTGCCGCAGATGTGCCCGGTTCGCGTACCATCTTCAATATTGTATTTATCATCACCATTGTATCGCTTTTGTTTCAAGGAACGACACTTCCTTTGGTTGCCAAATGGCTAAAATTGGCAGAAGAACCCAATAATTACAAGAAATTTGAAGATTTTGATGTCGAGTTTTCAGAAGAAATAAAATCTGCCATGACCGAAATAATCATTACAAAAGAGACTCTGAGCCATGGTAAGAATCTGATGGAGATGCCATTGCCCGATAAAACGCTAGCTGTAATGGTGAAAAGAGATGAGCACTATTTCATCCCTACCGGGCAGACTGAGCTGCATGAAGGCGACAAATTATTGGTAATATCTGATGATGAGGAAGCTCTGAAAGTTACGTATAAAAACATGGGAATTTCTGATTTCACGTATCAACGTAACACCTAAAAAATGAATAATAATTGATTATAAAACAGTCTCAATATCTGTTAAATAAAAAATATTTAAGATAAATATCGAATATATATGTCGAAAACATTTGCTCTTGCACTCTTTATGGTAGTCGGTATTGTTTTGTTCTCCTCTTGCAGCTCATGCGAATCGCAAAAGCGAACGGTAGAAAAGCCCGCAGAGCCATATATTCAAAAATCACCGGCTTTTGATGCCGATAGTGCCTATTCTTTTGTAGAGAAGCAAGTTAGTTTTGGACCACGTGTGCCAAACACGAAAGAGCACAAGGCTTGTGGCGATTTTTTGGTTTCGAAACTCCAAGATTTTGGAGCGGAAGTTACAGAACAAAAAGCAGATATATTGCATTATACGGGCAAAAAGATTCCGATTAGAAATATCATCGGCAGTTTTTCTCCCGAAAAAAAGAACCGGGTACTGCTTTACGCGCACTGGGATAGCCGTCCTTTTGCCGATGAAGAAACCGATTCGGAATTGAGAAACAAACCTATTTCCGGAGCCGACGATGGTGCCAGCGGTGTGGGCGTGTTGTTGGAAGTAGCACGACAATTGCAAATGCAACCGGTTGATTTTGGTGTAGATATTATCTTTTTCGATTTGGAAGATTGGGGACCACCCTCTTATGAAACAAACTATCCCGAAGGCGATTGGTGGTGCTTGGGTTCTCAATATTGGGCTGCCAATCCGCATGTGGAAAACTACCATGCCAATTTTGGTATTTTGTTGGATATGGTGGGTGCATCCGATGCAACATTTCTCTTCGAAGGGCATTCGGTTCAATATGCTTCTCCCATTGTCCGTAAAGTGTGGAACAAAGCCAAACAAATGGGATTTAGCAATTATTTCTTGGAAAAACGAGGTGGCTATATAATGGATGACCATGTGCCTGTAAATCAATATAATCGAGCTCCCAGTATCAATATTATCAATCTGAAAGATAATACACGTACGGGTTTTGTATCCTACTGGCATACACAAAAAGATGATATGCGAAACATAAGCAAAACCACTTTACATGCTGTTGGTCAAACAGTTTTAGAGTTTTTGTATAGTGAAAGAGTCCATTAAGAAAACGGTTTAGCGATTTAAGATTTTCTTTTGTTACTCCACCATGTAGATTTTCGCGTCAATTTTGAGCCATTTATTTTTTCTGGTGGATGAAACGATTCGGCAAAAGAAGGCTTTGCCTGCATCCATCAATCTCGAAATGACTTCGTTGAGCTCTTGCGGAACCCACCCGATGCGGATTTCGTTGTAATAGATGCCGATGGCAAGCTCATCGAATTCGTTTTTGGGATGACGCACCATTTTTAACCTGGTTTCGGGCAGCAATTCCGGCTCTAAAGTATCTATTTCTTTGCAATATGTTGTTCCTGCAACGGTAATATCGAGCAGAAAAATTTCGCGTGTAAAAGGAGCGAAAGCCTTTACACCTCCCGTGCCGATGAAGGCAAGCAATTCGGGTGTCAGTTTGGTTATTCCGGTTTCCATTCTTCTAAAAGCAGGATGTATTCTTTGTATTTATTGATTTCAGTCTCTAATTTTTCTATCTCGTTGTCGGTAATTTCCAGTTCTTGTTTTACCCACTCATCGTCGTAAATTTTTTCTTTGAAAAGGAAAGGAAATTCATTTTCCAAAGCCGATATTTGATTTTCCAAAGTGTTGATGTTTTCCTCCAATTTGCGAATAATATCCTCTAAATGGAAGGAATCTATAATTGTTTTGTTCGGATTATCTACATCTAATAACAAGGCTATTTGTTGCAAAACCGACAAATCGGACAAGTCGTATGCCGTTTTTGCTTGAATGAATAAATCTTTCATCTCGTCGGTCAAATTGGGGTTGAGGTCGGGGTGCAAACGTTTAACAATCAGTCGATACAATTCTTTTAGTTTTGCCGTATCCTCTTTCGATAGAAAACTGCCTGATAAGAAATCGCGTGCGGCAGCAAGTCGTTCTGCTTCATTTTTTATGCTTTGGTTATACTCAAAAAAACGAGTTTCTACTTCGTTTTCAATTTCGATGGTGTTGGGCAATTCGTTTCTGTTGACACAAGCTTGTAGAAGTGAGAATTTCAGTTTTAGTTTTTGGAGTTCTATCGTTAAGCAAAATTCTTCGTATTTCTTTTGTCCTATTTTGTGAAGATAGAGCGAAGTAAGCAGCGGTTTTTCGTGCTCCAGCATATTTTGCTTTTCCATGAACAGTTCCGAAAATCTGTTTTGCAGTTGGGCATATTTTTCGCGCAACTTTTTGGTCTCTTGCGATAAACCAATCTCGGTAGAGGGGTTTGTTTTTGCCTGAAACATAGAAATTACCTGCAACATATCTTTGGGCAGAAAAGGATAAATTCGTTTTGTAAACTCTTCGGGAATACCGTAATAGGCTTCGGCAATAGCTCCAACAATGGCTCCAACGGTATCGCTATCGCCACCAATGTAAATGGCTTTGCGAATGGCATCTTCAAACGATGTGCTTTCCAGAAAACAGGTCAATGACTCGGGCAGCGTGCCTTGGCAAGTTACGTCAAACGTATATGTTTTGTGAATTTCGGCTACGGTTTTGTTTAAATCGTACCCAAATTGTAGGGTCATATATTCCCGGATAAAATTTTTATCTTTTCCATTTCGGGCAAAGAAAACAGCTATTGCCGTAGCTTGTGCACCTTTGATGCCTTCGGGATGATTGTGTGTGCACTCGGCACTTTTGCGTGCTTCGTCCAGCACCTCTTTTTCCGAATCGAATAACCAACCTATTGCGCTAACTCGCATAGCCGACCCGTTTCCGAAACTCCCATAAGGTTCGGGATTTTTGGAATACATCCACCGCTGAAACGAACCGCCGTAAGCACCTTTGGGATAAGGATATTTGAGTGCCCACGTGCGTATGCTTTCACCATAATCTACACCTCGCAATACAGCGTCGGCAACCGCTACGGTTAAAACGGTATCGTCCGTAAAATCGCTATCTTTTGTGAAAAGTTTGAAATGATAATCTTTCGTGTTGTTGAATTCGTAAGTAGAGCCAATGATGTCTCCTAAAATTGCTCCAAGCATATTATTCGAGTTTTTATGTGTTTTAATCTTTTGTTATCCAAGCAAGTTCTTGCTCATATCTTTGTAGTCGTGCCCAATCTTTTTGATTGGGATTGGCTATTCGCTTCAAATCCATGTTGTTGGTCAAATCGTTTATTTTTACAGCTCTTGCCAGGTCATTTTTCTTAATTGCTTGCAAATAGCTCTCTCTGTCTGTAAAATGTTTGTTGTTGAGCAATCGCAATGCTTCGCCAATTGCAGCCGCGTCTTGTGCCGAAAGTTTTTCCTCCGTTTGTAGTAGTTGAATAATTTCGACTTCCGTCGTGGGCGTATCTTCCGCCACATCGTGCAAATAACCAACCACTTGTTGCTGCCATGTTTTTCCCATGGATGCAACCGATGTGAGGTGTCCTTCAAAATAATCTTTTTCGGCCTTGTCGGTTTGTCCGGCGTGTGCTTCTCGGGCTATTTCTGCTGCTCGAGTGATGAAGTGGGTGTGTGTCATAGTTGTTATAGAATTTAATTTGTTTTTATCCATTCATATACAATTTTATAGATGACTTTTTGCCATTCGTGCACTTTTTCTGAAACTGAAATGGGAATGATGCTGCATTCTTTTGCTATATCAATAAGTTCGTGTTTCTTTTGTGCATATTTACCTTTTACTATTTCTGTTGCTTGTAAAATATCGTTTGGATAAAGTAAAGCAACTTTTTGGGCATCATAATACTCGTGATATACGTACATCTGGCGTAAATCTTCTACAGTAGGATTGGTGCCGTTCAAATTCTTCCACTTGGTATCAATGATAAATTGTTTGTTTTTATTGATTTTTATGAGTATATCGGGACGGATTTTGGTAATTGAACCTTTTTCGTGTTCCCAAAAATTGGTTGAATTTTGACCTAGTACACGAAAATCAGAATCATCAACTTTCAGGTGTTTTTTTAGGCTGATAAAAATAAATTGTTCCCACAACGAGTTCATATCAAACATCAAAGCTAAAACGTGGTTGCGACCTTTGCTAATATCGGGATGGAATTGTAATAAAAGGAATTTTGCAATTTCTATTGATTTGCGATATGCTTCACTTTTTCGATTGAATACAATACGATTAAAACTTGCATCTGTAATTTTTTTGTAAGACATTTCAGGAAAATCCAGTAATAACGTATTAATTCGGCTAATCAATCGAGCGTTTGTGTTGATACTTTTTATCAAAACAATGGCTTGATATATAATTTCGTGCAATAAATGATGTACATCATAAGTGCTGTGATTCACAAAAAAACGTTCTTGATGAATGAGGTTTTTCTGAATATGTTTGCTGAAATACAAATTTCCTTTCAGTGCCGAAACATTCCCTGTTTGATTTCTATATTGTTTGATTAAACCATGTCGTATCAGTCGCTCCACTTCTACAATGAAAATTTCAATATATAAATCGAGAATGGTATTGGGCTTTACTTTTAAATGACTTTGACTGGTAGCTTGAATGTCAAACTTATGTACGGAACGCACCATGTCTATCAAAATATTTCGCCATCTTGTAGCATCTGTCTCAATGTTTTTGTCTGCTTTGGGCAATACTTCAATTATTAAATTGTCAATTTGAATAACGCCAACATAGCTACAAAACTGCACACCATTGTGTATCAGTGAATAATAAGGAACACCTGCACAGCCATAGTATTTTTGCAATGCAGTCAGTTTTTCCTTATCAAAATCTTCACTAATGCGAAGTTTCTCGTGTTCAAATACTACAATATGATTTTTAGAGTTATTCATTCATCAATACACCAATTGCATGAATAAATTCTTCATCCGTCATTTGGACTGGGTTTAATATTTTGTACACGGGACGCTCCAGATAATCGGCATAAGAATAATCTCCATGAAAGTTGGCAAAGAATTTATCGTTGTTGCTATGCTCATTGCTCAATTCCACAAAACCACTTCCCAATGTCAATCCAATTTTTCCGAAATCTCCAAAGAAATACTCCTGTAAAAGTGGAATAATTTTGTTGTGAAAAGTTTCTTTCAACATTTTGAGATTTGAAACTTGTAAGAAATAGCTATGACCAATCTGATGGTCTCTGTTGAGCAACAGTTCGATGCGTTTGTTTAAAGTGATTAATAGTTTTTCTAGATTAATATCCTCTACAATTCCATTTTCAGCTTTCCCAACTTGCGGAATAATTTCGGGTTTCGATGTCATTTCTTCAAAAATAAACCTGCGACGAAGTGCCGTATCCAATGCCTCTACGCTACGGTCGGCTGTATTCATTGTTCCGATAATATAGAGGTTGGAGGGTACGCCAAATTTTTCTTTGCTATACGGAAGTGTAACTTCCAATGTTTCGGAATTGCCTAATCGCTTATCTTCCTCAATCAACGTGATAAGTTCGCCGAAAATTTGGGAGATATTTCCTCGGTTGATTTCGTCGATGATTAGTACGAAGGTCTTTGTCATTTTACTTTTTACCTCAACTTTAGATAAAGACGTATTGGCAATTATTGATTTGATTCTTTCGTAGTTGATCTCATTGTTAGATGCTAATTGTTCAGTTGTATTTTTCTTAAACTTATTTGCTCTCTCCGTTAATTCTGATAAAACACCCCAATAGGTTGTTGCATTTGATCCTCCTATTACATTTCTTATCTCATTGTTGATGTTTTTTATTTCGTCTGGATTACTAAAATGTAGAAATAATTTCTGAATTCTTTTCTTCGAGACGACATGAGGCAAAATCCTCTCTGAATTTTCATGTTTTATATGCAAATTCAATTGATCAGATACACGGTAGATATATAATTTCAATCCAGTTCTTGATGGGATCTCATAATCTTGATTATTAGCAAGCTTTTCTTCCACATCCGAAATTAGTTGATTATATATGTTTTCAAATAACTCTTCTCTAGAAATTTCGGTTTTATTCTGATTCCCTTCATTTATTATACTGTATTTAGCAATATATGCCATTTTTTTGAAAATACCATCTTCGATTTGATATTCTAGAATGTTTTTTTCTTCATCTGACATTATGGGTTTTATTCCTTCCACAAAATCCTCATAAGTCATACTCTGGTGAAAAGTAGTGAACACGATTTGTCCAGCTTCAACCAATCTATTAAACTCCTGCTTCGTTTTTCTCCGACTTTCTTCTGTATCAAATTCGGGATTTATGATATTGATTGCTTTATTTATCGTGTTATATGTTTTTCCAGTTCCCGGAGGTCCGTAGAGGATTTGGTTAAGAGGTTGAGTTTGCATGATATCCTTCGTATTTGATTCAATTATTTCTTCAATTACTTCTTGTTTGTTCCTTTTTGGGTCAAACATTTGATAAAGAAAGTCTTGGGCTAATATTTTCCGATTTTTGTCCGGATAATAATCGCCTGTTAGTAGTACATTGTCAACAAGTGTAAGTAACTCAGCATCTTTAGAGATATATTTTTCAATCAAGTCATCGACTAAATTCATGTAATGATTGTATTTTTCTCCCGTAGCTTTATGTTTTATGCCGAGAAAGTTACAATATGGCTCGTAAAATTTTGGCATATAAAAAGTGTATTTTTCCGGATTGTGGTATGTGAGAAATGTGGCAATCTCCCTTTCATTATGATGAGGAGACAATGTTTCTCCCATCGATTTGTAAAGTTGTTTAATATCCTCTATAAAAGTTTTCACTCTGTCGTTGAGAGAATTTTCTTCATTAAATAATTTCACAAATGCGGCTTTGTAAGTTTCCGGTTCTTTATCAACAATCGTATTAGTTACGGCTTTTGTCATTCGATAAGCTAAATTGGAAATATCAAGCGATTTTATCTCATTTGCGAAGTTATTTGCCAAAACATCGGGTTTTCCTTGAAATTTTTTTATCAATTCCCACTTATACAGCTCATCTTTTAATCCGCTTTTCTTCAAATGTTCTTTATATCTATTGAGCATCTCAATCATGGGATCGAAGGATAAAATTCCGGATTTTTGAATTGCTTCAACCAGTTCCGGTTTTATTGTCCATTCAAAATTCATACCTGTTCCTTTACCGGTCATTACAATTGACCAATATGTTTCTTTCCCATCCATCCCAATTACTCGGAAACGATTGAGAGCTTTTTTAACGGCTTTGCCAAAATGTGTTATGGGTGCATTATATGACTGTGGATGTTGTCCATATTTTATACTCAGATTTTTGCAAGTGGATTTGTGTCCGGGCTCTTTGTATATTTTGAGTAAAACATCTTTGTAATATGGTTGTAAAATTTTATCATTTTGTAAAATCTCAATCCATTCATCTACCGTTATTTCTGTATCGGCAATATATTCTCCGTCAATTATTTCTTCTTGTATATCTTTCATATTGTATTCATATGATAATCTGTAATTTGGTCTAGATGCAGTTTTGTGCTTTAAGACTATAAAGATAACAAAATAAATTTGAAAAAACGATTATTTATTTGATTATTACAATTTTACTTTATAGTTTTTCATCCCTTCTCCACCACATCTTGCACCACCAATCCGCTCAGCGTAAATCCGAAAATGGCCGTGATATGCACCAACGTTCCGTTTACCGTGGGTTTGTTGAAAGGCGAATTTTCGTCGGCATTTTCTCGCGAAAGGCTACGCCCTTTGTTTTCATTTATTTCTTCGCTATAGACGCAGATAATTTTTTTGTTTGGTTTTTCTGTCTTCCGAAGTCGTTGGCGAAGGGCAGCCGCGAGTCGACAACCTTTCACTTTCCAAAATTCGGCTATTTTTATTTTTTGAGGGTCTAACTTTAGACCGGCTCCCATCGACGAGAAAATAGTGGCATTGGTTTTGGAAGCAGTAACCAAGAGATGGGCTTTGTGTTGCAGGGTGTCGATGGCATCAATAATGTAATCGTACTGCTCCAAATGGAATGATTGGGAGCTTTCTTCGCAATAAATCTCGGGAATAACAGTTATTTTTGCTTCGGGATTTATCTCTTCGAGGCGTTTTTTCATGACATCCACTTTCAGTTGCCCTACGGTTTTGGTTGTTGCCGGCAGTTGGCGATTGATATTGGCGGTGGCTACATCGTCCGGATCTACCAGCGTCAGATGCATTACTCCGCTGCGTATCAATCCTTCGGCACACCAACTTCCAACGCCACCCACTCCAAAAAGTATCACTTTTTTTGATTTCAAAGATTCCATCGCTTCAGGACCGATTAACAATTGGGTACGGGCAAATAATTCGATAAAACTGTATTGCATCTTGTTGTGTATTTGAGGCTATTGAATTGTGCCATAGGAGAAAAGAAAACGCATCCTGTAGGTAGAATGCGTTTCTTTTTTATTGTTTCAGCATTCAGGATAATTTTTGTTGAAAATTATTTGCTGAAAAAACTGCTAGTTGACTAATAATATTTGTCATTTTTCGGCTCGAAATAAGCTTGTGGATGCAGACAAGTAGGGCATGTTTTCGGCGCTTTTTTGCCTGTATAAACAAATCCGCAATGACGGCATTGCCATTCGATTTCTTCTTCGCGAGAAAAAACAGTTCCGTCTTTCACACGTTGTAGCAGTTTCAAATAACGCTCTTCGTGAATAGCTTCAGCTTTAGCAATCATGCGATACATAACTGCAATTTCTTTGAAACCTTCTTCTTCGGCTATATCGGCAAACATGGGATACAATTCTGTCCACTCTTCGTTTTCGCCGGCAGCAGCTTCGGTTAGATTTTCTATTGTATTTCCTATCACACCTGCAGGGTACATGGCTGTAATTTCTACCATGCCACCTTCCAGATATTTAAACATGCGTTTGGCGTGTACCATTTCCTGATCAGCAGTTTCCTGAAAAATGGCAGCAATTTGTTCGTATCCTTCTTTTTTGGCTTCTTTAGCGAAGAATGTGTAACGCATTCTTGCTTGTGATTCTCCTGCAAACGATTTAAGCAGGTTTTTTTCTGTACGGGTTCCTTTTACACTTTTCATAATGGATTGTTTTATAAAATGCTAAAATAATTATTAACTTCTACAAAGATACAAAATATTAAACGGACTGATGCAGTCTGCCAGCACGAGAACCCAAATTTAAACCATTTCTAAATTAATAATTGTATAATGTATTGATTATTAATAAATAGATAATATTGTTTAACGAAATTTTGATACGAATAAATGACTTTTATTAAGAAAAAAAATTCGTGTAGCGAATATTTTTTAGTCTATCAAATAAGAATGCGAAAAGCAGATAAAACAGAACGGCACTTATCCAACCGGCAAATACATCGATAAGGTAATGCGCTTGAATATAAACAGTTGCCCCGCAAAGAAGCAGATAGAGCGGAAGTAATGCCAACAATGCTTTCTTGTTATTGAAAAACAACCAAATCATCAAAATAGTGGAAATGCCCACGTGCGAGCTTGGAAAAGCAGCGGTGGGGCGTTCGCCCATGGCTTGCGATAACTCTACCATTTGGTAAAACAGACCGTTTTTGTAGCCGGGTCCCGGCAAAAGTTGGATATTGTGAACAAAATAGTTTCCGACTTCAGTAAAAATTCCTTTTTCGGCGTTTTCCATGCTTATAACGGGGAAATAAAATTGCGGTCCGGCACACGGGATAAAAATAAACAACAGATAATATAGGAAAAACGAACCAAGAAAAATGAAACTCAACCTATTGAACTGCTTCCGTTTATAGAAAAAACAATAAAGCACCACGAAAACCATCATCGGGAAATAGCTGAAATAGCCCAAGTTGAATGCTTCGCTAATCCATTTGTTGGAGAAGTTTTGTGAAAAAGTGATTGCCGGCTGAAATCCGAATAAATTTTGTTCTATTTGTGCAAAAATATGGTCGAGATTGGGGAATACCCGATTGAACTCGTATGTTTCGGAATACCAAAACGAGAGCAGACAGAGCGGAAAAACTGCCCGAATAACCGAAATCATTTTCAGATATTTCCCTGAACTTGCGGTCAAATATAATAATCCGATGGCGGAAATTATGGCTATTCTTCCCCATAAAAATGACATCGGATTATCCAATTTGTTCCACAAAATGAACACAATGATGGCAGTTACAAGGGCATATCCTACAGTAAGAGCTTCTCCGGCAAAGAAGTTTGGTTTTGTTCTGTTTTTTATCTGCATTCCAATTCTTTTTCAATCAAATATATTCGCTCAACTCGAGCCAACGCATTGTTTTTTCATCAATCAGTTCCATCACCTTCGAGATACGGTTGGATTTTTCAATCAACTCATCCGATGGAAGTTGTCCCGACGATAGTTGCCCCGTTAGTTCCTCCTTTTCGGTTTCTAAGTGTTGGATTTCGGTTTCTAATTGCTCGAACTCAATTTTTTCTTTAAACGTGAGTTTTGTTTTTTCCGTATTTTTTGGTTTGGCAATTTGTTCCGTTTTTGCCGATTTTGTCTCTTCGGCAGTTTTTTTGTCATCCAAACTTTTCCATTCTCGGTATTGAGAATAATTTCCCGGAAAATTCTGAATCTGCGCATCACCATGAAACACCAGCAAATGATCTATTACCTTGTCCATGAAGTAGCGGTCGTGCGAAATCACAATCAGGCAGCCTTTGAATTGGGCCAGATATTCTTCCAGAATTTGCAGCGTAACAATATCGAGGTCGTTGGTTGGCTCGTCCAAAACCAGAAAGTTCGGGTTTTTGATGAGCACTGTGCAGAGATAAAGCCGGCGTTTTTCGCCACCGCTTAGCTTGTGCACAAAATCGTGCTGCTTAGCGGGAACGAATAAAAAATGTTGCAAAAACTGCGATGCGGTGAGCTTGTTGCCATTTCCCATGTCAATGATTTCGGCAATGTTTTGCACCACATCAATCACTTTGGTTTGCTCGTCAAATTGCAATCCTTCTTGGCTGTAATAGCCAAAATTCACCGTTTCGCCAATATCAAAACGTCCCGAATCGGGTGGCACTTTGCCCAGCAACATTTTGATGAAGGTACTTTTTCCGGTACCGTTGTTGCCCACGATACCCATTTTTTCGTATCGGGTAAAAATGTAGTTGAAATGGTCGGTAATTTTTACGTTGTCGAAACTTTTGGTAATATCTTTCGCTTCAAATATTTTTTTACCGATATAGACTCCTGTTGCCGATAGACGAATCTGGTTGTCTTGTTGGCGTTTTTTTGCTTTTTCTTCCAACTCGTAAAACGCATCGATGCGCGATTTTGCTTTCGTGGCACGGGCTTGCGGTTGTCGGCGCATCCAATCCAACTCTTTCCGATAGATGTTTCGAGCACTTTCGGTTTCGGCTTCTTGTGCAGCCATTCGCTCGTCGCGTTTTTCCAAATAATAAGCGTAATTTCCTTTGTATTGGAAAATTTGTTTGTCATCAATTTCAATAATTTGTGTGCAAACTCGGTCCAAAAAATAGCGGTCGTGGGTAACCATGAGGAGGCTGATTTGGGAGCGCGACAGGTGCTCTTCCAACCATTCCACCATATCCAAATCGAGGTGGTTGGTGGGTTCGTCCAAAATAATCAGTTCGGGTTCAGCAATGAGCGCATTTGCCAGAGCCACTCGTTTGAGTTGTCCGCCGGAGAGTTCTCCCATTTTTTGGTCGAATTGAAATATTTTTAATTGGCTCAAAATTTGTTTGATGCGTTGCTCAAAATCCCAGGCATTCAGCAAATCCATTTTTGCCATTACTTCGTCCAACTCGTCGTGCTTGCCCGATGTCATAATCTCTTCGTATCGTGCGATGGTTTTAACGGCTTCGTTTTCGGTGGCAAAGCAAGCTTCCAACACGGTTAGTTCCGGGTTAAATTGGGGCATTTGTTCCAAATAAGCAAAGCGAATATCGTTCCTAAACACCACCCTTCCGCTATCGTACGGCTCTTTTCCGGCGATGATTTGGAGGAGCGTAGTTTTCCCCGTTCCGTTTTTGGCAATCAGCCCAATTCTGTCGCCTTGAGCAATGCCGAAAGAGATGTCGCGAAACAGCACCAAATCGCCAAAACTTTTGGTGAGTGTATCAATTTGTAATAAGGGATTTGCCATGTTGGAAAAAGTTTTGTGCAAAATTATACAAAAAAGCGTATTCTGACGTTGTCTTATCATATATAAAAGCTTAAAAATATTGTCTGAAAAAGAAAACTCATATAAACACATACTGAAAGCGATTGGACTTTTTGGCAGTTCGCAATTGGTGCAGATTTTGACCGGAATTATTCGTACCAAGGTTATTGCTGTTGTTTTAGGTGCTGCCGGCTTTGGGCTGATAAGTGTTTTGCAAAATTTGGTTCAGATTTTCACCACCTCCGGTGTTTTAGGTTTCGACACCGGAAGCGTGCGTGCCATTGCCATTGAACGAAACAACCCGAACAACGCTTTTCGGCATACTGTTGCTGTTACCAAAACTTGGTTTCTCTCTCTCGCACTTATAGCTTCGCTTGTCTGTCTGATATTGTGTAAACCTATCAGTTTGTGGGCTTTTGACGATAAAAGTTATGCTCTCCAGATAGCTTTTTTGTCCATTTGTGTGTTGTTCACTATTTTGAGCAAGGGATATTACACCATTTTGCAAGGCTCTAACCAGGTGAGTTCCATGGTAAAAGTTTCTATTTTCGGGAATGTTTTATCACTTATTTTATCTATTCCGCTTTACATCATTTTTGGCACAAAAGGTATCGTGCCTTCCTTGATAATTTTTAGCGTTTTGCAATTTATTTTCGCGTGGCGTTATGTGTCATTTATGCGAATTGAGGCGGTAAAATTACCCTTGCGCGAAGCGTGGAACTCGGGCAAAAAGACGTTGCGTTTTGGAATTGCTATCATGATTTCGTCTCTTGTGAATACGCTGACAATGTTTCTATTGCGTATTTATATCATAGATGAAATGGACCTGACGGCTGCCGGTTTGTTTCAGTCTGTTTGGACCATTAGTAATACTTATATGTTGCTGGTACTTAGCTCGATGAGTGCCGATTATTTTCCACGATTGAGCACCGTTTCCAACGATAATACGTTGGTAAAAAAAGCAATTGATGAGCAAACTTATGTGGTAATAAACATCATTACTCCCATACTAATTGCAGTGGTGATTTTTGGCAAGCAGATACTAAATATTCTGTATTCGTCTGAATTTGTGGTTATTGATGGATTGCTTAATGTGCAATTGTTGGGTACATTTCTGAAAGTTGCTTCTTGGCCGATGGCATTTATTTTGTTGGCAAAAGGCAAAAGGTTGTTGTTTATTTTTTCTGAGATTTCGTTCTTCGTGGTGTATTTGTTGTTGACCTATCTATTATTTCCATCCATGGGATTGCATGCCACGGGAGTAAGTTATTTCCTAACGTATATCTACTATTTTATTATCATGGTTTTATATGCTAAGAAATTGTCCAACTATTTGTGGAACAGGCAAATTGTGAGAATTGCAATCATCTCGTCCACATTTATTCTCGCGGCATATCTTGTTGCTTTCTTGCAAGTTTTGCCACGGCTTTCCATCGGTATAGTTATAGTTTTGATTTCGAGTTACTATTCGTTTTCTAATTTGAATAAAATCATCAATGTCAGAAAATGGTTGGCACAGTTTGTAAATAGAATGAAGTCGAAAAATTAATCCGGTATCGGGACTCAATTATTTTCTATTGAAAAACGAGAAAATCCGCCATGCACCTCTTCCTCCCTTTATTTTGTAATTGTAAAGTAAGCGAAAGAGTGTTTTTTTCTCGGCAGGAATAGATTGAAGTATCTCTGAAAACCACTGTCTGCTAATCTCTTGATTACCCTCGAGATATAAATCGCCGGCAATAATCAGCTTCTTGAACCAAACACACATCAAAAGATGTGTTTTATTGCTTAAATTGGTGCGAGATAACGTGTTGGCTGCCACATCAATGGTATGAGAAATATGTTGATACGATTGCGAAAAACCAATTCCTGAAATACTGTCTTCGTGCATTCGGTAATTGTGTAGTGTGGGTCGCTTTATCCAAATTACTCGATTGGTTTTCATCAGAAGACGGATGCCCAATTCCCAATCTTGCCAACGAAGCAAAGTTTCGTTCCATCCACCTACATCTCTGATTAGCTGTGTTCTGACTATGGTGGCAGGTGTAGATAAGTATCCGGTAAGAATGTGTTTGTCTAATTGGTTGGAGAAAACTTTGCTTCTCTGTGTTACCGACTGATCGGGTAGCGTAATGTCGAACGTTACACCAATAATATCTGCCCAACTGTTATCCTCAATAGTTTGCGCTATGGTTGCCATTCGGTAGGGATACATCTCGTCGTCGGAGTCATAAAACGATACAAATTCGCTTGTAACAAGGGCTAGACCTTTGTTTCGTGCGGCATTGGCACCTTTTTTTGTTTCGGTAGTTACAATTATTTCCAAATCATTTGTTTGGTATTTATTTTTGAAATCTTGACAAATTGTCAAGGATGAATCGGACGAGTTATTGTCTACTAAAATCAATTCCAATGGTCTGTGTGTCTGCTCTTTTATGGACGATAACATACGCGACAGAAACTTCTCGCGATTATAAATCGGTATGACGATGCTTAGTTTTGTCATTTCAACCTCCTTTTTTCCATGGCAGAATAAATTTTCCAAAAAAGTTTAGGACTCCTCTTCAGGATGTGATATCCCGCTATAAAATTCTTTTTTTTGCTTCGCAATAGCGA
The DNA here is from genome assembly GCA_964631255.1 of uncultured Dysgonomonadaceae bacterium. Taxonomy (GTDB): domain Bacteria; phylum Bacteroidota; class Bacteroidia; order Bacteroidales; family Dysgonomonadaceae; genus JBGZFC01. Next base: position 42,074 of record CAZVWS010000006.1, on the reverse strand, counting down.
TATTAATAATTCCGATTTCTGACGTAATTGGGAAATAAATTCTACCGATTTTTTGTCATCGTCGAACTCGTAAAGAACAGAAAACAGGTAAATGAGAGTGTACGCGATAATCAAATCGAAAATATCGTTGTCTTTTTCCGATTTGCTTTCTGCCAGTTTAAATTGGCGAAGACTTTCGGCTACCGTAACCAAATCGTCACACCTTTTGTAATTTGCCGAGGTAGTGATGGAACTATCTCTGTGCCGGTGAAAATAGATAATTTCCGGGACAAAAACCATTTTATCGGCGTAAAAAAGAGCACGTGGCGTGAACTCGGCATCTTCGTGATAAATGCCCGATTTGAAACGCAAATTGTGTAACAAAAGAAACTCCCTTTTATACAAATAGCATGGTGCCGTAGCTTGGTAAACACGTTTGTAGAGAAACTCTTTCCCGGAAATGCCGTCGGCAGAGTTTTCGATATATTTCATCGATTTTTCGTTGGGCAAATATTTCAATCGGGATACGGCAACCATGTCGGGAAAGTTATTTTCTTCGATTTTTTGGAAGATGTTTTGCAAACAATTTTTTGCAATCCAATCATCGGAGTCAATGAACCAAATATATTTGCCCGTGGCTTCTTCTATGCCTCTGTTTCTGGTCATACTCAGCCCTTTATTGGCTTGGCTGATTATCTTGATATTGGTGTTTTGATGGGCAATTTCTTGGGCAATTTGCAGGCTGTCGTCGGTCGAACCATCGTTTATAACGATTATTTCGTACAACTTGTGGTTCCAATCTTGGTTGATGAGCGACTGCAAACACTCTTTCAAAAAATCCCGCACATTGTAAACGGGTACTACAAAACTCAATATCATTTTTTATTTTTTTACAAATATAGCTATCTTTGTTCAAAATTACCACTTTATGAAAATATTATTTATCGGCGAGTTTAGCAACGTGCATTTTCATTTGAAACAGGGGCTGGAATTGCTTGGCCACGAGGTTTTACTCGTAACAAACGATGGCGGTTGGCGCAAATATTATTCCGATGTGCAACTCACACGACGTTCCAATTCGCTGGGGGATGGCATAAAATATATTTTCTCGCTGATTCGCATTTTGCCCAAACTAAAAGGGTTTGATGTGGTGCAGATAAACAATCCGGCAAATTTTTTTCAACTCAAAGCAGAGCGAAATCTAAAATTGTATCATTATCTGAAAAAAAGAAACAAAAAAGTATTCCTTGCTGCCTATTCTACCGATTATTTCTGGGTGAAAGCTTGTGTAGATGATAAGATTTTTCGCTATTCGGAATATGTGGTAAACGGAGCATTGCTGGATAATGAGAACAACAGAAACGAAATCAATATTTGGAAAAATTGGGATAAAAAAAATGCCAACATAGAAGTTGCCAAATCTTGTGATGGAATAATTGCTTGTTTATACGAATATTATGCTGCATATAAAGCCGATTTCCCACAAAAAACGACTTTTATCCCGTTACCAATCCATGTTGCCAATTTTAATGAAACTCCCAAAACATTTCATCCCGACAAAGTGAAATTTTTCATCGGCATTCAGAAAAATAAAAACCAATTGAAAGGTACGGATGTGATGCTTCGTGCCTTGGAGCGTGTCAAAGCAAAATATCCCGAACAGGTAGAGATAGTGAAAGCCATTTCTGTTCCTTACCACGAGTACGAAAAAATGATGAACGACTCCGATGTTTTGTTGGACCAATTATACTCTTACACGCCTGCCATGAATGCGCTGTTGGCAATGGCAAAAGGTATTGTTGTGGTGGGTGGCGGTGAACCCGAAAACTACGAAATTTTGAATGAGCAAAAGCTGCGACCAATCATCAATGTGCTTCCAAATGAGGAAGATGTGTTTGAAAAATTGGAATGGCTGGTTTTGAATAGAGCCGAAATTCCCCGATTGAGTGCCGAGAGCAAGGCTTATATCTGGAAACATCACTGGTATTTGAAAGTGGCTCAACAATATGCCGATTATTGGCAAGAACAGTAAAGAAAGAGTCCAAACCCATTTTGTATAGTGATTTGGACTCTTTTCTCGTTATTTCCTCTGTTTTTTCAACAAATTATTTATCCTTTAAATGCGGCTAAAATGGCATCCATGGCCGCGCTTAACCCATCGGCATTTTTCCCGCCGGCAGATGCAAAATGTTTTTGTCCACCGCCACCGCCTTGTATGTGTTTGGCTGCTTCTCTTATTATTTTTCCCGCATCAAAACCTTGTTCCACCAAATCATCGGTAAGGGCGATGAGTAACTGTGGTTTTCCGTCTTCTGCTGTTGCTGCAACAAATGCCGAATTTGCTCTTTCCCGATTGCGGATGCCAAAGGCGATATCTTTAATCAGGTTACTTGGAAATTCGCCTTTGAGCCTGTAGACGGTAATTCCGTTTATCTCTTTACCTTGTTTTAAGAGTTCGGTTACAATGTTCTGGCTTTTTTCCTTAACAAATGTTTCCACCTGTTTTTTTAATTCGCTGTTCTCTTCGATGGCCTTTTTTACCGTTCCCATCAAATCGGGTGCGTTGTGCATAAACTCACGAAGTGATCGAATCACATCTTCCTGTTTATACAAATACTCTTCAGCCACGGCAGCGGTTATAGCCTCGATACGGCGAACGCCGGCTGCGATGGCACTTTCGCTGATGATGCGGAAAGTTCCTATTTTGCCGGTATCGGAAATGTGTGTTCCCCCACACAGTTCAATAGATGAGCCAAAACGGATGGTGCGCACATCGTTGCCATATTTTTCTCCGAAAAGAGCCATCGCTCCTTGGGCGCGTGCTTCGTCAATCGGGATGTGCCTGTTCTCGATAATGGGCAAATTTTCGCGAATTTTTTTGTTTACACTTTTCTCCACGGCACGAATCTCTTCGGGAGTCATTTTTTGAAAATGCGAAAAGTCGAAACGCAGTACTTCGGGCGAAACAAACGAGCCTTTTTGCTCAACGTGCGTGCCCAATATCTCACGCAACGATTCGTGCATCAAGTGCGTAGCCGTGTGGTTGCATTCGGTTGCCGTACGTTTTTCTATATGAATGGATGCCGTAAACTGTGATTCTATATTTTTCGGCAATTTGTTCGTTAAGTGTATTGCCAAATTATTTTCTCGTTTGGTGTCGAAAATTTCTGTTTTTTCGTTCTCGGGACTTGTAAGCCATCCGCTATCGCCAACCTGTCCACCCATTTCGGCATAGAAAGGCGAACGAGACAGTACCAATTGATAAAACTCTTTGTTTTTTTGTTTTACTTTTCTGTATCGCAGTATTTCTGTTTTAGCTTCGGTTTGGTCGTAGCCCACAAATTCCGGTTCACCGTTTCGTACCGTAACCCAATCTTCGGTTTCTATGCTGGCTGCGTTTCTGGCACGTTGTTTTTGTTTTTGCATCTCTACATCAAATGCAGCTATATCTACGCCATTGCCGTGCTCGCGTAGTATCAGTTCGGTCAAATCTAAAGGAAAGCCAAACGTATCGTAAAGTTGAAATGCTACCTCGCCACTCAGCACGCCACCCGGTTCTGGTAAGTTTCTTTCCAATAGTTTGATACCTGTTTCTAAGGTTCTCAGGAAAGATTCTTCCTCCTCTTTGATTACTTTTTCTATGAGCGATTGTTGTGCTTGCAGTTCGGGATAAGCATTGCCCATTACTTCGATAAGCGTAGGAATCAATTTGTACATAAACGATTCGTGCATATCGAGGAATGTGTAGCCGTAGCGCACGGCACGTCGCAAAATGCGACGGATTACGTATCCCGCTTTGGCGTTGGATGGCAGTTGTCCGTCGGTAATAGAGAATGCGATGGTGCGAACGTGGTCTGCAATAACACGCATGGCAATGTCTTTTTTGTTGTCTTCGCCATATTTCGTGTTGGTTATTGCTCCAATTTTCTGGATGAGAGGCTGAAACACATCGGTGTCGTAATTAGACAATTTGCCTTGTACCGCCATGCAAAGTCGTTCAAATCCCATTCCGGTATCAATCACTTTTGCCGGAAGCGACTCCAAAGAGCCATCCGCTTTGCGATTGTATTGCATGAATACGAGATTCCAAATTTCGATTACTTGCGGGTGATCTTGATTTACCAAAGAGAGTCCGCTCACTTTTTGCCGCTCCTCGTCTGTGCGGATATCTATGTGTATTTCTGAGCAAGGACCGCACGGACCGGTGTCGCCCATTTCCCAGAAATTATCTTTTTTGTTTCCGTTGATAATACGATTAGTGGGGATGTATTTTTCCCAATAACCTGCTGCTTCGTCATCGCGTTGCAAACCCTCTTCGGCACTTCCTTCGAACACCGTAACATAGAGTCTGTTGGCCTCCAGTTTTAGCACGTCGGTCAGGTATTCCCACGCCCAGGCTATGGCCTCTTTTTTGAAATAATCTCCAAACGACCAGTTGCCCAGCATCTCGAACATGGTGTGGTGGTAGGTGTCGTGTCCTACTTCTTCCAAGTCGTTGTGTTTGCCGCTCACGCGTAAGCACTTTTGCGAGTCGGCTATGCGAGGAAATTCTATCGGGTCATTGCCCAAAATTACATTTTTGAACTGGTTCATCCCCGCGTTGGTAAACATCAGTGTCGGGTCGTCTTTGATAACCATGGGTGCCGACGGCACAATTTGGTGCTCTTTCGATGCGAAAAAATCTTTAAAAGATTGGCGTATTTCTTGTGAAGTCATATTTTTCTATATACATGAAAAGGGATACACGAATCGGAATCCCCACGTTTTTCTTAATTGAAGTGCAAATATACGGTATTTTGTCAAATCTACAAGGCTTATAAGTACGTTGATTATCTATTTTTGTATCGCGAAAAGTGCAAATATATGGGTCAAATGCTCCGGCAAGCGAAAAAATTAGTAAAATTAAGATAGAAAATTTGTGTAAAATGTTATCTATGGTTATATTTGCATGATTTTTTGTTTTCTTATGGCTGACGAAAAAAATAAGTTGTTGATAGACTTGGAAGTTCGCATCAAGCAAGTTTTGTTGCGATGTGATTCGTTGAAGGACGAAAATGCCAGGTTGAAGTCTGATATAAAGGCCAAAGAGTTGGGGTTGGAAAAAATAACCAAAGAACTAAACTCGCTGAAAACAAAATATGATAGCTTGAAAGTTGCCAGAACCATCACTGCTGCTACAGTAGATGTGGATGCAGCCAAAAAGAAGCTATCCACTTTGGTGCGTAAAGTTGATAAATGCATAGATTTGTTGAATAATTGAATCGGAAAATTTATATACAATTATGGTCAACGACAAAATGTCATTAAAACTACTTATTAGCGGAGGAACCTATCCTTTCGAAATCGATAAATCGGATGAAGAAACGTTTAGATTAGCCGCTAAGACATTAAATAATATGATAAACCAATATCAAGTAACTTTCGGAGGAGAGGGAACGGGGCTTAGCACAAAAGATTTTGCAATCATGGCGGCACTGCAGATAATGGTAGAAAATTTTTCATTGGAAAAGACAAACAATGTTCAACCCTTTGAAGATAAAATTAATTTGATTATAAGTGAGTTAGATGCGTACTTGAAGGAGTAATTTCCTTTATTACGCTGCATTTATTTTTTTACTATTCGCACCTTTTTTACATACGAGCAATATCGATATGTAAAATAGTGTGCGTTTTTTTATGCACCGCCCAAGAGAGATAGAAACAACCAGTTTTTTGCAAATTATTTTTTGTAAAAAGCTATATATTAATTTAATAAATAATCAAGAAAAGTTAGATGGAAATATTATTCGCAATTATCGGTATAATTATTGGCGCGGCAGTAGCTTGGTACGTTGTTGGCAGAATGGCCAATTCGCGTGCCCAAAAGATACTGAGCGATGCCGAAAAAGATGCCGAGGTAATTAAAAAGAAAAAGTTGTTGGAGGCAAAAGAAGAAACCCTTTCTATGAAAGCGGAAGCCGAGAAACAAGCCAATATCCGTACTTCAAAAATACAAAATACGGAAAATCGCTTGAAACAACGTGAAATGACTCTCAACCAAAAACAAGAAGAGTTGAACAAGAAAAACACCGAGCTGGACGAAGCAAAAACCAGTTTAGGTGCTCAACAAGAGCTGTTTGAGAAAAGAAATCAGGAACTGAACAAGTTGCACAGACAGCAAGTAGAAAAATTGGAAGCCATATCCGGCTTGTCGGCAGATGAAGCCAAAGACCGTTTGGTAGAGTCGCTCAAAGACGAAGCACAAACACACGCCCAGTCCTACATTAGCGACATCATGGAAGAGGCAAAAATGACGGCAAACAAAGAGGCTAAACGAATCGTTATCAACTCTATCCAACGAGTTGCAACCGAAACGGCCATAGAAAATGCCATTACCGTTTTCCATATCGATTCCGATGAAGTGAAAGGTCGTATCATTGGTAGAGAAGGTCGCAATATCCGTGCTTTGGAAGCGGCTACCGGCGTAGAAATTGTGGTAGATGACACCCCCGAAGCCATTGTTCTTTCTGCTTTTGACCCGGTGCGCAGAGAAATTGCGCGCCTATCGTTGCACCAGCTTGTTGCCGATGGACGTATCCACCCGGCGCGCATTGAAGAGGTAGTGTCGAAAGTGAAAAAACAGATAGAAGAAGAGATTGTAGAAACCGGCAAACGCACGGTTATCGACTTGGGTATCCATGGTTTGCATCCCGAGTTAATCCGGATGGTTGGTAAAATGAAATATCGTTCGTCGTACGGACAAAACCTGTTGCAACACTCGCGTGAAACTGCGAATTTGTGTGCTATTATGGCTTCAGAATTAGGACTAAATCCCAAAAGAGCAAAACGCGCCGGATTGTTACACGATATTGGTAAAGTGCCCGATGACGAGCCCGAGTTGCCACACGCCGTGTTGGGCATGAAACTTGCCGAAAAATTCAAAGAGAAACCGGATATTTGCAACGCCATTGGTTCGCACCACGACGAGGTGGAAATGAGCACTTTGCTTGCTCCTATCGTGCAGGTTTGCGATGCCATTTCGGGTGCCAGACCGGGTGCCAGACACGAAATTGTGGAGGCGTATCTAAAACGACTCAACGACTTAGAAAACTTGGCGTTGTCCTATCCTGGCGTTGTTAAAACTTATGCCATTCAGGCAGGAAGAGAGCTGCGTGTAATAGTTGGTGCAGATAAAATTGACGACCAAGATACGGAAAAATTATCTGCCGAGATAGCCAAAAAAATCCAAACCGACATGACTTATCCGGGACAAGTGAAAATTACCGTGATTCGTGAAACCAGATCGGTTAGCTATGCAAAATAGATAGTATCTTTTTTTGCTTCGTACGCTGTGTTGGGCGAAGTAAATTAATAAAAATAGAACATAAAGGTTAGAAAAAATCCACCAAACAACATCGATTGTAGGTGGATTTTTTTGTGTGATTTAGATTTCTATTTTTTTATCTTTGAAACAAACCCTTCACCCTTTTTGCCGCCTCCATTTCCACCTCTTTTTCGATGTCGTGCAGCGACTCTGTTCGTAGTGTAGCCGTGCCGTTTTCGACGGTGGTGATGGTATCCGAAATTTTTAGCAGGTGCGATATGTCGTGCGACGAGATAAGGATAACCGATTGCGAATGTTTCATTTCTTTCAGAATTTCGGACAAATAGGCTGCCGATTGTATGTCCAATCCGTTGAACGGTTCGTCCAACAGCAACAAATCGTTTTCTTGAAGAAACAATACCAACAGGTGTAGTTTCTTGAGCATTCCGGTGGAATAGTTTTCGGCATATTTGTTGAGGGGAAGTTCGAAAAGCTGGTTGAATTTCATCAGTTTTTCGTGGTCTTCCTCGCGGTTTTTTGCCGATAGAGCAAATCGGATAAACTCGTAACCCGTGATGCGCGGAAACATATACGGATTGGCGGACAACATACCCACGGAATCGATATTTTTTCGCTCAATCTGCCCTTTATGCGGTATGTTGCGCGCGATGCAGTTGAAAAGGGTGCTTTTTCCCGCACCGTTTTTCCCGATAATTCCGTTCAACGTGCCGCCGCGATAACGAAGATTCACGTTTCCCAGCACGGGCACATCGGCATATTTTTTGCTCAACGATTCAATAATTAGTTCTCTCATTTCCTGCAAAATAGTGGGTGGTTTTTTTCTTGAAAATATTATAGAGTAGGAGGTAGTAAGCGGGAATCAGCGGCAGCGTATAGGGCGAAAGAGCGCACACTGCCTGAATAAAAATTCCGATGGCGAAAAACAGCGATGCCAACAACATCGACGGATAAAAAATATATTTAATCCACAACAGATGAATGCTAATCAGCAAAACACAGAAGAACGAGAGTGCAATTATCTGCCATTGCGTTGGAAACAGAATCAGCAATAAGACGGCAAGCGGCAAAGCAAACAGGAGGGTGTTTACAAGTGTTTCGGACAGCGTTCGTTTTCTGAACCGTGTGCTGTTGATGTAGATAGCGATGAAATCGGGTTCTTCTTTTTGTAAAATGATGCTCGTAACGGAAATAAAAATTCCGACGCAATAGGTTACGATGGCGAGATTGAAATTGTCGTGTACGCGTGCTATGACTGCAATTACAATGATAAACAACCAAAGCGTGGGTAGAAAAACTCGAAATTGCGCATGCCACAAATAGGCACTTTTTACGAAAATAGGCGATGGCAAGGTGATCTGTTTTACCCGTATCCCTTCCTTTTTTTGTACCGAAAAAACTACATAACCCACGGCAACCGCCATGGCGATAAGCCAAAAATAGATGTGCGCCAACAGAAACGGCAGCGTGGCAAACAGCGCATCCACGAGCAACGATGCGGCGTAAAGTCTCGGGTATTGGTTCAGTAGTTCCTTTTTGTTGTTTTGGTATTTTAGTCGCGTGCAAATGAGCCATTGAATGGCTGCCACAGCCACGCCCGATTTCCACGTTACGGCAATATCTGTGCGCAGCAATGCCCAACTTGCCGACACGGCGAAAACCGAGAGCAACACCAGATACAGAACGGGAATTTCGCGCACAGTTCGTGCCAGAATTTTCAGTTTGAGTTGGGAAATGAGCTGTAGTTGGTGGAAAATCATGGTGCAAAGGTAGTGAAAATAGGAAAAATAAAAACCAACCCGCCACATTGCACACAATTGTGGCGGGTTGGTAATATGAGTTTTATTCTTTTTCAAATTCTTTGAGGTCGGAAATGCTTTGGTGGAGTTCGTTGATTTTTCGAAGATACTTATAGGTAACCCAAACGCCAAAAGACATTGCAGCCACAAAAGAAAATATAGCAATTTCCAACATATTGGCTTGTATAAGTTGTTTATGCATTGAAATTATTACCCAAATCATGAAGATAATACCTAATACAACAACAATAAAAGTACTTATATTATTCATTTTTTTAAATTTCAAAAGTCCTTTTTCTCTTTCTAAAATGCTTTGTTTTTTCATTACTTTATCGAAAAAAAAGGTTGAATATAATGAAAACACTAAAGATAAGAACATGAGAAATAAACCAAAATAAAATACATTTGTATCTAAGCCATTATAGTTATGTTGCATTATCCAAATAAATGGAATTGTAAAAATGACCAATATTAATCCAGACCAATTTTCATGGGAAATAGATTTTACTTTTCCTTTTACCGCATTTTCCATCAGTCGTTTATTGATGATTTGCTGTTTATCCAATTCTTTGTGTAAAATATCCCATTGTTGTTTTAGTTGTTCGAGTTCCATAATCAAAAAAGTTTAAAGTTTAATGTTTTGTAGAGACGCGGCATGCCACGTCTGTACTTTTTATCCCAATTCCGAAATCCGAAATCCGAAATCGTTCATTCCTTTGCCATTTCCTTCAGTTTATCTTTTATCCGCATCAGCTTTACCGATACGTTGGAAACAGTCAGCCCCATCACTTCGGCAATATCGGCGTAGCTCATGTTGTCTAACCAGAGCAATACCAAGGCTTTGTCCAGCACGCTCAGTTTGCCGATGAGCCGATACATTTGCGCCAGTTGTTTGCCGCTTTCGTGGGTTTCTTCCAGCAGTTCCATATCGATGGTGAGCGGTATGGTTTGCGTGTGTTTTTTCTTCTTTCGCAGCGAAGAGATGCACGTGTTGATGCAGATGCGCGATAACCACGTGTTGATATTGCTTTCGCCGCGAAATTGCGAAAATCCTTGCCACAGGCGGATAAGTGTTTCCTGAAAGAAATCGTTTGCCTCGTCGCTGTCTTTGGCGTACATGTAGCAAATCATGTACAGATTGGCTTTGTACTGCCTGACAACGTTTTCAAATTCTTTTTCGAGCATGCTTTCGTTTAAATTTGTTGCAACAGTTTGTCTTTTGTATGTTAGACGCAAAGGGGAGGAAGAAACTACAGGTTTTTGATGAATTTTTTTACCGGCAATACGTGGATTAAACTAATGCGTTTTTTATTTGCCTAATATACATTTCTCGTTCCACGGAGTAGGTTTTACTTTTTAAATTGCTGATAGTGTATAGTTGGAGCGATTTTTTTAAATATTCTTGAGATTGGGCGGAATTGCCACAAAATCCTAATGTTGAAAAATACCGAGCCAATTCGTCCGTATTTTCCACGTTAAATCCCTTAAAGCTGTCCAAATATTGAATTGATTGTTCTATATCCAGGGATAGAAATTTATTGAGGTCGAAATTGATTTCGTTTAGTAAGATATCATTGGTTTCTTCCACCTGTTTCTCAATGGTGATAGCTACGTTTTCTTTTCCACCAAAAAGTTTTTGTTTCAGGGCGGTTAATATTAATCCTATCTTTTCTATCTCCAGCAGTATATAATCTCTTCGTTCCATTCTTCGATAAAAATTAGGTGTTATGCAAAGATAACCCTGTTATTTAATTTATTTATTCTTATTAGACGCAAAGTTGCGGAAAAAACTACAGAAAAGCAGAATCTTTTCTAATATTTATGGATGGGAACGTCTGTTTCTCATCCTATCTTTTACAATAAATCATTATCTTTGTTATTTCTAAAACGTGCAGTTTTGTATAAAAATATCATTCAAATTGTATTTTACCTGATAGCTAATCCGCAAAAAGGGTGGGAGCGTGTGTCTGAAGAAAAAGATAAGCAGCAGGAGTTTACCAACAATTTTCTCTTCCCAATTTTTGGTTTAATTGCTCTTTCTACTTTTGTTGGGACTATGTGGTTGCAGCAAGGAGGCGAAATTCGCGGTGCTTTGTCTCAATCCATCGTGGCAACTTCTTCCATATTTGGCGGTTTTTATCTTACTTCGTATTTGCATAACAAGTTGCTACGGTACTTTACCATAGAGCGAACAAACGAAGAATTGCAGCAATTTGTCGGATACTCGTCGGTAATGCTTCATCTGTTTTACGTGATAAATCCGCTATTGCACAATTTCTCGTTTCTTTGGCTTATCTTGCTCTATTCGCAATACATTATATACATAGGTGCAAAGCGGTTTTTGTGCATCGCCGATAAGTACCGAATTCGCATCGCTGCAATTTCAAATCTCATCATTTTGTTGGCTCCTCTCGCTATTCACGTGTTGCTTCACGTGTTGCTCCGAGGTTTTGTTTTGCAACAATAATTGTAGAAAACTAAAATTTCAAATCTTTTTTGCTTATGACAGAAGAAAAAAAATTATCCGTTGTTTTTATTGGCTCGGGCAATGTGGCAACACATTTGGCAGGTGCGTTTTCGGGCGCCGGACATCGGGTTGTGCAGATATATAGTCGCTCCTTGCAAAATGCGCGGTTGTTGGGCGAAAAATACGGTGCTACTTTTACCGATTGCGTAGATAAAATCTACCGAGATGCCGATTTGTATCTCTTCGCGGTGAAAGACGATGTTTTGCCAGAACTTATTCGGCAAATGCCCGTTACATCGGGTGTTTGGGTACATACGGCGGGCAGTTTGCCCCTTTCGTTGTTTGCCGAAAGAGGTGAAAATTATGGGGTTTTTTATCCTTTGCAGACATTTACTAAAGGGCGTGAACTCAATTTCTCAGAAATACCAATCTTTGTGGAAGGAGATAGCACCACCACGGAAGAAAAAATGCAAGCAATAGCCCAAACTATATCGGATAATGTAAATTTGCTTTCGTCCGAAAAAAGAAAATACCTGCATCTGGCAGCCGTTTTTGCTTGCAATTTTACCAATCACATGTATGTTTTAGCTTCCGAGATAGTTGAAAATCGGCAAATACCTTTTGAAGTGCTGCAGCCATTGATTGCCGAAACAGCCTCCAAAATTATGCAAATTGCCCCACAAGATGCGCAAACCGGACCCGCGGTGCGATTGGATGAAACGGTAATGCAAAATCACCTGAAACTACTAACCGATAATTGTGAACGAGATATTTACACCCTGCTAAGTCAAAATATCCATATTCACGCCAGGCGAAAAGAATAAATATGTTACCAAACGCTATTTTCCTGAAACTTATAGTTTTTTGGGAAAAGGCATCAAATTCTTCTCATTTGAAATTAAAAAAATACGCAGTCTGATTAATTCAACAAAAAAAAGCAATAAAACAAATAGCTTGCTTGTATCCTATTTGTACAGATATACTTAAAGATTTAAAAAAATAACCGATGAAAATTGTTTACTTGCAAAACAAATACTATTTTTGTAGAAACCAATTTTTTAAAACCACAAAAAATAATGGCAAAAGTTAAAGGCTATGTAGAAGTAAACACACAGCGCTGTAAAGGATGCAACCTTTGTGTAGTATCTTGCCCGTCAGATGTGTTAGAGTTACAACCGCAAGAAGTAAATGATCGCGGTTATCACTATGTGTATATGAAAAATCCGGACGATTGCATTGGATGTGCTAATTGCGGATTTGTTTGTCCGGATGGAGTATTAACGGTATATCGCAAAAAAATAGATTAAGCGATTGTGTTCCCAAACACTCCCATTCTCTTTTTACTTATTAAAAATCTATCGTAAATCGATAAATTAAATCAACATTATGTCAGAAGAAATATCATTAATGAAAGGAAACGAAGCCATCGCCCATGCCGCTATTCGTTACGGCGTAGATGGCTACTTCGGTTACCCGATTACTCCACAGTCAGAAATTATAGAAACGCTTATGGAGGTCGCTCCGTGGAAAACCACCGGAATGGTTGTATTGCAAGCAGAGAGCGAAGTAGCAGCTATCAACATGGTATATGGTGGTGCTGCTTGTGGAAAATACTCCATGACCTCTTCATCCAGCCCGGGTGTCAGTCTAAAACAAGAAGGTATCTCATACATCGCGGGTGCAGAACTGCCTTGTCTTATCGTGAACGTGCAACGCGGAGGTCCCGGTTTAGGAACCATTCAACCATCGCAAGCAGACTATTTTCAAACCGTGAAAGGTGGAGGTCATGGCGATTATCGCTTGATTACATTAGCTCCCGACTCGGTACAAGAAATGGCTGATTTTGTAGGACTGGGATTTGAACTCGCATTCAAATACAACAACCCCGCCATGATTTTATCGGACGGAGTTATTGGTCAAATGATGGAAAAAGTGCGTCTGCCCGAATTCCGTCGTAGAAGAACAGAACAAGAAATTCGCGAACAATGTCCTTGGGCAACCCTCGGAAAAACTCCCGATAGAGAACCCAATATCATTACTTCACTCGAAATGGATTCGGAAGTAATGGAAAAAAGAAACTTGAAATTCCAAGCAAAATACAAAGAAATAGAAGAAAATGAAGTTCGCTACGAAGCAATAAATTGCGACGATGCCGACTACATACTTGTAGCATTTGGTTCTGCAGCACGTATTTGTAAAAAAGTAATCAAACTAAGCCGAGAAGAAGGTATCAAAGTTGGATTGCTCCGACCCATCACCTTGTGGCCATTCCCCACGAAAGTAATCAACGAATACGCTCAAAAAGTAAAAGGATTCTTGACCGTGGAAATGAATGCCGGACAAATGGTAGAAGACGTACGTCTCGCAGTTTGTGGCAAAGTGCCTGTTGAACATTATGGTCGCTTAGGCGGTATCGTACCTACACCCGACGGTGTATTGGAAGCATTAAAAAAACAGCTTGTAAAATAAAGCATGAAACCTCAATTAACGCAAATATTCTCTGTGCTTTTTCTCGTGTTTGTGATAGCCACCTTGGTGGTATATTTCTCGACCGATAAAAATCTGAAAGCAACTTGGATTGTGGGAATTTGCGCAATTGTATTATATTTTTTATATAGATTCTCAAAAAGATAACAATTATGGATGTAAACATGATAAAAAGTCCTGAAAACTTGGTGTATAAAAAACCCGAGTTGATGAACGACACACACATGCACTACTGCCCCGGATGTTCTCACGGCGTTGTGCACAAACTTGTTGCCGAAGTGGTAAAAGAACTCGGACTACAAGAAAAAACTATTGGAATTGCACCGGTAGGATGCGCTGTTTTTGCCTACAAATATATCGATATCGATTGGCAAGAAGCTGCACACGGACGTGCACCCGCATTGGCAACCGCAGTAAAACGCCTCAACCCCGACAAAATGGTATTCACTTACCAAGGCGATGGGGACTTAGCGGCAATTGGTACAGCAGAAACAATTCATGCAGCAAACCGTGGAGAAAATATCGCTATCATCTTTATCAATAACGGTATTTATGGTATGACAGGCGGACAAATGGCTCCTACTACTCTAAAAGATATGAAAACAGCTACCAGCCCCGAAGGTCGCGACACCAACACAATGGGTAACCCATTGAAAATATCCGATATGTTGGCTATGTTAGACGGCGTTTGCTTGGTAACTCGTCAAAGTGTACATACGGCAGCCGCTGTGAAAAAGGCAAAACGTATGATTAAATTGGCTTTTGAAAATGCAATGGCAGGAAAAGGTACATCGGTTGTAGAAATCGTTTCAACTTGTAATTCTGGTTGGAAAATGACACCGGCTGCTGCAAACGATTGGATGGTTGAAAATATGTTCCCCGTATATCCATTGGGAGATTTAAAAAACGTTTAAAAACTTAATACACAATGTTACAAGAAATAGTAATTGCAGGATTTGGAGGACAAGGAGTATTGTCGATGGGTAAAATTCTGGCTTATTCCGGAATTATGGAAGATAAAGAAGTATCTTGGATGCCGGCTTATGGTCCCGAACAACGCGGTGGTACGGCAAACGTTACCGTAATTATCGACGACGAACCAATCAGTTCGCCCATTGTAAATCTATACGATGTTGTTATTGTACTCAACCAACCTTCGATGGATAAATTTGAAAGCAAAGTGAAACCGGGTGGTATCCTTATTTACGATGGCTACGGAATCCGTCAGTCAAGCAAACGTAAAGATATCAACATCTATAAAATTGATGCAATGGATGAATCGATGCGCATGAACAATGCCAAAGTATTCAATATGATTGTATTGGGTGGATTGCTTAAATTGTCTCCTATCGTGAAGTTAGAAAACGTGATGAAAGGATTGAAAAAATCACTTCCCGAACGTCACCACAAATTGTTGCCAATGAATGAGCAAGCAATTCTTCGCGGAATGGAAATTATTGAAATCGAAAGCAAAGCACAATAATTTGCAGTAGCAACCGCTACTACCACATATTACGAAAAAAGAGAATTTCTACACAACAGAAATTCTCTTTTTTGTTATAACGCTCTTGATGTACCTATCTTTTTCGACTCGAAAGGAGCGATTTGACTGTTTTAGCAAGAAAAAACAGCACGATGAGTACAAAAATGATGAATGCTCCCGAGGGTACATTCAGGTAATAAGACAGAAGCAAACCAATGATGCAAGCCACGAAGCTGATGGCAGACGATAGGTAAATCATGCGCGAATAACTCACCGTGAACAGATTGGCAGTCATTTGCGGCACGGTAATGAGCGACATCAACAAAACAATGCCCACCAAACGGATGCTGAGCACGATGGTGATGGCTACAAAAAACATCAACACATATTCTGTCATTTGCACGCGAATGCGTCGGGTTTGGGCAAATTGCTCGTCGAAAGAGACGGAAATGATGGCATGGAAATTGAAAGCAAAATACACGATAATAATTGTCGAAAGTATAGCCAAAGAAATAATATCGGTTTTGGTGATGGTGAGTATATTGCCAAAAAGATATTCCGAAAGATTAGGGGCGTAGCCCGGTGCTAAAAACGTGAGCATTATGCCGATTGCCATACCCAACGACCAAAATACGGCAATGGCCGAATCTTCTCGCACGCCTTGTTTTCGGGAAAGCCATTGTATGCCAAATGCCGAGAGTACCGAAAAAACCATGGCCGAAAATATTGGGTTGATTCCGAAATAAAACCCGATTCCCAATCCGCCAAACGACGCGTGCGTAATGCCCCCGCTGATAAAAACCAAACGACGGGTAACAATGTAGGTGCCAATGATGCCGCAGGCAATGGCTGCAAAAAAACTACCGAAGATAGCATTTCTGAAAAAAGCGTAGTGAAATAGTTCGAGAATATCCATTTTTTTCTCTCAGTGTGAGTGCATTTTGGCTTCGCGCATATCGGACACTATGAGCACAATTTCGTCCTTCATTTGGTCGGGCACAGCAATTCCGCGAAGTTGCAGACTGCGCACCCACCGCGGTTTTTCCTCGTCGAGGATAGTGTAGAATACTTCGCGAAACTCTTCGGCTTCGGCATCGGTGTAGGTATCCGAATCGCGTTGCTGAAACCGATCCAACTCCTCATCGTCAAAATATTCGGCTTGCGTGCCGAAGGCAACAATCAGGCTGTCTTTTTCGCACGTTTCGTGCATACCGCAGCAGCCGCTTGCTTTTTCTTCTTTGGTTCTTACATCTATTTCGGGGCGAGGCGTTTCGCGTTCTTGCGTGTTTCCTTTTCGTCGCTGTATGTTGTTGGAAACATACAGAGCCAATACAAAGAAAAGGATGATGCCTAAAAATATATATAAACTTGTCATTTCGTTTTTTTTTAGATTTCCTCCAAAATGAATCCGGCAGTTTTTAAATCAGCCCAGAAATTGGGATACGATTTGCTCACCACTTCCGGGTTGTTCATCCGCAATGAATTGAACCGAATGGCTGCCGGAGCCAAACACATCGCCATGCGGTGGTCGTCGTATGTGTCTATAATTGGGGTTGGGTCTGCCACACAGCGTTCGCCATCCCATTCCAACAAGGTGTCTTCTGTGGCTCGCAACACAAATCCCAGTTTTTTAAATTCTGTTTTGAGTGCTTCGATGCGGTCGGTTTCTTTGATGCGCAAATTTTGCACTCCCGAAAACATGAACGGTACATTCAGCAGGCAACAGGTGGCGGCAAATGTTTGCGCCAAATCGGGTTCACCTACAAAGTTGTGGAAGAATTTTTTATTCGGCTTACCGGTTTTCCGTATGATAACTCCTTCATCCACAAACTGGGTAGAAACGCCCAAATCGTTGAATAAGTTTACCAATTGGGCGTCGCCTTGGTAGCTGTTTTGGAGCAATCCCGGGAAGAAAATCTCAGATTCGGACGGAGCAAGTGCTATTATTTCGTACCAATAGGAGGCGGCAGACCAATCCGGCTCTACTTTGAAGTTTTTTGCCTTGTATGTTTGCGGCTTGATGATTATTTTGCTGCCTTCCCACTTGGTGTGTACACCGTATTCTTCCATCAATTTGAGGGTCAAATCGAGGTAGGGTTTCGAGACCACTTCGCTGCGGGTATTTATTACAAGCCCGTTTTCCATCAAAGGTGCAATCATCATCAGTGCCGATATAAATTGCGAACTGATGCTCCCCAAAACACTCACTTCGCCGCCTTTCAGCTTTTTCCCTTTTATTCGTAACGGGGGACATCCTTCGGTTTCCAAATACTCGATTTCGGCACCCAATTCGCGAAGCGGATTCACCAACGGAAAGATGGGTCGTTCGTGCATTCTTTTTGAACCTTTCAAAATCCAATCGCCTTCCATTCCGGCAAGAAAAGCGGTCAGAAAACGCATTGCGGTTCCCGCACCTTTCACGTCAAACACGTTTGAGTTGGAATTGAATGCGTCTATAACAACCTGTGTGTCTTCACAATCTGAAATATTTTCGACCGATTCGGTATTCATGCTCAAGGCATTGAGTATCAAAAGCCGGTTGCTGATGCTTTTGGATGCCGGCAGATGAATGGTTGCTTTAATCTTTTGTGGCGGGGTTATTTTATATTGCATCGATGGGGATTATTTTTCTACAAAAATAGTAATTAAAAGTCGAGTGGCAAAGCAATGATTTACGTTTATATTTATTTATAGTTATTGTAACATAATATGCAAAGATGCTCTGTTTGCACTCGATTTCTGGAGTCTGTTCACCGTACAAAAGTCCAACGTTTTTCGTCGGAAAGCGATGGGTAGAAAAAATACCCTTCGTAATCGAAAGCTTTTACCTCTTCGTGGTGGACGAGCCTGTTTTTGATGATGAAACGCGACATCAGACCGCGTGCTTTTTTGCTGTGAACCACTATCTGTTTCAAATTGCCGTTTTCCTGCTGCAGAAACTGAATATCGATGATTTTTGCTCCTTTCGGGAGCTTGCTTTTCTGAACCACTTTCGAGTATTCGTTGGAAGCAACATTGATAATCACATTTTCATCCTTTTTCAATTGGGCTGTTAGGTGTTTGTTGAGCGTTTCCTGCCAGAAATCGTACAATGTTTTGTAACCCTGCGGAACAATTTTGCGCATCATTTCCAAACGATAGGGTCTTATTTCGTCCAACGGACGGAGGATACCGTATAATCCGGAAATGATGTTCAGATGGCGTTGCGCGAAATCGAAATCTTCTTTCGTGAAATCGTGTGCGTTCAATCCTTTGTAGGCAATGCCGTTGTATGCCAGCGATGCGGCACGCTTTGGCGTGGACTTGAAATGATAAGTTTGAAAAAACTCGTGCACTTCGCGTGCCATTTTGGGATTGATTTTCATTGCTGCCGAAATTTCGCTTTCGGTCAGTTGCTGACAAACCTCCACCAATTGTTCCGTTTTATCTAAGAACTGTGGTTGGGTTGTTTTTATATTTTTGTCCGTTTCGCCAAAATTCATCAGTTTGGCGGGGGAGAGGATTATTTGCATTGTTTTAGACTTTTAGAGTTAAGAATCAAGAACCAAGACTTGGTTTGAAAGACTTCGGTAAATTTGTAAATTAAAATCTGCGTACATTTTTCTTGAACCACAATTTAAAAACAGGGTCGTTAAAACTGACTGTCTTGCCGGAAATATCGATTAATTCTTTGTTTTCGAGCGACTTTTTTAATCTGTTGATATTGCCAACCGTTCCCAGCTGATATTTTTGCATTATTTCGCGTTTGGTAAATTCTGAAGTAACATTATCTGCCAATGCTTGTAAAAAATTGAGCTGATAAGCAGTTAAACCATCAATATACTTGAAATAAAGCATGGAATTTTGGTCGAGCAAATCTGTATAGGCAGCTTCAAAATTGTCGTCGGTTGCTATTTTATGGGTTTGTACCCAAAGAAGCCACGCGAGTTGTTGCACATATGAGGAGTGATTTTCCACGGTGGTGCAAACTTTTTCGGCAAGTTCGGGCGATATTTCTTTCCCGGTTACTTCGAACCTACGAATAATAAAATCAATCCAATGCGCTGTATCTATTTTTTGCAAATATATTACGTCGCCAAATCTATAAAATGGCATACTTTGTTTGGAAAACAGTTTGGTCATCAAATGTTGTTTGCTTCCATAAAGACAATACGCAACATTTTTGTGAAGTTGCCAAGCCGACCGTAATTTTCGTTGAAAGTAAAGGGCATTGCCAAATTCTGCAATTTGTTGAAACTCATCTAAGCAAATCACAATTTGCACATTTTTTTCGTTGGCTATTTTTTGGGGAAGATTTAATACTTCTTCTGTAAGCTGCGGATTAGAAAAATCGAAAGAAATAGAAAAATCGGTTATCGGATCAATGCCGAAACTGATTTTCGGCACCAATCCCGATAAAAACTGTTTTGCACTACTTACCCATTCCTCCCACTTATTAGACATTTGTTTTATTATTTCGGTTGCGAAAAGTGTATAAAAATCATCTTCATTTCTACAAGCGAATACGTCAATGTTTACCACCTTTATGTTGGAGGATTGGGCTTTTTCGCTCACTTTATGCACCAAAGATGTTTTTCCCCACCTTCGCGGAGAAATCAAGATTGTATTGATGCTATGAGTGAAATTAGCCAATAAGCGTTTTACATCTTCTTCGCGGTCGGTAAACCATTCTCCCGAAGTGGCTGAGCCAAATATAAACGGATTTTCCATAACTCAGTAATTTTTTTACACAAAGATAAGTACTTTTTTAAATTATACAAAGTTGTGCAATACAAAGTTGTGCAATACAAAGTTGTGCAAAGATTAAATTGATAAAAACAAAGCCATTACCTCGCTATCTCCTTCGCTCTAAATCATATTTTCTTCAAGTCTTAAATGCGCCACTCCACGCCATCTTTCGTGTCTTTTATTTCTACGCCGGCAGCTTTTAGTTCATCGCGAATTTTGTCGGAAGTAGCCCAATCTTTGTTCTCGCGAGCCGATTTACGAATATCGATAATCAAATTCATCAATCCGTCGATAACTTCGCCTCCGGCGTTGGCACTGCTCTCGTCTATCAGACCAAGCACGTCAAAAACAAAGGTTTGCATCAATTCTTGCAGTTGCGCGATGTCATCTGCCGTAAGTGTCTCTTTTTTATCGGCAACGGAGTTGATAATGCGCACGGCATCAAATAGATGTGAGATAAGAACGGGGCTATTGAAATCGTCGTTCATGGCGGCATAGCAATTGTCGCGAATTTCGGTAACATTGACCGACGAAGTGGCAGATGCTTCCAGCTTTTGCAATCGGGCAACGCCTTCCATCAATCTTTTGTAGCCTTTTTCGGCTGCCTGCAACGCCTCGTTGCTGAAATCAAGCGTGCTTCTGTAATGCGATTGCGCCATGAAAAAACGCACCGTCATGGGCGAATAACCTTGTTCCAACAAAGGATGGTCTCCCGTGAAAAGTTCTTTGGGCAAAAAGCCGTTGCCGGCAGTTTTAGACATACGTGCGCCGTTCACGGTGAGCATATTGGTGTGCATCCAATATTTTACGGGTTGCGTGTGGTTGCACGCTTCCGATTGGGCAATTTCGTTGGTGTGGTGCGTGGCTTGTAAATCCATTCCACCGCCGTGAATATCGAATGTGGTTCCCAAATATTTGGTGCTCATAGCCGAACACTCGATGTGCCAGCCGGGAAATCCCCAACCCCAGGGCGAAGGCCATTGCATCAGCGTTTCGGGTTTGGCTTTTATCCAGAGGGCAAAATCGAGGCGACCACGTTTTTCGTCTTGTCCGCTCAGTTCGCGCGTTCCTTCCAGCAAGTCTTCCAGTTTTCGGTTGGTCAACTGACCGTAATCGTTGGTTTGGCTGTATTTTTCCACATCAAAATAGACAGAACCGTTTACTTCGTAAGCCAATCCCGCTTCCAATATTTTTTTGATCATTTCAATTTGTTCCAAAATATGTCCGGTAGCTGTGGGCTCGATGCTGGGTGGGAGGGTATTGAAAATGCGAAGAATTTCGTGAAATCCCAGCGTGTATTTTTGCACGATTTCCATCGGTTCCAACTGTTCTAATTTGGCTTTTTTGGCAAATTTGTCTTCGCCTTCATCGCGGTCGCCTTCCAAATGACCGGCATCGGTAATATTGCGCACATAGCGCACTTTGTATCCGAGATGCAGTAAGTATCTGTATATTAAGTCGAAAGAGATAAATGTACGGCAGTTGCCCAAATGCACATCGCTATATACGGTTGGTCCGCACACGTAAAGTCCAACGAAAGGAGGATTGATGGGTTCAAAATTTTCTTTCGAGCGACTGAGTGTATTGTAGATAACCAAAGGTTGTGTTGTATTTGTAGGTGTCATATTAGTTTGGATTTTTTATTTCAGATAGCAAAAATACAAATTTAAAGTGTTAAATCTGAAAGATATGAATCAAAAGATAAAAAAGATTGGAATCGAATTCGTTTATTTGCCTTTTTTTACTAATTTCGTCCTTTCCTTTTATTAATTTTCTTAATTTATCTCCATTATGAAACAAAAACTTTTTCTATTTGCACTGCTATTGGTGTCATTTACATCGCTCAATGCGCAAAATTTGCAGCTTCATTTCGATCCCCGCCATTCGTTATATGGCGATGAAATTGCTTCAACCAATTATCTGACAGCAACATTCGAGATGTTTAAACCCGATAAATGGGGCTCTACTTTCATGTTTGTAGATGCCGACTTCCATTTCAATAAAAAAAATATCGGCTTGGTTTATACCGAAATTGCCCGCACATTCAAAATCGGCGATTTCCCGTTGATGCCACATTTGGAGTACAATGGCGGCTTGGGTTTGGTTCGCGATACCAATATCGGATTTTCCATTCCCAATTCATACATGGTGGGAGTTGAATATCCGTTTCAGTTAGGAAATTTCTTTATGGGTACGTATGTTGCTTACAAGCTCAATGCTTTTACAAAAAATAGCCACGATGTGCAATGGACTCTCACATGGAATTCTACGCTTGCCAACGGTAAACTTTCGTTGGGCGGATTTCTCGATTTGTGGACCGAAAACAAAGATAGGCTTACCGGTGAGGGAGATAAGAAAATTATCTTCTTGTCCGAGCCCCAAATTTGGTACAATATTACCCCAAATTTCTCCCTTGGAAGCGAAATTGAACTAAGCTACAATTTTGCTCGCTTTGAGAAATTTTCGGTCATTCCAACCGTGGCAACTAAATGGAATTTTTAGGAATTGGCTATTGGCTGTTACGAATAAATATTAGATAATAGATAAATAATCAGTATATTATGTTAGAAAAACTTTTCAAATTAAAACAGAACAACACCAATGTTCGCACGGAAATAATGGCGGGAATCATTACATTTCTAACCATGTCATATATTTTGGCGGTAAACCCGCAAATATTGGGTGAAACCGGTATGGACAAGGGTGCGCTTTTCACAACCACCGTTTTGGCGGCTATTGCCGGCACATTGTTCATGGCTCTTATTGCCAACGTACCCATTGCGCAAGCACCCGGCATGGGGCTCAACAATTTTTTCGCTTTCAGCGTGGTTATTGCCATGGGACACAGTTGGCAGTTTGCACTCACGGGAGTTCTCTTGTCGGGCTTTTGCTTCATGCTGCTCACCATCTTCAATATCCGCAAAATAATTGTAGATAATATCCCGGTTGCTCTAAAAAATGCCATTCCCATTGGTATTGGGTTGTTTATCACCATTATCGGATTAAAAAGCGCGGGAATAGTAACAGCCAACCAGTTTACGCTTGTGCAGCTCGGCAACATGGCAGATCCCAATGTGTGGATTGCCGTACTGGGATTGATAATTATTGCCGTACTTTTGGTGAAAAAAGTGCACGGTGCAATTCTGATTGGAATTATTGCCTCCACCGTTTTTGCCGGAATATTGGGCCAAATACAGATGCCGACAGGCAGTTGGATAACTTTGCCTCCGAGCATTGAGCCTATTTTCTTCCAATTTGAATGGGGAAATATTTTCACGTTCGATATGCTCATCGTAGTTTTCACATTTCTGATGGTTAATATTTTTGACGCGATGGGAACGCTTATCGGTGTAATTTCTAAAATAGGAAAAACGGAGAAAGACGGTAGTTTTCCGCAATTGCAAAAAGCCCTATTTGCCGATGCACTGGGCACGTTTGTAGGAGCCATTTTAGGTACCAGCCCCAACACATCGTATGTAGAAAGTGCATCGGGCGTGGCAGCCGGCGGAAGAACCGGGCTCACCAGCGTGAGCACAACGCTGATGTTTGTTTTGGCTCTCTTTTTGGCTCCCATTTTCTTGATGGTTCCGGCGGCGGCAACAGCTCCTGCTCTCATCATTATCGGGTTGTTTATGATGGGTTCGGTTGCCGACATCAATTTCAACGAGATTAGCGAGGGATTTCCGGCGTTCGTTACCATTATCTTCATGCCGTTTACATACAGTATTGCCAACGGAATTATTTTTGGTATGCTGAGTTTTACCATTATCAAACTGTTATCGGGAAAAGTGAAAGATATCAGCATCACGATGTATATCTTGTCAATTTTCTTCCTTATAAAAATTATTTTGGATGCCTCCAGCGCATTTGCAAACTAACTTTTTTTACCGAGATGTCTTTGGCGTGAATAGCAATCGCGCCAAAGGCATGTATTATAATTTGTCGTTTTGGAATAAAATAACTACTTTTGCGGACTCAAAAATACATACAAACCAAACAATAACAATAATTTATGGCAACAACAGCTGATTTTAGAAACGGAATGTGCATCGATTTAGAGGGACAATACTTTGTAATTGTGGAATTTCTTCACGTGAAACCCGGTAAAGGCGCAGCTTTCGTTCGCACAAAATTAAAAAATGTAACCACCGGACGCGTTCTCGACAAAACGTTCAACTCGGGAGTAAGAGTGGACGAGGTTCGCATCGAGCGTCGCCCTTATCAATATCTTTATCAAGACGATATGGGATATAACTTCATGAATACCGAAACTTTTGAGCAAGTTCCCATCGCCGCAGAGCAAATAGAAGGTGTTCAGTTTTTGAAAGAAGGCGACTTGGTAGAAGTGCAAACACATGCCGAAAGTGGAACAATATTGACCGTAGAAATGCCCACTCACGTGGTATTGCAAATTACCTATACCGAACCCGGCTTGAGAGGCGACACAGCCACTAACACTTTGAAACCGGCAACCGTAGAAACCGGCGCGGAAGTTAGAGTCCCTCTTTTCATCAACGAAGGTGAGAAAGTGAAAATTGATACTCGCACCGGAACGTATGTAGAGCGCGTGAAAGAGTAATTTCTTGTCATAAATAGAGAGATAATTGAAAGGGTATCGTATTTTTCGATGCCCTTTTTATTATCTTTGCAATGAATTGATATATTATCCATTATGGGCAAGGTAATAGAAATCAGATTTAGACGATATTTATTTGTAATTTATCTCTCTAATTCTCGCTAATATTATTCTTTTCTTTTGCCAAAGAGATTTGCTAAAGACCAACAAGACTATCAAATATAGAATGCCGACAGTAATAGTATAAATTAAAATAGTATTTTCTCGTATCGTCATTAAATTTACAACTACAAAAGGGAGTATAGCTATAGTTATAGGAAGAATGAACCACAACCAAATCATTTTTTCATACACCAAGTACAGGCGGTTTTTTAAATTTATCTGTATAAATTTAGAGGTTGCCGTATTTAAATTACAGGATTTTATAAAAAAAAGAAGCGTAAATATTCCTTTTACCAATGTGTAAATAGCTATAATAAGCCAAAACGTATATATGATTATTGTACTATAGTTTTCCAAATTAAAATTCTGAATGATGAGCATAACCATTAAGAAAAGAGAAAGAATAATACAGAGAAGTCCTTCTATTGCTATCCTATTTCTGATAAACCATGATTTATGATCAAGTAGGATAACATTATAATCATTACTTTTGTTATCTAAATTTTTATTCTTTTTTTGCCATGCAGATTTCAATTCTTCAATTTCCATAGCTAATCTTGCATTTTATTCATTTTTTTTAATTTAGCCTTAATGCGGTATATTTTTGTACTAACATTAGTTTCCGATATACCAATAATTTCAGCAATCTCTTTATGCGATAAATCATCTAAATAAAGATAAATGATATTTTTATCTTCTTCACTTAATTTTTCAACAAGTTGGTATAAAATACTGATTTGCATATCATTGTTTTTAACGGATATTTCATTAGCTGTTTCATTACTTAAAGAAACATAGGTTATTTTGTTTTGGTTTCTTTTTTGCAATAATGCTGTATTGAGTGCCACTCTGTATAGCCAAGTTGATGGCTTACATTGTTGATTGCTAATGAATTTAGGATAACTTTTCCAGAGGTTTAGTATGATTTCCTGATACAAATCTTCTATTGCTTCTTTTTCAGACCACGCATTATAAAAACGGCAAATCCGCAGAATTAGAAATTTGTTTTCAAAAATCATTTTTTCGAATTCCTCTTTCATAGACTTAACATTAAACAAAAAACACTTGATAGATTATCATTTTACACGCATAAACCATTCTTTTGTTAACTTGTCGTTCATTAACCAACTGCAATTATCGATTCCTACTTCTTCTATCCCCTTGATAGCCCTTAGAGAGCACCCCATGCAAAAAGAGAAATATTGACAACCTTTGCATATTTCTATTGTAGGAGGAGTAACTTGAGCCGATAAAGCACACAGAGGATTGCTAAAGATCTCTTTTATTGATTGTTTTAAGGCATCTCCAATAATTCCATTTTCAAAAGTAGCACATAACCTTATAATACCTTGCGGGTTCATTACAAAAGTCCTATGACCAACTCCACAACCACCATAGTTACTTAGATTTTTCATCGAATAGTCGTCCATTATATGTAAAAAATCAGAGTAAGAGTTCATCAAATGCTTTTCGTAATCAATAACTTCAGAAATCGGAATTTTTGAACTGAACAATCTTTTATTTTGGTTATTGGCTCTACCAACTGGAATAATAGGGGAATAGGTAAATTTAGTAGCGCCTATTGATTTTGCAAAAAGCAAAGTGTCTTCTATTTGACTCCAATTTTTATAATCAACAGCCATAGATGCTCTTACAATCATATTCTCTTTAGAAATAAGGCGTATAGCATTGACCGCTTTTTTAAAAGATCCCTTAACTCTACTTTTTCCCTCATGCTCGCTTTCGATATGACTATCTAAACTAATCGAGAAAATTATTTTATTTTTAAACGGTTTTATTTTTTTAATAAAATTTTCATCTACCAGAGTTCCATTGGTTATGATGGAAACAAGAGATAGATTATTACAGCAAAATTTTAGAATTTCTATAAAATTAGGATGTAGCAATGGTTCTCCTCCTGTTAATTCAACCACAGTTAACCCTCTTTCGGTTAACTTCTGTATAATTCCCAACAATGTTTCAACTGGTATTTTATCTTCTTTAATACTAGGACTAGAGTCTTTATAACAGTAATAACAATTCAAATTACATGCTTTAGTAAGTTCAATGTGCATACTTTGGGGATAAAAGACATCTTCTTCGTTCTCCATTATAACTCTAAAAGGATTAATTTTTTTTTGACTTGTTTGCAATTTATTTTCTGCTATTAAGCCCAATATTCCCAATAATATTTTTTTAGCCATTTGATTTTCACTGCCGTTATTATTATCTGTGCAATATTGCTGAATTGCCTCGTATAATGAAACTCCACCCACACATAATTGAATAACACTTGCGATATCTTTGTGAATTTTGGTTTTTTTATTGTTGATAGTCAATAAACCTTGTCTTTTATACAAACTCAATATCGAATTATTTGGCAAATTTATATAAATACTTTCTATTTTATTCATAAGCAAAAAGTTAAAACTATGGGTAAGACCATTATAGTCTTACCCATATGATTAATTATTTTTTTCGTTTCTAAAAGCATTGATTGGAGTCACAAACATAATACCATGTGAAGCTAAGAAAAAATAGAAAGATAACAATATCCACAGTTGATTATCCCTAATTATATCGCTTGCAGAGAAGTAGCAAATGAGGACGAAGATTGGTAGAGTAATTATGGATAAGATATTGCGTTTTTTTATGCATTTCTTTTCATCATCTGAGAAAACCAAGACTTCCTTTCTAATCATTGAAACAGACACAAATCCGTATAAGATAAGTGAAACATAACTCCATTCGTTTTGGAAAACGAGAAGAGTAATTATGCCGGCAATAGCTATTATCAATTCAACAGAGCCTTGTTTTTTCATCGTTCTGACATTAGAATTTGAGTTGATGCAAAACCAATTATACCTGCAAGACCAATAACACCAGCTGCCCCATTAATAGTTCCACAAATCGCACAAATCGCACAAATGCTACAAGCTGCACATCCATTGGCAGCCGACTTCGAAGGTGCATACAAGTTCTCATACAAAGCTGGTTTGACAGCATTTAGGACTAGTGGTTCAACGTCAAATGCCAAATTAGCTTCTTTCATCAGTTTATCAATTGTAACATTGTCCTTGTTCGGATTCGCACTGGCATCCAAAACAACTTCCACCATCTTACGGTAAAATTCATTAAATTCCTCTTTTTCAAGAAAGTTTACTTTTTTATTATCCATAATAGTTGATTTTTATTTCCTCTCGCCTTTATTTCTGATTGCCTATCAGTGCGGAGAAGATAACACCAATAGGGTTTTAGTTTTAAGTACTTCTCTATAAGTATTAATTACAAAAATGGCTAAAAAATCACACTTAATACCAATTTGTTGAATTTAAAAATAATAATTTATTGATTTATTGTGTCATAACTAACAATGGTGTTGGTTTTATTTCTTTGTAAATTAGTGCTGTATGTTACAAAGTATAGACAAAAAGATTGTGATAATTGTTTTGTTTGTAAAAATGTCATTCGATATTATTTTGACTATCTATCAGTAAAAAAGTAATCAAAAATTGAACAATAATATTGAAATAAAAAATATTGCCGATATTCAATCAAAGAATAAATAGTGAATATCTTTTTATTATCTTTGCAATGAATTGATATATTATCCATTATGGGCAAGATTAAAAAAATAAGTATAAAACATTGGGCAGAAGAAGACCGTCCGCGCGAAAAATTGATATTGAAAGGCGTTTCCTCGCTTTCTGACTCGGAGTTGCTTGCCATATTAATAGGTTCGGGCAACGACGAAGAGAGCGCAGTGGAGTTGTGCAAGCGGATATTGCAAAAAGCCGACAACAATCTCAACAAATTGAGCCGTTTTGGTGTTAACGATTTGGTGGGAAATTTTAGAGGCATTGGTCCTGCCAAAGCAATAACGTTGATAGCCGCGCTCGAATTGGGCAGACGACGAAAAGTAGAAGAGATGCCCGACAGAAAGAAAATTGGCTCATCAAAAGATGCTTACGCCCTGTTTTATCCTATCCTCACGGATTTGAATCACGAAGAAACCTGGGCACTATTGCTGGATCGTTCCAATAAAGTTGTTGCCACCATACAGGTTAGTCGCGGAGGCATCTCGGGCACGGTGGTAGATATACGGCTCATTCTTCGCGAAGCGATAGGGCACTATGCCAGCAGCATCATGCTGGGACACAACCACCCGTCGGGCAATTGCAAACCCAGTCCGCAAGACACCGCGCTCACCAAAAAGCTGAAAGAGGCGGCAGCGTGGATGGACATCGCTTTGCTCGACCATATCATCGTTTGTGGCGAAACTTACTACAGTTTTGCCGATAATGGAGTAATTTAAATAAAAACAAAAAAAATATGAACGAAGAACTGCAAAAATTGCAAGACCAAATAGTGGTGATGCTCCGCACGGTGTATGACCCCGAAATTCCGGTAAATATATACGATTTGGGTCTGATATACGACGTGGACATTGACGAGGAGTATAACGTTACGGTAGAAATGACGCTCACATCGCCCAGTTGTCCGGCTGCCGACTTCATTTTGATGGATGTGCAGATGAAAGTAGAATCGATAAAAGAGGTGAAAAGTATGGAGATAAACCTCACGTTCGACCCACCGTGGGACAGATCGATGATGAGCGAAGAGGCGTTGCTCGAATTGGGAATGTTGTAATGGTGAATAAAAAAATATACTTCCTTTCTGATGTGCACTTGGGTTCGCGAACGCATGGCGACTCCAAAGAGACGGAACGAAAATTGTGTCGTTGGCTCGATTTTGCCAAAAACGATGCGGAAGAGATTTATTTATTGGGTGATATATTTGATTATTGGTTCGAGTACAAAACCGTTGTGCCCAGAGGATTTACCCGGTTGTTGGGCAAATTGTCCGAGATAACCGATTCGGGCATTCGGGTTCATTTTTTTATCGGCAATCACGATATTTGGCTCACCGACTATCTGCAAAACGAGTGCGGATTAACCGTTCATCGCCGTCCGCTTGTTTCCGATTGTTATGGCAAAAAGTTTTTCATCGCACACGGCGACGGGTTGGGCGACGAATCGGCTTCGTTTCGTTTTCTTCGCCGGGTTTTCCACAGCAAATTTCTGCGTTTTTGCTTTGCCGCCATTCATCCCCGTTGGACAATCAGTCTTGCCCACAAATGGTCCAACAAAAGCCGAGAAACGGGTGGTATGCAAGATTTTTTAGGAGAAGAAAATGAATACCTCATCCGCTTTGCTAAACAACAATTGACGAAAACGCCCGATATAGATTTTTTTGTTTTCGGACATCGGCATATTTTACTGGATTTTGCACTTAATAAACAATCGCGACTTCTGATTTTGGGCGATTGGATCAACTATTTTTCTTATGCCGTGTGGGATGGCAAAGAGATGCGATTGGAGCAGTTTGAATGCAAATGAAAAACGTAGTGAAACTTCTATTCTTTCTTGATAAATAGATTCTTCACTACGTTCAGAATGACAAGACGGAATCAGCCAACCGTCAATGGTTAAAAGCTAACCGCTAACCGTCAGTAACTTACTCGTATTCTTTTGCTTCAATTTCGCCGCTCAATACCAAAGCCGCGTTTTCGGCTAAAGCACGCATTTCGTCTTCGCCCGGATACACATGAACCGGCGCAATTTTATATACTCGGTCTATGATAAGGTTGCAGAACCATTTTCCATTTGCCATTCCGCCGGTAATCAAAATGGCATCAACTTCTCCATTTAAAACGGTGGACATGGCGCCAATCTCTTTTGCTACTTGATAAGCCATCGCTTCTAAAACTTCCAAACATTTGGCATCGCCTGCCAACGCTTTTTGCTCAATTTGATAAGCATCGTTAGAACCGGTGTAGGCACTCATTCCGCCTTTTCCTACAATCATAGAGCGCATCTCGGCTTGCGTGTATTTTCCGCTAAATGCCATATCTACAAGAGCGCCAACGGGCAAAGTTCCCGAACGTTCGGGCGAGAACGGACCATCGCCATCCAAACCTTGATTTACATCGATAACACGTCCATTCTTGTGTGCACCAACGGTGATTCCACCACCCAAGTGTGCCACGATGAGGTTCATATCTTCGTATTTTCTCATCACAGATTTGGCGTGCGTGCGGGCAATGGCTTTTTGGTTGAGCGCGTGAAAAACAGAAACTCGTTCAAAAGCAGGGTGTCCCGAGTATCTTGCCAAGGGCTGTAGTTCATCAACCACAACCGGGTCGGCAATAAATGCTTGTGCATCGGGCAATGCTTTGGCTATATCATCGGCAATAAGTCCGCCCAAGTTGCTGGCATGTGCCCCCATCAGGCAGTTTCTCAAATCATCTTTCATCTTGTCGTTTACTCTGTACACGCCCGAAGGAATTGGTTTTACCAAACCACCGCGACCGATTACCGCGCGAATCATATCAATTTTTATCTCGGCATTTTTTAGCTCTTTATAGATAATATTTTTACGATATTCGTACTGATCGGTTATTTTTTCAAACTGTTTCAACTCTTCTACCGAGTGGCGAATAGTTTTCAGAAAAACGATGTTCCCGTTCTGATAAACGGCTATTTTTGTGGATGTTGACCCCGGATTAATGGCCAATATTCTTATTTGTGTATCCATTATATTCTTTTTTATTCTAAATTATGTTTATTAATTTGGTTCTGTTTTTTTAGTCCATTGCAGCAGCTAAGGCAACGGAAAGCATTTTGCTCTTTTCTGTATCGGACCGAGAAGTGAGTACAATGGGTACAGCTGCGCCCATAATGACTGCAGCAGCAGTTGCTCCGCCCAAAAAGTTGAGTGCTTTATAAAACATGTTTCCGGCTTCGATATCCGGCACGAGAATTACGTCGCAATCGCCGGCAACTTCACTCACAATGCCCTTGTGCTCTGCAGCGTGTTTATCTACAGCGTTGTCAATAGCCAGCGGTCCGTCTATGATGCAACCGGTAATTTGTTTGCGGTCGCTCATGGTTTTGAGCATGGCAGCGTGTATGGTTGCTTCCATTTTCGGGTTCACGGTTTCTACGGCGGTGATTACTGCTACTTTGGGCGTTTCGATTCCAATTTTATGGCAAGCCTCTACGGCGTTGTTCAATATGGCAACTTTGGTATCAAAATCGGGAGCGATGTTCATGGCAACATCTGTTACACAAAGCAATTTGTGGTAGTAAGGCGATTCGAAAAATGCCACGTGGCTCAACACGTTGCCTTTGCGCAAACCGTTTTCTTTGTCGAGTACAGCCTTGAGCAAGGTGCCGGTGCTTACAAAGCCTTTCATCAAGGCATTGGCATTCCCTTTTTTTACCTCTGCTACTGCCAATTGTGCAGAAACAGCCGGGCTTTTTTCGTTGTGGATAATTTCTATACCGGTCAAATCGAAATCGATAGATTTTGCTATTCGTTCTATTTCAGATTTATTACCAACCAGAATTGGAGTTACAATTCCTTGTTCTACAGCCGATTTCAGAGCCAATAAAACCGGTTCGTCCTCTGCTGCGGCAACAGCAATTTTTCTTCTTGATTTGTTTTTTGCTTTTTCTGTAAGTTCAGATAGTTTGGAAATCATAATAATTTATAGAGTTTTAAGTGGATTGAGCTAATAGTTGAATTATATGCAAATTAACAAAAAAAAGTTGAGAATTCCGTTAATCTACAGATAAGATTTTCATTTTTCTGCAATTAAGCCGAAAGTTGTGGATATTATGTACCATTTGGCAAATTCCTTTTTTATTTCGATGGATTTGGCTCACTGCAATTGTTTAAAAAAATCCCAAATCACAATTCCTGCCGTAACCGATACGTTGAGCGAGTGTTTGGTGCCATATTGCGGAATTTCGATGCAGTCGTGCGATTCGTCAATTACCGTTTGTTGCACGCCGTGCACTTCGTGTCCTAAAACGATTGCATATTTTTGGTTCTTATCGAGTTGCATTGTTTCTAACGAAATACTGTTCTCGGCTTGTTCGATAGAGAAAACGATGTAGCCTTCGGCTTTCAGTTCGTGAAGGGCAGAAAGCGTATCTTCAAAATATCGCCATTTTACCGAATCTTCCGCACCCAAAGCGGTTTTGTGGATTTCGGCATTGGGCGGTGTGGCAGTAATTCCGCACAAAATAATTTCTTGCATACGAAAGGCATCGCCGGTGCGAAAAACCGAACCGATATTGTTTTGGCTGCGCACATTGTCTAAAATAACTACCAACGGAATTTTTTCTGCCGACTGAAATTCTTCTATGCTGATGCGGTTGAGTTCTTCAACGTGAAGTTTTCTTCTGTTTGTCATTGTTGTTTTTTATTTTTCCGGTTTTATCACAGCCCGCACTGCGAACCAAATATGGTGTAAAAAAGTGGAACCCTGCCCGTAATATTTTGCCATTATCCGGTAACGCTCTTTTAGCGATGCTTTTCGGTTAGCAGTTGTCATACCTTCGTTCAGATAATTGATGAGCGTGAGATGCGTGTTGTGAATCGATTTTGATTTTTTCATCATCCGGATTGCCCAATCGAAATCGGATGAAAAGCGGTATTGCAAATCGTACGGTTCAAAAAGAGAGCGTTTCACGATAAATGCCTGGTGGCAAACCAACATTCCCTGTTTAAAACTCTTCCACGATAGCGATTCAGGTGCACGCAAACGACGCATCTGCAGGAAATTTCCGTTGTCGTCCACTATGGCTGTTTCGCCATACAAAATATCGGGCTGTTCCGATTCAGGCACAGATGCAAACATTTTTCCAACTGTATCCTCTGCAAAAAACTCGTCGCCTGCATTCAAGAAACACAAATAATTGCCCGAAGCCATTGTTGCGGCTTTGTTCATGGCATCGTACAGCCCTTTGTCCGGCTCGCTTATCCACGTCATTTTTTCGTTATCGAATTGGCGAATCAAATGCACGGTTTCGTCTTTCGATTTTCCGTCCACAATCACGTGTTCTATATGTGGATAAGTCTGTTCGCGAACACTTTTCAGCGTTCGTTCCAGCGTTTGTTGTGCGTTGTATGTAACGGTTATGACGGAT
Organism: uncultured Dysgonomonadaceae bacterium; assembly: GCA_964631255.1. Classification (GTDB taxonomy): domain Bacteria; phylum Bacteroidota; class Bacteroidia; order Bacteroidales; family Dysgonomonadaceae; genus JBGZFC01. The sequence goes on along the minus strand of CAZVWS010000006.1, from coordinate 8,073 downwards.
AATTTCTTCATTTTTTCGCGTAAATGGCGATAAAGGGCGACAACAATCGTCCTTTAATCGGGAACAATTTTAGGAGATAACTCGTAATTTTTACTTTGCGCAGGTGTTTTTTGTTTTCGGGTTTGGGCTCCAGCCAAAGCATCGGTTTGCCGATATATTCCACCGAACATTCGCTAAATCCGAAATTTTGCATCAGACCTCGCAAGTATTTGGTGTCCATCGATTGTAAATTGTGCGCCGCCAAATTATCCGGGTCGAATCGGGCTTGGATTTTTCCATTTAATCCCAAGAAGTTGGGAATCAAAATAAGAAGTTGCCCTTTTTCTGACATCAAATTCACGTGGCGACGAATAACATCGGCGGTGTCTTGAAAATGTTCTGCAAATCCCGATGAAAACACAATATCGTAGGTTCTTTCGGTCTTGAAATTGAAAAAATCGGTGCGAATGCAATGAATGGTATTTTGCGGCAAGGCGTTCTGCTGCTCCAATTGTCGGACAATATCCTCGTTCAAATGAAAATCGAGAATGGACACATCGCGAATGCCGTGTTTGTAAAAATAAGCGGCAAAAATACCGGGGAATCCGCCAATTTCGATAAAACTGCTGCCATGCGTAAGTTTCATCATGTATTTTTCGAAAACTACATCGCGCGGAACTTTATCGATGCGATAATTTTTCCAATATTCGTTCCAGTGCGCCTCGTTGGTTATTCTGTTATTCTCCTGCATATAATTTTTTGTATTGTTCGGCGATGGCATTTTGTGCATATTCCGTCAGCACCTTCTCGCGTGCGTTTGCCGATAACGTCTCGGCATCGGCTTTGTACAAAGTCCACAACATGCCTTTTGCCAAATCGGCATCGTCCTTGTACGTCGCCACGTAACCGTTTTTGCCGTGTGCAATCATTTCGGGAATTCCGCCCACGTTAAATCCCACGCAAGGTGTGCCGCATGCCATTGCTTCCATGATGGTATTGGGCAGATTTTCTTGCAACGATGGCGTTACAAACAGGTCGGAAGCGTTGTAAATATCTACCATTTCGTCGGAGGGGACGTACCCGAGACTTCGGGCGGGAAGCGCGAGCTGTTTTTCGATTTCTTCGCCGTGGTTTCCCGCAATGAGAAACAAAATATCGTTGGGATGCTGCGCCATCAACCGGCTTGCTTCTATCAGATAACTCATTCCTTTGCGTGGGTCAGAAGCTTTTACGGCTGCGAAAAGCACTATTTTTTTATCGGCAGGCAGGTTTAGCTTTTTGCGTACCTGGTTTTTGTCTCGCGGATAAAATTGCGTTGTATCGATGGGATTCGGGATGGAAACAACATTGTGTTGCTCGATTAGCGGACTTTTTTCTGCCAACTCTTTGAGCCAATTGCTGCAAGCAACAAAAGTGATTTTTCCTTTGGCGTAAGCGGCTTGTTTTTTGAGGAACAGTTGGTTCGACAAATCGTTTGCCGACGCCGAGATAAGATACGGACACGAACCACACGCTTTTTCGTAGTTTTTGCACACGCCGGCGTGGTGGCAAATTCCGGTAAACGCCCACATGTCGTGCATAGTCCACACCACTTTTTTGCCGGAGGCAAGAATTTTTTCTATCTCGTCGATAGACAGCATACCCTGGTTAATCCAGTGCAGGTGGATAATATCGGCTTGTTTAAATTGGGGGAGTTCTGTTACTGAAATACCGATATTGGCGATGGATACGTCGAACAGATTTTCGCGCGACAATCGGTTTTGCAGAAAAATTTGTCCGCGTTCCCAATAGAAATTCCATTTGTTTTTTGTCTTTCCGCCCGATGAAATCACGTCATCGTTATTCGTCCGCTTGTCTTTGACCAACATTTGGGCATTCACACCGTTTGTTTGCAACGCATTCATCAATCGGAAAGCGGCAATGGCTGCTCCGCCGTGTATGTCGGATGTGCTTATGATGAGAACTTTCATAGTGATACTGGGTTAATTATTCGTTTTATCCTTCTTTTTAACTTTGCCCAAAATCCATTGGTTTGGATGTAGTATTTTTGGTATGCTTCGCGTGCTTTTTTATTTTCGGTAATTTGCGGGATGTTTATCTCCGGTTTTTTTTCATAAAGCGGTGTCGTATAAATCTCTTGCGAACCGCTATGCGTGCCGCTTCCATCGAATCCGATGTTTTGTACCAACGATTTGCCGGCATTTACCGATAATATATTTTGCAGAAAAAGCGACGCGTTCCATCTGATTGCCCACGAATTGTTGATGCCAACCGTTTGTCGGTATAGCATTCGTGTATATGGATAGCTATTGTTGAAATCGAATGTTTTAGTTAGTTTTCGGCTTTCTAACTCCCGAAGGAGGGCTTTGCCATCGGGATTGAAATGTTTCCATGCCCGTTGCCAAGTTGCCCAGCCCCAACTGCCGGTCCATTTTATTAAAAAAGTATCGGGCAAATTTAGATTGGGATAGCAGAAAGCGTGGATGTGTCCAATTTTCTCTTCGTTTTCAAACTTGTTCAGCGCATCGTTCATAAACGTCAGAAAATAGGGCGATGTAATTAAATCATCTTCCAGCACAATCACTTTGCCGAATTGCTCCATCACACGTGTTACGCCATCAATAATATTTTTTGCCAACCCAAGATTTTGTTTGTTTTCAACAAGATGAATTTTTTTGAATCCATCCAACGAGGCAATCAGTTGTCGTACCTCCATCACCGCCTGCTTGTCTGCATCGTCTTTGTATCCGTCAGAAAAAACGAACAATTCGCTTTCGGCACATAATGCGTTATTGCGCAGAGCCTTTAGCGTTTGTTGCGTATGAAGCGGACGGTTATACGTGAAAAGTAGGACAGGAGCAAGTGCCATAAGTTTAAAACTCGATTTTTGATGATAACACATTTCGGCGGAAAACTTCCAGATTTACTTCTACACCAACTTCTATCCCTTTTCTACGGAGTTCATCTTCCATTGTTTTGTATGCCAATTCGGGGTGGTTGTTGTCGCCGCTCAGGTGGCAGAGCCAGATATTGCGTAAATGTGGAGTACAATTGTTTGCCAGAAATTCGGCAATTTGTCGGTTGCTCAAATGTCCTGTCCCATTGCTGATACGCTGTTTCAATTGATAGGGATAGCTGCCGTTTTTTAGTAAATCCTCGTCATAGTTACTCTCGATAACCAAGTGATGGGCTTTACCGATGTAATACGCCAATTCGTCGGTAATGGCTCCTACATCGGTTGCCAGAGTCATTTTGTGATTTCCGAACTCGAAAAAATAGCCCGCGTTGTCGTTGCTGTCGTGTGGTACGTCGAAAGGCGTAATTCTGAAATCTTTTATTTGGAACGATTTTCTCTTCTCAACAACCTGTTTGGCTGCTCCCACGATGCTGTTTTTTATGAGCGGACATTTGCGAATGCCGCGATGCACTTCTGCGGTGGCATAAACCGGAATATTCATCTTTTCGGCTAAATAGGCAGCGGATTTTATGTGGTCGTAGTGGTCGTGCGTGATAAGCAGAGCGTGGATGGTGGAGAAATCGATACCGTGTTCGGCCAGGCGTTTTTTAATCACACGCGGCCCCAGTCCGGCATCGATAAGCATGCCGTAATGGATGTTGCCCAAATAGTAGCAATTGCCACAACTGCCGCTGCTAAGGCTGAAAAACGAAAATTTATCGGATGAAAATAGGTCGTATTGCATATTCGTTTGCAAAGATACGGAGAATTTACGATTTACCTTCAATCCTCTAAAATTGACTTTTTAAATTTAGTTATTATTGTCTCGGCTCTTTATTCTTGGTTCTTATAGTCTATTTATTGAAATCCTCAAAATACCTCGTTATATGTTCGTGCAGATGCACCCTGTCGGGACCCATCATATTATGCTCGTGTCCCGGATAGACAAAGAAATCGGGGTGCGAGCCAACACCAATACACGTTTTCAGGAATTGTAAACTGTGCTGCATGACCACCACCGGGTCTTCGTCGCCGTGAATGAGGAGCAGACGCGATTTTAGCCTATCGGCTTTGTGGAGCAGACTGGCATTTTTGTATCCGTCGGGGTTTTCTTGCGGGGTGTCCATATATCGCTCGCCGTACATCACTTCGTAATATTTCCAATCGATAACCGGACCGCCGGCAACGCCCACCTTAAACACGTCGGGATGGCTCAGCAGCATGTTTATCGTTAGAAATCCACCAAAACTCCATCCGTGAATGCCCATTCGGTCGGCATCTACGTATGGGAGCGATTGCAGGAACTCCACACCACGCATTTGGTCTTTTATCTCTTCCATTCCCAGTTGGCGGTGCGTTACGTTTTCGAAATCACGTCCCCGATAAGATGTTCCCCGGTTATCCAGCACGAAAACCACGTATCCTTTTTGCGCCATATACATTTCCCATCCGCCGGAGCCGTATCGCCAACGGTTTTGCACCATTTGCGAGTGCGGGCCGCCATAGACATACACCGCCACGGGGTGTTTCTTGGATGCATCGAAATGGGCGGGCTTTATCATCCGATAATACAAATCGGTTGTGCCGTCGGCAGCTTTGATGGTTCCCAATTCCACAGAGGGTATATCGATATCGGCAAACGGGTTTTGCGCCTCCGCGAACAAATGCGTTTTCTGCTTGCGGGTATCGATGAGTTCTGCTTTTCCCGGGTTGTTGTGTGCCGAGTATCGATCGATAAGGTAAAGCCCCGATGTGCTTAGCGTTGCAGCGTGCATACCCGGAGCGTTAGTGTGTCGTGTCGCTTTACCGCTCTTCATATTCACGGAGTAAATATGTCTGTCAACCGGTGTGGGCTGAGTGGAAACATAAAATAGATTCTCTCCTTTTTCGTCAAAACCTATGACCTCGGTTATTTCCCATGCACCTTTGGTCAGTTGTTTGAGTAATTTTCCCGATGTGTCATAAAGATACAGGTGATTGTATCCATCGCGATTGCTTTGCCAAACAAACTGTTGCGGCTTGTCTTTTACAAATAGCACCGAATGCTGCGGCTCTATGTATTTGGAATGTGTTTCTTCGAAAAGGGTTTTGTCCAACTCGCCCGTGGCGGCATCATAGCGGTTGAGATTCATGTGGTTTTGTTCCCGATTAAGTTCGGCAACATAAATAGATTTTCCGTCAGGGCTCCACGCCACGTTTGTCAGAAATTTATCTTTGGGTTCGCCGGTTTTTAAATAACCTGTTTTCCCTGTTTTTGTATCGTAAATACCGATGGTTACTTCGTGGCTTCGTTCGCCCGCCATGGGGTATTTAATTGCGTTGAGTTGTGCTGTGCGGGCAGAAATATCCACAATGGGATAATCGGTTACCATAGTTTCGTCCATTCGGTAGAACGCTAATTTTTCGCCGTCAGGCGACCAAAATATGCCGCCGTTGATACCGAATTCGTTTCGATGAACAGCCTGTCCGTAGACAATGCCTTTGTTTTCTTCGGAAGAAATGGGCGTTTCATTTCCCTGTTTATCCGAGATGTATAGGTTGTTGCCTTTCGTGTAAGCCAAATAATCTTGTCGGGGCGATAGCTCGTAGTTGGCGCCGCCGTCGGGATAGGCAAAAAATGCTTCGTGTTGTTTGGTTGCGATATTGTAAATGCCCAGCCCTTTTTGAGTGAAAAGCTGCACAGCTGATCCTTTTCGGGGGAACGAAACATGAAACATCCGGTTGTCGTTTTCGAGCAATTCGCTGAAAGTGAACAATGTTTTTTCTTCATCGGGCTGTTTGAAGTTTTCTATTTCGAAGACTGTGCCGTTTCTGATGCCGATTAATTTATCTCCAAACCACTGATATTGTATTGGTATACGCGGATAGTAGGAATAAAAATCTTTTCCGCCCGGAATCAGTTCATCCAGCGTGAATTGTTTGTTTTGTTGAGCGGATAGCGCGCTTGAAATAGCGAGCAACAGAATAAGAAAAAAGTTTTTTTGCATAATAGATATTTTTATTGCGGATTGGGATGGCAAAAATACGAATTTAACTTTGGAAAAAAGAAAGATATGTAGGGCAAATTTTTTAATGAAGAGAAAGATGATTCAAATAATTGGTGTGTAAGGAAACAAAAAAAATGGGTGCAAATCTCGCAATTGCTTGATTTACACCCCTTATTGCGGAGAGAGAGGTTTGTGAACAACCACCTCTTATTTCGTTGTATTTCAATACCCTACCAACTTTGACAAATCAGTTCTGTAGCATTTTTGTAGCAGTAATTTGATTGCGTTATGACTACTGTTCTGACAGCCTATTGAAAGCACAATTGCTCTCTTTTGGTGGGTACAAAGGTATATAAAAAAGGACGAAGCCCCAAAGAATTACATACTAAATATTTAGAATTTTTTCTGCTACACCTTCCAGTGCACGGTGCAAGCCCCTATATAAAGGGGGCTTGCACCGTGCACTGGGGGGTGCGTGAAATGTATTATCCTGATTTTAGTTGACTGTTGATTTTACAATCCCTATGTAAAGTTGACTCAGTTAATTATTATTCCTTTTTTAAGTTGACTTTGTTTGTCTTATCCCTGCCTGTGGTTGACAGAAGAGCGTAGCTCAATGGCGACCACAGGCAGGGATAAAGGTATACTTTATTCAGGGATTATCTCCCGTATCAGATAATTTATTTATAGCTGCCTCCCGATAACTGTGCCACCTTTTCTTTAGTTTTCCTTGACACAAAGATGCTTCATTTGGCGTCATCATATCTATACTCATATGTGGGCGACTTCTGTTGTAGAACTCTACAGCCATATCTACACCGGCTCTTACTTCGGCAAGAGAGCAGAAGTGGCGATTATAAAATAATTCATTCTTAAACGTGTTATTAATTCGTTCAGCTTGAGGATTCTCCTTCGGATTCCCGATTTCCGTCATGCTAATCCTTATGGAGCGTTCCTTAAGGATATCCACATATCTTGAGCTGGCATATTGAATACCTCGATCGGAATGGTGTATTAGGGCTGTCAAATCAGCCAGCCTTTCATCACACTTCCTCAAAGCCTTGCGGAGGGACATGATGCAATAGAAAGCTTCCAAAGTGGCTCCGACTTGATATCCCATAATTTCTTCGGAGTAAGCATCCATTATAAGAGAAAGATAACAGAACTTACACTCGCCATCATCTATCCAAATCGGAATATAAGTAATGTCACTTACCCATAACTGATTCGGACCTTCAGGGATGAAGGCCTTGACCAGATTCGGATATAACGGTAATCCGTGACGAGAGTCTGTAGTGCGAGGCTTTCTGATTTTCTGACGCACTTTAAGCCCGTATTTATCGACAACCGTCTCGAAACGGTCACGCCCCAAAGGGGCATTTCCTTTGAACTCTTTACGATACATGTACCACAGTTTCATGCCTCCGATGCCCGGATCTATTTTTCTGATAGAATGGATAAACTCCACGGCAAACGCTTCTTGAGTGAGTTTGCTAAGTCTGTTCTGTTCAATATCTTTGAAATATGCCTGCTTGGTAACGCCAAACAATCTACACAAGGCAGCTATGGGATATTGTCGCTTGTCTTGTGTATGCAGGTTCGTTATTGTTTGGCGCCAACTTTTTTTCTTATTTTGATGTTAAATTGTGCTTCTGCAACGTTTATCATCTCATCATACGCATCAGCCCTCAGACGCTGATACTTTAACTCTTCCCTGAGATGTGCCAGTTCCGTCTCCAAAGAGTCAGTTTCTTTTGATGAAGCTACATTGATATTATCCTTTGCCTTCTTAGAACTTTTCCCTGAGGATTTGTCAAGATTTGAGATGGCTTCCATAATTTCTGCCTTAGTTGTGTATTCTTTGACAAAGTTACGAATCCAATAACCAACAGATGCAAATGAAACCGGTAAAATTTCACTGATCGAACGATAACCCAGACCTTCTTCGAAGTAAAGATGTAGCACCTTGGATAAATACTGCTTTTTTAGACTTCCATCCGTTGGAAAATCTCTACGAGGACTTCCAATCCCTCTAAATTCATACTTTTCTGTTTTCATTTTGACTCTTTTTAGGAGTCAACTTTTTTCAGGGAAAGACAAAGCCTCGGCAACTGAATTGAAGAAGGAGATTTCAATCACTGCAGGAATTGA